>JAESQF010000050.1 GCA_016765295.1 Oleispira sp.
CATACACTTACCAAAGTATGGCGTTTGTAAATGATGAGTTCTGGCAGATATTTGATCATCATAAGGTATTGGTTATTTTTGATGAGATACATCACTGTTCAGGTAGGACGGAGGAAGATTCAAACTCTTGGGGCGAGAAGATTCTTCAGCACGTTAAAAACAAAGCAACCTATACGCTAGCCTTGAGTGGTACTCCATGGCGGTCGGACATTACTGCGATAGTGTTATCAAAAGAGACACTGCCGATAGAATGTGATTATCAGTACAGTCTGCTCACTGCAGTACAGGATAACGTCTGTAGAAAACCGAAGGTGGTGCTAATAGATAATGAAAAGCTGATTTTAAGCACTAGCAAAATCAAGTCTAAACACTTTACAAGCATCAGCAATTTACTCAATGAACCTAGCGTCAATTACAGTTTGATTCTTAATGATCCTAAAGCTATTTTGTATTTACTAAAAATGGGCTGTGAAAAGCTGGGGGCTATTCGTAAAGACAACAGAGATGCGGGAGGGCTAGTTGTCGCGTCATCTATTTCGCATGCCGAAATGATATTAAAGGTATTAACTCATGAGCTAGGCCAGTCTGCGGTGTTGGTCTCGTACAGGGTTCCTGACGCGCATCAAATCATTGATAGATTCAGAAGTTCAGGCACTCAATGGATAGTCAGTGTGGGCATGATCAGTGAAGGCACTGACATTCCAAGACTACAGGTTTGTTGTCATCTCAGTAATATTAAAACCGAGCTTTATTTTAGGCAGGTATTGGGCCGAATTTTAAGGGTAAGCAATGCTCCCAATCAGGAGGCTTGGCTGTATACCTTCGCTGAGCATAAGCTCACGGAATACGCGAAGCAGATAGAAAAGGATATTCCAGATTCATATTTATTGGTTAATAGTGGGCGCAATGATGTAAACCATAAACTGGGGGATGCAAAGCCTACTGTTCAGGTCTTATTAAAGAATGAATTGTTGGGCAATGAATCTAGTCTTTCTTTTGGGCAGAACGTTGATGTTAATACAGACAAAACTCATGATTCAGAGTTCTTTAATATCGACTTGCTTGGAAATTACAGGGAAGAAATTATCTCCGCTTTTGAATCTCCTTTTAGTTAGTAGAGCTGAGTGTGAAAATTAGTCTTTTTTCTGAGGTAGTGCTCCACTGAGATTATTTATCTCCGAAACAACCTGTAGCTGCTAATTCTTAGCCGACAACCCGAGGTAGAACACATGTACCATTACGGCCAAAAAAGTTAAGTTTACGGACCTTAATTTAGACAAATATCAGAAAAGGTGACGATAAATATTAATTTCCTCTAAAAATGAGAGAAGAAAACTATTTAAGAGGACTAAAATCATAGGTACTACGGGTGGTATCCGCATTTATTATAAAACGTAACTAAAATTTAATAGGACAGATACCTCTATTGAGCCACTAGGCTACCCCGTTAAAAATTGATTCAAATGTGGTATGTTTGTAAAACTACTGAAAAGTCGGGCAATTAGCAATTTCAGCCGACAAATTTACTAAAATATTCTCCAAAATCCGTCTATACTCATAAAGTAGTAATAATAACAGTGGACCGCTTTCAAAGCATGCTAGGCACTAAAGATTCTAACAATACAGCCTTCTCGAGAAGTACGGATACAAACTCAACCCAAGGGTTAAGCCAAGATAGATCTTTCACAACTATATTTGTGGTATTTTTTATCTTTTTATCGCTGGTACTTATAATACACAGCTGGCATCAATGGAATGAAGCCGAGAAAAACTATCAAACCAATATGATCCGCTCTGTTGATAGCTTTGTCGCGCAAGCGTCTATTACCGCAAAAGCCTCTATTCATGTGAATCAGTTTTTTGCTAATACCTACAAAAGCGACCTAATAAAGCTGATTACCCAGACTGACTCTGATCATCAGTTGCAACTGCGACAAAAAATCAATAAAACCTTTTTCGACCTCACTGGCTACATGCTGGTTGATGATAAAGGCGAACTGCTCTTCTTAGAAGGGCCACTTTTAGCCGGCAACGAAGCTCAATTAATTAAAAAATCTTCCAGTAATAGCGATCATAGTAGCCGTTTCTTTGCTCTCCACTACGGCGAGCAAGGTGGATTTTATAGCATCACTTGGTTTGAACATAATACTAAGCAATATGGTTTTATCGTACGACGCCCCTATAACAAGTTTTCCGAAATTATTTATAACGGGGGATTCGAGGGCTATCAGTTAGCACTATACGATCAAGAATTAAAAAAATTCATCATCACTGAACAAGAATATTTGTCCAATAAAGAGGCTGTCGACTTAGCACAGATGATTGATCAAGTGGCTTACCGCCGAAAGATTTCAGCGTCACCTTGGGAGCTAATGGCCGTTAAGAAAACAGGCTACTTGCGCGGCACATTATGGAATATAATTGTACCTAACCTGGTTATTTTATGCATTTTCATTGCCGTGGCTTCGATGTTGCGTTTTTATTTACTGGCGATTACCCGAAAGAAAAATCAAGAAACCTTTGCCCGCCGCCAAGTCGAGCAGAGAGCAGAAAAGTCTTTAATGTCGATTGATGAAGCGATCATCACCACCGACTGCAATAAAATCATTACCTACCGAAACCCCAAAGCCGATTTGATTTTTAGCCGCCTAGGCCACCAGCAGATTTTAGGGGCATCGTTAACGGCACTGTGGCCAGATGAAAATTCTTTATGGTCAAAAGACCTCAGTATTAAAGAATTAGAATTACTGCAAGAAGAGCAGAGAGAACTTCATTTAACCATTCAGAATGAAGATTTCATTTTAGAGCAATCTTATAATCTGCTCTATGATGAGGGTAAAATCTCTGGAGTAGTTTGGCTCATTCGTGACGTAACGGATGCGGTTAGAAACCGACGGGCCTTAGAAGAAAGTCGATCTCGCTACAAAGGCATATTTGATGAAGCGGCGATTGCTCACTGCGTTTTATTGATACCCGACATTCAGCAATTAGAAGATGAGCCGGTAACTATTATAAATGCCAATCATGCCGCGATAGAGCTATTTCATGCCCATGACCAGCCGCACTTAATACATGCGTTTCCAAAACTAATATCCGAACAAGTTGATATTATTAATAATGCGATTACCACGGCCTACTCTAAAGGAATAGGGTCCTGTGATTTCAAATTAAACATTAGTGATTTTGAAAATAATAAACGCATACTGTGGACCAATATTAGCTTACACGCAGGCTCTGATCAGAATGCTCTGATAACCTTTATTGATATTACCGAGCAAGAACGAGCCACCGCAGAACTGTATAGCCGAGAACAGTTTTGGGCAAAAATAATGAAGCGTACTGTCGACATGCTGTACGTTTTAGCCCTTGATGAAAAGCTGATGCCAAGAATAGAGTACTGCAATAGCAGCCTCAATAAATTATTTAATTTACCTGAACCCAGCAGCCCTGCGCTATCTGATTGGAATATAGAATTCCATCCGGATGATGCTGACAAGCTATTACAGCTGATCAAAAACACCCGCCAATTAAAACTCACAGAAACGGTTACTNAAACTTGCCGNATTAAAGATGNCGCCGGCATCTGGAAAATAATTCGTTTTACCAATAGCCCCTTTGATTACGACAGTGATNATTTGGTTTGTCGTTATATTTGCTCANCTCGGGATGTCACCAAAGAAGTAGAAGCACANGANCTNCTGATTGAAAATGAACGCCGCTATCGNCTGCTTGCTGAAAATGTAAATGATGTTATTTGGGCCGTCGATGCACANCTNAANTTCACCTTTATCAGCTCNTCTATCTACACNATGCTGGGTTATACCCCTGACGANATTTTCAGGGGGGCTATCAACGGTATATTCAGCCGCAGTGATTTNAAAAAGCTCAATAGCCGCTTATTGTCTGCCGTNAAAGGNGCCCCNAGCTCTAGCCGCGGTAATGGCGATGTCATTTTTAANATTGATATAACGGCCACCANCAANGGTGGGCATACTCTCATCATTGAAGCGAAAGCGAGTTATCTACGNAACGAAAATAATANGCTAGAAGGTATTTTNGGTATNGTGCGNAATGTTACCGAAGANCGTCAAATTGAACGCGAGTTGTTATTAGCCGGGCAGGTTTTTGACAATAGTAACGAGGCCATCTTAGTAACCGACAGTAAAGGCATCGTCATTAATGCCAACCCTGCTTTTTATGAAGGAAGTCAGTTCTCTCTCGCCGAAATACAAGGGTTAAGGCCTGATGACATCATTAATAAAAAGTTTCATGGTGAAGACTTTTATACTGAAGTGGGTCAAGCCATTATTAAAGAAAGCTATTGGCAAGGTGAAGTACACTATTTGCGTAAGAATGGTGAAGAGCGTGTTAGCTGGACAGGGGTCAGCGCGACTAGAAGTTCATCGGGTAANGTGCAGAATTTAATTATTATTGTTTCAGATATTACCGAACGTAAGGTCATCGAAAGTCGNATTCACAAGCTNGCCTACTTTGANCCTCTAACGGGNCTNCCTAANCGCAGCCAGATGCATGAAAAANTAGACCAGATGGTAANGACGGCNCGCCAANACAATACTTATATTGCNGTNTTATTTTTAGACNTAGATCGCTTTAAACCNATTAATGACACTATGGGCCATCCGGCAGGGGATAAAGTATTAAAAGAAGTCGCNGTACGATTAAAAGCCTGCATTAANAAAGCAGATCTTGTTTGTCGTATGAGTGGAGATGAGTTCACCATCGCCCTTAGCGATCAAAAAACCTCGGATAGCGCCGCCAATACTGCGGTGCAAGTGGGCGAACGCATATTGCACGCACTGCAGCAGCCGTTTCTNATTGAGCAGAAAGAGCTNTTTNTAACCGCCAGTATNGGTATCGCTATCTTNCCTCATGATGGCTACACCGTTACCGAGCTATTAAAAAATTCTGATATGGCGATGTATCACGCTAAAGATAGCGGCCGNAATTCCGTACAGTTTTTCGATGANCACATGAATAAAAAGGCCGTCGAATTATTAGAAATGGAAGGTGATTTACGCTACGCCATTGAGCGAGAAGAATTAGAATTATATTACCAGCCACAATTCGCCTCTGCGGATTGCAGTATGCAAGGNGTAGAAGCGCTATTACGCTGGCACCACCATAGTAAAGGTATGATCTCCCCTGGGCATTTCATTCCAATNATTGAAGATACTGGCTTAATTATTCCTATTGGCGAGTGGGTATTACGCAAAGCCTGTGCTGATATGGCGAAATGGCAGCAGCAAGGGATTCCTGTTAACCGCATAGCGATCAATGTTTCAGCGCGCCAATTCAAGCAGGCTGATTTTATNACNCTAGTGCAAGAGGTTGTNCGNGAAACCGGGATAGACCCTAGTCAGCTGGAGCTAGAGCTGACTGAAAGTCTATTGATCGATGATTTAGAACATACGTTAGAAGCCTTGTCTCAGTTACGGGCTATGGGCGTACGTATGGCGATTGATGATTTTGGCACNGGCTATTCATCACTTAATTATTTAAAGCANTTCCCNGTNGATTCCTTGAAGATTGATCAGAGNTTTATCCGTGGCCTGCCGGAAAGTGCCGANGATGCACAGATCACCCGTACTATTATTTCCATGGCCCATAACCTAGGCTTAGGGGTAATTGCTGAAGGCGTGGAAACAAAAGAACAACTTAANTTTTTACAACAAGTGGGATGCGAGGAGGTACAAGGGTTCTATTTTAGCAANCCTTTGCCTGAAGCAAAATTACTNGANTATATACAACAAAAAGAATTGCTNAAAACATGAATATATTTATGAAAGTCATCGCTTTTACTTTCATTTTCTGTCATAAATCTATCTTATATTAGTCATAAATTGTTCATATAGACGACCTATTCTAAGCTTATTAATATTCACTAACCCTTGCCGCTAACCTTGTCGGCAGTGATTTGGCAGAAAATATGTCTAACAAAGTNATTTTAGTAGTGCTAGATGGCCTTGCCTATGAAACNTCNTTGCAATGCATGGGTTTCCTTCAGGGTNTAAAAGAGNAAGGGACAGCGACTCAGTATAAGCTGCAATGCGAGCTGCCCTCTAAATCTCGCCCCTTGTATGAGACCATTCTTACTGGCGTCACTCCGATTGTCAGTGGCATTGTGCATAACGAGGTTACTCGCAACTCCAATCAGCAAAGTGTATTCAGTTTAGCCCGCGATGCTGGGTTAACCACAGCGGCGGCGGCATTTCATTGGTTCAGTGAGCTGTATAACCGCAGCCCTTACGATCCTGTTCGAGACCGTCATACCCAAGATCCAGAGCAACTCATTCAGCATGGCTGCTTCTATCATGGTGACCATTATCCTGATAGCTACTTATATCTAGATGCAGAGTCTCTACTGCGTCGCCATAATCCTGATTTTCTATTAATACACCCTATGAACATTGATAATGCCGGACATAAATCAGGGGTTGATAGCTCTCATTATCGTAATACGGTACGTCAATCCGATAGTGAATTGTCGCGCTATATTCCAGCTTGGATTGAAGAGGGTTATCAGGTCATCATTACCGCTGACCACGGTATGAATGGTGATAAAAGCCACGGTGGCACGCTAGCAGAAGAGCGTGATATTCCATTATTTGTAATCGGCGACCAATTCTCTCATCAGCAAGACTGTGCGCTGAAGCAAACTGAAATTTGTGGTTCTATTTGTGAGATTTTAGACATCGAAGATCATGGTAAACCCGTAACCGCAGGGCTATTAGTAACTAAGCCGCCATTACCACGGTTTATGGAAGTGATTTCTTAACTATTCAAATTAAGACAATAATAGATTCATTATTGGGTAGTTGTGGAGAAAATATGCGAGGCATGGAGCCGAACTAAGGCTACAGGGAGGTATTTACGCCGTTTTGTGGAATAAATACCCCATTATGAATCGGTTTATAAAACCTGCGTTATAGCATTTTCCAACTGTAGATCGCCGTTATAGCTAGAGTATAAGCCGCAAGAATATAAACATTCCGCGGCTTGCCGGAAAGCTTAGGGGTTTTGATTTCTGATACGTTCAAAGCGGCTAAGCCTACACCACTGATATAAAGAATAATGGCAAAGCTCTCAGGGCTTACGAACCCTTCCACAAGAAAGATCAGCACGAGTATTAGGCTGTTATTATCCAGAGCAAGTCCGGTATATTTAGTGCCTCCAGCAAGACCATAAGTACTGAAGTAGCTTAAGCGTATGGCACTAGCCGCCACCATAAGAAAAGCACCCAGCAGGTATATTGGCTCAAACTTGCCAAAACTCAATAGCAGTATTGCCGGGGTGACGCCATAGCTGACGATGTCTATCAACACATCCAGCTGACCACCAAAGGCACTATCGGTGCCGGTGCGTCCTTTCATTTTTCGGGCAACCAGGCCATCGGCCCAATCAAACGCTACTGCCCAGACCATGCCGATCATTGCGGCATAATAAAACCCCAAGATACTAAAATATATAGCCGACATAGTACAAGCCAAGCCGGCAAGTGAGCAGATGTTCGGCAGGTCTTTTACGTAAGATAAAATGGTGGGCTGTATTGCTTGAGGTGTTGAGTTATTGCTGGTCATTGAGTGCCTTGAATAAGGGGGGGTTAATTTAATAGGGGTTCATTTAATAAGAGGGATACGGGCTTGCGGCCTATATTTTTTAGCCGCCAATCAATATTGAGGTATAAATGCTATAATAGCAGTCTAACTAACTCTAATATAGGAATTAAGAGATATATGGTCGTATATACGGTAGGTACATTTGATTTGTTACACGTAGGTCATCTGGCTTTACTCGAATATTGTAAAACATTAGGAGACGTTGTCGCAGTAGGCGTCGCTTCCGATAGTGTGGTTAATTCATATAAACCCAATGTTCCAGTTGTGCCACTGGAGCAGCGCATGGAAATGCTAAAAGCTTTACGCTGTGTTGATATTGTTATCCCTTATAACGAACTTGAATATGTGTCTGGCTGTAAAGAAGTCGAGCCCGATATTTTTGTTGTCGGCGAAGATTGGGGTGACAAACCACACAACCTTGCGGTTGAAGCTTATTTAAAATCTAACGATAAGAGAATCGTGCAAGTGAGCTATAACCCGCTAACGTCATCTACCAAGATTAAGCAAACGGTTATCGCCCAATCCCATCGGGGCAAGTATATTGCTCAAGAGATTCAATAAGCACCTAAACAGATAGATGCACTTGAAAAAATATCATATTGCTAATGACTCCTTTTCAAGTGCCAGTGCCCTCACTTTACTGTAGAATGCGGCCCTAAATTACTCTGATCATTACTAGGTCATTACCTAGAATCTTTATACGAGGAACCTCCGTATGTTTAGCCGTGATATGAATATTGCCGATTTCGACCCAGTTTTATGGGCAGCAATGAAAGCTGAAGACGCTCGTCAAGAACACCACATCGAGCTTATCGCTTCTGAAAACTATACTAGTCCTCGTGTAATTGAAGCCCAAGGCTCTCAACTTACTAACAAGTACGCTGAAGGTTACCCGGGTAAGCGTTACTACGGTGGTTGCGAACACGTTGATGTGATCGAGCAATTGGCTATCGATCGTGCCAAAGAATTATTTGGCGCCAAGTTCGCTAACGTTCAGCCTCACTCTGGCTCACAAGCCAATGGTGCAGTTTACATGGCACTTTGTAAGCCTGGCGATACCATTTTAGGTATGAGCCTTGCTCACGGTGGTCACTTGACTCACGGTGCTTCTGTTTCATTCTCTGGCCGTATCTATAACGCCGTTCAGTATGGTTTGAACACTGCAACCGGCGAGATCGATTACGATCAAGTTGAAGCTTTGGCTAAAGAACACAAGCCAAAAATGATCGTTGCGGGTTTCTCTGCTTATAGCCGTATTGTTGATTGGCAGCGTTTCCGTGACATCGCCGACATGGTTGGTGCTTTCTTATTCGTTGATATGGCACACGTTGCTGGCTTAGTTGCTGCAGGCGTTTATCCATCTCCGGTTGGCATTGCTGATGTTGTTACTACTACAACTCACAAGACGCTACGTGGCCCACGTGGTGGCTTGATCTTAGCCAATGACGACGAAGCGCTAAATAAGAAGCTTAACTTTGCGGTATTCCCTGAATCCCAAGGTGGCCCTTTGATGCACGTAATCGCTGCTAAAGCGGTTTGCTTCAAAGAAGCGATGGCTGACGACTACAAGGCTTACCAAGTTCAAGTTGTTAAGAACGCTCAAGCAATGGCAGAGACCTTCATCAGCCGTGGTATCAAGGTTGTTTCTGGCGGTACTGACGATCACTTGTTCCTGGTAGACCTTATTGATAAGGAATACACAGGTAAAGATGCTGATGCAGCCCTAGGCCGCGCTAACATCACCGTGAACAAGAACTCTGTTCCAAACGATCCTCGCTCTCCTTTCGTTACCTCTGGCCTGCGTATCGGTAGCCCAGCGGTAACAAGCCGTGGCTTTAAAGAAGCTGAGTGCATTGATCTAACTAACTGGATCTGTGACATTCTTGCGGCTTTAGAAGATGGCACCTCAGAAGCTGTTGAAGCTTCCGTTCAAGCTAAGGTTGTTGCACTTTGCGCGACATTGCCTGTTTATAGCTAAGTTTGTTTATTAAATAGCCTGTTAATAAATAACAGTCGCTTTTTACAAGCAATACAAAAAAGCCCAGCTAATTGCTGGGCTTTTTTTTGCTTAAATGCTTTTCACCCTAAAAAAATGTATGATCCCTCCCCTTCTAAAAATACGGAAATTAATAGAATGAACTCCTCACCTAAGGCAATCAGCCTAGTACTTTCGCTTATCATTTCAGGCTGTGGTGGTAGCGGCAGCAATGACAAAATAAACAATTTTGATTCAGATAGAGCACCCGCACTTGAAACTGAGCTGGGTATCACGATTACACAAGAAGTATTTGACAGCACGACTCCTATCAAGCAATACACCTTTATTTATGATATCGACGGTCACAAATTAAGTGAACAATATGATGCCAATAACGATGGTATTAGCGATAGTGCTACGAGTTATTATTACGACAGCGAAGGCTCTCTTGAACTAATCAAACGTGATGATGATGGCGACGGTATTTTAGACGCTAAAACGGTTTATAGTAATGATGGTTTAATTCAAACAAAAAGCCAATATTATGATTATGATGCAGACGGTATATTTGATCGCATTATTGTTTATACCCGTGGTGAACATGGCTATCCTACTTTCAGTGAAAGTATTGATGATAACGGCGATGGCATCTTCAATAGCATTACAGTTAATAAGTATGACGAGAATAATAATAGAATCAGTACGAGCTATGATTATGATGGTGATGGCATATTTGATGAAGTGACTGAATACGATAATAGTGGCGACAATAGCGTGCCACAAACTGGCGGAGACTATAATGCTGTAGAGAGAGCCACCATCTATAAATATAACAGCAACTCAGACCTACTAAGTATCACTCAAGATGATAATGGTGATGGTATACCCGATAATATCTATAGCTACACATACAATGACAAAGGACAGCAATTAACCGAGTCCTATGACTATGATGGTGATGGTGACAGCGAGCGACTGGTAGTATTTGAATATGATGAGGCTGGTAATAAATCAACTGAAAAAGCAATAGAGGAATATGGTGGCACCACCATCATCGCTTTTACGGCTGATGGTGAAAAGTCAGAAATTACTTATGATGCCAATAGTGATGGTAATATTGAACGTAAAATAACGTATTCTTATAGCGGTAATTTAACAATTTTAGATGAGGTTTACGTACCCTGGTATTTTAACTGGGATTAAAGTAAATCATGACTGCTTTAACTCAATCAATGCCCTAGGCATGCTAGCTACTTGCTGCCTTGATTAATTAATGAACTGGCATTTATAAGAAAAATACAGTAGAATCGCGCGACTTTTACACTTAAAAGCGCGCTCTTTACTATGCATTGTCCATTCTGCAGTGAACACGATACCAAAGTTATCGATTCTCGCCTTGTCGCTGACGGCTTACAAACCCGCCGTCGCCGCGAATGTCAGGCCTGCGGTGAACGTTTCACCACCTTTGAAACAGCTGAATTGGTCATGCCTCGTATCGTCAAACAAGACGGTACCCGCGAGCCTTTTAATGAAGACAAATTAACTGCTGGTATTCACCGAGCACTCGAAAAACGACCTGTTAGCATCGATAAGGTCGAACAATCTGTAAACCGTATTACTCATAAACTACGCACCCTTGGCGAACGTGAAATTAAAAGCTTAGTTGTGGGCGAATTAGTGATGGCTGAATTACGTCAATTAGATAAAGTCGCTTACGTTCGTTTTGCTTCAGTGTATCGCAGCTTCCAAGATCTAGATGAGTTTCGCCAAGAGATCGAGCGTATTTCTGCCCAAGTTGCGGAACAGACCTCTGAGCTAGATGTTGAGGAAACCCAGAGTGACAACTAAACCCCATAGCGACCTACATTATATGGCGCTAGCGATTCAACTCGCCAAACAGGGTTTGTATACCACCAGTCCCAACCCTAGAGTCGGTTGTGTACTAGTAAAGAATGATGAAATTATTGGCCAAGGCTTTCATATTAAGGCGGGCGAAGGTCACGCCGAAGTAAATGCCATTGCAGACGCCAATGAGCGTGGTAATTTGACCAAAAATGCTACGGCTTACGTCACTCTCGAGCCATGCAGTCACTTTGGTCGCACACCACCTTGCGCGCAAGGTTTGATTGATGCTCAAGTGAGCCGCGTTGTTAGCGCAATGACCGACCCGAATCCTGAAGTAGCGGGTAATGGTTTTGCCATGTTACGTGCAGCAGGTATTGAGGTTGTGGATAACTGCTTGGCTGGGGAGTCCGCTAAACTGAATCCTGGTTTTATTAAGCGCATGAGCATGGCTGGCACTGAACACAAACCCGTGCCTTATGTTCGCTTAAAAATGGCAACTAGCTTAGATGGCCGCACTGCGATGCAAAGCGGTGAAAGTCAGTGGATTACCGGGCCAGAAGCGCGCGCTGAAGTACAGAAGATACGCGCTCAAAGCTGCGCCATTATATGCGGAGCTGATTCGGTATTAATTGATGATCCTTCGATGAATGTACGTATAAGTGCCGATTGCACCGATGGCTCTTTACAGCAGATACGTCAGCCTCTGCGTGTGATCATCGATAGCCAACATCGAGTGAAGTCGAAGGCAAAAATTTTTACTCTTACTGGCAAGGTAATGATTGCTAGCCCAGTTGAGCCCGAACATAGAATTATCAGCGAGTTTTGTGAAGTCAGCTACTTGCAGAGCGCCGCTAGCCAGAGCCATCAGGTCGATTTAACCACCCTGCTAGAGCAGCTAGCCAGCCAAGGCATCAATGAAGTTTTGGTAGAAAGCGGGGCAAAACTCGCCGCTGCTTTTATACAACAAGACTTAGTCGATGAACTGGTGATGTTTACCGCACCGACATTATTAGGTAGTGATGCCCGACCTGCATTCAACCTGCCGTTTGCCAAAATGGAGCAGCAAATTCGCTGGTCTTGGCAAGACGTGCGAATGGTGGGAAATGACCTAAAATTAGTATTAACGAGAAAGATTTAATGTTTACAGGAATTATTGAAGCGGTAGGTCAGGTCATAGCGAGCCAGAGCAAGCAAGGTGATATCCGTTTACGCGTTAATACCGGCAAGCTAGATCTTAGCGATGTAAAGCTGGGGGATAGTATCTCTACTAATGGTGTGTGTTTAACCGTAGTTGAATTGCCAGGTGATGGTTTTTGGGCTGATGTATCGAAAGAATCCATTGCTCATACTAATATTACCGATTGGAAGAGTGGTAAATCGGTAAACCTCGAACAGGCCCTAACCTTAGCAACACGCTTAGGCGGCCATATGGTTACTGGTCATGTTGATGGTTTAGGCACTATTTTAAGCCGCAACGAAGATGCTCGCTCGGTACGTTTTAAAATTAAAGCGAGCGCTGAGCTGTCTAAATACATCGCCGCAAAAGGTTCGATCACTGTCGACGGCGTAAGCTTAACGGTGAATGCGATTGAAGATGCAACGGCCGGAGGAACGATTTTTGATTTGAATATCGTACCCCATACCGTGCAAGAAACAGTTATTAAAGGCTACCAAGTGGGACACACTGTTCACTTGGAAGTGGATGTTATCGCACGCTACTTAGAGCGTATGATGCAACAAACAAACGACCAACCAAAATCCGGTATTAGCCAAGCATTTCTGGCACAAAACGGCTTTTGGAAATAACTAATCTAGTTAAAATAAATTCAGATAGAACAAGATTTAGGAAGTAATGGTAATGGCTTTAAATAAAATCGAAGAAATC
This sequence comes from Oleispira sp., assembly GCA_016765295.1. Classification (GTDB taxonomy): domain Bacteria; phylum Pseudomonadota; class Gammaproteobacteria; order Pseudomonadales; family Oceanobacteraceae; genus Oleispira. The sequence continues at coordinate 13,346 of JAESQF010000050.1, forward strand.
ATTGATGATATGCGTCGCGGTAAAATGGTTATCCTTATGGATGATGAAGACCGTGAAAATGAAGGCGATATCATTGTTGCTGCAGAAAAAGTAACACCAGAAATCATCAACTTTATGGCGACGGAAGCTCGTGGCCTAATCTGCTTAACCTTAACCGGTGAGCGTTGTGATTTCTTAGGTTTGCCATCCATGGTTGAAGGTAACGGCGCTAAGTTTGAAACACCGTTTACGGTATCGATCGAAGCGGCTGAAGGGGTTACTACCGGTATTTCTGCTGCTGACCGCGCGAAGACTATTCGCGTGGCGGTAGACAGCAACTCTAAAGTCGATGACATTGTTCAGCCGGGTCACATTTTTCCATTACGTGCTCGCCCTGGTGGTGTTTTAAGCCGTGCTGGTCATACCGAAGCCGGTTGTGATTTGGCGCGTCTTGCGGGTTTGAGTGCTTCTTCTGCGATTGTCGAAATCATGAATGCCGATGGCACTATGGCACGTCGTCCAGATTTAGAAATCTTTGCCGCAAAACATGATCTCAAAATCGGTACCATTGCTGATTTGATTCACTATCGCATGGCGAATGAAAAGACTATCGACCAAGTCGCTGGTGAAACCATCAATACTGAATTTGGTGAGTTCCAGCTGCATAAGTTTGTCGATACCATTCAGGGCGAAACTCATATTGCTCTGACTAAGGGTAATATCAAAGGCGATGTGCCTTGTATCGTTCGTGTGCAAACCGGCGATTTCTTACGTGATATTTTAGGCGTCAAAAAGCCTAAGAATCAGTCTTGGTCTAGCCAAGCCGCATTGAAGAAAATTGCTGAAGAAGGTACTGGCGCATTGGTTCTTTTATCGGCTGGCATCCCTGAAGATGTAGCGTCTAATTTAGATGTATATCTTGGCAAAGCTAAGCCTGCTAAGAGCCCAAACACCGATAGCTCTGGCGCCTTCTTAACGATTGGCACAGGCTCACAAATTTTACGTGAAATCGGCGTGCAAAAAATGCGCTTGCTGAGTTCACCGGTTAAATATGCTGGCATCTCTGGGTTCGACCTTGAAGTTGTGGAATATATTCCGTTCGAGGGGTAAGTCCTTCGAGCAAAAGCGGTTTTGGTTTTTAAACCGCACTACGCTTGCTATCGCTATTGGGCGTGTCATTAGTCGGCACGCCGTGAATATGTCCCTATAGGCTCGAAGAACACATCCATGTGTTCTAACGGCCTTAAACGACTCGCCCAATACCGATACGCGAAGTGCTAGCAGCAATAGAATTTTAATATCCGAATTTATTGCTGAAAATAAGTTTAAAAGAAGTAAGACCAAACAAATAAGCCGTAAAGTTTTAGCGAACTTAACGGTAGCGAATGTGGAAAATCATTCGTGGTGATGTATTAGGTGGTTCTTTTCTCAGGGCTTCCCACAGCAGGGAGCTGTGGAGAGCATACAGGGAGAGCGCAGCGGCGTACTTGCTGCGTCCCCAGAAAGGAACTACCTAATGCAGAACGATATACGAATTCAGCGCCATGGCGTTGTGACAGTAAATTGAAATAGATTGAAGAAATCAGATTAAATAGAAGAGAAAGAAAATGAATATAGAAATTATTGAAGGCAACTTAACCCCCAACGATGGTAAATATGCCATTGTTGTTGGCCGTTGGAATGCATTTGTTGTTGAAAGCCTATTAGAAGGCGCAGTTGATTCTTTGACTCGTCACGGCGTTGAGCCAGAAAATATTACAATTATTCGCTGCCCTGGTGCTATGGAAATCCCATTGATCACTCAGAAAGTTGCACAAAGCGAAAAGTACGATGCCATCATCACTTTAGGCGCTGTTATCCGCGGTGGTACTCCACACTTCGAATATGTGTCTAGCGAATGTACTAAAGGCCTTGGCCAAGTTGCCATGCAGTTTGGTATTCCTGTTGCTTTCGGTGTATTGACCGTTGATTCAATCGAGCAAGCGATCGAACGTTCTGGCACTAAAGCTGGAAACAAGGGTGAAGAAGCGGCGATGTCTGCCTTCGAGATGGTTAACCTACTTAAAGCATTAGAGGCGTAAATTATGTCTCGTTCACAAGGCACTCAAAAAGCCAGCCCAGCGGCTCGTCGCAAAGCACGTAGCTTTGCCCTGCAAGCCATTTACCAATGGCACATGGCGGGCGCAGATTTAGCTAAAATTGAAGCTGAATTTCGCGCAGATAACGACATGAGCAAAGTGGATATGGAATACTTCCACGAAATACTGCATGGAGTGCCACGCGAACTAGCCGCGTTAGATAAACTGATCGAACCTTTGCTAGATCGTAATACAGAAGACATGACACCCGTAGAGCTTTCTATTCTTCGGTTAGCGACTTACGAATTGATTCACCGTATCGACGTGCCTTATAAGGTCGTGATTAACGAAGCGGTCGAACTTGCCAAATCTTTTGGTGCGACTGACGGCCATAAATACGTGAACGGTGTGGTCGATAAAATTGCCCAGTTGGTGCGTACGGTTGAAGTTAAACCCAATGCTAACAACGCTAAACCTAAAAATGTTAGCAAGAAAACGACGAAGCCAGTATTTAAAGCGCCTTCAGCAAGAATTAGAACCAAAGGCGGCAAGACTACCGAAAGTAAAAATACACTTTCGATTAAAAAGTCTTAATCCCTTTATACGATTCATTTTATTTTAGTTTTAGGTAGACGATCGTGCTGACAGAGTTTGAATTAATTAAACACTGTTTTAACTGGCCGCAAGATAATGAATACATTATTTGTGGGGTCGGTGACGACGCCTCCATCATTCAGGTGCCTAGCGGCTATGAACTGGTACAGAGTATTGATACTCAAGTTGCCGATGTTCATTTCCCCGCTAGCGCACCGGCGCAACTAATAGCACAGCGCGCCTTGCGTTGCGCTATTAGTGATTTAGCCGCCATGGGCGCTAAACCCCAAGCGTTCCACCTTGCATTAAGCTTACCTAAAAACACGTCTCAAACTTGGCTAGAATCTTTTAGTTCAGGCTTACGTGCTTGCGCAAACGAATATGACATCCCGCTCATCGGTGGTGACACCACCTCGAGCCCAACTCTGGTGATTACCCTTCAAGTGCAAGGCCTAGTCCCTGTTGGTAAAGCCCTAACTCGTGACAAAGCCCAAGTCGGCGATGATATCTGGTTGAGTGGAGAGATTGGTCGTTCTGCTGCTGCGCTAAAAAATATATTAGCGACCCCAGAAGCATTCAGAGAAAATGATAATGGTTTAGCCGCCGCCTATTATTATCCTCAAGCCCAAATCGATCTAGGACAAAAACTTATCGGTTTAGCTAACAGTGCCATGGATATTTCTGATGGTTTGTTACAAGATGCTAGCCATATCGCAAAAGCCTCACATTGCTGTTTAAATATTGAAAGCCAGAGTATCCCTTTGAATATTTTATCGATTGAACAATTTGGCCAAACTCAGGCTTTACAGTTTGCCTTACGCGGAGGGGATGATTATCAGTTATTATTCACCGCCCCACTAGCAGTACGAAAGAAGATAAATAATTTAAGCTGCTATCGTATTGGCTCTGTCAGAGAGCTAGTACAAAAAATCGATAGCAATAGTGATATTGATATTGATATTGTTAGTCACAGCCAAGAAAAATGGATTTTACTCGATGATCAAATCATTCAAAACACATCAATGGGCTATCAACATTTTTAAGAATACACACCATGCGCAAGGATCGAACATGACTTCTTCTAATAATATTCATTGGTGGATTAAAGCACTTTCTGCAATCGGAATTTTTTTGTTCTTTGAGTTTGGCTATATATGGGCTTCAAAAGGGCATCACGCGAGCGATATAATCAATGGCACATTCCCTATTGACCAAACTATTCCACTGATTCCCGAATTCATCATCCCCTATATGCTCGGGTATTTATTTGTCCTAATTCCTATTTTTTTATTCAATCAAAAACAGGATTATTACCGCGGTGTATTCATCTTCATTTTCACACTGAGCATCGCCTTTATCTTGTTTAAGCTTTTTCCAGTCCATATGTCAAAAACCTATGCATTAGGTAGCGACTCTTTTTCACAGCTGACCTATTTCCAACAAAAGAATGATACCTCTTTCAATAACTGCCCAAGCCTACACGTTACACTCAACTTATATTGCTGGGGATTGTTATTGATTAAATTTGGTAGGAAAATGCTATGGCTAGCATGGATTCCTGCTGCAATTATTATCTCTACGTTATTCGTTAAGCAGCATTTAGTTATTGATGTTGTCGGCGGTATTGTTTTAGGGTCTTTTAGTAGCTATCTATTTTATCGGTTAAAAGATTATCCTGTATTGTCTCAACGAGCTTACCAAGCCAGCATGCTACTCGTTATTATCACTATCTTGATAAACCTAGATAAACTCAGCCTAGTCTGGAAAATACTCTGGGGATTTCTACAATCCGGTGGTGGTATCATAGCCTTCACTGCCGGACTTTTCGCCATCATTCTTGTGATTGGCATCATGTTAAAAAATCGCCAACAAAATAGGGAATCACATAATGTCTAAATTAGAACAAAACGATGCATTAGAAGCCGCTGCATTTCGCCGCTTATTAGCACACCTAGATGAGCGCAAAGACGCACAGAATATCGACCTCATGAACCTTGCAGGTTTTTGTCGTAACTGTTTATCAAAATGGTACAAAGCAGCGGCTGAAGAAAAAGGTATCGAAATTGAATACGAGGATGCACGAGAATTAGTTTATGGCATGCCGTATTCCGAGTGGAAAGAAAAGCACCAGCAGAAAGCCACGCCAGAGCAGCTAGCACGCTTTAACGAAATAGAAGCGGCTAAAAAAGACGCTAGCGAAGGAAAGAAGTAGTGAACCAGATTAATAGTTTAAATAAAAAACCTGATATTGAAAAAGGCCTTTATCGTCATTATAAAGGCGCGAAATATCAAGTAATCGATGTAGCTCGCCATAGCGAAACCGAAGAATGGTTTGTTGTCTACGAAACTCGCTACGCCGATGAAGCGCCTTCTACTTGGGTGCGCCCTGCGGATATGTTTGCTGAAACCGTTGAAATTGGTGGTGAAGTTATCGCACGGTTTCAGTTTATTAGTTAATGGCTGTTGATTTCAGCCATAACAAAAGATTAGCGAGACTCAATCGATTTTAACATACTGTGAAAAACGGAAGTACCTTGCTTCTGCATTTTAGAATCTAAGAATCGCCCAATCAATGGAACAGCCATTTTACCTTCCGATACCCAGGTAACATGCGTTGTTCCATCGCCTAAGTCTTTAAGATCAATAATGCCCTTATAATGATCCATTTTTAGTGGCTTCGCGCGCTCAATTTTATATTGCATGTGAACAGGACGTTTGAATTCTGTTATACGTTCCCAGACCTTAAACACACCGGTTTCAACAGTACGTAAAGCACCCTTGCCGTTACGCTCTTCATCGCCTTCGCTGAGTAACTTAGCAATACCAACCGAAGGGTATAATGCATAACTTGCATGATCACTAATCGCCTCGAATACATTTTCAATCGGTGCTTTCACAATGCGCTCTACTTTAATTTTAAACATAACGACTCTTTAGAATAATTTTTCATTCACATTATCATTAATATTTTAAAACTTCATCGTTTAATAGATACATTAAGTAAGCAGAATAAGCACCAAGAATAGAACTAAATTCATCTACTTAATACGCATTCCTATTTCAAAAGAACTACTTTAATAGAATGTACAAATTCATCTAAACTTTCGCGTTAACCTGGCAATTAAACGCTAAAACAATACGATCACTATCACCAAAATACGGCATAGCGGCATGTTTCAGATAGGATGGAAAAATAATGATCTGACCCGCTAGTGGTGAGAAATCCATAAAACCATCAGCAGACAAATACGCAGTGCCTGCATCTTGATAATGATCTGCACCGTGGCGCGGATCATAAAAGCGATTCACCCCATTACGGCCCTCAATACTGCTCTCCCCTTCTACCAGATAGTAAATTCCGCACCAAGAGCAGTTGGGGTGTGAATGCGTATCGTGATAACCACCGTTTTGAGTAATGTGATACCAGGATTCTACGATATCAACTTCTGCTTGCGCGCCTTCTGGCCAATAGGGTTCATTCACTGCATGAGCAATCGTACCGATTAAGTCTTCTACATACGCTTTAAATTTTCGTAAAGGCTCATGAGGTAAGGTTAATAAATTTAACTCACTCTCAAATAAAGCGTGCTTAGCAAATACGGCAACGTCGCTATCAACCGCTGATGCTTGCTGCTCTTTCATTTGATAGAGCAATGCGGTTAATTCTGATATTTGACTTTCATGCTCAGAGTAATTGCTAATGAACAGTTTGCTGTCCCACATTGTCATATCTTCGATGAACATCTGCGCCACATTGCCTTCTAAATCATCTTCCATCATATGCCTATACAGTAAATTACTATTCGAATACTTCTATTATACCGATGATATCTATCGGTTATCACTAACATAATCTTGCGCCTAATCTAAATACATAAGCAGAAATGTAACTATATGGACATCGACTTCCAATGCATCAAACCAAACCGAAAGTACTAATTATTGACAATGATAGCATCGCTCCAAAATTCATTACCAATGCCATCTGTGATAATTACGATATTAAGACCGCCAATGATGGGCTATCGGGTATAGATGAAGCGACACACTGGCAGCCTAGCGTTATTCTACTTGATGCCGGGATGCCAGGAAAGAATGGTTAAAAACCTGTGAGCCCAACATACATCCTATTATGCTGTCGCGATGGCGCAAAGAGTATCGTGAAGGCAGATCGTGGCAGACAAACGAAAAAAGTAACTGATGTGAAAAAGCAGGGTTATGAGGTTTTGCAAAAAACAGTACGGCCAGCGCATTTGCGTACTGTTATCAACCATAATTTATCTAACACAAAAAGATAGCTGCTGGCCTGTGATCGTTTGTTGTTATTTAGAATATTGTTACCGTTGTGTTTTACCTACTGAAGCTGAAATCCATACTTTTGGTTGATATCTAAGGTGATGAGATTTTAGAATAATGTGGTATGCAATATCATGACGTTAAATAAATCTTCGGAATCTTATCGTATTGCTTGTTGAAAATAATAAAAAACAGGCAGTATTCATGAACATCAAAAAGATAATCTCATTTACATTGGTGCGTACTCAAATTGTGCGGGCAATATTTTTATTGGCTGCCGTCCATGTTTCTGCACCACTATATGCAGAAACCGCCATCAGCGATATTCGGGATCAGTATTATATAGGTGCAGGTCTTGGCTTGTCGTTTTTGCAACCCGCGCTTAACGACACATCATTAGTCGTAAGCAAGGACAGCGATACTGCCTATAAACTTTCTGGTGGCTACCAGCTGAATGATCACTGGGCAGCTGAGATATTTTTCGCTGATATGGGACAGGCTCGAATTAGTTCAAATATTACAGGAAACGTCACAGGCCTTGTTGGTTACCAGTATTTTGGCGTTGGTGGTTTGTACGGATACCCGATATCAGAATCATGGGATGCTTTTGTCACTGCTGGAGCTGGGCTTTTAAAAAACAGAGTTCAGTTAGTTACAGCCAAACGTGCAGAAGAAGTTTCTATTTATAGTGGTCTTGGTGTTGTCTGGAAACTGGCAGAAACATGGAACCTACGCGCTGAATATGACTATTATGGCAACGACGCACAGATGCTTTCGTTCAATATAGTTAAGCGTTTTGGTTCAGCGATACCACGACGCATTGCTAACCTTGAGTCGCAGATTAAACAGCAGAATGAAGATCTGTCTACAACATCAAAAAATATTTATGAAGCGATTGCTCTGCCTGCCGTGAAGCAGAAAAACTGTGATGGTTTATATGTTGATTTTAACGGTATCTATTTTCCACAGGGTTCCATTGAGTTAAGTAAGCAATCTCAGCAGACACTGGATGTGCTGGCATTGGATCTTCTGAAATTGCCTAAAGGTATCCGCTTTGAAATTCGCGCTCACGCCGATGATGTGGGTAGCGAATTGTACAACTCCGAACTGTCGTCAATGCGTGCTCGCGTGCTACGGGATTATCTGGCTAAACGCAGTATTTCATTAGGTCGGATTGATGCTTACGGTTATGGCGAGTGGGTACCAGTCAATGGCAGCAGGAACAAAGCGGATAGGGAAATCAATCGTCGTGTTGAACTTATCTTAATCGGGGTCGATAAATACGTTGAAGATATCAGCACCTGCCCCGAGTTTTCTGTCGGTAAGACCTCTTAATTGTTAGATCGCTTTTCGTTGTAACGCATTCTGTACACACTCAGTCCAAATTTACACTTTTGGCTGATATCTTAATTCTTCGATTACGTAAAACTAGCCCATATAAATAATCCGTTTTCTGTCTGGCTTACTCGAGATATACGCTTAGGGGTTTAAGTCGGTGCATTGTAAAAATAAAAATTTTAATGGAGTTAATAGTGAACGTGTTTATCAAAGCAGTCATTATAGCAACGAGCTTATCCGGTTTGCTGGCATCGTGTAGTGATGAGATTTCTGTAGCATCGGACCCAGCACCAACAGTTGCCCCAGCACCAACAATTGCCCCCGCACCAGTAGTTGCCCCTGCACCAGGAGTTACCCCCGCACCAGCAGTTGTCCCCGCAACCGCTGTTGTCGGCGCTATTTCCATTAGCAATACCCACGTTATTGTTAGCTTCAGTGTTGCCATGGGTGACGCGGCAGAGAACCCGGCTAATTATTCCATAGTCTCAGAAAACGTAACCAACGAAGCGGGTGCGCTTTCGATTACCGGTGCTAGTTTTTCTGGAATCGATCACAAAGCGGTGATACTTACGACTCTATCTCAAAACGAAATTGCGTACCGGGTGTCGGTGGTTAATGTTCAGGATGTTACTGGCCAGAACTTTCAGGTAACGGCTACTAATACTGGTTATTACACGGCTAATAATGCAAGTTTTGCCGGTACTCCTTCAGGTGGTGTCGGTATTATTGATACTGATGGCGATGGCATGCCAGACAATGAAGAGCAGCGTGGCTGGTTGGTGACCATTACCAATGGTAATGGGCAAGTGACCGTGCGTGAAGTGACCAGTGATCCAACCCTGGC
>JAESQF010000127.1 GCA_016765295.1 Oleispira sp.
GCAATAAAGTTTTGCATCTCTATAAATTGACTTTTACGGGTTGCCGCTGGACTTGAGCAGGCACTATCTTCCGCTTGGGCATGAGTGGCGATTACATGGTAATCAGCTCCATTTTTATCAATGCGTGCATAGACAAAGCCTTTATTAGCCAGATAGTCCGCCCCGCAACCCTGTTTATATACATATTGAATTTGTTCTTCGATTGGCCAGCGACTAACGATGGCAACCCCGCCGTCTTCTGGCGACGCATTCGCATAAGAACCCAGTGTCGCATTCCAACCATCACGAGTACGACCTAATACCGGAGTTTGATAGGGATATTCTGCTTTCAAACCATTCAATAGAGTTGCTGCGGGACCATTATCGAAAAGCTCTTGCAGCATAATTGCGTCATGCCCCTTAACAATTTCAGACTGTGGAATCATTTGGGCGCGCCCTTGATGATTCCAATTGGCAAGCACCTCGGGCAGCATATAAACGTTATAGGCTAACAAGCGGAAATCATCGGCGTAGGCTAGGCCACTGGCTTCTACTGGTACCGCTGGCGCAGTCACTATTACTTCGGAGGTGGACGTCGGTGTATCGGACATGGCATTCGCCAAGCCTGATCCTATCGTCGCGCTGATTGCGAGACATAAGGTCAGTTTAATATTCATAATGGATCCTGTTTTGACAGTTTTATAATTATTTTCTATTTTAGTTACGATTCTTTTTCGATCGCTTATCAAAATCAGCGTCCCTACTAATTTATTTATGAATCCTAATAGATCCTCCAGCTCAACCATAGGCCTGCGCAGGCCACTGCGATTATTATTTATGTTGCGGAATATTTCGAATAACAGACAGCGTATTGATCTTTTCTAATAAGGTATGACTAAGCCAAGGAGAGAGCCCGATGCCGACTTCTCGTTGTAATACTTCAGTCGGCATCAAATGTTGCAGGGGGAGTATTTTCACGCCTTCTACCTTAGCTTCGCCCCCACTATTTATCGCCATAATGGTTAATCCCTGCTGGTTTTTCACTAACGTTAATGCGAGGTCTTCTTGTTTAACATGAAAAGAGGATTGATTATCAATCTGCGGCATGGATTGCAGTAATAGCGGTCTTTTCTCACAATCTAGGCGGTCGATCCAAGGCAGCTTTAATAGCTCGGGAAAATCTGCTAATTTTATTTCAGTAGTTTTTGCTAGCGCCCAACTATCTGGAATTAACAGCGCATAGCGTTGTATTTCAACAACGACAAAATGCGCGATTGAATATTTACTATTACTCTTGACCAGATTACGACTGCCAATGATCAAGTCGCAATCATCCTCCTCATTGGATAAAACAAACTCATAGTCGGGCAACTGCTTTATTAACTTTTTTAAAATTTCAGATACGGTTTCACTGCGTAACTGCTGGCTATAGCCTATGCGTAAAACAATACGTTTACCGCCTTTATAATCCTGCTCTAATTGCTGAGCTGATAATAACAATTGCTTAGCACGCAGATAAAAGTCTTCCCCTTGTAACGTTAAACTCACACCTTTTTTACTGCGCACTAATAAGCGAAAATCGAATTCACCTTCTAGCTGATTAATCGCATGTGAAATAGACGGCTGAGCAATATGACAGAATTCAGCAGCGGCGCTGATACTGCCTTGCTCTACCGCACTAACAAAATAACGTAGACTGCGTAAATCCATAAATATCTCTTATTTTTGTCAAAAAGCTAATGTTCATATTGAGGAAACAGCGCGATGCTCCCGGCAACAATTTCATCATGGGCAGGCACGATCACTAAATCGGGATATTTAACCGACAAGTTATGTATTTTTTCAATAACGTAATCGTTCATTACTCTCGACCAATCTACTGGAGAGACAAGATCAACAATACTCGGGCGTGGTTTATTATTCTTTATGCCTTCTATTACCCAGCTGCTATCGCCGATAAAAAACAAGCTACGCCCTGAGTCTAGATTAACGAATAGGCCAACCTGTCCTTCACTATGACCGGATAAATCAACCAAGATCAAACGTCCATCCTGATAGATATCCAATGTTTGCGCAAAACCTAAATACGGTTGTGCTGAAAGGACTAACTCTGACCACTGGGCATTCTCTAATAATTCGGGCAAAAATGCTGGACGATGAGCACGGTGCTGGGCTTGATCCAAGCCTTGGGGTTGAACCCAAACAGGTGTATTGGGAAAGTCAGGTAAGCCGCCAGTATGATCCCAATGCAGATGACTCAAGATAATGGCACTGATATGGCGCTCGGTTAAACCTTGCTCCCGCATTTGATCCAATGCGGGATTCACATTCTCGTAAGCAAATAGCTGACGCTGCCACCAGCTATTATGAGCAAAAGCTTGATCGATTTGGCGACCGAGACCGGTATCAAACAGTAGATTGCCCTCAGGATGCTCTATCAATAAAGAACCATGGACAAGCTTACGTATTTTAACCCACGACCCACCCTCAACGAGCAAAGCTTCTGGTGAGCCTGTGGATTGTGCGGTATGGATAAGTGAGATGCGAAAAGGTGCCTGAGTATTGCTCTGTGCCTGCTCCGCAGAAGCGAATGCAGAAGAAAATACAAGAGAAAACGGTAGAATGAATGCTGCTGCAATGAACCTAGTGAGCTGGGCCTTATAAGTCATAGTCTTGCCTAAGATGTTAAGAGGTTGTTAGCATATCCTCCGCCTTAATATAGATATAATATACTTTATATCTATCATCTGCATAATTTACCTATATATAATTTAGAGCTAGGTTAGAACGAATAGCCATGCGCCCCCGCCATGGCCCCAGCAATCGCTATTAAACTAATCGAGAGCAAGATGATATGCATCCTCTGCAAATACTGAAAGGCTTGGTCGCTATTGCTCGCGGCCAAGCGATGAAATAATTTATGCAGGAATAAAGGCTCGAAAACAAAAAGTACTAAGGTAAAAATCAACCAGACTAGGCTCATTAGATGCATCCACCAAAATTGAGGATCTAAATAACGAGACCACGCATTAAGATAATCAATCATCCAAAAACCCGATAGCCCTGTTAGCAGGGTCGTCAGTTTCGCCTGCAAAGCAAAGCGCCCTTCCAAGCGCTCGAATAACTGCATACGGTCTTGCCCACTCGGAAAACATTTTAACGACGGTATCAATACCGTGGTGACAAAAGCGACACCGCCAATCCATAGCACCACGGCTAAAATATGTACGATACGTGCGACAACAAATTGGTCAAAGGATTCCATATTCGTCAATTCATTATGGGTAGGCATTTAGCTTAAGTGATTCAGAGGAATTGAGAATGATTTGAATCAATAAAGTATGGGCATTGGCCATTGATACTGGCACTTCGAAACTTATTATCATTTGTAATTATACTAATTATCACGACAGCAGACTTGGTCAACAAACAACTATGCTTATTTAACCACTAAGTCATAGATTGAGTAATCTGCATTATGATGAAGTTACTGCGCCAAATTAAAATTTCTCGTCGCTTAGCCCTACTGATTGCCCTCTTTTTGATCGGCTTTGTCATAATGACCAGTACGATTCTCATTGAATATCGCAATAGCTTATTGGATAGCCGTTCACAGCAAACTCAATTATTGGTCGAAAGTGCACATAGCCTGATGGAAGATTATTATCAGCGAGGACAAGCCGGTGAGCTAACGAATGAGCAAGCCAAAGCACAAGCACTCGCTGCTATATCAAAACTGAGATATGAAACAAACAACTATTTTTGGGTGAATGACTATCAAGCGCGCATGATTATGCATCCAATTAAGCCTGCTCTAGATGGTAAAGATTTATCTACTTTCACCGACCCCAATGGCAAACAAATTTTTACCGTCATGGCTAATATTGTTAAACAAGCGGGGCAAGGTTTTGTTCCATACCATTGGCCTAAACCTGGTTCAGAGGACCCTGTGGCAAAAATATCCTTTGTAAAAGGCTTTCAACCATGGCAACTGATGATTGGCTCTGGAATTTATATTGATGATGTCGATAATGATTTCTCTAAAGTAGCGTTTACTCTCGCCTTTATTACGTTATTGATTCTACTGCCATTATTATTTATCGCGGCCCTCATTGCCCGCAGTATTTCTTCACCGATTAATGCAACCACGAAGGCGATGAATAATATCTCTGAAGGTGAAGGAGATTTGACCCAGCGCTTACGCACAGAAGGTAACGATGAAGTGGCTAGCATGGCACTGGCGTTTAATACCTTTATTGAAAAAATTCAAATTACGATTACTGATGTTAATAATGCCAATACTGAGCTCACTAAGGCTTCGAAACAGCTTAACAATTTTGCTCAGTCAGGCAAGCAACATATGGAACAGCAAAATCAAGAGACCTACCAAGTCGCTACCGCGGTTACGGAAATGTCTTCTACCGTGCAAGAGATTGCCCGCAGCGCAGAGCAAGCGGCGGATTCTGTACAAGGGGCCAATGATCAAGCTATTGAAGGTTTGAATATCATGGGAAAAACCTCTCGTAGCATTACCGAATTAGCACAGGAGGTCGAATCTGCGGCCAAGGTTATTAATCAATTAGAGACCGAAAGCCAAGGCATAGGGTCTGTTTTGGATGTTATTCGAGGCATTGCAGAGCAAACCAATCTATTGGCCCTTAACGCGGCTATTGAAGCGGCTCGTGCGGGGGAGCAAGGCCGAGGCTTTGCGGTTGTTGCAGATGAAGTAAGACCCCTGGCCAGCCGTACTCAAACATCAACCGAAGAAATCAATGAGATGATCACTCGTCTGCAAAAAGGCACCAGTGATGCGGTGACTGTTATGAATAATGGCAGTAAAAAAGCCAGCGATACCGTCGAACTTGCGGGGACTTCTGCTAACGCTTTAGAAAAAATTGTTGATTCAATAAGCACGATATCAGAGATGAACATACAAATTGCAACGGCGGCTGAAGAGCAATCATCGGTCGCCCAAGAAATTGATCAATCTATCGTTCGAATATCTAAATTATCCGAAGAAGCCAGCGAGAATAGTAATCAGGTATCGGCATCAGCCAGTGATTTAAATAATTTGGGTGGGGAGTTAAATCGTATTATTCAAACGTTTAAAATTTCTTAATACAGCAGGTTAAATTGTGGGTTCAATAGGAGTTAAAATGACAATTCATACAAATTTAAAATTTATCCCGTGGAAAGTTTTTTTCCTGCTTTATTTAGGCTTTATTTCCTCACTGCAAGCCGCTGAAAGCAATACCACATTTAGTCTTGGCGGAATGATTAAATTTGATGCGATGTTCAGTCAGTATTCTGATGCTCAGCGCGCTGGTAATATCGGCGATGACTTTTTAGTGCCGTCAACAATTCCAACTGGCGATGGTAGCGCTGAAGGTGATGTTATTTTTGATACTAATGCCAAATTTAGCCGTATATGGTTTAAAAGTTCTACAAAAACGGGCCACGGTGATGTGAGTAGCCATATAGAGATGGACTTTAATGCGGCTAACGATGAGCGTATCGCCAATCAAGCGAGTAACGGCTTGCGACATGCCTATTTAACTTGGGAAAATACAGAGAGTTCTTCAATTTTAGCCGGCCAAACATGGAGTACTTTTTTTAATGTTAGTGCTCTACCCGAAGCTGTAGATTTTATTGGACCAACATCAGGAACTATTTTTATACGCCAACCACAGATGCGATATAGCCAGAAGTTAGCCAGTGGTGTAATGATGTTCTCTTTTGAAAATCCTTCGGTCAGTTTATATGATGCGGGTTCAGGTTTTGATAGCAATCAAGTAGATGATAGTAGTTTTCCTGACTTTATTGCTCGCTATGATGGTAAAGCGGGCAACTTCAAATACAGTACTGCCGCCATGCTGCGTCAAATTTCTTATAACGATGGTAACAACGATGATAGCCAGCTTGGTTATGGCATCACCTTTTCAGGTGTATTGAATATTGCTAATGGCGATGATATTAAGTTCATGCTGAGTAATGGTCAGTTAGGACGCTATATCGCTTTGAATGCCTATAGAGATGGTGCCGTTGAAGCTAATGGTGATGTGGAGCTGATAACCGTACTCGGTGGCTTCGTTGCTTATCGTCATTATTGGTCGGATCAACTAAGAAGTAGTTTAATTTATGCTTATTCTCAAGCGGATAATCCAGCGACACTGGTTACAGATGTCAGCAAAACGGTCAATAATGGCAGTCTTAATTTAATGTATTCTCCACTAAAAAAGCTAACCTTTGGTATTGAATACATCCTAGCCCAGCGTGAGTTAGAAAGTGGCAGCAAAGGCGATTTAAATCGCCTACAATTTACCAGTATATGGATTTTCTAGCGGCCGACTAGCATAGTGCTTAAAACGTGCTTAAGTCGTTAAAAAATTCTATCTGCCCAAACGGTGAGTCCTGAAGCGACACTGCCAAAATGGTCGCCATCGACCACTTCAACATCACCAATCTTCTCTTTGATCGCTTGGCGAATCACAGGAGACTGAGCGGAGCCCCCTGTTACGTAAACAAGATCAGGTTTACAGCCTGCTTGCATAATGGCCTCATCCATTAACGCCGTCATTTTTCCTACCGGTCTATTCACCGCTGCGGCGAACAATTCCCGAGTAACGACTTCGCTCAAATCTTGTTCGATGAAAGATAAATCGACACGGTATTCGCTGGCATTTGACAGTTCAATTTTGCACTGCTCTGAGCTACGCACAAGGTGATGGTTTTGCTTGTCATCTCGCATTTTAATAAACCTACGAATAAGTTCTGGTGCAGCGCTGTCTCTTACCAACTGATCTAAGTACAATTCGGTTTGCAGACTATTGAAAGTACTTTGCGCGCCAATGTCATTGGTCGTAACAGCGTCCCAAAAGGTTTTACTTGAAACGGGATTGCCATTCTTTAGATCTGAGCCCATACCAAATAGTGGCATTAAGTTACTGCCTGCTAGCTGAATATCAAGATCGTTACCGCCAATACGCTCTCCAGAGTGACCGATGAAATCTTGCTGACGCTGTTCTTTATTCTTATGATTTGGCCCCATGCGCACCATCGCGCAATCGGTCGTACCACCACCAATATCCACCACCAATACGGTTTTATCTGCTGTCAGCTTGGCTTCAAAATTTAATCCCGCGGCAATCGGTTCAAATAAGAATTCAACGGATTTAAAACCTGCACGCTTTGCTGAAGTGGTTAAAATATCAATCGCTTGTTTATTACTCCGCTCTGAATTTAAGCCTTGAAAGTTAACTGGACGACCGATGACGGTATGCTCTATCGTCCGCTCTGCGTTTGAATCTAGGCCTAAAGCAGCGGCGCTTTTTTCTGCCTGGCGCTTCACATTTTGCATCATGGCGGTAACGATATCTTCAAAGAAGAATACTTGCTCAGGTCGTAAGCCACTAGCGCCTAAAAATGACTTCGGTGATTTAACGAAATAGCCCTCTTCAGGAAATTCGTAATACTCTTCAAAAGCTGCGCGACCAAAAAATAAACTCTGCTCGCTCACACCGATACTTTCTTGCTGTCGAATACGTCGCGCTTGGGCTAATGAGTTAGACCTTAGAGATAAGAATATTTCTTTATCCGTAGGATTAACAATGCCTAAACCCACCTGTTCACAAATCAGTTCACGCTCTAATGCATACAAGGTTGATGGCATAAAAGCCTTACCTTGCTCAAGAGGCAATAATATTACATCTGCTGCCTCAGACTGAAGGATACCCATAGCACAATTGGATGTGCCGTAATCAAAACCAGAAATCATGTTGAGCCTTGATATGACAATAGGTGACTAAGCGATTGTGTTTTAGACATCTTTATTCTAAAAGCGGCATTTTATCATCTATCTCAGTGAGATCGATAAAAATAAGCGCACTCTATCTATACTTCTTAATAGACTAAAGCTGACCCTACTGTGAGTGAAAGATGAATGTTTCGCGCGCGACCCTATTAATCGCAATGATTCTAATTTTTAGTTGGCCAATTTTTCTACAACAAGATTTTTCGCCTTGGTTTATTTGGCTCTATCCTTTTGCTAGCTGGCTATTATTAATACTATTAGCGATCTGGTTTGACCCCGCCACCAAAGATGATCAGGTGGAATAAGTAGATGATCAGCGTTTCGATGGTTTTATTTTTATTGTGCCTGTATGCAGTTTGCCAGTATGGCATTGCTCGTTGGGGACAATCATCCTCTGGCTTAGCGGAGAAAGTACGCTTATCTGCCACGACCTATACCTTAAGTTTGGCTGTATTTTGCACGTCCTGGACCTATTATGGCAGTATTGGCCAAGCGACCAATCAGGGGATACAACATGTGTCATTATATTTGGGTAGCAGCTTAGCGTTCATTTTCTTGGTGCCTATGTATAAGAAGATGGTGAGGATTAAAGCGTATTACCATACCACCAGCATCGCTGACTTCATTTCCACTCGCTATAACCACTCCTCATGGCTTGCCGGATTAATCAGCCTACTTTGCCTTGTAGGCATCACTCCCTATATTTCAATCCAATTAAAATCCGTGATTAACAGCGCCCAACTATTAATCACCCCTTCTAGCGACAGTCAGTATTTCCTGCAGCAGCTTGATATTGCCGTGGTATTATTGATGGCGGCCTTTACCATTGTTTTTGGCGTACGTAAGCTTGATCCAACTGAACGTCACCCTGGCATGATGGTCGCTCTCGCCGCAGAGAGCTTATTTAAGCTCATCGCATTTTTAACCGCGGCACTGTTTATTTGCTTTGTGGTATTTGATGGCCTAGATGAATTGTTATCGGTGGTAGTAGATCAAGCAAGTAGCAATCAGAACTTTTCTGTTTTCAATTCTGTTCCTTCGGTATCTTCTTGGCTGACGACATTAACTTTAGGAATCATCGGTGTTATTGCTCTGCCTAGGCAGTTCCATGTGGGGATTATTGAGTGCGCCAACGAAAAAGTACTAGACCGAGCGCGCTGGCTCTTCCCCTTATATTTATTCATTATTAATTTTTTTGTAATTCCCATCGCTATTGCTGGTCAGATAGCGGTATCTGAAAACCAAAACCCTGATCTTATTTTATTAAACATCCCCCTATTACATGATGCAACGTTCATATCAATGTTAGTTTTTCTCGGCGGTTTTGCGGCGGCTACCGGCATGATTATGGTCAGCGCGATGACTCTATCTACGATGGCTACCAACCACCTATTATTACCGGTTATAGAACATTTTTCTAAACTGCATTTTTTACGTCGACAGCTATTATACGTTCGCTGGTTTATGGTAATTTATATTTTATTCTCCAGCCTTTATTATTATCGTGCTATTGGCGACTCTGAACTTATCGTGCGCATTGGTTCTATTTCATTTGTGGCAATTGCCCAATTGATTCCAGCATTATTGATTGGCCTAGTATGGAGGAAAGGTAATTACTTAGGGGCAATTATCGGGATCAGTAGTGGAATGATCATTTGGTTCTATTCACTTATGCTTCCCTCGGTCATTAATAGCGGTTGGTTAGAGTCGAATTTATTAAGCGAAGGTTTGTTTGGTTTCTCTTGGCTACGACCTGAGTATCTATTCGGCTTAACCCTGGATTCATCCGTAGGCCATAGCTTATTTTGGTCTTTATTAATTAATACCTGCTTGTATATTTTAATCTCTGAAAAGACCTATCAATATCGACTTGATGATGATGAACTTTCTAAGTTTTTTCAGATCGCAAATTCGGTGAAGGTAAAAAACTATCGTAGGAATCTGATAGCGAATATTTGTTTATCCAATAAACTATCACTGTTATTCGATCTCATTTCTCTCTACTTGCCTGATAAAGAGAGTAAAAATAAACTAGAGCTATGCTGTCAGCAGTGTGAAGTTTTTCAGCTTGAGAGTATTGATATTTTTCAACTATCACAACTGCGCAGTAAGGTAACCAGTATGTTGGCAGGTATTATTGGCATGGCTGCGGCCAACAGCGCGATTAGAACGATTGAATTACTGAATGATAAAGAGCAACAATTATTATCCAATAGCTACTCAGATCTATTAGCTCAAAGCCAAATGTCTCCAGATGATTTATTGGAAAAAGTCGATTTTTATCAGGAAAAGCAAAAGTTATTAGAGAATCATTCTAAACTACAGTCCAAGGCCATTGCAGAGCTTGAGCAAGAACATAACCGAACATTAGAGGCAAAGCATGATCTTGATGAATTAAATCAGCAATTAGAAATCCGTATAAAAAACCGTACTCAAGACTTAGAGCTGGCAAACCAAGGATTAACAGGCGCTATTTCTGAGTTGAAAACCACGCAAAATAAATTATTAGAAGCCGATAAAATGGCATCGCTAGGGCGCGTCGTGGCGGGTGTGGCTCATGAAATAAATACGCCGGTAGGGATTATTCTTACTGCGCTGTCGAGTTTAAAGGATGAAATATCGATACTGGATACTCAGCTTAAAAACAATGCTATGAGCAAAAACTCTCTTAGCGATTTTATGAGTTATAGCCAAGAGGTATGTCAGATTTCTCTCGCTAATATTAAACGTGCAGCCCATTTAATTGATAGTTTTAAACAAATGGCGGTATCTCAAGAGACAGAAGAGAAGGAGGTCTTTCAGATAAAAGAGTGCATCGAGCATTCAATTATATCAAGCAAAGGGACCTTTGCCGATATTGATCTTACTTTTCACATTGAGTGTGACCCTGCTTTGACCATGAATAGCTATCAATCTGCCTTTATACAGATCATTCACAACCTTGTCTTAAACTCTTGTGTACACGGTTTTGAAAACAAGCCAAAGGGCTCTATTACAATTAAAGCAATAATCCATGATGAGCTGCTGTTATTAGATTATCACGATGATGGTAAAGGCTTAGACGAAGAAGGGAAACAGAACATCTTTGAACCCTTCTATACCACCCGCCGTGGTTCAGGCAATAGCGGCTTAGGCTCTCATTTAATATTTAATTTAGTCACGCAATTATTTCAGGGGGAAATCCTAATCGATGACAGCACTAAGCTAGGCTTAGGTTTCAATATTCAGCTGCCACTGACCATAAGTTGAAACTCGAATAGGCCGCTAGCAGACCCAGTATTATAAATAGTACACCACTAAAACGATGCAAAATAACAATAGGAAAACGCTGTAAAATTGTGCGTCCCGCCCAAACGGCCATAACAGAGGTGGTTACTAGCGCAAGCGTAGAACCGAACCAAACCGATAAGGAATCACCTTGACTGCTTAAAGCAACCACTGCCAATTGCGTTTTATCCCCTAGCTCTGCCAAGGTAATCAAGGCAAAGGTTGAAAACAGAATATGTTTTTGGCTTTTTATTTGCAGATCTTCATCCGTTATTTCTTCATCATCGCCATTGGCTAACAAAGCATGAAGTCCAAAGCCTAAAAATAATAAACTCACGATAACCGCTATTGCTAGCTCAGGAATCCAACCGGCAATTGCACTGCCAAATATCACCGCAATACTGTTCAATAATAAAAAAGCCAGTATCGAACCGGCTAGAACAGGTAAAGCACGATATCGAACCGCCAGCGCCATGCAGACGAGTTGGCTTTTATCACCAATCTCGGCAGCAAAAACAAGTAAAAAACTAGTCAACCAATCCATATTGATCTCTTAATATTTCAACAATTTCAGCTTTTGGATTATCCGATAAGATGATTTTTTCGCCGATGACTTTTTCTGCAATGCTTAAATAAGTTTTTGATAGGTTCATTAAAGCGCTAACAGGTAATTCATTATCTCGGGCCAGCGCTGCACGTTCATCCATACGATCTTTATTCAGCAGAACATCTGAATCTTCGAAATGGTTTAATAAGAACTGGCGGAAGCCTTCTTTCGAGTTTTCGACAATCTTGCCATTACGATACTCTGCGCCATCCCAAATACGTGAAGAGTCTGGTGTTCCGACTTCGTCCATGTAGATCAGTTTTTCTTTACCAGCGGCATCATTCACATAACCAAATTCAAACTTGGTATCGACAAATACCTGATCCAGCTCCGCCAAGGCATTGGAGATTACGCCAAAGCCTTCTTCTAATAGCTTTTCATACTGTGGGATATCAGACGCTTTGGTGAAGTTAAAAGCTTCGAAGTTATCGGAGATATTTGCGCGAGTGATGTTCACATCATCCACCGCCGGCACACCGGGAATACCTTCCAATATGCCTTTGGTTGAAGGGGTAATAAGCAGCTCTGGCAGCTTTTGGTCTTTATTTAGCCCTTCTGGCATTTGAATACCACAGAAGTCACGCTCTCCTTTGCTGTAAGCACGCCACATAGAACCGGTAATGTACTGGCGACAAATCGCTTCGATCATCACCGGACGAGCTTTTTGCACAATCCAGACAAATGGATGTGGGATATCAAGGATATGACTATCGGCTAGGCCTTGCTCGCGGAATAAGCGGAACCAATGATTAGAGATAGCATTCAGCGCTGCGCCCTTACCAGGCACCCCCTTCATGCCGCCTTCCCCGCGCCAGATGCAATCAAAAGCCGAGATTCGGTCGCTGATCACCATAATCGCCAAAGGCGCATCCGGTGCTACATCGTAGCCCTTCTCTTCGATTAAACGCTTGCTATCGGCCTCGGTTAACCAATATACCGAACGCACTTTGCCGCTATGGACAGGCTTGTCGGTGCGTATAGGAAGGTCGTCATTTACCGCTAGAATTTGATCTGCAAGACTCATAATCAAGGCCTCAAGCTGAATTAACAGCCATCTATAAAAAGGAGAAGAAATTATGGCGCGGATTCTACCAGATTGAATCTCTTGTAGCATCTCTTAGCCCTAGCACTTGCCAATTCATTTGGTTACAGTGGGGCTATTACAAGATTTACTCCCTAAGGATATCGCCCCTTTAGATGTTATTACGCACGCGTTTTTACATTCCACCCCTTAAACCAGAGCACCTAGTGCGCTCTAAGCTGATTGAACGCTTGCAGCAGACTCGTGGTGGCGAGTTGGTATTGATATCAGCCCCTGCGGGCTATGGTAAAACGACCCTTGTCAGTCAATGGTTGCATGCTCATTCCCAGAGCTTTGCCTGGCTTATTGTCGATAAATCACAAGCGATCGTTGAGGTCTTTTGGCAACACATCATTGGGGCATTACAGACCTTAATTCCCAATATTGGCCAGCAATCATTACAGTATTTGCATAATAAAGATGTTGAGAAAGCGGTGATTGCCTTACTCAATGACCTTGATCGCTTAGATGTGGCACAAGAATCTGATCACGCTTATACCTTGGTGATGGACGATTTCCATAAAGCGGATTCCATTGATAATACTATCTCGTTGAATTTGTTTTTAGATCACTTACCGCCCAGCCTGCGAGTGGTAATGACAGTGCGCCAAGACCCTGCTCTTGCCATCGCACGACGCCGCGCTAGTGGCCAATTAGTTGAATTTCAACAGCAAGACCTCGCCTTTAACTCAAATGAGTGTTTCGAATTTTTACAGCAACGGTTAATCTTGCAAGGACAATTGCAAGATACGGTGAGTCAAGATGTTGCGTTAGAGCTTACTCGTGCTACGGAAGGTTGGATTACCGGCATTCAATTATCTGCGATGTCTTCATTGGGCCTTGAGAGTAGAGACCTTAACCGAGATATGGCGGACTATTTATTTGAGGAAGTTTTTTCTCAGCAACCGAAACCTTTACAGAATTTTCTGCTCTTCACTGCCTGTGTAGAAAAGTTTTGCCCTGCACTAACAAATAGCTTATGTGATATTGATGATAGCTATCATGTGATTAAAGAATTAGAGGCTGCCAATTTATTTATTATTGCCCTCGATAACCACCGCACCTGGTATCGTTACCACGATTTATTTCGTCAGTTTTTATTGCTGCATGTGCAAACACTCAGCCAAAAACAGCAACGAACTTTGCATCTAGCGGCAGCGAATTGGTTTGAAGAAGGTGGTTATTACGAACTGGCCTTTCAGCACGCTGTTATTTTAAAAGATTGGCATAAATGCTTAGCGTTATTTGAAAATATCGCGGAAGAAAAAATAGAGTTGGGGTTACAGCACTCACTGCAGGATTTATTAACGGCCCTTCCGAGTGATATCGCTAATTCACTTTCACAAAAATATAGCGCTGCAACGGCAAAGAAAGCGTCTTTAGAAAAACAAAAGTCGTTTGGGATAGAAAGCCTAATTGAGCCGTTAACGAAGCGTGAAACTCAAGTAATGGCTTTGGTACAGCAAGGATTGAACAATAAAGAAATTGCCGAAAAACTCTTCATTTCACTGAATACGCTAAAGGTTCATATTCGTAACTTATACGGAAAAATGGGTGTGGAAAACCGCACCCAGGCTTTGTTAAAGATGCAGGGGTAAATCCCCCTGCGCAATCTAAAAAATCTTTGCAACCACAGATTCAGGCAACTTCGGCATCACACTGCGTAATATAGCCCAAGGCCAGCTCGGTACAACGACATCAGACTTACCTTTTTCAATCGCGTTGACCATCGTTCTCGCCGCTTTATCTGCATCGATCACAAATGGAAACTTATCGATGTTGTCATCGATTTCAGTACGAATAAAACCCGGATGGATTACCGTTACTTTAATGTCTTTTTTGCGAAACAGTTCAGTGCCTACCGCTTGTAGATAATTCGTCAGTGCCGCTTTTGAGGCTGAGTATGCTGCACTGCCCGGTATTCCTCTGAACGCAGAAAATGACGACATGCCTACAATCTGACCAAACCCCTGCTCGCGGAAAATGGCTACTGCTGCATCAATTGTCGCTATTGCACCAAAAAGATTGGTTTGTAGAATATTTTTATCAATGGTGAGGTCACCACTGCCTGTGCGGCGAACACCAGTAATACCGGCATTGGCAATAACAATATCGAGATTGCCCAGACTGGATTTAATTTTGCTCAATACCGTAGGTACTGTGTCTAATTCATTCACATCTAATGCCGCCGTCATCACGGTAATATTGCTGTGCTTTTCAGACAATGTATTTTTAAGTGATTCCAGTTTTTCAATACGACGTGCACATAACGCAATATTATAGCCGCGGCTAGCAAATTCATGGGCCAATGCTGCACCAATACCTGAAGAGGCGCCGGTAATAACTACGTTTTTTGTCATGTTGAAAATTCCAATTTAATAGGTGAAATGAGTTTAATTATCGAGTCTATTTATGATTATTGTTAATGAATTTATATTGGGTGAAAGCGAGAAAGTTGTAAAGGGACGAATTGGCCAATTAGGGGGCTGATAGCGTCAGCCCTTTTGATGCGTCTAATTCACCCCTACATTCACCTCTAGGGGTGATCTTTTCACTCGACTCTGTTTGTACTCTGTTAATGCCTACTGGTTTTAGGCACTAATAAATAGAGAGAGCAGATTATGAGCCATGACACTATTCCCCGTGAAACTGTTAATCGTGAAAGATTGGACGTCGATGTCTTAATCATTGGTGCAGGTCCTGCAGGTTTGGCGACAGCCTGTCGCTTAAAACAACTCAACCCTGATACTCACGTTATGGTGCTAGAGAAGGGTTCGGAGGTCGGTGCGCACATATTATCTGGGGCTATTATGCAGCCCACCGCTATGAATGAGCTTTTTCCTGATTGGCAAGCCATGGGCGCTCCGCTTAATACCCCAGTGGTTACCGATGAAGTTTATTATTTTACCGAAAAAAGGGGTTTTAAATTCCCTAAATTGTTTGAGCCTAAGCTATTAAGAAATCACGGTAACTATATCGTTAGCCTAGGCAATGTCTGTCGCTGGCTAGCCGAACAAGCGGAAGGTTTGGGGGTTGAAATCTATCCTGGTTTTGCCGCCAGTGAGTTATTATTTGGCGATGAAGGACAAATTACCGGGGTAGTTACCGGTGATATGGGCTTAGATGCTGATGGCCAACAAAAAGACAGCTATATGCAGGGTATGGAGATTTACGCGAATTACACGGTATTCAGTGAAGGCTGCCGCGGTCACTTAGGCAAACAACTCATTGCACATTATCAATTGGATGAAGGCCGCTTTAATGAAAAAAAGGATCCACAGCACTATGGCTTGGGTATTAAAGAGCTATGGCAAATAGATCCCGTACTCAATGAAGAACTCAATAAAGGGACAAGTGGTCAGCATAAAGCAGGTTTGGTATTACATACCGCTGGCTGGCCTGTCAGCGAAACACTAGCCAAAGAAAAAGCCGGGGGTGGTGGTTTTCTATATCACTTAGAAAACAACCAAATCTCCTTAGGTTTTATTTCAGAGTTGGCTTATCAGCATCCTTTTTATGATCCTTACCAGGAAATGCAGCGTTGGAAAACACACCCTACAATAGCCAAGTTTTTAAAAGGCGGTAAGCGTATTAGTTATGGCGCCCGCGCAATCGCGAAAGGTGGCTTACAGTCTTTGCCTAATATGCATTTTCCTGGTGGATTATTAATCGGCTGAGATGCCGGCACGCTTAACAATGCCAAAATTAAAGGCAGTCATACCGCGATGAAATCGGGCATGTTAGCTGCAGAAACAATCAATGATGCACTCGCAGCTGGCCGCCTGCATGATGATTTGGTCGAATATGAGCAGGCTTTTAATAATTCGTGGATTTATACCGAACTGTATCAGCAAAAAAACTGGGGGCCAGCACGCCATCATTTTGGTGAAATACTCGGGGGGATTTTTTCTTTTATCGATATCAATCTATTGAATGGCAAGTTGCCTTTAACCTTAAACGACTCACAGCCAGATCATGCAGCCACGTTATCCAAGCAAGCACAGAAAGTTTATAAAGATGCTGAACCTATTAACTACCCGAAAGCCGATGGGGTTTTAACCTTTAATAAATTGGACTCGGTATTTTTATCGAATACTAATCATGGGGAAGATCAGCCTTGCCACTTAAAGCTCAGCGATAATGATATTCCTCTTAAACACTTATCTGAATTTAATGATGGCCGCAGTGAACCTTCATTATTTTATTGCCCCGCAGGTGTTTATGAGAAAATTGAGAATGACAGTGGTGAAATTAAATTTCAAATTAATTCCCAAAACTGCTTACATTGCAAAACGTGTGATATTAAAGATCCTGCACAAAATATTAACTGGAGCATACCCGAAGGAGGCGATGGGCCTACTTATCCCAATATGTAGGGTCCAAATATGTAATAATTAGAACAATTATAGTTCGGCAGTAATGTGAATATGGCAAGCGACGCAGAAAATCATAACAGTAAACAATCCTACTCGTTGAAATCTATTGGCGTCGTTCATTCCTGCTTCAAAGAGAAGTTTGCCATTCCTCGTCAGCCTGCTCTCGCACCTGCTGCCCGTGGTGAAATTGAACTATTCCCGCCCTATGATGATCCTTTAGCCATTGAGGGTTTAGAAGGTATCAGTCATTTATGGCTTAGCTTTATCTTCCATCAGGCAATGCCTAAAGAAGATGAAGTACGTTTACGAGTGCGCCCTCCTCGCTTGGGGGGTAATAAAAAGATCGGGGTATTTGCAACTCGCGCAACCCATCGACCTAACCCATTAGGTTTGTCCGTAGTGAAACTCGATGGTATCAAAAATGGTCGTTTGCAGATCTCGGGCATCGATCTTTTAGATGGCACGCCGATTGTTGATATCAAACCTTATGTGCCTTATGCGGATTCATTACCGACTGCGAGTAATGCTATTGCAGCTGATAGTCCTGAATTGAGTCAAGTTGAGTTTAGTCCTGAGGCACTCATCTCAGCCCAAGAACATGCTGCTCGCTTAGATCAGCCGGTGAAAGAATTGATCGAGCAAATGCTGGCCCAAGATCCAAAGCCTGCTTATCAAAAGCCGGATCCTGAGCGTCTATATGGCGTTAAAATCTGGGACCTCGAAGTAAAATGGCGTTACCTTCAGCAAGGCTGTTTAACCATTATTTCTATTACGCTTGCCTAGCACTATTTCAATTTATAAGCCCGTTGATAAAAAGAGGTTAGACCTTTTGCTTTGAAGCGGGGTTCTTGCTCTATGATATCCGCTTCTTCGATTAATTGAATCGGATAAGCGCCACTATACAGTGCCTCGACCTCTGATGTCGTCACGGCAAACGGTGGCCCTCCGGCAACGGTTTGATCGTAATCTAAAGTAATTAATAATTGAGGAGCATACTGGGTTATTTTTTCCATATGCTGTGCGTACTCTAAACGCATGCCCTCAGGTAACGCGATTAAGGCTGCACGATCATAAACCAGTGATATTTTCTCTCCTGAAGAACAAAGGTCCTGTTGAGTCAGGGCAAAGAAGTCACCCACATAGATTCGTAAACTTTCGCTTTGATAGATTTTTCCGGCCGACCAGTCAGATATTTCTGGCTCAATATTGAGCTGATTAAAAACGGCCTGCACCGCTATTTCGCTCAATTCAATCGCTATAACTTGATAACCTAAATTAAGTAAATAGCCTATATCTAAGGTTTTCCCACACAAGGGAATGAACACCTGACCTTGCTTTTTTAACACACCTTCAACCTGAAATAACGCTAAGTTACGCTCCAGTAACGGATGGACATAATCTAAGTGGAAACCGACCTGATTCAGACCCCATTTGTTATACCAAAAACTATGTTCCATTAGCCACCCTATACTGATAAGTAATATTAAGCCCTCAAATATAGCATAAATACTCTGCCTTAGTTATTGCTAGGCTACTGATATCAAGGGCTTCAGGTTTAATTCATTAGTAGATTTTTTTAAAAACTATAAGTTATTAGCGCGGCAATATTAAGCTGCTTAACTGTTAGCACTGAACAAAAATATTGGAGTTTGAAATATGCCCGCATTAAATTCTGTGTTTAGAAAAGCACTACTGACTGTTTTTTCAGCGTCATTATTATTTGGTTGCTCTGCCTTCGATAATGACGATGACGATGATGACCCCGTTGTAACGACGAGTTTTTCTGGCAAGGTCGCTGATGGTTATCTTGCGGGTGCAAAAGTTTGCTTAGATTTAAATTCGAACAAGGTATGTGACGAAGGCGAACCCTCTACCACATCAACTGACGGTGGAGTGTTTGACTTTGATAGTATCACTCAAGCGCAGCTTGATAGCGCCCCATTATTGGTAGAGATCATCGTCGGTGAAACGGTTGATGAAGATAATCCAAATGTTGCCATTACTAAAAAATATACATTAACCGCACCTGCAGGGTACGCATTTATCAGCCCATTAACGACGATGGTGCAAAGTGAAATTGAAAACTCAGGCTTATCTCCAGAAGATGCCGAGGGTTCTGTACAAGCAAAACTAGGGACGACTCTAGATCTTAGTGCAGATTATGTTGCCGGCGCTGAAGGTGAGATAGACGCTGATGAATTTGCTCGCCTACACAAGATTGCACAAGTAACTGTTGTGGTATTGCAAAATAACATCGAGCTGGTTGAAAACATATTGGCCGGGACTGATGTTTCTTTCGAAGATCTGGTGGGCTTAATTGTTTCTCAAGTACTGGATGCCTTAGAGACCATCAGCACACAGGTTGCAGCTGCAGGGGACAATTTTGACCCAACGACTGTTGCTGAAAGTGATGCGGTTGATGCTGCCAATGTAGACCCCGCTACCGTTGAAGAAGACATTGCTGAGCGAGAGGCTGCGCGCTTAATCGCTACGGCTAATATCGCTGCGGTATTAGCCAGTGGTGATAGCTTGCACTTTTTTGAAGCTGACTCGTATAATTCTACACTAGAGTTTTTCTACAGCTCGGTTAGTCCTGGTGCCAATAATACAGTGGTCATTAGTGATTTTATCTATAATACAACAAGTGATACTTGGGTAGCAGATACAGATTCTGAAGATGATAACAATCAAGCCTGTGTATTAGTGAATAGTAGCTGGAATTGCGTGGCTGATGAAGATGAAACCATCAGCTTTGAAGGCGATGCAGTGATTGTTAAAATCGGTGGTTTAGAGGCTACTCGCTCTGAGATTACCGGTGTGAGCGCTGATCTAGTCGGTAAGCGAATTCAAACCTTTTTGTCTGATGATGAGTTTTTATTAGTAACTGACCCGAAAGCAAACTTCACGGCGGGCTCAACAGGTTATAAGCTTTCGTTTACCCAAGCACAAGCTATGTATGTCATCTTTAAACATAATGTCGATGCTACCACTGATTGCTGGCAGGATGGAGGGGAATCACAGGCCATTGAAGTGGGTCTGCCTTTTAATCCGACTGACGAATGGTGTAATAATGCCTTCATTCGAACCGGTGATGGTGACCATAGTAATGATGGTGCAGCTGCTACCAGCCTTGCGCAGCTAATTTCGACCACTGCGGCAACAAATCCAACGGATATTTCAGACATTAAGGGCACGTCGATATTTGGCGGTCACGTTGAAATCATGGCTGAGTTTGTTAGTGGTGGTGTGGCTAACTACTATGGAATTAGACATCAACAAGGTCAACCATCCGTCATTGAAAGTAAGCTTGTGGGTAGTTGGACTGAAGATATCGTTGATGGCAAAACATTATTATCCTTTATGCTTCCTCCTGTATTTGCACAGCAAGGGGATTTTGATAGTGATGAGTTCTCACAGTTCTTTACCGTAGATGATGGTTTTGTTCGCCGTGGAGGTGTTCAACCTGCGGGCACTCGTGAGAATGATGAGTGGGTATTTAACGATACTGCTCGTGATCAAATTCTCAGCGCCTTTGATTACGCCCTACTAGTCGATCTTATTCCATGCACGACTGGGGACGTTGATCATCAGCTTGATAATTTAGCCGAAGCCCCTGGTGGAACTGCCGCAGAATTTGTTAGTGCTGCTAGTGGTTGTAGCGCTGTTACCTTTGCTGCTAATGAATTGGTTGGTACCACTTTAGTTGCTGAATTTGGCTTCTTAAATTTTAAAACTGCCAGTAGCGGTGTGTTTTTAGGTGAAGTTGGCGATGATATGAATGCAGTATTAGACTTTACTTGGGCAGTGGATGGTAATGGCCATATCGTGGTTAATACTTCCACTATTGAAGGAGGAGTGACTGTTCATTTACGCTTAACCTTGGCTAAAATTACTGATAATACCCGCCAAATAAGTTTAAAAACTTTTGGCCAAGAAGCAAGTAGCGCTGCTGGCTTAGATACGGCAAAAGGCAATATTGAAGGGGAGATTTGGGGGAAAAACTAAACTAACGATTTTAGAATAGATAAAAGCCGTTCTGCTTGCTAAAAAGCAGAACGGATTTTTTGTTTTCTCTAAATTAATTTATGTTAAATAACCAACTGTATTTAGACATATACGTTAAGAAAATTCATATTATTCACGTTTAAAACGCACTTGATACAACCCCCCTATCAGCATAATTAACAAGCAAAATAACGTTACCCACAATACCTCATTATCTGTTTCAACTTCTTGCTGGCTTTGTTTCTCAAGCTTTTGTCCGCTTACAAATTCAGTAGCATTATCATTTTCCTGAGCTTCTATAACAGGAGGTTCTGCAACAGGCGCTTGCTGATCTGGAGTTTGTAGCGCAGCCATCGCTTCCGTGGTCATTTTCTCAGGCAACTTGAAATCTAAGCCAAAGCCCCGAGCCAGAGTTTCTAGCTTCTCTTTAAAGGCTTCATTATCGCTATAGATATCGTATTTATTAGCCATTTCCAAATAGGTTTCCGTCAGTTTTTCTAACGTTGCTTCATCCGTCTGGAAATACTCTTTACGCTCGGCCTCTAATACTCGTTCAATGATTTGAGCTAACGCATAAGGATTGTTCTTTTCAAAGAACTGCTTCATTTCCATATCGTATTTGTCATTCACATAGACTTCAACAAATTCCTGCCACTGTGCATCATTCACAGAATCGGGGTCCATTACGGTCCAGCCCCAGAAGTTATTCATACGATCCAATACTGTCAGCGCACCGGAATACCCTTCTTTTTGCATTTCTTCGATCCAACGAGGATGGAAAGTACGAGTACGTAATTCACGACCTAAGAACTTATCTAGAGTCTCATTTTTCATTTCTGAAACTTTACGCAAATTCGAGATATACATCTCTGGGCTTGCGCCATCAAGGTTACGTACGGCTAAGGCGATACCACCAAAATATTGGAAGGGATCATCGCTGGTGAGCATGCCGTAAATATTAGATGAACGAGAGAAGATAACCGCATCAGTGCCGGTTAATACCTGAGCGTATAAGTCACCCACGGTTTTAGCATCGACTTTTTCGCTCCAGCGCTTTTCATCGGCGCCAAAGGCATACCCCATGCGCGCCATGTATAAATCCGCTAGTTTGTCGTCGGCTTCCCAAGTATCCGATGCCATTGTTGCGCCGTCTAAGCCAGTGCCATAAGCACCACTCTCGTTAGAGAAAATACGTACGGAAGATAAATACAGAGCATCTTCTTCAGTAGAGCCTTTGGCTAATAAATCGACTTTTAGTTTCTGCGCATTGTGATAGACCGAGTTAGATTCTTCTTTTAGCTCAGCAATATCTTTAATCGCTTTGGCTAATAGCAACATCACATTGGGAAAAGCATCGCGATACAGGCCGGTAGCCGAAATAGCCACGTCTATGCGCGGGCGTTTCAGTTCGCTGTATTCAATAATTTCAGTACCGACCACCATGCCGCGTCGATCCCATTTAGGTTTAACACCCAACGCTGCCATGATTTGTGCTTCTAATACTCCGTGCTGACGCATGGTTTCTAATGACCATAATGAGAAAGCTAGTTTGTCAGGAAAGTGACCGTGCTCGGCATGATATTTGGCAATGCTGTCTTCAACTAAGGATTTACCCGCTTCATAAGCGGCTTTAGAAGGGACTTTAGCTGGATTGAAGCCAATCATATTTCTTCCTGTCGGCAAGGCTTCAGGATTACGAATGGGATCACCACCGGTGGACACCGTTAAGAACTCACCATTTAACGCGGCGATCAAAGAAGGCATTTCATGCTGGTTGATAAAACCTTGATAGAATTTTTGCGATTCCACCATAGCCGCTGCTAATTCATCATCTAAATCAAAGGATTTTCCTTCTATAATCACTAACCACAATAATTTAAAAGCATCGATATCGGTCAGCTGTGTACCATTGAGTTTTTCCATATCTTCGCTAAATATTTGTTCAATTACCGCTTTTGGCATTTCCTCTGCTAGATCATTTTTCTGTTCGAAATTATGGGCCAGCTTAATATTCTCTAAGCTCATCATTTGCTGAATGGTGGTAATGATGTGGCTATCTNTTGGCGTNATACCAAAGGTATGCAAACCTAATGGCTGGGCTTCATCGGCCAACTCATATAAGTACATGTGCAGTTCACTTAATACTGTAGCAAAGCTGTCTTCATCAGAAAGACGCATTTCTTGCTTGATATTTAATTTATCAATCTTGGCATTAATCGCTTTTTGGGTATTNTTTTTAACCTCACCTTCATCCAATGCTTCGTACTGGTGAATCAGCTCATCAATTTCTGCTAAATCAGAGTGCATACCAGCTGCGGCAAATCCAGGCGTCAGGTGAGAGATCATAATCGCACGACCGCGGCGTTTAGCCTGCATCGCTTCACCGGCATTATCCATNAAGAATGGATAGATCACTGGCAGATTGCCCACGGCTAAGGATGGCGAATCATAGATCGATAAACCACGTTCTTTACCTTTTAACCATTCTTGTGAACCGTGAGTGCCTAAATGCACAATAGCATTAGCACCGAAGGTTTGTTTCACATATAAGTAAACCGCTAAATAATAATGAGAAGCCGGTGAGCTAGTATCGTGATAAAGGCGCTTTTTAGCTTCTTCACTAGACGATGAAGTTGGCTGCGGCAGAGTCATGATATTACCGTTTAACATACGAGCCACCATGATGTGTGGCGCGCCTTTATGCTGCTCAACAAAAGGCAGTTCGTCAGGAGTCCCCCAAGCTTGATTGATTTCATCCTGCACATAATCAGGTAATTCAGCAAACCAAGCTTTGTAATCCGCTAATGGTAAATAACCCGTTAAATTATCTTTCTTTAACGCTTCAACATGACCNGTACGATATAGAGGTTTTAATAAACCACCGGCATTATCGATATAAAATTGCTCGTCTTTTTTCTCAGCNNTATAACCTTCATCGATCAGACCATTAGTCATATTATCTAGAGACAAGGGTACATTTAAAAATGCGGCGCCCATGTTCTTTTCCCCNGGAGGATAATTCCAGATCATGATGGCTACTTTTTTATCGCTGTTTTGAGTATGTTTTAATTTTGCTTGTAGTAGCGCACGCTCAAGAAAGGCTTCAAACTGATAATCAATCAACTCTTGCTCTTCGGTGATNGNATTNTTGGCACTGATNATTGTAGGNTCGATAATACCCGAGGTTTCAGGCATCATTAAAAAATATGGAGACATGNTCGCCGAAAGGCCTGCGATATCAGCTTTATACTGCTCTCCATCACCATCGTGATAGGCCAATGCGTGCAATACCGGTACGCCTAGTTTTTCAAAATCTTTCTTACGCTTATCCATATAATGAATCATGCGCAGATTAACGATAGTATCGATCCAAGTA
This sequence comes from Oleispira sp., assembly GCA_016765295.1. Taxonomy (GTDB): domain Bacteria; phylum Pseudomonadota; class Gammaproteobacteria; order Pseudomonadales; family Oceanobacteraceae; genus Oleispira. The sequence continues at coordinate 24,502 of JAESQF010000127.1, forward strand.
ACCTGATTTTCATCTTGTAATAGCTTTAAATAATCTGCCTTGCTATCAAAGAAATAGCCAAAGGCATGAGCCCCCTTGGATTCTAATAATTTTAACGTACGATCGATAATATGCGTTTGTTCAGACTCAACCGCTTCACGATGAATCGCTACCGCAATGATCGGTGCATTGTCCGTTACGGTTATAATAGACTTCAACTCAGCGGTATTATCCGTTACTTTATTTTTTAATTTATAATGGTAATAACCAGTACCCGGCATGCTGGTATAAGCATTATATTCGATGCCTTTATTGGCGAATACTTCGGCACTGATATAAGACATCATCTGTTCGAAGTTTTCTTTACCGCCGTTGGAATAATATCCGGTTAACTGCTGAGCTTGTTCTTTCGAGATACCTTGACGGAATTTATCGGTATTCAAAATACGCGGGGAATCAAACTTCACCTGCGGGTTCGCTTTCATCGCGACTTGATATTTACTCAGTATCATTGAAGCTAGGCGTGCGCTTAAAACGTCAAAAATCACCAACTCATACTTAGCAAAGACGGCAGGGGCTTGCTTAGTACTGACTTCACGAAAACGTGTGTATTCAAGCTTTAATCCTTTCGCTTTGGCAAAACCTAGTAGCATTGCCATCTTGGCCACCGACATGTGGTTATCGCCAATGATTAGCAAGGTATTACTATAATTTACTGATTCATCACCTTCACTGGCATGATCATNATGGTNCTCAGTACCGGCATAAGAGTACATGCTGGTCAGGAGCATTAGGGATATAACTAAAAACTTCATATTCAGTTCCAATGTTTATTCGCCGCTTGTGGCTTTGTCATTTTCTGTTTCTTTTCTTTCTGGTACATAGACGATAGAGCCATCGTCCATGCGATAGGCAATACCNGCTTTTTTACCATCGCCACTNCCTATGCTGCCATTCGACTTATAGGTTTCTATGGTTTCACCGTCTTTGACGATNATTTCCATATTNTCTTTACCTGCATTTTTAATGATGGTGACACTATCAGCAGAAAANGGACTTAAAGGATTTTGAGCAATAGAGATTAATAACGCGCCNATCACTACTAAAAATACGTCAACTAGGTTTACCGTCGACATCATTGGGTTTAGTTCTTCGTCTTCATCAAGAAACCGCATGNATCACCTCNGNNTTNTCTGNNNGTAGCTNNNTCTTTANTNNNNAGCTTCTTNCTNTNNNNTTTCTTTAGCGGCTGCCATCAATTTCTGGCAATCTAATATCTCAACCGCTAACCAGCGTTTTTCTACCGTAGCAACCCAGAAGGTAATNGTTGCNACAACTAGACCGAAAATAACCGAGGAGAAGGCAATCACTAGGTTGTCTGAAATNCCTTGAATATTACCATCGGCTAATGACTTCAATGCAGGCCCCATTGGGATCATAGTGGCGATAAGTCCTAGCATTGGGGAAATACGAGTTACTAAGCGCACTATTTCTAACTTTTTTAAGGCAAAAACTTCTAAGTCATCGTAGCTTAAGTTTTTAGCTTTGGCTTTTACCGCTTGAACGTAAAAATTAAATAGGTCATAACCGCCCACGGAATTCAATTCCTGTTGTGCATTTCTATATTGCAGGGCATTGTGTTTACGCTGCCAAGTTTTAGCAAAGAACGACCCTAGGGCAAACAATGAGTAGGCAAACAATACCAATAGCGAGATCAGTACTGGGGCTAAAAATATATCGCTGANNCGATACATTAACTCTTCTATAGCGTATATATTCATTTCTCTCTCTTATCAATTAAGATTTAATTCTAGTTTTAAAATTTGTAGTTATGTGATTTATAGTTTTTATAATTTAGTAATATTAATTTCCGACTAGAAAACAATATTAATACCAAAATTGAATGTTTTGGATTCTATGGTGCGCTCATCAATTTCAGCCATGATGTCGTAATTGATGCTTCTTTTAGCATCAAAAAGATTATCAATGCTGGTATAGAGATTGACTTCGTTGATGATGCGATAACTGGCCTTAACATCCCAAATTTGAATAACCTGTGTTACTGCCTCTATATCGGTATCATTAATATCATCGCCATCACTGTCGTATTGACCGTTATAGGTATCGTATTCAATACTTCCATACAGACTCATAATCAGCTTATGAGTGACAGAGTAATTAAATTGGGTTTTATAGCTCCATAACGGCTGGCCTTCTAAGCGCTTGCCCGTATCGATATTTTCAGTATCGAGATAGGTAATACTTTGCTGCCAATACATATTTTCTACGGGGTGTAGGGCAAGAGTTAACTCTTGTCCTTGAGTAATAGCCTCACCGACATTTTCATATTGATACTGCTCTACATTATCGACAATGCCATTTGATACGGTTTCAATTTTATTACGATACTGATTATAAAAAGCGCTCCACTCTAAGCGAGCATTGTCGTTTTTCAGCGTTAGAGTCATATTGTAGTTATTCGATTCTTCCGGCTCAAGATCCTCATTGCCTTGAATGATGTAACCTAAATTACTGTGATCAAATAAATAGAAGCGCTGCTTCAAATCAGGGGTGCGATAGCCTTGACCATAAGATAGGCGTAACTTGCTTTCTATCTCGTCAAACAGATTAACATCCTTCATCCAGTTCAATTTTACATTAGGATAAAAGCCAAAATCACTGTCATTTTGCACTCGTATACCAGGAACAAATTCACCATAGTGCGCAGTCATTACATGGCTTTGGGCATAGGCTTCGATAGTCGATGATTCTTTATCATCAACTTCAGTAATACCTTCCAGCTTATTCTGCGCCATTTGATTCAACTGAGCAGAGATACCGTAACTGAGCGTATTTTGATATTGGCTATGATAAAAATGGTTATTGAATTGGCTTTCAACTTTATATAAAGCAATATCAACTTCGCGCTGGTTTAACTCCCCTTTTAAACCATCCTTATTACCGGATTGCTCAGAATAATTTTCATAACGAAAATTCACCGAGCCTTGATCTAGCCAAGCGTATTTAAATTGACGGATTCCCGCATCAAGAGTGATTTTGTTACTTTGAGTTTGATATTCATTGGCAAAGCTTCCTTGCCCAGGGTAAATTATTGGATCTAGGGTTTGTAACTTTTCATCTTGCATGTAATTTATACGTACAAAACTTGAGCCTCCCAATCCAGCCTCATCACCGTGACGCTGGTCAAAGCGCAACTCAACATTGGTTAGATCTTGCATTGCACCATCCGCAGCCTCAGTGGAGTCATCAAGATCTATTTCGGGAGTCTTTTTATGAAAGATTTGAGTCGATATTTTACTGCGGCCTAATACCTTACTAGCAAACAAACTTTGCTCTTGCTTAAAGCCATCATCACCACTTTGATAAGCCCCTTGTTTAATATCAATTTCGATCTGGNTGACATCGCTTTCTTTACTAATTAGGTTGATCACGCCCCCCATCGCCGAGCTGCCGTATAAAGCTGAGCCTGAGCCCTTGATAATTTCAATGCGATCGATGCCCGCTAAAGAAATTTGCGATAAGTCTGTTTCCGAACCCGTAGGAGAAACAAACGGCAGGCCATCTTTCAAGATTAATACATAATTCGCATCAATCCCCTGCATGGTGAGCTTGCTGCCTTTTTTAACCGTTTGTCGAACCTTTAATCCGGGGCTATAGCGTAATGCTTCGGTCAATACCTTGGCTTGCATAAATTCAAGTTGCTTAGCAGTAATCACTTCCGTATGTATCGGCGTATCATCAATATCGGTCAATAAGCCTGTCGCGCTAACCACCTGCTTATCTAAAACCACACCATTATCTGACGGGCTTACTTCTTGTGCCTTTACCGACACTGATGACATTACTAAGCAGATTAAAACCAAGGCTGAGATAAAAGCTAAGTGAAAGCTTTTCTGAAAGCTGGATTTGATACTGCTAAAGCTAGTATTTTCACCTGGAGTGATCATTCTTTACCTATGTATCAATTGCATTTGCGCGGATCTTAATCTAAACAGGTCTCATTTACAAATGATAATAATTAGCATTTACANCTTGGTTTCTTAATGATAGCCTGCGATCTAATAAATTATTACTAAACCAAAGGAACCTTTCATGGCTCACATGTCTAACTCACCCCTGTCAATCGCCGTATTAGCGTCGGCAATGGCCCTCACCGCTTGTGGTGGAAGCAGTAGCAACTCAAGCTCTGGCGATCAAGCCCCTGGCAGTGGCGATGGAGGGGGAGATGGTGGAATTGCAACAGCCACTCAGTTCACAATCGATGCCAGCGCAGGTGGTTCAGGTGCTGGTAAAGACGATCCAAAGAATAAATTTAGCTATTTCAGCTTTACTACTGGTGCCGTAGTTGCGCTAGAAGATAGTGAAGCAGAGACGTCCAATGCTTGGGACATCGCTTTTAAGCGCAATAAAATTATTGTGAATCCGAACAACGCTAAGGCGGCATTGGTTGCAGAGCAGACAGATTTTTATAATGCCGATGGCTCCCCGGTTAAAGCAANATTTTTAGCGGCTACCGCCGATAGTGAAGCTGCTGAATTTATTGGCGTTACTGCAGAAGGTATTGTTGATGTTGAATTAAAAGCCGATGCGGCTAAGCCAGCCTTAGNCAGCACTTGGTATAACTATGATTTCGCTANCCATGTGATTTCTGCTAATACTGATAACCACTGGTTGATTGAAAATGCTGAGAATGATGATGTCAGTATCTTTCATGTAACCGATATCACTACTGCAGGTCGTTCAGCGGCAAGTTATACAGTGGAGTTCTTTAANAATACTGCAGCTTCCGGTGAAACGTTTGTATTCCCTGCATCTGATGNAGGTACTGAATTTNTTGTNGATTTCAGCGACAGCTCAGAAGTGTGTTTTGACATTGCNTTAAATTCAAANGTTGATTGNGCTNCAGAGATTGCNACTTGGGATCTACGCTTTGATTCTTCGTTTAACATCTGGTTGAACGGNGGAATTCACGGNACAGGNNATGCNTCAGCGACNACTAANCCNGATACTTTNGNAAAANTNNCAGCNANNACNGAAGTTGNNNCTTACTCCATGTCTAAAGATACTATNAGCGGTACCTTNACTGATGATGGAAACAACTTGGTGGGGNTACGGNATCGATGGTGGTCACAATCTTTGGTCAAACTACCGTGTCTATGCTGTAGATGNTGATAGCGTGCAATATAAATTACGNGTATTAAGNTACTACGCACCACNAGATTCNACGNNTCCTGCTGCNGGAACCAGCGGTGTNGTTACTTTTGAATACGAGCAGCTTTNAATACGAGCNGCTTTAAATAATTCTTTATAANCTGCGACAGGANAATCTNAGGTNNTTTTTTAATAACTTGAGTTTTTCGTGTCGATTNATTNCTTTTCTTATATNTNCCGCCNGTAATTTTTNACTGGAAAAAGCCAGTACNTGATTGTCATAATGAGGCGTTGTTAAGTGCAANCCATAAGGTAATAATNNNCTCACNNCATCATCATGAANGGGGGCTGAACTCATAGCACTACGACGNCCGACAAAGTTCATNANCAANAANCCTTNTGNCNTTAATAAGCTATACAATTGATAAAACCANGTGGCATNNGGCGCNGCTACNTTNANNGGNTCACCNNCTTCTTCATAAAATAAATCATCGATAATAATATCGAATTTTTCATTATNATTTCTAGTACTATNATTTTNCACCCAAGTGAGTGCATCCGCTTCNACCAACTCGANATTNNTNCNATTTAAGTTAAAATANTTTTTTGNAATTTCAATATGNGTCGCATTCATTTCAATACCNGTAATTTTTTCACANNGAAAAAANTCATTCAGCATCTGCATTACCGCACCACCACCCACACCTAATACTAANACTCGTAATGGCCGTGTTTTTTCTAAACANAGTACCGGTAAAAACAGTAAATCCCAGACACTGCCGGTTAATTTTTTTTGCGGATTGTATTGGCTATGAAGTACATTATCGGTATATAAGCGTAAGGTTTTTCCCGCATTCCGNACCTGATAATGAGTNCCCTCACGAGTTTCTTGCCAAATANTTGCCATAAATATACTTTCTAAAACAGGTTGTATTGAGAGGGGAATATAGCAGGGGCTAGGCTTNGGGTAAACGATGTTAAAACAATGTTAGTCTGCAAAAAAAACTCCCGGATTCACGATCCAGGCAACAGCATCGTAAAAGCGAGAGTCAAAACCCGAGCATGCAGCGGGACAACTACATGACTCGTACTCTTTAATATCAGTAACCTATTAAAGAATAGATACAGTAAAGGCAGATCANCTGTATCCCTTTTAGTTTAGCTCTAGTTTTAGCGGATAATAGTNAAAGTAATTAATTCTATTTAAAATAACCCTGACTTTAAGACCTTTATAATGCCAGCTGTCAGTTTTGCTAATTCTTTATCCGTCATCACATAGGCCGGCATAATATAAACCAACTTACCAAAAGGGCGTATCCAGATNCCCTGCTCGATACATGCNGGTTGTATTTTTTTCATATCNACAGNGGTTTTCATTTCGATCACNCCAATTGCCCCAAGCACCCNAANANTNTCTACCNCNGCAATTNCTTTNGCTGGCGCTAATCCTTCAATGAGNCCTTTTTCTAAGCGTGATACTTGCTCATACCAATTATTTTCGATTAANAAATCCAAGCTTTCATTCGCCACNGCNCAGGCTAACGGATTTGCCATAAATGTTGGNCCATGCATAAAACAGCCCGCTTCNCCTGAACTAATCGTATNTGCGACTTTNTCTGTGGTCAGNGTCGCCGCAAGNGTCATCTGGCCAGCNGTTAACGCTTTACCTACACAGATAATGTCTGGGCTAATATCCGCATGTTCGCAGGCAAACATTTTTCCACTACGGCCAAAACCTGTGGCTATTTCATCCGCAATCAACAATACATCAAATTCANNGCACAATAATCGGGCTTGGGATAAGTANTCGGGNTGATAAAAACGCATNCCCCCTGCNCCTTGAACAATNGGCTCAAGAATCAATGCGGCAATGTGTTNATGNTTTTGTTCTAAACATTCACGCAANGGCTGACTATCGTCATCATGCCAATCTTGATCNAAGGCTATTNCTGGCTGAGNAATAAAAAANTGCTCNGCNAATATGCCACTAAAAAGGTGATGCATNCCCGTGGTNGGATCACACANAGACATAGCGCCNATNGTATCNCCATGATATCCGCGCTTTAAGGCGATCANCTTGCTNTTTNCTGCCTTNCCNCGAGCTTGCTGGTATTGAATNGCCATTTTCACCGCGACTTCAACCGCAACNGAACCTGAATCGGANAGNAATACTTTATCCAAGCCTTTTGGGGTCANCTGCACCANTTTNTGCGCTANNTTNATGGCNGGTTCATGNGTTANACCNCCAAACATNACNTGNGACATTNTATGNGCTTGNTCACAAATCGCCGCCACNAGCCTTGGATGACTGTAACCNTGGATNGTNCTCCACCANGANGACATNCCATCAATCAGTTCAGTNCCATCGGCNAANGTGAGATAAACCCCTTTTGCACTGGCNACTGGCCATACCGTCTGTTCTTCTGCTATTGAGCTCTTTATAGAACNCTCTTTCATGGAACTCTCTTTCATAGAAGAATAGGGATGCCAGATATGCTGNTGATCNTAGGCCANNGCGTCTTCTGTGGANNTTTNAAAGCTNAAATCAGCAGCCAATTNCNTACAGNTTGAGGNACTATTTGANGAACTNCTTGNGGTACTCATCTNANTNNCACTCTCTTAATTTTTTCTATCTGGCCACTGAAAAACACCATTAGTAAACCAACNTAGNCAAACTTGGTTGACTGATTTANTCCCTGCATTATGATGCCCTCTATCCATTAAGTCGAGTTNGGGATTAATCCAATAGCATGTCNTGGCAACAACGTATTCAACAAGCGATTCAACAGCGCAAAGAAGACAACCTTTGGCGCCAGCGCATCANTGTGGCTAGTCCACAAGGCNCACGNATCGTTGTCGATGGCCAATCNCTATTNAATTTCTCTAGTAATGACTATTTAGGTTTAGCCCAGCAATCAGAGTCTTTAATCANCGCAGCCAAANTATGGGGNATGGGCAGTGGTGCTTCTCATCTAGTCTGNGGNCATANTANTGCCCACCAGCANCTNGANCAGTCNCTGGCTAACTCTGTGGGTTATCCCCGCGCTCTGCTNTTTGCTAATGGTTACATGGCCAANCTGGCGGTTTTACAGACACTNTTAAAACGCCAAGATTTNCTCTACCAAGATAAGCTTAATCACGCCTCGCTCATCGATGGCGGNTTGCTCAGTAATAGCCAGNTGCGCCGCTATCGTCATAACGATNTTGAGCATTTAGCGCATTTTCTNCAGCGCTCNCAACNACAAGACNCNTCCGNTAATGCNTTATCTNTGGTGGCNACCGATGCNGTTTTTAGTATGGANGGNGATCAAGCTCCNNTAGNNGATTTATCNAAGCTATGCCGCCAGTCTAATGCNNTATTGATGGTCGATGACGCCCATGGCTTTGGCGTATTAGGNAATCAACANCATACCGGTAGTTTGGCCGAGCAAGGTCTGNATGCCAGNGATGTTGATNTTTATATGGGNACTCTNGGCAAAGGCNTAGGGGGTTATGGCGCTTTTGTTGCCNGCTCTGAGGAAATGATTGAGTACCTTATTCAATTTGCTCGCCCTTATATNTATACCACCGCCTTNCCTGCNGCCCTNGCCAGTGCNATGGNAGATAATTTAGCCATAGTAATGAGNGGCGAAAGGCAGAANCTGTTAAGNNNAAATATTAATTATTTCCGCCAACAAGCNCAGNTATTAGCNCTTGATATCATGCCCTCCACNACNGCTATNCANCCCTTGATGNTAGGTGATGATGCNATCGCNNTGNCACTGAGCCACAAATTAAAATGTGCAGGCATATTAGTAACTGCCATTCGTCCCCCTACCGTCGCAAAAGGCAGTGCTCGATTACGCATAACTCTAACTGCCAGCCATACTGAACAGGATATCGATCNTTTATTAGCCAGCCTAGCGATTAACTTAACAGCGGCTAATTTAAATCCTGACCCGGAGTCTCATNATGGCGCTTGAGTTTGCTTTTTCTTCTGAGTGTAAAGCCCCCCAAGTATGGGTATGGTTCCCGGGCTGGGGTTTTAAAGCGGAAGTATTCACCGAGCTTGCTCACAACCTACCAGGGCAACATTATTGGTATCGCTGGTCTGATAGTGAAACATTTGACCAAGCCACTAAAGAAGTTAGTGAGCACTTACCTGAGGATGCAATCCTCGTTGGCTGGTCTTTGGGTGGCGCTATAGCTGAAGCCGTCGCACACCGACAGCCTGCCCCCGCAGCGCTGATTACTCTCGCCACGCCGCCTAAATTTTGCCGANCNAAGCAGTGGCCTTACGGNATGCCACAAGCTCGATTTGANGGTTTCGTCTCGGCGTTAAAAGATAATGCNNCTAAAACNCAATCTCGATTTTTAGCCCTTAATGCNCANGGTACTGAAACNCCTAAAGGTATTATTCGNTTTTTAGCCCACCAGCAATTAGAACCTAGCACGGCGTTATTGCATCAATTATTATGGTTAGATCAATATGACTTTACTGCTATGGATAAAGCCNCNTGTCTTTGCTTNCATCTTTTTGCCGAGCACGATGCACTTGTAGCCCCACCCCATAGTCATGGCCAAGGACACTTTGAGTTAATTTCAGGTGCCTGCCATGCACTCTTTATTCAGCAGCCGGAAGTCATTCAGGAACAAATTTTAAACGTTTATGCCCAACTCAACTTTGCCAAGAAAAAAGCAGCAAGTCGCTAGTCAATTCAACCGTGCNGCCCATACNTATGATGAGGCCGCNCGCATACAGCANTTTTCCGCTTTAGAATTAGCCCAGCAATTACAGCTCGTACAAGATGCCAACCAATCGACNANTACNGGAACCTGGCTNGATTTGGGCTGCGGTACCGGATTCGCAGTACCGACGCTTATTCGNCAAGGGGNTCAGCAGGTCATTGGCGCTGATCTAGCCCATGNNATGTGCTTAGCCAGTAAAGAGAAATTAACTGAATACCCTTTTTACTCGACCACCTGTGATGCGGATAATTTACCCTTTGCTAAACACAGCTTTGATGGCATTTACTCCAACTTGATGATTCAGTGGAGCGAACAATTAAGCGATCTATTTTTTGAAGCCCAACGAGTACTTAAGCCNGNGGGNTTATTTGCCTTCGCNACGCTCGGGCCTAGGACTATGTTTGAATTGAAACANGCTTGGCAACAGGTTGATCCCTTTACCCANGTGAATCAATTTGATNATAAATCNGATCTNGTCTCATGCTGTGAAGANTTTTTTGATATTGAGTCTGTGCAGCAGCAAGAAGTTGTGCAACATCATCCTAGCCTTAAGTCTTTATTAAAAGAGTTGAAAGCCATTGGCGCGACCAATGTTAACTCCGGACGCCGCCCAGGATTAGGTGGCCGTGAGCGTTTACGCAAGNTNGAACAGGCCTATCGCCAGCAATCTNTTGNCGCNAGCACGACNNAGAATANTNACGATGACTTCTTGCCTTTAACTTACGATCTAATTTGGGTCGTTGCNCGNAATCGAAGCTTNAAATAAACCTCTTTATGATAAANATANNATGAATAANATATTTATAACCGGTACNGATACCGACGCNGGTAAGACGTTNGTCGCNACGACCTTNCTCTATAAAGCTCAAGCACAGGGNCTTAGTTGTTTTGGTCTTAAACCNATTGCNGCAGGNTGTGAATGGTCCTATNTAGATCAAGGGNCAGAGCAAGAACAAGGTCAGTGGCATAACGATGATGCNCTATTANTACANGCNGCTAGCCATCCTGCACAGNCATATACNNACCATAACCCCNTTGCTTTTCCNCAAGCGATTGCCCCNCATATTGCNGCCACNNTNAATNANCAAANNNTGAGCGTAGANAGTGTCTTAAACGCTTGTGAAANGGGTCTACAGCAACAGGTTGATTTTCANCTAATTGAAGGCGCNGGAGGNTGGTTAGTNCCNTTAAATGATAATGAGACNCTAGCCGATCTGGCGCAGCAACTGGTGAATNAACAAGGNTATAAGATCGTCTTGGTTGTCGGNATGAAATTGGGCTGTATCAATCATGCCCTGCTTACNCAACAGCTNATACTGAGTTCTGGATTGAGTNTGGCTGGTTGGGTGGCTAATCATATTGATCCTGATATGAGTGAGCAGGATGCGAATTTCGANTANCTATTNCAACATATAAAAGCTCCTTGNTTAGGTAGAGTTCCTTTTAGCCCTAATATCTCTGCTAACAAACTTATTCAGCATCTTGAGCTGCCTAGTTAGGAGAATCTTATCAAGACTAGGTTGATCTAAAAAGGCTAGCAGTGTTATGTTTACGTTAACGTTAACGTAACCGGCTAATCTCATGACTGCATCTGCAATTTGGACTCCCTCTCAACAGCNNATTGCCAATAGCAATATGCANGACTTTCTATTACAAGCAAATGCGCTGGCTATGCAGCAGGTGCCAGCAAAAGAAATTACCGACTATGCACAATTACACCAGTGGTCTATTGATCAACCNGCTCTGTTTTGGTCGCTAGTATGGCANGACAGCCANCTCGTCCCTNCNTTAGAAAAGCCCATCGACGATNNNGAGCAGCTNAAGCATATATTGAGNACNGGCAAGNAATTCTATGATGCCCAGTGGTTTAGCCAANTAAAGATTAATTTNNCAGAAAACCTTTTGCAGCGACGNGATGATGCGATNGCGCTNATNTCTTGCGGTGAACCGAGCTTAAACCAAGGCCAAGANCGCAGTNTGAGNTATAAAGTNCTGTATGCCCAAGTAGCGCAGCTCGCTCANAGTCTAAAGGCNATGGGGATTGTGCAAGGGGATCGAGTCGCNGCCTTTATGCCCAATACCCAAGAAACTGTCATNGCNATGCTCGCGACCACCAGCATTGGTGCTATTTGGTCTTCTTGCTCTCCNGATTTTGGCCTGCAAGGTGTTATTGATCGCTTTGGNCAAATTGAACCTAAAGTATTATTCACTACCGATGGTTATTTCTATGGCGGTAAAACCTTAGATTCNTTGCCTAANGTTGAGCAAATTTGTNAGCAACTTAATGGTTTAGAGCACGTTATCGTGATTCCCCANATCTCTCTTNGTAGTGTCTCTTGNNANNTCTCTNGAAANTACTGCCANATTTGAATTNCCGCTTATCNAAAACATCGCTGTGCAGTCATGGCAAGAAGCTCTGGATAATGACTGCNAAGANATTCATTTTAATCGCCTGCCCTTTNACCACCCTCTTTACATTATGTANAGNTCNGGCACCACNGGAGTNCCTAAGTGCATAGTTCATAGCGCTGGNGGCACCTTAATTCAACATGCCAAAGAANTGCGCCTGCATACTGATGTAAANCCTGAAGATACTATTTTTTACTATTCAACCTGTGGCTGGATGATGTGGAATTGGCTGGTATCCAGCTTGAGTATTGGCGCNACGGTNGTNCTGTATGACGGCTCNCCTTTTTATCCCGATGGNCACTANTTATGGCNGATGGCTGAGCGNCATAAGGTTTCTATCTTTGGTACTAGCGCCAAATACTTAGCCNCGTTAGATAAAGCAGGCATTAAACCGAAGCAAGANTATGACCTTGGCGCTCTTAAAGCTGTGCTTTCTACCGGATCTCCGCTATCTCATGAAAGCTTTGATTATGTGTATCGCGATATTAAGAACGACCTCTGTCTATCTTCTATTTCAGGCGGCACGGATATTATTTCCTGCTTTGCTCTCGGCAACCCCATTCTGCCGGTCTATCGGGGCGAACTGCAATGCTTAGGCCTAGGCATGGCGGTGGATATTTATGATGATAAGCAGCAGTCATTACGCCAAGAAAAAGGTGAACTGGTCTGTACTCAACCTTTCCCCTCTTGCCCGATACAATTTTGGCAAGATACTGATAATAAGAAATTCCAACAGGCCTATTTCGACCAATTCGAGGGGATTTGGGCTCATGGAGATTATGGAGAGATTACTTCCAATGATGGACTGATAATTCACGGTCGCTCAGATGCCGTACTCAATCCTGGCGGCGTACGTATTGGCACCGCAGAAATCTATCGCCAAGTAGAGCAACTAGAGGAAGTGGTAGAATCCATCGCAATTGGCCAGCAATGGCAAGGTGATGTCCGCGTTGTGCTATTCGTCATCCTACAAACCGGTCTAATATTGGATGTAAGCTTAGAGCAGCTTATTCGTAAGAAAATCCGCAGCCATACGACTCCTAGGCATGTGCCTGCTAAAATCATTCAAGTAACCGACATACCCCGTACTATTTCAGGAAAGATTGTTGAGTTGGCAGTGCGTAAAATTGTTCATAACGAGGTAGTGAAAAATACCGATGCATTAAAAAACCCAGCAGCATTAGATTTGTATAAAAATTTACCGGAGCTGCAAGTTTAGCTATAGTTTAATTATCAGACTTTTTTGCACTTTTTGAAGGGACATTATGACGGAAGCTAGCAGTATCGATATCAAACATTTAAAGGGCTTTATCCCATTTGATTATTTAACCACTGCTTGTATTAAAGACTTAGCCAGCCAGTTTCGTTCTCACCAACTTGGAAAAGGAAAAATTCTATTTAAACGCAGCAGCAAAGACCCTGAGTGCCACTTCTTGATCAGTGGTGCGATTGATCTTGCTGATGAAGATTTCAATATTAATAAAATCGCCTCAGGCAGCGAAGATAACTACCTAGCCCTTGATAATAGCTCCCTGATTCACCGAACGTCAGCCATTACCACCTCTGAATGTCAGATTTATAGTATAAATAGAGATTACCTCGATCTAGTAACCACCTGGTCGCAGCTTTCTGAAGATTTAGAAGAGCAAGACCCTGACTTTGACGATTCTGAGGGTCTTGATTGGATGATGCTTTATTACGCTCGCCACTCTTTTCACAGATTCCCGCTGCTAACATTCAAAAACTATTAGTCCGCTTTAAAGAAAGAGCAGTCACTATTGGTGAGGTTGTCATCAAAGAAAATGATCACGGCGAAGATTTTTATGTAATAAAAGACGGTCGCGCTATCGTCACCCAAGGAGGTGGGCATAAAGAGAGAACCGTGGCAGCCATTCAGACCGGCGATTGTTTTGGCGAAGATGCCTTAATCGCCGAGAGCGAACGTAACGCTACTGTCACTATGGCCAGTAATGGCTCGTTGATGGTTTTAGGCAAACAAGATTTTGATGAGCTATTAAAGAAACCTATAATTAAATCTATCACAATGGAAGAGCTGCATATCCAAATGGATGAAGGTGACTCAGGCACCGTACTCATTGATGTACGTCGCCCACAAGAGTTTCGCCACGATCGGCTAAAAGGCAGCGATAATGTGCCGCTAAACCATTTGCGCGAAAAACTTAAAACCATGAATCATGATTTTCATTATGTCGTCTGCTGCGATGGCGGACGACGTAGTGAAGTCGCTGCCTATATTATGACAGAGTCGGGTTTCAATGCCGTCTGTTTAACTCGTTAACTAAGTTTGTAGTAACCCTCTATCTACCTGATGCGTAATCACGCTCATTGCAATTTCTATTCGGTGCTGCGATAAAAATTTTGAGGGAAATAGTGATGAGGTTTAGGCTAGTTAATTATATTCGTTTAGAGAATCGTTAATTTTTTCACATTACTTCAAGTAAACATTTACATATTCATTGCGATAAACTGGGCGGTCATGCGATCCATTGTTGCAAGATGCTGTGCAAACCAAGTTGGAAATTCATTCTTTAAATAGCCTAAGATTTTGCTTAAGTCACGGTGATTATTAAGCTGTTTTATCACCATATCTAACTCCATCAATACTCTATCATGCTCTTGTTTATGCACCTGATAGGGCGGGAAAGAGTACTTCCTCATTTCTTTTTCTTCATGAGCGAAATGCTCAATACAGTGTTCTTGTAATAATTTCAACCCAGCTTCAACCGCACTAACATCCGCTAGCTCGTACTGTTTTTCTATATCATTAATTAAATCAACAGCATGCTGATGATCTTGATTCATGAAATCCAATGCGACTAAAGGTAATTCACTAAAATTTATCATTATCCATTCTCTATTAGATTGGGGACAATCATCACAGCTTCTTGAGCTAGCAACATTGACTTGAATCAGAGTGAGGCCCTCTATACACTGTGGATTAAAATAATAATGTCTCACCACTAGGATTTCTCATGAAATTACATTCTTTAGTACTAATACTTACGAGCACGCTTTTTACTGCCTGCGCGTCTCAGACTGCGATGGATTACAAGCAAGCGGAATCTACAAGCATCAGTCAATACACTAGTTTTACTATTAGCCCTCTCGATATTAAAGGTCACGATCATCAAGTTGAAGCGGTTGTTGAAATCGCCATCAAGTCGGCTTTAGTGGGCCGAGGACTGACGTATTTAGAAAGTGATGCCGATTTAGAAGTACAATATGCCGCGGGGGTTAAATCCACTCGAGCTGTGGATTTGAAACCAGTAAGCATAGGTTCTGCGGTATATACCAGCCATAATGTGGTTTCGCAGACTCGTGCTACTTTAGTGATTAATGTTCAAGATACTAAAACCAATCAAAACGTTTGGAGAAGTTCAGGTTCTCGAACAATTCGTGAGGGTGAAATTCCTCAAGCAGATATCAATGTTGAATTTGCGAAAATATTTCAAAATTTTAAGTAAACGTTAATCTATTCAGACCAGTTAGCGATCATGCCTTTTTCAAAGACTTGCTGCGACGCTAATTGGCGCTCATAAATAAAGATATTAGTCACCGGAAAGTTCAGTTCTTTGCCTAAGCGGTGAGCTAATGAGTGCATAATTTTCTCTGATAAGCTCTTACTCAAAATCTCTGGCATTAGCAGCTCGACCAAAATGGGGTGTGAATGGCTAGGCTGGGTTTCGGCTAACTCACCTTTAGCAATATAATGATTGGCCGCTGTAATTTGCCAACTCAGTGATAATTGTGCCTGCTCTATTCTGACATCCCGCGATATACCACTGCTCAATGCTTCCATAACCTGCTTCATATCGAGTTTATCAGGTAGGGGTAATGAGTTAATACGAATAATGGGCATTTCAGCATCCTTTTGATCTGTTATCTAATAAGTTTAGATAAGATCTTTTAATTCGCAATATTGAAGTATTCTAAATAATCTTTTTCAAAATCAGCTGCTTCCTTCTCATCTAGCCAATTAATCATGCGCTGCTGATTACTAGATTCGGATACCGCTTGACGAATAAACTTGTTTAACTCATCAATTACGGCCTTTCCCTCAGCATTTCGACTACACGCAGCATAAGCTGGGCTAAAGCGAGGAAAATCCGCTATTTCTAGATTAACAACTTCGATACCTTCATCGATGAGTGTTTTGTTAAAATAAGCCGTTACCCAAGGGTACTCTATCATCATATCAATTCGGCCCCGCAACAACATTTTATATAGCTGACGGCTACCGTATTGACCGTATGTTTGAATTATTTGTTTACCTGAGGCAATGGAATCCGCTAATATTTCATCTACCTTTTCACCATAAGAGCGCTGAGAAACAATGCCAAAAACTCCATTATTAGCGTTTATATAATCCGCTATATTCAAATGATTTTTACTTTTTAAGCGATCTTGCCAATCAGTTTTTCGCATCAGTACGCGAACCACAGGTGTTATTAGTGCAGCCTCGGAAAAATAAGCAATTTTTTCTCTTTTCGAAGTTTTAATTGCACTTGGATGACAAACCAACTCCTCACCCTCAGTAATTAAATGCCAAATTCGAGCGGGGGTCATAACCTCATTAAAATGCTGATATCCCACTAACGCTTTTTGAGCACGTTGTAAGTACTGGTCTGCTATTCCCTGTCCTTTGTATTCACCTTCCAATATATGTATTGGCGCATAGGGGATTAAACCCCAAGTAATACCTTGGTCTTCATTTCTATTACTTGTGCCAAATTCAGCCCAAGCATGGGCCATCTGCAGTATCAGTGCGACAAGCATGATTAGGCGCATAGGGTCCTCAAAATAAGAATATTGAACAAGCGTAGCAGAAAAGCAATGCTTATGCCTGAGTCGATGTATTCGCCCAGTCTCATAGATTTGGCGTACAAAAAATACAGGCAAAAAAAAGCCCTGCTGAGCAGGGCTATTTTAATCTAAGAAGCTACTATAGCTTGTCAGATTCCTCAGCTAGGTACTTAGCAACGCCTTCTGGAGAAGCGTCCATACCCTTATCGCCTTTAGTCCAACCAGCAGGACAAACTTCACCGTGCTCTTCGTGGAACTGTAGGGCTTCAATTAAACGTACTAGCTCGTCCATGTTACGGCCTAGTGGAAGGTCGTTGATGATCTGTGAACGAACAACACCTTCTTTATCGATGATGAATGCGCCACGTAGTGCAACGCCGCCTTCATTTTCAACGTCGTAAGCTTTAACGATGCTGTGATCGATATCAGCAGCCAAAGTATACTTAACAGCGCCAATACCGCCTTTATTGATTGGAGTATTTCTCCAAGCGTTGTGCGTGAAGTGAGAATCGATAGAAACACCGATAACTTCAACACCTAGCTTAGTGAAAGTATCCATACGGTGATCCAAAGCGATCAACTCAGAAGGACATACAAAAGTGAAATCTAATGGGTAGAAAAATACGATGCCGTATTTGCCATTGATAGTTTCAGATAAAGAAAACTCATCAACGATAGTGCCGTTAGCTAGTACTGCTGGAACTGTGAAATCTGGTGCTTTTTTACCGACCAATACGCTCATTTGAAAATCTCCATTAGGCTGAATTATTTAAGCCGATAATAATACCCTGCCCAATCCATAAATCCTACCGCTACCATAGGTTATTTGCTGAAAAAGATGGAGCCTAGGGCGATGCTCTATTATCATGACTAAAACGCTTACAATAATAACAAGGATCGGTTAATAAACGTGCGCTCACCTACTTCCAAGCTAGTCTTAGCCATTTTGCTTTCAATAGCGGTACATAGCGTATTATTTATATCGGCTGAGCCGTCTGCTCCATATCTTTCTCAGCATTCCATTATCCACGCCCGCCTTGATAAGCAAGATCGCGAACTGATGCAAGAGGAACAAACTGGGCAAATAACTGAGCAACATAATCAGCAGATTTCAGAAGCCAGTGAGCCCTCTCGTGCAGAAGAAGATCAACCTATTAAGCAGGAAGCTGCCAAGACAGATGAAAAAAAACAAGATCAAGACGTCATCAATAGTTTGGCCAAAAGCGATATAAAAACCGTTGCCAAGCCAGATGAAGAAGCACCTGCGATCAATACTCAAGAAACTGAAGTTAAAGAGCTAATAGAAAAAGCAACGGTAGTCGCTACTCAGCCGAAAACTCAGCAAGAGAGCCAGGTCAATAATGATAGTCGGGCGCAGGTTGCAGCACTCAAAGGCAGTGAAGATCCTACCTATACCTCCTATCGACGAGTTTTAAGACAATATTTAGCGCAGCGGCTTGAGGCGAAAGCTGAATATCAAGGCACTGTTCGTTTAAAAATTAAACTTGAGTATGGTTCGATTGCCACCAGTATTAAAGTTATTCAATCCAGCGGCAACCTAGAAATCGATCGTTGGGCGAAAAGAGCTGCGCTAGCGGCTAATCCTTACCCTAAGATCCCAAAAGAGATCGGCTCGACCTTTGAGTTTTCTCCAACCCTAGAGCTTGGTACAACTGAACCTACTCCCTAAAACATTGCGCTAGATTCTTGAAAGGCTATTAATGCGATACCAATCTCTTTTTCACCACGAAAATAACCATAGCCTGCATCTTATGCACATCAACAAACCTGGGCATAGCGGCATTCCTGTGCTGATGATTCATGGCATGGTTGAAGATGGTCGAATTTTTTATCATAAAAGTGGTAAGGGCCTTGGCAGTTTTATGGCCCAGCAAGGTTATGATGTCTATGTTGCCGATCTCAGAGGCATGGGTTTAAGTACGCCCAAAGTCACTGCTACCAGCATTCATGGACAAACCGAGACTATTCAACAGGATATTCCTGCACTGATTCGTTTTGTTCTAAGACATAGTGGTCATAAACAACTGCATTTGATGGCTCACTCTTGGGGCGGTGTTTACATCAACTCTGCTTTGCTATTTCAACCAGAGCTTATTCCACAAATTATTTCATCAACATTTTTCGGCAGTAAGCGAACTGTACGTGCACGAACCTTCGAACGTTACTTAAAAATCGATCTGATTTGGAATCGTTTATCGTTAGCCGCGAGCAAGCGCAAAGGCTTTTTGCCTGCGATTAATTATAAATTAGGATCAGAAAACGAAAGTCATAAAACTCATCGCCAATGTGTCGACTGGGTTAAAAACGATGCTTGGATCGATAGTGATGACGACTTTAACTATGGCGCTACGGCTATGAAAACAACACTACCGCCAACACTGCATATCGCCGCTATTCGCGATGGAAGCATGGGGCATCGATTTGATGTAAAAGCGTTTATAAAAGAATCTGGCCCACACAAGGCCGAGTATCTACTATTAGCTAAGAAGCACGGTAACTCACTCGATTATGATCATATCAATATGCTCACCNCTNCNGAGTGTATTGAGGATCACTTCCCTGCTATTTATGACTGGATTAAAAAACAAGAAGGCAAAACCGAATAGCTTTTAAAGCACAGCTTTAAGTAAGGTTTTGGAGCAGCCAAGGATGGCTGGGCAGGCAGAAGCTACAAGGATGTATCAGGCAGAATTCACAGTAACATTATCGTTATGTTTTCATGCAGACATAAAAAAGGCGACCCTAAGGTCGCCTTTTTCTTAACACTTATTTCAGTCGCTCCCTAGCTCTTTATTTGAAANAGATGAGGAGCTNCTAAANAGNTAACTCNTTCAAATTAAGAGAANTGGTTAGAAGTGTTGTTNGCGCCNCCNGCTTTNANAGCGTTTTCGCCAGCAAAGTATTCTTTGTGGTCGTCGCCTAGNTCTGAACCAGACATGTTCTGGTGCTTAACGCAAGCGATNCCTTGACGGATCTCTTTACGCTGAACGCCAGCAACATAACCTAACATGCCTTCAGAACCGAAGTACTCTTTAGCCAAGTTATCAACAGACAATGCAGTTGTGTGATAAGTAGGAAGAGTNATCAAGTGATGGAAGATGTTCGCTTCACGAGCTGTATCAGCTTGGAAAGTACGAATCTTNTCATCACATCTGAGCNGCTAGNTCAGTTTCGTCATACTTAGCGTTCATTAGATCAGNACGNTCNTATGCAGAAACGTCNNNNCCNGCNNCANNCATAGCNTCNAANGTTTGCTGACGGAAGTTAAGAGTCCAGTTGAAAGATGGGCTGTTGTTATAAACAAGCTTAGCTTCTGGAATTTCTTTACGAACTTCGTTCATCATGTTGGCGATATCGGCAACAGATGGAGTNGCAGTTTCGATCCAGATAAGGTCAGCACCGGCTTTGATTGCTTCAACAGAATCAAATACGCAACGCTCTTCACCAGTACCNNNACGGAACTGATANANACCAGAAGGNANACGCTTNGGACGAACAAGCTTGCCATCACGGTTAAAGCAAACATCGCCTTCAGCCATGTCAGCAACATTAACTTCTTCAACATCTAGGTAAGAGTTGTAACGATCGCCTTGATCGCCTGGCTCTTTAACTACTGCGATTTCTTTTGTAAGACCAGCGCCTTCAGAGTCAGTACGAGCACAGATTAAACCGTTGTCGATACCAAGCTCTAGGAAAGCATAACGCAATGCGCGGATTTTAGAATGGAAGTCAGCGTGAGGAACAGTTACTTTACCGTCCTGGTGACCACATTGCTTTTCATCAGCAACTTGGTTTTCGATCTGTAGGCAACAAGCACCTGCTTCGATCATTTGCTTAGCCATCAAGTAAGTCGCTTCAGCGTTACCAAAACCNGCATCGATATCAGCAATGATAGGTACGATGTGAGTCTGGTGAGCGTCGATCTTAGCTTGAACAGCAGCTTTATCGCCAGCAGCNGCTGCGTCTAGTTCACGGAAAAGACCGCCTAGTTCACGAGCGTCAGCTTGACGTAGGAATGTGTANAATTCTTTAACCAATGCAGCAACAGTNGTNTTTTCGTGCATAGATTGGTCAGGAACAGGACCGAACTCAGAACGTANAGCAGCAACCATCCAACCAGAAAGGTATAGGTATTTACGTTCAGTAGTACCGAAATGCTTCTTGATAGAGATCAACTTCTGTTGACCTACAAAACCGTGCCAGCAACCTAAAGACTGAGTGTACTTAGTCTTATCTTTGTCGAAAGCAGCCATGTCAGCATTCATAATATCAGCAGTATACTGAGCNATGTCTAGACCGGTTTTGAATTTGTTCTGAGCGCGCATACGAGCTACAGATTCTGGGCTGATAGTTTCCCAAGGGTTACCAGCGGCTTCGATTACAGCAGAAGCTTTTTTAATATCGTCTTGATAAGCTGACATGTGTCAATCCTTCAATAATGTGAGTGGGGGCTGNTGCTAATCTCGTAGCGTGTCTCAATGCACCAAACCTTTTTGCTACGATGCGTATAGTAGATAGATTCGGACCATAATTGAAATTAATAACATGTATACCTATTATTTATTTGCTGAATGGAACTTTTNCCCCGACCAAATTACTTTTACTGGCACTCCTGACGAGTTTTATCNATTTTACAACGAATTTTNCGCTGTAGCTTCATCATGCCTTTGTGATAACCCCCTTCTTCTGTAATTTGCTGTCGAATCGTAGCAATTTTGCGATCAAGTAGCTTTTCTTCACGAGCTGAAAATTTGACCATTTTNTCTCTCGGNACTTCACGACTNTTNTTCTCNACTTCACGATACAGCATGTTNAGNTTCACGAANAAATCTTCACGTAGAAACTGNCCCACTTCAGGAGGGATAGTATCGACACGAGAGACCACTTGCAGTGTCATTTGCGAGAGTGGGTAATCAACAATAGAGCCATGCTTTAAGCCCGTTGCTAAATTAAACATGTTATAGCCCACTAGCGGAGCCATAATTACATCCACATCGGCTAAGTTATAAGAACCTGCTGCTGCTGCCGTATTTTTTTGTTGAATGGTTTTCATACCAAAAGNATCAAATAAGGCTTTTTGAGAAGNGTCGTTAGCTACTATCGAGGCCTTACCCCTAAAAGTGCGTTTAATCGTTGGCTTTTTTTCGCTATGAGTAAATAAGTAGTTTTCACCAATNGGNAGNACTCCGACGATGTGGTAATCACCTTGCTGCATCTTTTTATGCGTATAAGTACTGGCCAGTACTTGTAATAAGTATTTCATGTGCTTACGACTAGGTAAACCACCAAGCGCTCCGATTGAACCNGTGAAATCATTAAATTGTTTCGCTTGGACGCCACTCATTATGGAGGTATCACACTCACCTGACTTTAGCTTATCAACCACGTCCTGCTCATTGGTATACGCNGTAACATCCATAGTAATGCCGTANTGCTTCATNCGTAATGATTGATCAACCGTCGCGGTATAAATTGGNCCTTGNTTACCNAGNACATCCCAAACACANGTCATCCGTGGNGGAATTTCGCCATCGACCAACATATGTGAGTANAGNTTTTTTANTGCCCGNATNCGAGATTGCAAGGTACGCCCTTGATCCATTGANCNNGCACGNANTTCNTCNTCNGTAAGNTTTTTGGCAACTGCAACATTTGAAATCAATCCACNANAAAGGCAGAGTGATAATGAGAGCAGCAGNGATGAGAATTTTTTCATTATTATTATCCCTAATCGGTACTATCCAGGCGCTAGCATAACGATTTATGTTACCACTAGCACCCTTTACCTAGGNATATTATCAATAAAAGAACAANCAAATAAGGANCGAATGTTTAATCAATNANTATTGAATGATCCNCTACTGAATCGGTGTCNCNGTTAGGTTNGTGGTTAAATNNAAGTTNTGCATNACNACNCCATAAAATACNGTTTGNNGCATANCNANATNAGGNTGCTTTAAGCTGNACNGCANCGATATTNAGTTCNTTNAAGGAGACATTNCCNTGTACGGCNAANCCTANTGGNCGNAATTNNTGTAAATCTGAATCCGCTNNTACNNNNGATGANGCNANATAANTATAGCTATTACCACGAATAGGATCCCCATCAGCATTAGTTCNTATAAGGTCATAAATNAGNTCNTCACCNAAANNNCCANTNACNCCACTNGCNTCNNTACCNGTAGATTTTTTNANNACCTTAGTTTCAAACACATCGATATTTAGATTAGCCTGAAGACCATAATTGTTGGTATCAGTGGTACCCGTACCATCATTGGTACTATAATTATCAAAGATGATCTGCGTACCTGAATCAGGTATATACTGNCCAGGTGANCTTTCACNGCGGTTATTTTCCCAAGTTAAACGATTTCGNGCNGTAGCGGTACCATCAGTNGTCGTTCCAGCATTTGCAAATGCGGCCTTAAGANAAACCGTNATACCTTGNTNNNCACGATCNTCAAANCGCCCTACTCCAGAACAACCATCTCCAGTTGCATTTAAGCTACCACCAACACAAACCTGACCTGCTCCACCTGGCATAATCGCTAATGAAGAGTTCTTCTCAAAGCGCTCAAGCTTAATTCGGCCTAAACTTCTGCCAGAAGTTTTATCTCCCCAGCGCAGATTGGCAATGTCCATCGTGCTCCATTGCTCACCGCGATTAATTTTTAAGCCATCACCTTCAACATCAAAGGTAATATCGCGNAAATGAATATCGTAATTTACCCCTGTCGCCCAAATACCCTGGCCATTTTCGTCGATCGATAAGCCGATATTGGAATTACTAAAGAAATAATCACCATCAATGCGNATACCACCTCCAGAAGCGCCACCTGCGGTAATCTGAGTAAATCCATCAATATCAAAATCCATCGCCTGATAGATCTCAAGTGACAGTAATAACTCCGCNCCCCCTTGCAAAGGTGCCGTTTTATTACCAACGCGTAAACCGTCAATACTGTAAGAACCTTTTAAATCGGAGATACCAATAGCAATTTTTTTATNACGTACATCGATCGTCGTATTAGCCGAACCAAAAGATTGAATACCACTGAATACAACCAGGCGGCCGTCGNCTATATAAGACAATTCAGCATTGGTTAAATTCCACTGAGTCGCNAAACTTAAACCTTCNCTGGTTGCAGTTTGAGNAGAATAAAAGGTTTGNGCATAANNTTTNATTTGATCAGGCATNGCNCCAAAATCAGGCTGACGAATGCCTGGGTATAGCTGAAAGCGGTTNTAACGATTATTGGCACTGTNNCCNNNATCAATATAATCACTNAATAAGAATTCCAATTCTATCGAACCAATAGNCTTAGAACTATCACCNATTAAAATNGTTCCNGCTTTAAATGANCCATCCATTTGNTCNAAGCCAATNGCCAGNTGATCAGANTCTACATCCANCGTTAGATTGGTAAGATTAACTGCCCCACTGAAATNTCCCATAAANAAATCGTTNCCTTCACCAACTGAATCGTAATCAGTGAAACGAACATANTTATNAGGATCANNAAGAATNTTAACTTNCGAATGTACGGTNAAACCTTCNGTNCCNTAGCGGCCGCCGCCAAAAATCTGTGCATTAGCNGATAGNGCTANATCNCCNGCCAACTCTCCCAAGCTAACACCCGCTAGACTTAAGGCGCCAGTAGAAAAAGAGAAGTCGAAGTTATCCATACCTATAGCTAAACCCGTTCGAGTAAAGCCTTTACTATTATCAATGGCATCATATTCAAAAGTAAAATTTTCAACACTNGCGTTATAACCAATATTATCAAAAGACATAGCATGACCATTGGTTTTCCAAATCATATCNGCATTNGAAATACCGACAGTAAAACTCCCTTCAAGCCCACCNCCAGNCATNCCNTTAATACTAAAATTAGTAACCGCTTCATAATTTAAAGTGAAATCACCAAAACTTGCAGCAGAATTATTTATCCGAATNCCATCGATATGCATTTGGGTTGGCTTTATATCTGATTGAACTCGAAGCGTGCCATTTTCAGATACATCCATAATATAGGTTCGGCTAGCAACTTCATCCACATTATTTTGAGAAGAAAAGCGCAACCCTTCAATACTTAAATCATTACCATCATCGGTATACGTTAATGAGCCAATGTTTAATAACTGGCTTTGCTCTATGGTCAAACCCGCTTGACCTTGCACATTCGATAAAGACGCATCGTCCAAAGCCTTTAAGGCCAANCAANAAGNNGATAATGAAAGTCCAATTAAGATCAGGGATTGAGTATTNAGCAACTTCATATTTNTTAGTTTCATANAACTCTCCCCCTATGGNTTTCCGGTTGGAAATANTAAGAGGTTGCCNCGCAAAGTAATATCACCATCNATTTTGACATTAAANATATCAGTTTGATTAAAACCTGCATCGGTTGGTCGAGCCGTACTACTATTAGCCAAGGTATAACTTACATTGGTGTATTTTACGGTATTCGGTANTCCGATTTCTAACACATCACCATTAAAACTCGCTCCGTCACTCACCCCATTACCATCATCATCAAATCCAGAATCAATGGTNCGNGTTTTTAAAGTCATTCCCTCAAACGAGAAGCGCCCACGAATATTATCCAATACCAACCANCCGGAATTTACACCATCTCCCGTATTAACGGCTATNCGCGCACCGCAGCGCTTATCCGCTGATGTCGTCGTACAGTTTTTCTGCCAGACCGNAGGATTTGAAGAGTCAGCCGTATTNTTTAAAGGGCCACCGGTTTGNTTAATNGTAATATCACCGGTTAAATATACCCCNCCCTGNCCTAATATATTTTTCANTTCTTCTTCCGCCAATGGCTCTAAGGCAAGAGCACTNGGTAAATATAGAAGAGCGAGTACATTCATTATTATTTTTTTCATATGACTACCCTCTAATTATAAGTCGTGNCTTTTAACTTCTAGATANTGAATTTGTAGATTGCTGATCGTCGTAGTACCAAAACTTTGTCCACCTACCGATACATTACCAATATAAATATTGGATGCAGGACCNGAATTATAATACTCAGTTAATTCCGTAAANCCTGTATTANNACCAGAGTTGCAACCACCCGAGCCATTAATAGAAGAACACTTCCCNTCCAACGAACCTACTTCAAAAATGAAATTACCGGTAGAATCGACTTCAAAAGTAACAGGCTGATATTCTCCATGGCCAAACTCAAGTTCAATACTGACATCTTGAAAACTGACAGTTTCACCACAATTATTTCCTCCTGCATCACAGGCAAAGAATTCAATACTGGGTGTATAAACATTCAGTGCAAGTTCAGCTTCCATATGGCCATCACCACCCCAAAGGCGAAGATAAGAACCATCAACCGATAGGGTTTCAATATGATTTTCTAATGATTGGTGACTAGTGCCGTCAATTTCAAGATCAAAACGAATACCTATATCGGGGCGCTCCGACAATCGACTACCATTTAACTTAGTCGGCGCTGCGAATTCAAAAACCGCTTTATCATTGACACCAACATCATTACCGTCTCTTAACTCAATATTAAAAGGATTTGTTAAACGACCTATATTTACCGGGTTATCATTAATATTGGCTCCCTGATTACTCCCTGATCCCGCAATATAAAATTGGGATATCCCTAATACCACAGGTTTATTATCCGAAGTTTGTAAACCACTAATTTCAAAAGTTCCACCACCATTAACGGCTTCGCCAGCATTAAAAATAAAATCCTCTAAAACGATACCAATCCCGGCACCATCGATATCACCAAGGTGAGAATCGGTTAACATTTCTAAATCAGAGTAGCTAAATTGTGAAAACAATATTGCGCACGGTATTGAAAACGATAACACCATCAATTTTTGAGGAAGAATCGTCATATTAATTACCTCCAAAATAAGGATCAGCATATCGGGTTCTAACTCTATTTGTACCTAATAAAGCTTGTTCAAGGGTAACTTCAAGACCACCACTTGGAACGTTTAAGAAAGCACCTGCGGTTGCTTGAGTTGATGTCGTGCCATCCACCCAAGTCAGCGCCTTCGTTTGAAAACCTAAGAAAAGTCCTTCAGAAAATTCAAAAGTACCGTCGTTTTGCTTTTTACCAATATCCAATGAGTTATAAGTATTTAACTCAAAACACACATCAATACCCGCAGCCGAACAATTATTTGAGGTTATCTCTGCTTTTCCACAACTAAAAAAACCACTATCAACGCAATTGAGTCCGCCAATCCCTAAACCAGCAGCAATTGATAACACAAACTTATCAATTCCTCTCGTGGGGACGATATCAAATGTTTCTCCATTTACGATACCAATCTCCGTTGCCCTGATATTATTCGGCGTACCATCGCTATTCACCAATACAGCATCGGCCTCAATAGGGCTATTACCCAACAAGGCTGCGGTTAAATCAGCAAGTCCGTTATCAGCATTCGATAAGCCGGCTGCGGTATCTCTAATATCAATATTAATATTCCCGGTTAAAGATTGAATTTGCCCAGACAATACCCCCTTCGCCCCACCAAAACCTAAACGAATACCGACAAGATCTTGCTTTCCTGCATTGTCTTCAAAAGCTAATTCAATAAAGGGGTCTTTAATCTCAAACGGAACTATTTTTCCGTTACTATCAATACTGCCTAATGCAAAATCAGTTATTTTAATATCTGAGCCTGGAGTGCCGTTACGGGTATAGTTTCCTAGCTCCAACATATCTGATGTTAATAACGTTTTAACATCAAGTCCTAAAGTAAGCTTGGTAAAATCCAATCCATTTGCTGAAGACGTGTCAATATTCATAAACGCTTGACCTGTCATATCTGACAGTTCGCGTTCATCAATAGGCACAAGCTGAGCTTGTAATAACGGAGGAATAAATATAAATAACAAAATTATTTTTGAGAATGTATTTAGCATTTTTTAACCTAACAGCGGCATTATATTTTTTATTATGAACCCCTAAACTTTGTATTTAGGTGCTGGCTAAAGCTATTTAATAGGTAAAAAATATAAGAAAAAAGTAAATTATTCTCTTTTAAAACAGAAGTACTGCAAATAACCAAATTGGTTTATATTTATGTGCAAATATAATTCAATGGAGAACCCAATGGGCTTTTTTGTAGAACATAAGTACTGAAGTAAGTGGTATTTTGTTCTTAGAAATGGTTTTTATATTATGAGTCTTTTTAAGATAAAATAGCAAACACTTGTTAATTGTTTATGTATTGAAGGCCAAATTAAGGTGTTATTGCTCCACACCTAGAGTCCTTAACACTTATGATTTTTTTGAATGATTTTAAGGTTGAAATTAGAAGTTGTTTTGGTTTAATGGGCAGTAATTTGCCGTCCGGTATGCCTCCTGCTTGTTCCTGCAAAGGCATTAATGGATGCAGAGTTTGTGATAATATTGAAGCGCAGCTTTGTGATAGAAACAAAAAGATATAAACAACACGATTTGATCTAACAGCAATCTAACTTACCGTCC
>JAESQF010000051.1 GCA_016765295.1 Oleispira sp.
AATAAGCGCTAATGGTTGTAAAAAGCGATTGCAAAAAATGGTTATAAACTACTGATTTATTGAGTATCAATCGCTACGCGCTGTTTTGATGCGCGAGTTGAGGAACTGAGTGGATAAGGCTGCGTTTAGAGCGCACTCGAATGGCGCGCATTTCTTCTTGCAATAATTTACACTGAGCGCGCACAATAGCCAGCTCGTACTGCATCTCATCAATATTGAGTAAGGCAGAAGCAATCGAACGTTTTAACCGTTGACGAGAAATATCACTCATACAACCCCCTATCTTGCGATAAAGATGCTAATTATAGATTAGATTTCCAATCTCTACTCTTAACAAGTTGGCAGCTTTGCGCGATCGGGTCAAATAATAAAGTTAAATCACCGCTTTTTAATTGCACTTCAACTTGAGCAACCTTATCTGCCAAGCTGAACTCGCTCTCACCATAATCAGTGCCATCACGGCTAGAAAACTCCTGCACAATACCTTCTAGGGCATCCGCAGATAAGCTTTGATAGGGAATTTCGATGACACCTGCTTCATCATCTTCATAATCAGGCGGGCCATCATTTATAGAAGATCCATCGTTTATGGTAGACCCATCGTTTATGGTAGACCCATCGTTCATAGTAGACATAGCGTACCTATATAGATAATAGAGATCTGATAAATAAAATTAAAGACTAATACTTTGGACGTTGACTGAAAGTCGATTCGCGCTCCCACTCACAAACCATCTTTAACTCGCTATCACTTGGATTATGCCCAGCACCGGCACTTTCCCAAGAGAAAGTATGCTTACCGGATAATTCCGTCTCTAAATGAACCGTCGCACTTAACCAATACATAGAACGCAGCATCGCCTCAAAACGACTAATCCAACGCTCCCACTCATACTCTATTGAATTATAAGAGGCTGCAAAGTGGATTAATTGAGTATGATACGTACCCGAATAGACATCAGGACCCGGCATAGAAAACATTTCACGGGATAGAAAAGGCCAGTCGTCATCCAAACTTGAAGGTAGTTCCTGAATAGCTGCCCAGTTTGTACGGCGACGTCGATACGCTTCAAGTTCCCCACCCGTTGGAATATCTCGAATTACACCATAAACTATCGATTCTTGATCATACGATGACACAGCTACAAGACCACCTATCTGAGAGATAATAAACGCGAATCAGCATGATAAGTTATTTTGTAAGAATAAAAAATGCCGACTGATTAAATAATATCGTTAAATATTATAATGAGCCGGCAAAAGGAGCTAACTAAGATGAAACTGTTCAAAAAACGCTCTACCCTCACGAGTAAANCAATTTTTNAAATTGANANTTATTATTTNGACTACTATTTATTTGCTACGTTCAATATTTTAGCCTGAACATAACTACCAGGAGCATCTTCGATAATCGTTAGCTTACTGTCTCCAGGAATACGCTTAGCAACCTGAGNATTATCTTCTTTAGTCGCCCAATCTTGCCAATCTGTCCACCAAGAANCATCATTCTGCTTCGCGNCTTNATACCAAGCATCAGCCGTTTCTGGNAAAGCATCATTNGTCCAATAACCGTACTTNTTCGCNTTNGGTGGATTAATCACACCGGCAATATGNCCTGAACCNCCTAAAACAAAACGNGANTTNCCNGAAAANTTCTTAGCACCGTCNTAAGTTCCTTTCCACATAGCAATATGATCTTGGGCNGTGGATAAGAAAGTAGGTCGGAACTTTAACNGCAGAAAGGTCAATTTTAACNCCTGCTAATTCCAAGCCATTTTTTTCTTTCAATCGATTATGCAAATACATATTACGTAAGTAATAAGAATGCATTGTTGCCGGTAANTTGGTTGAATCGGAGTTCCAATACAATAAATCGAATGCTGCCGGNCGNTTGCCTTTCAAGTAATTATTAATAAAGAAAGACCAGAANAANTCATTTTCACGNAAGGTATTAAAACTNAAAGCCATCGCGCGGCCATCAAAATAACCCACNGTATCCATTTGCTTTTCTAAGGCAGAAATCGCGGTCTCATTAATAAACACACCNATNTCACCAGGATCTTTAAAATCAATTAACGTTGCTAAAAAGGTTGCCGANTTAATNCGCTCATCTTTTTTCTTCTGCAAATAGCTCAACGTTGTTGCTAACAGAGTACCNCCTAAGCAATAACCAATAGCATTAACNTCTTTTTCGCCNGTTGCTTTCTCAATAGCATCCAACGCAGCAATAGGNCCTTCTAACATATAGTCTTCAAAGTTTTTATCACGTAACGCCGGNCCTGGATTAACCCAAGATATACAAAATACAGTATGACCTTGAGACACTAGCCATTTTAAATANGAATTCTTTTCGCTNAAATCTAAAATATAATATTTATTAATAAAAGGAGGNATNACTAANAANGGGCGTTTNTTAACTTTTGCTGTCNTTGGCGAATATTGAATCAGTTGCATCATATCCGTTTGGTAAACNACTTTACCTTCCGTTGTTGCAACATTACGACCGACTTTAAACGCGTCCATATCGGNCATAGATACATTTANACTGCCACTTTGGCTTGCATCTAAATCTTTTAATAACTGCTCCATACCATCCAATAANTTGGAACCGCCNGTTTCTAANGTTTTACGAATAACTTCAGGNTTNAAACTTGCAAAATTTGTTGGTGATAGC
Organism: Oleispira sp.; assembly: GCA_016765295.1. Classification (GTDB taxonomy): domain Bacteria; phylum Pseudomonadota; class Gammaproteobacteria; order Pseudomonadales; family Oceanobacteraceae; genus Oleispira. The sequence continues at coordinate 2,675 of JAESQF010000051.1, forward strand.
GCACTAACAAGCTGACGTACTAAATAATCAACTTTTTGACGACTTTTATTAGACAAGCCATCGACATCACCAACCATATCGGTTAATGACTCACTCTGTAAAAGATAAAACTGTTTAATGTAATCAAACATTACATTNTCAGTCCACTCAGAATCCTNAAAACGGCGATCATCTTTTTCAGGNTGGATTACAGCTTCAACTTCTTNACCTAAAAATTTTAACGCTGTATTTTGAAATAATGCCTGCTGCTTTTGCATCAGCTGAACTTGATCAGCGACAACCTTAGTCGGATTACGATAAACAGCCTCACCCAGTTCTTCAAAAGCCTTACTAAAATCATTCATGATTGAAGCAGAAGGATCTTCATTACTGGTTTCTTGGTTCGCAGCTTTCTCCCAAAAACGATAGGCTTGATCAGTGGCTTTGGTAGCCATTTCCATAAAATCGGTGATGGTGTTTTCAACTGGCTGGCTCATTTCTTAATCCCTGAAATAAAATATAGATAAAAAGAATAAAAAAAACCGCTAGTAGTAACTAAGCATAAAGCTGTTACTAAACGAGCGGTTTTTATTAACTAAAACTACTATGCAGCTTTAGAAGTTTTAGCTTTGCTAGAAGCAGTTGCTGTTGCAGCGGATGCTGCAGAAGTAGCAGTACTACGAGCTTCTTCCATAATAGCTTCAACTTGACCTTTAAATTCTACAGCCATTTCAGAAAGAGACTTTGCATCTTCCATGATTTTTTTGTTTAGTTCAGTTGTTGCTTCAGCCTGTGCTGAGGAAAAAGAACGCATAGAATCAGCATCCTTAATTTCAGCAGCTTTTTTCATCTGATTGATACCTGAATCTGCATAAGACTTAATTGCATTCAGTTGGAATTCAGTCATCTTTTCCATATTGCCAACAAACAATGCACTAAACTTCTGCATTGGGCTAAATAGGTTTTTAGTTTGTTCAGCAAATGCGTTTAAAATATTCTCTTGCATGGTCTTATTCCTTCAAGGGTTTGTTTTCCGGTATGGACACAAATATTGTAGGCGTAAATATCTTACAGTTGTGTTACCGATGCCACAAAAAGTAACACTTAATTTACAAAAATAAGGGGTTGGTATGAGTATTATTTTTAATCAGTAACAAAATTTAAAAGACCAGATATTCAGTGAACAACAGTAAGCAAAAAATGTTAATTCAATCAATTAACTGGGTAAACCAATGACCCACTAGCTACAGTAAAACACCTATATATATAGAGTATTTGCTCTAACGGTAAGTAATCACAAAACCCTGCAAGTGATACAATTACCTATAGTGCAATATAATATTAACCTTATTTCTCGTCAGAATCAGTGCTGCCAGATGAGGCCCCACTCATATAACCCGACATTAAGTTCATAAACATTTTCTGAACTTGATCAACTGACTTCATATTCTCAGGCAGCATGGGTTTAAACAAACTCATCGCATCATAACCTTCTTCGCCCGACATCATTTTTTCCATCATACCCTTCATGACCTCACGCTGAAATTCTTGCACGTCTGGCAGCCCCATGGCTTGCCTAAGTTCTTCTGGGGTCATATCAAATTCTATATTAATTTTCATCATTCATTCCTTTGCTAATTATCAATGTAGATTCTCTATTCTAGAATGCTCTAGCAACTTAATTCAAATTATTTTCTCGCGGCAAACCATAAACTGCAATAAGACTGGCAACAAGCGCAATCGCCGCGGCTGAGATAAAAACAAACTCAGGTCCTTGCGATGCCCAAGTAATTCCCGCTAGATAAGCCCCAATTGCACCCCCAAGACCAAAACCCAAGCCACTGTATAGTGCTTGACCGTGGAGCTGTTTTTTTCCAGGAAAGAAAATAGCGATATATTTCACTGATACCGCATGCAATAGACCAAAGCTGAACGCATGTAAACATTGAGTAGCGATAAGAATGAAACTGTTATCAGCAAAATAAGCGGTCAGCAGCCAGCGAATAGCCGTGAGGATCAAACAAATGATAGCCAGCTCTCTTAGCGACCAGTGACGAAGAAAAAATGCAATGCGCCAGAAAACAACAATTTCGGCAAGCACCCCAAGAGACCATAACAAGCCAATCGCCCAGTTTGAATAACCTAAGCCCTGTAAATAAATGCTGAAAAAAACGTAATAAGGGCCATGAGTAATTTGTAATAAAAGATTCATTAATATAAAACTGGCTATGCTTAGTTTGACCGATTTGCCCGTATGCGTAATAGCATCAGCTGCAGGAACACTTGAATCAGCAACAGCAGGATCAACAGAGGTATAGCAGACTTCTTTCGTCTTCCCCATAGCGGGCAAGGAAAAGCCATTCAATACAATCGCCAACATCAAGGCCAACATAATCGCCGGTAAATAGTTGATGCTAATAAAGTCAAACATCCAGCCCAATACAGATACCGTAAAAATAAAACCCATAGAGCCCCATAAACGGATACTGCTGTATTTATCAAGATCATCTTTAATGTAATTGAGCGTTAACGTTTCATATTGCGGCAGGATAGCTGACCAGAAAAATCCATAGCAGAGCATGATCAAAGCATAATGCCAAAACTCAGTAGCCCAATAGATTGCAATAAAACACAGGAACATTAATAGCCCCGCTATTCGCATCAATTGCATAGGCGCTATTATTTTCTCACATAAATGAGTAGTGCCTGCCCAGATATTGGGTGCAAAAATACGAACTGCGCTGAACAGCGCCAACAAGAGGCCAATATCCTCAACCGCAAAAGACTGCTGCTGTAGATATAATCCCCAAAACGGCATGATGCAGCCGATTAATCCGAAATAGAGTCCATAAAATCCGGACAAACGCCAATACGGCACTAACATAGTATTTTCTCTTGAGTGTGGATATTAAAATCAGCTTAAATGAAGAGGATAGGTGCCGATTTTTTAAGTGAAATGAGAGATATGGTACAATATCCAATTTTGACGATAAGGCCAAACAATGTCGACCCTACCCTTGGTGACCATAATTGTCCCATGCTTCAATCATGAAAAGTATATTCAGCTTTGCATTGAAAGTATTATCAATCAAACGTATCCAGAAATAGAATTATTAGTTATTGATGACGGTTCTTCTGATGCTAGCCCATCCATTCTAAAGAAACTGTCTGAGCAATATAGTTTTGATCTAGTATTACAAAAGAACAAGGGAGTATCAGTTACATTAAATGAAGCCATTGCTAGGGCCAAGGGGAAATATATATGCCCCATAGGTTCTGACGATATAATGATGCTGGACAAGACGGAAAAACAAGTTAGTTTAATGGAAGCAGACACAAACATTGCTGTCTGCGGTGGCAATGCATTGATGATTGATAGCGATAATATCATCTATAATAAAAAACAGAAGTTCCCCCTATCTCGCGAGGTCACCTTCGACAACCTATTCCGACATACCGGAGTAGGTATTGTAACGCCAACGGCAATGATGAGGAAGTCAGTAGTCATCAATGAGGGTTGCTATGACCCATCAATTCCCGTTGAAGATCTTTATATGTGGTTAAAGCTAACCCACCGTGGACATCGCATGGTGAGGATGAATGAAGTATTAATCTACTACCGAAAACATGCTAACAACACTTACAAAAATGTCGACCTTATGATCAACTCTATTCTAAAAATCCTGCAGCCCTATCAGAATGAAGAAGGTTTTGAACAAGTAAAGCAAGACTATTTAAGAAGTGCATTTTTAAATGCCGTTAAGCAGAAGCAGAAGTTGCTAGCGAGAGACTTATTAAAGAAAATGTCATGGAGCCAGCGGTTGTCATCTAACGTAATCAGTGGCGTGTTCAAAATACTCCTATAAGTGAAAGCGTCAACTGCCCTTATTAATTAAGGGCTAGCTAATGAATTACTCCAACCAACTAGTCAGCCTGGCCTTTAATAATAGGTGTATCACAGACAACATCGGCATTCTGGCCACGATTGCGAAGGAAGTGATCCATCAATACAATCGCCAGCATCGCTTCCGCAATAGGTGTGGCGCGTATCCCTACACAAGGGTCGTGACGACCTTTAGTAACCACATCGATTGCTTCTCCAGCGCTATTAATTGAACGCCCAGGAATAGCCATACTGGAAGTAGGCTTCAAAGCAATATGCGCAATAATATCTTGGCCGGTACTAATACCACCGACAATACCACCAGAGTGGTTGGCTAAAAAGCCTTCTGGCGTCATCTCATCTCGATGCTCAGTGCCCTTTTGCTCGACGCAATCAAAGCCATCACCGATTTCTACACCCTTAACCGCATTAATACTCATTAAGGCATGAGCGATTTCAGCATCTAAGCGGTCAAAGATCGGCTCACCAAGACCTGGTTTTAAACCCGTTGCGGTAACCGTAATTTTAGCACCGATCGAATTACATTCTTTACGCAGCGCTTCCATATAGCTTGCCATTTCTGGAACTTTCGAAGCATCAGGGCAGAAAAATGGATTATTGCGTACTTCGTTCCAATCGAAATTTTTCTCTTCAATCTTAATTGGACCTAACTGCGATAAATAACCACGCACTTTAATTCCTTTAGATAATAGGAATTTTTTCGCCACCGCACCGGCAGCAACACGCATGGCTGTTTCACGCGCTGAAGAGCGACCACCACCACGATAATCTCGGAAACCGTATTTATGGGTATAGGCGTAATCCGCGTGCGCTGGACGGAAGGTATCAGCAATATTCGAATAGTCTTTCGAACGCTGGTCGACATTCTCGATGATCATACCAATCGGCGTACCGGTGGTTTTACCCTCAAATACCCCAGATAAAATTTTAACCTGATCGGGCTCGCGACGCTGAGTGGTAAATTTAGACGTTCCGGGTTTACGCAGATCCAAATCATGCTGTAAATCCGCTTCGCACAATTCTATTCCCGGAGGACAACCATCTACGATGCAACCTAATGCAATGCCGTGACTTTCACCAAAGGTAGTAACGGTGAAACTTTTACCAAACGTATTACCTGACATATCTGTATCCGCTTTAAATATTTTTAATCTTATAAACTTTGAAAAATGTCTAACTATTCAGTAGGTTTTATTATTCGATCCATGACTGGGTATTTACTCCACAAAACGGCGTAAATACTTCCCTGTAGCCTTAAGTTCGGCCAGTCGTTGCAGGCATTCACGCCGCTTCGCTCCATGCCTCGCATATTTGTTCCACAACTACCCAGTCATGAATCTTCTACTGTCTAAATTTTAACTATCTAAATAGTTACGAAACTATTAGAAAATTGTTATTTTGGATCTATAGCCAGTGCCGCTGCGCACTCGTCTAATTGATCAGCCGTCAGCACAAAGACACCATGGCCACCGAGCTCAAATTTTTGCCACATAAACGGCACCGTTGGATATGCATCTTCTAATGCTGGCCAGCTATTACCGACCTCAACAATAAAGATACCATCATCGGCTAAATATTGGCGCGCCTGAGCCAGCATAATACGTACAAGATCTAAGCCATCTTCCCCAGCGGCCAAAGCCAGTTCTGGTTCATTATGGAATTCATCCGGCAAACAACTCATATCGTCTGCATCTACATACGGTGGGTTCGATACGATAATGTCATATTTACCATCAGCCGCGGCAAAAAGATCCGACTGCAATGCAATCACACGATCACTTAATTGGTGGCTGGCAATATTCTCATCGGCTAATGCCAAGGCATCAAAAGAAATGTCCAACAATTCTACATGTGCCTGAGGAAACTCAGTAGCACAAGCAATACCAATGCAACCACTCCCCGTACAGAGATCCAATATTCGATGAACCGGTTTATCGCCGATCCAAGGCTGAAAACGAGTGGCAATCATTTCTGCAATCGGTGAACGAGGAATCAATACTCTTTCATCAACAACGAATGGCAAGCCATAAAACCAAGCTTCACCGGTCAAATATGGTGTTGGCATACGTTCATTAATCCGACGACTTAGTAAAGAAATAACCACCTCACGCTCACTGCGTGTGAGCTTGGCATTTTGCCAATCTTGCTCGATATTCCAAGGGAGGTGCAAAGCATGTGTCACCAACATAACCGCATCATCACGGGCATTATCCGTACCGTGACCAAAATGAAGACCGGCTTCATTCATACGACTGATGCTCCAGCGCAGTATATCTTGCAGAGTCGACAATTCATTCAAAGCCTCTTCGCAGGCTTCAATAGACAATTGATAAGGAGTTACATCAGATACAAGATTACTGGACACAAGATTACCAGATGGGAAATTTAACGCTCATTCTAACATTGACGGGGCCTGCAACCAAGCTCAGACTCGGCGAGATTAGCCTAAGCGTTGACCATACAAACTACTATGACCTTGCTCGAATGCATCCAAGGCTTCCTTGGCGATATTACGCCCTAGCTCCACCAGCTCTTCAGTGCGGTGAAATTCATACATTTCACCGCTACTTTTCGGAATTCGCACTAATAAATCAGGGGGATAACCAGCAATTTTATACTGGCTTAACGCAGACTGCATCACTTCGAACATTTGATAGAGAATTTCTAACTTACCCAGATTAGAGACATTCGCTTTTGCTTTCTCTTTTACCGCCTCAACATCTTCCGAAGAAAGTTCACCTTCACTGGTAAACCACTGACTGGCTTTATTAACGATGGAGTTTAACCAATCATTTTTGTCATCATTCTCATCCATGCCCGGTGGTAAGACCTCACCATGCTCTTTGGCCAGCTTGCTTATGGGCTCGACAATAGGCATAGGTACATCGGCATTTAAGTCAATCGCAATAATATGATCCGCATGAGCGGAAACAGATGCCGCAATAGGCAACGGATTTAATACCCCACCATCAACAAAAAGACGACCATCGAGTTCGACCGGCTGAAATAAACCAGGGATAGCCGCAGAGGCGCGCATCGCTTGTTCAAGAGGGCCGCGCTGAAACCACACTTCTTTAGAATTGGCTAAATCGGTAGTAACCGCCGTAAAAGGAATATCCAAATCCTCAATTTTAACGTCTTCTAACATGTGCGCGAACAGAGCAAAGACCTTATCACCACGAATCGCACCATTGCTAATAAAGCTAAAGTCGACTAAACGCAGTAGGTCAATATAGCTTAACGATTTGGCCCAATCATAAAACAGGTCGAGCTTATTGGCACAATAAAAGCCACCAATAACGGCCCCCATAGAACAACCAGAAACAGAAATTATCTTATAACCGCGAGCTTCAATTTCTTTAATAACACCAATATGCGCTAATCCACGAGCGCCACCACTGCCTAATACTAATGCAACTGTTTCTACCACAGTTAACCGCCTTCTATTGTTTAGGCCATAACATAAAGCGTAATTGAGGCTGTAAATCTTTACCCGGAGGTAAGGTCAAAGCACCATGACCATAGACAGGAATTTCGAATCCTTCATAAATAGCAGCACGTAGTTGCTGTGATAGTCGAGTAGAGCAGGCAAAGTTATCGGCCATATTATTAGCGTGATAACAATGTACGACTAGATAAAGTCGGCGCTTAATACCCGCGTCTAGGTTTTTCAAGGCATCAATAAGAACCTTAGAGTTTTCTTCGTCAATACGCCCATCAATGGTATTCAGCCCCTGCAACCAACCCGAGCCGTTACCTAAAGCGGTGGCAATAGCCTGACGCTCAACATCATCGTCTTCTACTGCATCAGAACTATCAACTTCGTCTATATTGAAAAAAATTGTTTGCTTGTTACGCTGAACCGCATAGAGAACATGTATTTTATCTTTTTGTTGAGAATCAATAACCACCGCATAAGACTGCTGCGTATCTCTGCCATAAAGCTTGGCATTATTAAAAATTTTGTTCGCCCAGAAATTACTGCTACCACAATCTAAACCATCACATTGATACAGCACTTCACCGTTCCACTGCTTTAAATAATGATCCATAACCTGAGATAAATTATGATTACTCGATAACTGCCACAGCTCTCTTTTTACATCACCATTTAATAAACGCTCAACCTTGCCACTGGTTACAGTCTGGCGACGTTTAAGTCCTGAAAGCACCAAGCGATATTCAGTATCGTCAAACTCTTCACTTTGGACCAATGTGGCACGAGGAAATGCCTCATCCGCTACGGCTACCTGTGTCGACAAGATAGAAAATAACGACCAGGATATAAATAGAATAAAGCTTATGACTTGCTTATGGGAACTCATAGCGGATAATTGCATCCTATAAACTCTTTACAATAAATTAATTAAAAATGAGGTTACCATGGCTGAACCTAAATGCCCAAGCTGCTCTACAGAAGGCATCGAACACTTTCAATCCAAAGACAGTATCGAACGCGCTAAAAATGGCTCCCCATGGTTCATAGTAGTCTATTGTGATCAATGCGGACACATTCACCAAACATTGGCTAAGCACGTATTTACCACCTCTACGGCATCACCTTTTGTCATGCCTAGCCTAAAATAGTGACATAGTTAATCATCATGCTCAGCCCTTTATCCCCCTTCTATTGCGCTCACTGCATTCATTGTCGATTACCCGAGCAGTCTTGCATCTGTAGCCGTATTAAAAGCACCCATTTTCCGTTTAAAATATTGCTTTGCTGTCATAGCAAAGAATGGCAGCGCAATGATAATACGGGGCAATGGGCGATGCTAAGTAGCCGGGATATCAAACGCTATCGCTGGCACAGGAAAGCTGAATTAATTCAGCCTCTTCTTGATTTAGCACAGTATTCTATAGCGGAGTCTTCAGAACTATCGTCCAATACGCTTTCAAAACCTGGGCACTATTTATTATTTCCAGCAGAAGATAGCCAACCAATATCAACATTAGAGCAGAAAATAACGCACTTATGGGTTATCGATGGCACCTGGCAAGAAGCACAAAAAATGCTCAAGCAAAGCCCATGGTTAAAAAGTTTGCCGAAAATCAGTATCACTGCTGCCACCAGTCAGTTTGTCTTGCGCCGTAATCAACAAGGGCTAGCAACGATGGAAGCCATCGAATGGGCGATTCGTGATAGTGAGCCAGCCCATAAGTCTACCTGTAACAGTGCCGACATATTAAAATTCAACTTCGATCTCGTACAAAATCAGCTTCTAGATTTGTTGCGTTAAACTCCCCCTGCTATGATGCGGGCCGGTATTCATAGTACGAGACTCAACATGTTTCATAGACACATTTTTTCCAAAGTATGCAAAGCGTCGACTTTAATTGCCACCGGCATTATTTTAAGCGCCTGCCAGCTAAACCCACAGCAAAGCCAAGTCGCTGAAGTTGAGATATTTGAGCAAGCAGATATTGAATTAGCACAACAACAAGCGGAGGAAATCTTTCAGCAATTCTATCAATACCAGCTCGATAATAGCCCGGTTTTGCGTAGCACCCTTGCTATGCCTGGGCAATTTGAATGGGACGACATATCCCTCGAAGCTGAACAGCAATATAACGAAAAACTGCAAGAGTTTCGCCTTCGCTTAATAGCAATTAAACAACCTGCTCTTAGCGCAAAAAATCAGCTATCGTACGAGCTACTTCTGCAAGACATTGAACAATCATTATTATTCACCCCATTTCAGCATCACGGCTATGCACTGTCCCAAATGGGTGGCTGGCATACCCGTGTGCCAAATATTTTAATCAATTACCAAGAAATCGATAATATTCAAGGCGCTCATGATTACATCCAGCGCATCAAGGATGTTCGCCCTCTTTTTAATGACCTAATTAGTCAATTAGAAACAGCAGAAGAAGCGGGTATCATCGCACCGAAATTTGTTTACCCAAGCATCATCTCTGCTGCAGAAAATGTGATTAAGGGTGCTCCATTTACCAAGCAAGGCGACAGTCCAATATGGTCAGATTTTAATAAAAAAATTGCAGCTCTCGGACTATACGAAAGTAGTAACAAGGTTCTAATCAAAAAAGCCAACCGTGCGATGAAAAGATCGCTACTGCCTGCTTATCGAGATTTAATTAAATTTTTAAAGCAACAGCAGCTGCGCGCCCCAGAGTTTCAAGTCGCCAGCGATTTACCTCAAGGGACAGAGTATTATCAGTTATTACTGCAAAGCTATACCACGACTGAATTAACAGCAGATCAAATACATAACATAGGTCTTGCAGAAGTTTCTAGAATTCAACAGAAAATCCGTAAGCTAATAAAATCGTTAGGGTACCCAAAAGCACAAGGTAAAAACTTTGATAAAGATTCTGTTGAGTTAAAGCCTTTCTTCAGCTGGATGGAAGACAATGCTGAACGTTTTGAACAAGATGCCCAAGGACAAGCAGACTTCATTGCTTACCAACGCGATAAAGTCGCCGCCATGTCAATGCGACTGCATACCAGCTTTGAAACACTGCCCACTACCCCAATTGTTGTGCGACCCGTCGCCAAGTACCGTCAGCAAAGTGCGCCTATCGCCTTTTATGAACAACCTCCTCTTGATGGCTCACGCCCAGGTTTCTATTATGTGAATCCAGCTCGTCAGCACGATCTACCAAAATATCGCTTAGCAGCGCTGGCCTATCACGAAGCACTGCCAGGCCATCATATGCAAATTGCTTTAGCACGTGAAAATACAGAATTACCGAGTTTCCGCCGTCTATTAGGATTTACCGCCTACAGTGAAGGCTGGGCTTTATATGCGGAGAAACTTGCGGATGAAATGGGGGGCTATACTTCTGATGAAGAACGTTATGGCCAACTTATTTTGGAGTTATGGCGCGCCGTACGCCTCGTCATCGATACCGGTTTACATGCCAAAGGCTGGAGCCAGCAGCAAGCATTGGATTATCGCCTAGCCAATACACCTTTCTCTGAACAAGATTCAATAAAAGCGATTCAGCGTTACTTAGTTATGCCAGGGCAAGCCACCAGCTACAAAATTGGCGCCCTTGAAATTGAACGCTTACGTAAGAAAGCGAAAAAGGCCTTAGGCCGAGATTTCTCTCTGGCTAAATTTCATGAAGTCATCCTAGGGCAAGGCGCTTTACCTTTGGATATATTAGAACAACAAGTGGATCTTTGGATTAAAGCAACATAATCACATAACTGAATTATCTATGTAATCTTGGCTGTTTGTGGAATAAACCATCAGTCATAGATCGATGTTAGCGCCTACTGAATAATTACTGGTTATTTATAGCTATGCACAAAAAAAGGGCTTCGTTAGAGGCCCTTTTTTGTGATCCGTGTTTTATATCCGTGTAATAACAATAAACCCTAGTCGATTATGCCTCGCACAAAGTAAACTTCACTTCGCGCAGTACCGGCGTAATGCCAGCAATACTCACATTAACTTTCTGCTCTAGACGATAAGTGACTTCGCCCTTTGAGTGCGTCATGGTTTTAGTATCAAATTTCCATTCTTTATTACGACGAACATCAACCTGGCCTTCAATACCACAGTCATCTAGGCGCACAGTAAAACCGCCACTATTGACCTGCACAATTTGCCCACCTCGCAGTAAGCTTTCTGGCCCTTTTTTCTCTTCAGCATACTGACGCAACAACCACTCAGCTTTTAACCACTGATCAGACTGCCAAGCCGCCATACGACTATTGTTTTGAGCTTTGCCAACCTGCTCTAGAATTTCAGCACTAATAGGGCTTAGCTGGCTTTCTTCTGACTGGGCTTCTGCTAAATACGCCTTTACTAAGCGGTGTACTAACAAGTCGTTGTATTTACGAATAGGAGAAGTAAAAGTGGTATACGCTGGCAAACCCATACCGACATGAGGCTTCACTTCCGTGCCATATTTACTGCGCTCTAATTGACGAGCTAAGATCGCCTGCAAGGGCAGCTCAAACGGTGCGCCATCTGCATCAGGATTACCCGCAGCAATTAACTGCTGAATCTCAATAAAGCCCTCAAGGTTTGCTACTTTTTCAGGATTAGCCACACCTAGCTGTTCTTTGACTAATGCACGAGCTTCACCCTGGCGCTCTGAACGAATACCTGCATGTTGAATAAATAACCCATGCTCTTTTTCAGCGAGGAAGTTGGCCACACTGCGGTTTACCGCAACCATGCATTCTTCAACCAATTTATGCGCCTGATTACGCTCTAACGAGATAATCTGCTCAACCTTGCCACTTTCATTCAAGGTCGCTTTAAACTCAATTCGATCGTCTAGCACTAGGTTGTTTCTGCGACGATAACCATTCAACGCTAGAGCACATTCATTTAAGATCGATAATATTGGCTTAATCGGCTCTGCAATAAGAGCAACCAAGTCATTATTAATACCTTCTAAGAAAGCTGCAACTTGTACATAGCTCAATTTAGCTTTTGATTCGATTAACGCATTTTCAATACGACAATTCGTGACTTCACCCTGCTCTGAGATTGTCAGATGGCAAACCATCGCCGGGCGCACTTGCTCTGGAAGCAGCGAAAAAGCCCCTTCAGATAAAGAACTTGGCAGCATAGGAATCATGTTATCGGCAAAATAACTCGAGGTACCACGACGTAAAGCTTCTTTATCAATTTCTGATCCCGGTTTAATGGCACAACTAGGATCAGCAATCGCAACGTGTAAATCCCAGCCTGATGCCGTTTTTTCACAATGCAGTGCATCATCCAGATCACGACTCATAGCCGAATCAATCGTTAGCCAATTAAGTGCGGTTAAATCATTACGTACTTCTGTTGTTGTCGCTTCGTCCATCACCGACAGTAACGCTTGTGCTTCGTCATTACAGTGCTCAGAAAACTCACCGGCAATATCCCACTTGCGCATCATCATATTGCTTTCAATTTGACGATCACTGGTCTGGCCAACCACTTCTAAGACATCAGCCTGCACCTTACCATGAGGGTAAGGATGCTGAGAGATCTTACATGCAACGAGATCACCGTCTTTAGCGCTGTTGCGCTTAGCGGGTGGTACAAATACCCAACGATTAAAGGTCGGGTGATCAGGAGAGATAAAGTGACCCTTACCTTTAACGATATATTGGCCGACAAATTCATCTTGAGCCGAAGAGATGAGCTTCTCAATAATTGCTTGAGATTTACCCTCTTTCGTTTCTTCAACACGAAAAGCAATCATATCCCCAGCTAAGACTTTATCCATCTCATCAGGATTCAGAAAAAACTGCTGATTATCGTCAGTATTAACAAAGCCATAGCGTCCACCGGTCGCTCGCACTTTACCTTCGTGACGAGGGACACTTTGGTGAATTTCTTGCTTTAAAGATTTAAGTTGAGACAGAGCATCGAAATTTAACATTGAAACTACTTCTACTGACGAGATGAAAAATGGAATTGTAATGGCTTAGGGCAGACTAAGCCAGAAAGCAGAAAGATAAATCGTAAAATAAACGATTTAATCGCTAAAATTTTAGTTTTGCCCCGACTTGCCAATATCGATCATGACCTGGAGTTCCTTTAAGCCGAGCACCCGTTTCATCCGTTGCTCGAATACGGCGCTTTCTTAACTGCCCTATTTCGGCATTTAGCCAGAGTTTCTTGCGCCAATGAAAATCAGCGCCAAGCCCTATCTGCCAATTATTGTATTGCAGTGTTTCATCTTCCTTGCTCGTTGTAATATCGACTTCTTCTTTCCATACCCCACCCGCGGGCTTGATAACAAAAAAGCTCTGCAAGCCTTTGCTGAAATGATGCTTAATATTGACCTCAGGAAAGCCAATCTCCATCCAAGTATTGCTAGTAGCCTGAAACGCCATACCCAGCACGGGCCGTACGTCATAATCACCAAAAGCGCGATCAACGATTACCCCATACTGCCAATAGCCGCCATTACGCATGAACCGACGACCGATTACAGAACCGTTTATGCCAATAGAATCAAAACCGACATTATTACCATCCGTCATCAGCCCTGGTTCTACCGTTAATAAGAATTGATTGCTACGTCCACGCTGTTGAGAATACTCAATCGGCATGGATAGCCAGATATAATCGTTTTGTGCCGCAGTGGTACCGCGCCAGTCAAATTTAGTAATATCAAAATTGAAATACGACGTGAAAGATTCATTCTTCCTAGACTTATGCTCTAGCGGCAGAGTTAACGCAATTTGATTGCTACCAAATTTATCCCCTGGTCCAGAATCCAGTGAGCCTAAACCTTCGCCCCTAAAACTCAGGCCTGCCTCTTGGGCCCCGACAACATTCAGAGAGAGGAAGACGACTAAAAATAGTAGATATCGACTAACTCGGCTTATTATATTCATCATAAGTTTCTTGCACACTCGCATAGCTGGCTAACGCACCTGTTTGTAGCTCATTTTTTCGCACCGTATCCAGCGCTTCAAATACCTTCAATACTTGCTCAAAGCTTTGTATTAGATCGGCTGGGGCTTGAGTTTCCTTTAATATTTCAGTGTAGCCGCTAACAAACTCATAGGCTTCGGTTTCTTTTCGACGTGAATCCGTGGTGCTTGCCTCATCCATTCGTTGTAGAACATCGACCGCTAACATTAAGCTTCTCGCCCCTTCACTATCACCATCGACCGCCTCACCCATAATAAAATCATTGAGGAAGTTAACGGATTGCGCAATTTGAGAAGTAGATTCATCCGCTTTAACCCCACCTAATCCACGAAATTCGGATTCGTTGATAAAGCCATCTTGATAGAGACGCTCAGTAAGCGCAGGAATATCACTGGACTTGATGGTGCCAGAGAAATACTCCGCCGAAATCATGCTGAGCTTCGCGCCTTTATAAGATAAAGAAACACTATCACTAGAAGCCGAGTGCGGTAGAGAATCGACAATACGTTGCTGACTTGTCTCCACGCCTCCACTGGCCGGCTTGCCGTTCAGCATATTAAGCAAGCCTTGATAAGACTGAGCTTGGTTATTAATGTCCATGAATGAATCCTAACTGAGTACGCATGTTCAGCACACAGCAAGATACAGACCAGAAATATTTAATAGTTATTTTTCAATGGCTTACGGAGGGGGAACGATAGGACTGTATATTTGCCAATTAAACTGAAAACAAGATAACGGTATAAGTGTCATTATCTTGCCGTGTTTTGAACAAATAACATTATTAGCGGCAAAGATTGGCCTCAAGTAAATGAGGCCAGGGCATTAGATTTTATTCTTTGCTGATTTTTTAGTGGCTGCGGGTTTTTTAACCCTATTCGCTTTCTTACTCTGCTTAGTCACTCTGGCTCGAATGCTGTGCATGCCAAAATAAATAGAGAACAAGACAATCGGCATGGCAATACCTGTCGCTATATCTTTATTAACCGGTACCCCAAAAGCTTTCAATGCGTCAAAACCATAACCCATCAGTGATAATGCATAATAGCCAATCGCCACGACTGACAGGCCTTCCACGGTTTGCTGTAGGCGTAGTTGCAAATGACTGCGACGATTCATCGAGGTTAACAAGTTTTGATTTTGCGCTTCAATCGATAATTCAACCCGAGTTCGCAACAAACTGGTGGTGCGGTGTATCCGACGCGACAAATCTTCTAAACGATCACGCACCGACTGACAGGTTTTGATACCAGGGCTTAACCTGCGTTCTAAAAATTCTTGCAAGGACTGCACACCGTCCATATGAGATTCGTGCAATTGCAGTAAACGATCTCCTACTAGGTCGTAATACGCATTGGTGGCGGAAAATCGGAAGTTGGTATCCGATCGGTGTTGCTCAATATTCGCGGCTAATTGCGATAACTCCGTTAATAATAAACGCTCATCATCTTCACTTTGAATATCGGCAATGCGCTGATTAAGGACCGCGAGATCTTCTTCGATTTGGCTAATAGCTGGGTTTAACTGACGCGCAATAGGTAAACCTAATAATGACATTAAACGATAGGTTTCAATCTCAATTAAGCGCTGAACCAAACGGCCTTTTTGATAGGAATTTAACTTATTACCATGAGCGACCATACGGCCAAAACCATCACTGTGTAGCTTAAACGCTGTCCATGCAGCACCGCGTTCAAACGCAACTCGCGCGCCATTCCAGCGCTGGCCTTCGAACCACTTATGCAATTCTTCGTCACTAGGCTCATGTTCAATCAAAGCCATATGCAGGGCAACGACTACTTTACCGGGAATAGTTGCGAGCCAATCTTTAGGGATAAACGAAAGCGCATCCGCTGCAAAAGGTTCGACCTTAGGGCAAATAAAAGTAAAGTTAGCAAACTCTAAATGACGCTCCCAGCGCAGCTCAAAGCCACCAAAGTCTAAATACAAACAAGAGGAGTCTGCCGCGGGTGCGGGCATGCTAAATCGTTTACACAAATCAACCACATGCTCATATACCGCTTGCTTAGCATCACCAAACATCACGGTAAAATGGGTAATTTGACAAGCACCTTCGATAATAGGAGAAGGACGATTGTGCAGTTCTTCATATAAAGCCGAACGCCATGGGTGAACTTGTAGGGTAACCACAGGAGCTGAAATATCCGGAGCAGAACTTCCTTGAGGGCTCGTCTCAGAAGCTTTAGTCTGCAACAACTCAGACGTAGACTGCTGTCCTGGTATTAACGTAGTCATTCACAACCTTTCCTTAGAATAGAGGCATCGCATTTTACACACTTGATGGTGGAATGTTGAGTTTTCGCCCCATTATTGTGCTCTCTTTGATTTGCATAAGAGGATAGTATTATTATTTTTCAATATTTAGCCATATTGATATAGAGACATATCAGAAATCATTTATCATCCGCGACTTTTTCATGTCCATACAGCGGTCAGACAATTGTCAATTTGTTAAATGATATGCATAAAAAAACCCAGCTAAGCTGGGCTTTTTAAGTTTTATATTTCACTCACTATAATAAGGCCTAAGAAATGCAAAATTAAGAAAACTCTTCCATAAAATCAAGACCAGCCTGATGGCGAATGGATTGTCTATGATTAGCCCAAAGCTCCTTAACTCGATCTTGATTACATTGCTGACGATCGACCAACACTTTTGTTTGCAGCTCACCCTTCTTCACACCATTAGCTAACGGCACTTTACTGAAGACGAATTGATTAGAAATTAAATCCATAAAAGGACCGGCTTTACTGGTCGGCATAATGAACGACAACTGCAAACCAAGCGCTTCGGTTAAATAGTTGATAACTTCTTTAGAGCGGGTTTCATCCATTTTCGAGAATGCTTCATCCACCAGCACTGTGCGTAAGTGAGTATCGCCTTCATTAAAGCGGAACGCCGAAGTAATCGCAGCACTGCGAATAATATAAGCTGGGGTTTCAAGCTGACCGCCAGAGCCAGTACCATATTGGCTTAAAGCAATGGGGTCTTTATTCAATGGTTGCTTATAAATTTCATAAGCGCGGTAATTACGATAATCCGAGATGCGTTCTAATTCACGCATGGCTCTGACTTCGTCTTCATCTAATAGCATGGCCATCAGTTGATCACGCACTCGTTGTGAATTTTTACTCAGACCGCCATCAAATAACGTTGCGCCATCGCCTAAATCTGGGGACTTAATTACCTCATCAAAGAACTGGAAATACTCTTTATATTCAGGCACCCATTCCCAATCAAACCAATAACACTCTTGATCGGCACCAAATTTATGGTGAGCCAGTTCTTTATTTAAATCTTCTAATACACGCTTACCGTCATTAATGGACTGATAAATTGAGTGACAAAGGTTCGTCACAAAAGCATTATTAAAACTTTCTTTTAATCCGGTTAACTTATCCCGCTTCTCAACCAAGATGTTATTACGTAAACGGTTATGCACTCGATCAACTTCACGCTGCAAACCACAAACATCTTTAAAGAAAGGCACGCCGTGCTCTTCACGATAATTCGGATCGTAAACAATCGCGTCTATGGTCTGACACGTTTGGTTATGATCAGCAATATTGCGCTCAATCTCATGAACCTTGGCATTCATTTCGCTATAAACGGCTTTGCGATGATTCTCGATAGAATCTGCTGGGCTGTTTACAGCTTCTTCATCCGCGTCTTTTAAGCGGGCTTCGGAATCAAACTCAGGCCAAACGCTAACAATTTTACGTAGGTTATCTTCTTTACCATCAGCAACATACGACGTTTCTTCTTGCAGATCGCTGAGCTTCTTACACAACCGCTCACTATCCTTTAGCTGCTGCTCAACTCGCCCCGTGGTGCCATCAAGTAATTGAATCTGCTGATCGAGTTCATCACCTTTAGTTTTTAGTAGCGAAAACTCATCGTCTAAAACGGAAAAGTCTGATAAATCGACTTTCTCTAGCGCTGCTTCCGCTTGTTGAATCTGGTAATGAGTTTCTAAAATTTCTTTAATCGAATTGGCAAAAACCACATGGCGCAAATTATTAACCGCTAGCAAGATATCCTGCACTTGCTTCGCACTGATCTGAGCTTCATTCGCCTGATCAATTAGGCTACCAAATTCGGATTGCTTAGCCGCTAAAGCACGCTCACGAGCACCTTGACCAAATACCAGCTCGGCATCATTTAAATCACAACGATAGATAGAGTAA
>JAESQF010000052.1 GCA_016765295.1 Oleispira sp.
GCTAAAACGGAGTAAACTGGCACTCCGTTTTAGCCAAGCTGTTACTACTGCATGCTCGCCGACCTATTCGACTTACTTACTCAACTCAGCAGCGACTACTCGACTGAAATACTATTAACATTATTCGCCACCGCAACGTCTGCTATTGCAGGAATTCTTGGTTTTGGCGGAGGTATGTTATTAATTGCTATCATGCCCAGCTTTCTACCCGCCGCCGTTATCATTCCTATTCACGGCATAGTGCAACTGGCCAGCAATAGTTCTCGGGTAGCTTTGTCGTTAAACCACGTTGCCTGGCATTTACTGCCACCATTTTTAATTGGCTCAGCAATCGGCCTAGGGCTTTTCACCACCTTACTTTTCAACTTAACCAGCGATTATATCCCTCTAGCGATTGGCAGCTATATATTACTTAACCTTTGGTTAAAGCCTTTTGCGGACACGATGAAGCACTTCGAAAACTTTTATCTTATTGGTGCATTACAAACAGGATTAAGTTTAATTGTCGGCGCAACAGGGCACTAACTCAAAACATTTTGCTTAAAAAGTTACAAGATAAAGACCAAATTATTGCCACGGGTGCTATTTTCATGAGCATTAGCCATTTGGCGAAAATAATAGTCTTTGGTTTAATTGGTTTTCAATTTGGTGAGTATTTTTCAACCCTAGTACTGATGAGTTTCGGCGCTATTCTAGGCTCTTACCTTGGCTCTAAGGCACGTAAAAAAGTCGACAACCAAGTCTACATTCGAATGATTAAATACTTACTGAGCCTACTGGCAATTAAAATGATCATCTTTGTTTTTATTTAAAACAATCACCAATGAGAAATAACATGATTGACCCTAAAATTGGCGAACATTACAACCAAAACTTTTCTGATATTGTATTCTCTCAAGCAGAATTAGACGAAGTTGAATTTGATAATTGCAGCTTTAAAAACTGTGATTTTACCGGCACTACTTTCAAGCATTGCAAGTTCATCGACTGCCACTTTTTTCAGTGTAACTTAAGCAATATTCAAGTAGGTTATAGCCGCTTTAACGACGTTTTTTTTGACCATTGCAAAATGATCGGCATCGACTGGACTCGCGCCCACTGGCCAAATTTAGTCCTGGCGTCACCGATTAAGTTCTCTCACTGCATTTTAAATGATTCGTCATTTCACGGTTTAAAATTAACCGAGTTACAACTTGAATCTTGCAAGCTACAAGACGTCGATTTTCGTGAAGGAAATTTCAGTCAAGGTAATTTTAGTAGCAGCGATTTTAGCTACAGTTTATTCAATCGTACTGAGCTGGTTGAAACAGATTTTACTGACGCGAGTAATTACAATATCAACATTCACCTTAACAATATTAAACAAGGTAAATTTAGCCGTGACCAAGCGTTAAATCTGTTGATTGGCTTGGATATTGAATTAGTTGATTAAAAGAGCTGATTAGAACAGCTGATTAAGCACTAAAAAATGAGATTGACCCGAATTACCACAAGCGAAAGATTCACTGACCCGAATTCATATTCCCTCCACTGCAGCGCTGCTTTAGGGTTATTAGGTACCAACTAATAACAATAATGAACTGGAGTATCCATGCTCAACCTAAAACAGCCCAACCGTTTTAATGCGAAAAAAATAGCCTACCACGGCCTTGCCATTGGGGGCATTAGCCTACTGGTAGCGTGTGGTGGTAACAGTAGCAGCAACAAAAATACGACTATACCTGATCAAGAATTAACACCTCCCGCACAAGTAAATAATTGCTTCTGGGGCGACCCATATAGCATTGCTAACCCAGCATCCAACTTCGCTTACCCAGATACGGGGGCGACATACTGGCATGCAAAATACATTCTGCCTGAAGGTGCGAACTTAAAACTCACAGGGCAATATCCATACGCTCGTTACATGTCTTTCAACAGTTATCGCAACGACGCTACTCCGGCCTTCGCTCTAATGGATCAAGACATTGCCGCAGATACCGGCTCAATCAATCCTTTTACCGCGGGGGCTGAACGCAATAATGAAAACCGAGATTATCAAATTCAGTTACAAGCAGGAGAAGCACCGCAGTCTCCTCTCGATAATACCCTATACGATTACGCTCAGACTGATGATCAGAGTATTGGCCAGACCACGTTACTGTATCGAGTTTACGTACCGAATACCGGGCAGGATATAACCGGGGGCACAGACTTACCTCAGGCAGAGCTAACCCTCAATAATGGCGAGGTCCTGACTGGCCAAGCCGCCTGTGACAGTATGCAATCGGATCAAACAATGGTGAGTATTCCATTTATTCCCGCCGATACTTATGCGAATTTAAGACAAAATAGTTCGGCGAATGCGAACCCAATATGGCGCGCGGCTTATAATGTACAGTTCAACTTGAGATGCGTATTCTTAGGTATGTGTGCTGGCGAACCAGAACGTCAAGTTGGCTGGTATGCTAATTTAGACAACCAATATTTATCGACTAATTTAGACCGCAGCATAAAACCTATCGCGGTAATTCGTGGCAAAATCCCTAACGTTCCAGCCACTCTAGCCGGTAATGAAACGTTCGATGAAAGCCAAGCTCAATTACGCTACTGGTCTTTATGCCAAAACGAATATTACTCGCAAAAAGTGACCGGCTGTCTTCATGATGAACAAGTGACGATCAATCCAGATGGTTACTTCACTATTGTCACTAGCTTAGAAAGTGAGCGCCCTAGTAATGCAACGGATGCCTGTGGTATTGGTTACTTACCTTGGTCGGCTAAAGGTGATGGTTTCTCAATCATTCCTGACCGTTTGAACCACGAAAATGATGCCTTATTAATTCTACGCAACATGCTGCCAGTGAATGGCTTTGCTAAAACCGCGCAGAATACCACTACCCCAGGGGATGAAAGCGCAGTGTTGGCTGAGTTCATGCCAACGGTACAATATTTCACTCAAGCAGAATTTGAAGCCTTGGGTTGTGATGCTTATACCTCAATGCCTCAATAGTTATTAATAGTAGCTATTAACAATAACTATATTAATCGGAACTCCCATAGATTTAGCTTCTATGGGAGTTTTTTATTTTGGTACTCCATCGGCGTCATATCAAACCAAGTTTTAAAGGCTTTAAAAAACTGGCTAGTCGATTGATAACCCAATAAAAATGCGACATTAGATGCTGACATCTTTTGTTCAATTAAGTATTCCATCGCCAATTGCTTGCGGATTTCCAGAAGAATTTTTTGAAACGAACTCCCCTCCTCCCTCAACCGTCTTTGCAAGCTACTAATGCTCATGTTTAATACTTGCGCGACCTGCTCCCTGGTCGGCTCATGAAGCCCGATGATCGTCATCAGAATGTGCTGGCAACGCTCACTGTAACTAGAATCAGGAAACTCCCTATCTAACATACTTTGCAAGGGTGCAATAATAAAACTGTCACTGGCAGATTTTTCTCCACTGAACTCCAGCGGCATTCTTTGACTAGTCGATAAATCGTAAGACAAACTATTTGTCAGCCCTGTTACTTGAGCAGGAATACCAAAAAGCTGTCTATAAATTTCAATCCCATACTCTGATTGACGATTTGACAAGGTCAACTTATTGGGTTGTATTGCACCGAAAACTTGCAGGATTTTATACACCCCAAGAAGAGCCCCATCAAGCTGATGAACACTAACCTTGTCTGGCATACTGGCTGAGAATTCCAAACGTACCGACTCAACATCTTCGACAAATCGAACCTGAACAGACTCAGTAACCACCTTAAAATATCGCGCAACCAGCCTAAATAAAACAACATTAGGAATTTGAGTTTTCGAATTAATAAATACTTCAACACACTGTTTTATCCCTTTATACAAGGGTAAAAGCTCGACACCGATCAAATTAATTATCTTTAAACCTAAAAATTCTTCCTGCAAAATTGTCGCGGCTAAATTAATATCATCGGTTACGACTTCCAGAGGGATTCTATCGCCATCAAAACCATCAAGATCTACTAGCTGAGACATAATACTAGGTACATCGTGAGCACGATTTTGATGAAATAAATACAAAGCTAGGGCTTTGCGATTAGATAATACGACGCTTTTATGGACACTGAATTTTTTTTCTGACATAACACCCAGTACGGAAGGCTTTGAAGAAGTGCAGAGGCAAGTCATCATAAATTTAAATGAGTATATCTTAATTTATGATGACTTTTTAGAAACTATCTATTAACTAATGTCCTACCTATTAACTCTATGCTCGATCAACTCATCGACTACCGCAGGGTCTGCCAAGGTAGAAGTGTCACCCAATGTATCAAATTCATTTTCGGCAATTTTACGCAAAATACGGCGCATAATTTTACCCGAACGTGTCTTCGGTAAACCCGGAGTTAATTGAATTAAATCGGGAGTTGCGATAGCACCAATATCCTGGCGCACCCATTTTTTCAATTCTAAAACCAGCGCATCATTCACCGCAGAATCTGAACTTAATTCACCTTTATTCAACGTCACATAAACATAAATCCCTTGGCCTTTAATATGATGCGGATACCCCACCACAGCCGCCTCAGCAACCTTAGGATGAGCAACCAAAGCACTTTCAATTTCAGCCGTTCCCATGCGGTGCCCGGAAACATTTAATACGTCATCAACACGACCGGTAATCCAGTAATAACCGTCTTCATCACGACGAGCGCCATCACCACTAAAATACATACCGGCATAAGTAGAAAAGTAGGTTTGCATAAAGCGCTCGTGATCGCCATAAATCGTTCGCGATTGCCCAGGCCAGCTATCAAGCATCACCAAGTTACCCTCACCCACACCTTCTACGATATTGCCTTCGCTATCGACTAACGCAGGCTGCACACCAAAGAAAGGACGCGTAGCAGAACCCGGCTTTAATACCGTTGCACCTGGCAAAGGAGTAATCATGATGCCACCGGTTTCTGTTTGCCACCAGGTATCAACAATCGGACATTTTTCTTCACCAATCGTACGGTAATACCACTCCCAAGCTTCAGGATTAATCGGCTCGCCGACTGAGCCTAAAATACGTAATGAATGACGCTTCGTTTCATTAACTGCCGCATCACCTTCTGCCATTAATGCTCGAATTGCGGTAGGTGCGGTATAAAGAATATTAACTTCATGTTTATCGACGATTTGCGATACACGATTGATACCTGGGTAGTTCGGCACACCTTCGCACATTAATGAAATCGCACCATTAGCCAAAGGCCCATAAACTAAATAGGTATGTCCGGTAATCCAGCCCACGTCGGCGGTACACCAAAATACATCGCCCTCGTGATAATCAAATACGTATTCATGCGTTAGCGAGGCATAAACCATATAGCCGCCTGTCGTATGGACAACGCCTTTGGGTTTACCGGTAGAGCCTGAAGTATACAGAATAAATAATGGATCTTCGGCGCGCATTTCCGCGGGTTGGCACTGCTTCGATTCGCTAGCAATAGCTTCGTGATACCAAATATCGCGGGTTTTATGCCAAGCAATATCAGCCCCAGTACGCTTAATTACGATGACTTTTTCTACCGTATTCACACTAGGGTGGGTTAACGCTTCATCCACGTTATTTTTAAGCCCAACTGTTTTACCACCACGAACACCTTCATCGGCCGTAATTACTACTTTTACATTACTATCATCAATACGGCCTGCCAGTGCATCGGGTGAAAAACCACCAAAAACCACCGAGTGAACTGCGCCAATGCGAGCACACGCTAACATAGCCATAACGGCTTGCGGCACCATTGGCATATAGATGCAGACTACGTCGCCTTTACGCACACCTTGAGTTTTTAGGACATTAGCAAACTGACAGACTTCGGCGTGTAATTCTTTATAAGTGATATGACGATCTTCGGTTGGTTCATCACCTTCCCAGATAATCGCAGTTTGATCACCACGAGTCGCCAAATGACGATCAAGGCAATTTGCCGAGGCATTTAGGGTGCCGTCTTTATACCAATTGATATCGACATTATGCTCATCAAATGAAATGTCCCGAACTTGAGTATAAGGCTGAATCCAGTCAATACGCTGTCCCTGCTCTGCCCAAAACCCTTCAGAATCTTCGATAGAACGCTTATACATAGCTTGGTACTGATCATCGTTCAACAAAGCGGTTGAACCAATATGCTCTTTAACCGGGTAGGTCTTCACTTCACTCACTGACAAACTCCATTATTTTTATCTTTATTGAGTCCACCTTACATCATGCTTAGCATGGTGAAAACAAGATAAGGAGCAAAAATACTGTTAGTAAATTTGACACTAGAGATTCACAAATAACTAAAAGCACACACTATTGTTGTAAAATGTGACCCACTAGGCAGAACTTACAATATTCAACGCTATGGATACATAAAGAAACAATGATAAGCTTTGTCAGCCACCTGCATTTATTTACCCAGTTTCTGCCAAAATTGATCACTTTAAGCGGTATTAATGTGAATTTCTTACAACTGCTCCAGCCTCAGGTTTGTCATTTAAAAAAAATAATGTTTTTGAAACCTTACAGATGACAATACGACAATTATTTAACAGCCGTTAAATTGACGACGATTCGTTTACTCCATAAAATCTAAGCTTACAGACCTAGACGAATTGAGACAATGCTACAACTAACACCCTACCGCTCTATATATAAGGACAACCGATACAAATTTTATAGAACAATTTTTTCGAGCCTTGGCTTATTAGGTAAGCGATTACTCGTTATATTTTTAGGGTTCCTCATTCCCACTCTAGCTACCCATGCTGAGGACGTTATTTTACGACACAGCTTTGCCGGTAATATTTCTTTCGAGTTAACGGGTAATTCCCTACGAGACTCAATCGATACCTGCTCTCTCGTTGCCGGAGGGCAATCCTCAGGAAACATATCACTTCCAAGTAACGCTTCCATTAAAGCGGCTTATCTATACTGGTCCGGTTCGGGTGGCATAGATACTCAAGTTACATTCAATGGCCAGCCTGTCAATTCACAAACTAATTACACTGAGCTTTTTAATGGGCGCAATTATTTCAGTGAAAAAGCCGATGTCACTCAGTTAGTTTCAAATAATACGTTTGCTAGTTACCGTGTTTCAGGCCTTACATTTGATGGTTCTGATGCTTACTGCTCAACGGGTGGTGCATACGGCGGCTGGGCACTAGCAATTATTTTTGAACACCCAAACGAACCTTTAAGAGTCATCAATGTATTCGACGGTTTTAAAAACTTTTGGGGAGAGCAATTCGAACTGATACCAAATAACTTTGTTATCGCTTCAAATCCATCAGCACTCGGTGGCAAGCATGCTCACATAACCTGGGAAGGTGACGAAGGTAATTCACAACAAAGAAATAACGAAGTTGAATCCTTAACATTTGAAAATCGTAATTTAACCGACCCAAACAACCCATCCAATAACCAATTCAATGGCTATTCAAATGTCATCGGCGCGACGAGTGGCGTTGATATTGACGAATATCAAATCGGTAACTTTTTAATTGCAGGTGCTACCCGCGTTCATACACGATACTCTTCAGGACAAGATGCCGTATTTCTAACCGCTGAATTTATCAGTGTTCCCAACGAATCTGTCGCCGATTTAACCATCCAGCAATCAGGACCCGCTAATATCATTCGCGGCCAACAAAATACCTTTGGTTTTACGGTAACAAACAACGGCCCAAATACGGCTCCACAAAACTCTCAATTCAGTTTCAATATCCCTCAAGGCTTTAGTTTTGTCACGACCCCTAACCCTTCGTGGAGCTGCTCCACTATTAGCGATACCCTTGATTGCTTATATTTAGACGATATTACAGCGTCCAATAGCAGCATGCCGTTATCACTAGTATTTATAGTTGATAAAACCGCAGGCAGCAACGACAGTGTAAATATTTCAGGCACTATTAAAGGCTTATTATTCGATAATATTTTATCCAACAATACTTCTCTAAGTAGCTATTTAATTCAAGGCCCAGACATAACCACTTCAATTAAAGAAGTGGTTGATTTAAACGGCGGCAATGTAAACCCAGGGGATACTTTACGGTACACAATTACAATTACAGAAAGTGCCGGCATTGCAGTAAGTGGTATATCTTTAACAGATCATCTTTCGGCTGAATTTTCTACATTTGAAATTATTAGCCTACCGGCTGATGCTATTAATAATAGTCTTATTGCTCCAGCCGGTGATTTCAATTCTGGCTTGATTCAAATTGATAATATAAGCGTAACCGAAAATGGCAGCCAAACATTGGTAATTGACGTTATTTTATCGGCCAGTCTTCCAACAGGTACTGAGATTAATAACAGCGTCGAGCTAACAAGCTCAGCAACAGAAACATTAACTATTAACGCACCTTCTGTTTTTAGTGCTCAAGCCATCAATCCATCGGCCGGTAATAAACATCTGTATTTACACTCAAATAGCAGTGTAGGCAGACCCAATCAAATTATGAGGCGCAACCGCCCGACAGTTACCAGCAATCGTAATATCGGACGAAATAATAAAGATGCTATCTGGACATTAGAGCCAAATTTTCAGTCACAATTTGAGTTTAGCGGTACTAGCATTGATTTGAACTTATGCCTACAGAGTAATCAAAATAGCAGTAAAACGCACACGATGAAGATTCAGCTACTGCATAACTCAACAGTGATTGCTGATAGTGATCCAATAACAATTACTATCCCTTCAAAGAACTCTCCGGTAGAGCAGTTTGCTTATACTATCCCACTTACCCAAAGCCCCATTATTCCAGCAGGTGATACGTTAAAATTAAGAATTATTAACATCACAGGCGCGGGAGGCATTAGAGTCTATTCTCTGGATGGGGCTGATTATTGTTATGTTTCCATTCCGGCAAAAACGGTTATTAATGTCGACAGTATTTTAGCAATTGATAGCGCTACTAGCTTAGCCGTTAGTGACGTTAATTCAGGTTCTGATATTTCAATCGAAACTGTCATTAGCGATCCATTTGGCTCATTTGATATTACTTCCGCAGACTTAAGCGCAACAGATGCTGAAGGAAACAGTATCTTTATCAACCTGCCCATGACACTTACCATCGATTCTCTTACAGCAACTAAAACCTTTAGCCTGGACTATTCGATACCCGCTAATACACAGGCGGGTTACTGGAAATTTTCAGTCCGAGCAAAAGAAGGTGAAGAAAATACGATAGAACACAGTAGTGATTTTATGCTGCTAATTAACCAGGCATTACCCAACTTAAAACTAGAAAAATCCATAGAAATATTTTCCGACCCTATTAACGGTATTAATGGCACAAATAATTTTTCTAAAGCGGTGCCTGGTGCAATTTTTACCTATTCAATTCAAGCTATAAATACTGGCCTCGGTGCTGCAGAAAACAATTCTATTTGGATCAGCGATGCGATTCCGGATAAGACTTACATGCTAGTCAAAGATTTTAATGATATTAGTGGGCAAGGGCCGGTGATAGAACAACCCGTCAACCCTACTAGCGGCTTGTCTTATCAGTTCTTTGCACTTGACAGTAGCAGTGATGATATCGAATTCTCTGAAAATAATGGTATAAGTTTCGACTATAGCCCCTTACCCGATAGTGACGGTGTCGATAAAAAAATCACTCATTTCAGAATAAATCCCAATGGCACATTACAGGCCCCTGCTGCAGGTGAAAGTTCGAACACATTCAGTATTAAATTTCGGGTCCAGCTGCAATAGCTGGTTAAACCAATACGGAGCATTTTACTGGGTAAGCCTTCGCTTAACTTACAGAAAATTGCCATTATTTTAACCATTATGGACCCTCTCCGCTTTATTACTTACACGCGCACACATGATAAACATCAAAAAACTGTTGGTAAATTTGACGTCTAAAATAAGAAAGTAACCGAAAGCACACAATTAAGTACTCAAAATGAGACCTACTAGGCAGAATTAACAATATTTAACGATTCTGTTGCATAAAGATACAATGACAAAGTTTGTCATCTAACTGCATTTATTTACCCCATTAATACCAAATATTTCCACTTTTAGCCCTGTAAATGAGAACCCCTTACAACTCTTCCGTTTCAAACTCACTATTTCAAAAAATTAACGTTTTTAAGGTGTTACAAAAGGCAATAAGCCAAAAGACTTAACGGCCGTTAAATTGACGGGGATTCGTTTACTCAATAAAATCTAATCTTACAAACTTAGACATATTGAGACATTTGTGCCAAATAAGACTGAGAGCCATTGCTTGACGAATTTAGCCTCGACTCAGAACAGAGCGCTGATTTGCACGGCCAAACCCTATTTCTGTCATATTGCGCCATCTTTAGCATCAATATCGGCAAATTCTAAAACCACTACCTTCTATCTGACAACTACCCAGGAGTCTTTATGAAACAACTACTTTCAGCGGTAACACTATCGCTGGGCTTAGCCGCCAGTATGGCCGCTACGTCGACCCATGCGGCAGGTACAATCGCCGGTACTGAAATCATTAACAGCGCCACGGTAACTTATGGCCCAGCCAATAACCAAACCGTATCAGATCCCGTTACCGCAACGTTCAAAGTCGATGAAGTAATCAATGTAAACGTAACGGCTTTGGATTCAGGTAAAAATGTTGATGTGAATGCCGGAGACTCTGCTTCTGTACAAGCTTATACCGTCTCTAACCTGGGTAATGGCAATGAGATTTTTGATCTAAAACAGACTCCAACAGGTGATTTCACTCCTGAATCGACCAGAATTTATTACGAACCCGTTATCGGTGGTAACGGCACATTCGATGGTACAGAAGACACGTATACCACTGGCACTGGCTTACCTTTAGATCCTGATCAGGAATATTACATCTACCTAGTATCCAATATTCCAGCGGCTGCAAACGTTGGCCAAATAAGCACATTAACTTTCGATGCTATTTCACAGACGGCTGGAGCTAGCACTGCAGCAATTGGAACTATTTTAACAGGACAAGGTACAGACAACACAGATGCCGTTGTTGCAGTCCTTAATGGCACCGCTAGTGATGCTGCAACCTTTACGGTTAAAGCCGCCCCTTCTGCTGTCGTCGATATCGACAAGTCAATCGTTTCGGTTATCGCCGATGTGAATGGTACTCAAGTAACAGGCCAGTACATTCCTGGAGCAACCGTTAAATATTCTGTTTTAGTCACAGTAACAAGTGGCATAGCAGAAGGTTTAGAAATTATCGATAGCTTACCGACTGATGTGACCTTTGTTGCTAATACCCTCGTCCAGCAAGTTGATGGTACGGGTGGCTATATTCCTGTACCTCCTGCAAGCGGTGGTTACGATTCAATTACTCACAAAGTCAGCGTGAATTTTGGCGACCGTAGTGTCGGCACTTATGAAATTCAATTAGACGCAACCATTAATTAATTTAAGAACTAAACAAAAAGTTAACTAAGGAGTTACTTATGAAGGCATTAATGAAATCACTTACCGCCATCGCACTGCTAGTTAGTAGCATCAGCGCTTGGTCTGAAGTCGAATTAAAAAACGAAGCGTTTAAAGTCGTGACCATTACTTCTGAAAACGGCGCTAAATCTGAGCAATGGCAGACACCGGACAAAATGTTACCGGGAGATAAAGTCGGCTACCAAATTAGTTTTAACAATACAGGAAAAGAAGCGGCCACGGATATCGTGATTGCTAACCCTATTCCTGACAATACGGTTTATGTCGCTGGCTCTGCTAAAGGCTTAAATACCGATATCGAATTTTCTACCGATGGTGGAAAAACCTATGCACAGCCTTCGAAGCTATTTATCGAAAAAAATGGTGAACGTGTACAGGCAATCGCAGCTGACTATACCAACGTTCGCTGGACACTAAACAAACCACTTGCGATTGGTGCAGATAGCTCTGTTCAGTACGCAGTCATTATTAAATAGAAAAGAATTTAATTATAAAGGAACTAACTTATGAAAATTAAACAGTTATTTACTCTAGCATTAGCGGCAGGTATTTCTGCTACGAGTGTTGCAGAGATAGAGACAGCTTATAATCTAGATATTGTGAATAAGGCCTCATTAACCTATAAAATTGGAACTACTGATCAATTAGGCATTGAAGTAAATGTAGAGAATACTTTTAAGGTCGACCGTAAAGTGATTTTTACTTTGCTTCCGCCAAGTACTGTTCCAACAGCCCCAATTAAAACTCAACAAGGAACCGCCTATACCCTAGTAAACAACAGTAATGCGCCTATTCGCTTTAATTTAGAAGCGTTAAATGAAAATGAATTAACCGAAGTTACTATTGGCGGACAAGTTATTGATAGCACTTCAACCTCTATCAATCCAACTTACACTTACTACAAACAAGATTCTGCCAGCACTTCATTTGATCCAAACAAGAGCACTCAACTAACTGGAAATTATATTGAATTAACAGCTGGTGATTTTGATAACGATAGCGGTACAGATCAAGCTATTATTTATGTTGTAGCGACACCTGCTATTGGTGAAAACGATGATATTTTTGTTCACACTCTAACTGTTACAGCTGCAGAAACAGAGGCTAGTGCAACAGCAGTAAATAAAGCGAATGAGGATAAAATAGGATTCACTCCAGTTGCTTTTGGCGAAACAATTTCCGCTATTGATGAATCATGGATATCCAATGAAATTCAAACAGTATTTAACGAAAAAGGTGCTGAGCGCTCTGGCGTTGGTGCTTTTAAAGTCACTTCAGCAA
Source organism: Oleispira sp. (assembly GCA_016765295.1). GTDB lineage: Bacteria > Pseudomonadota > Gammaproteobacteria > Pseudomonadales > Oceanobacteraceae > Oleispira. Next base: position 12,720 of record JAESQF010000052.1, read on the forward strand.
AATTGAAGATTGAAAAATCAGTTATTATATTCTGGGACCCTATAAATAAACTCGATAACCCGAAAGCAATCCCTGGTGCCATTGTAGAGTACACATTAACAGTAACAAATTCGGGTACAGAAATAGCATCTGACGTAATAATCACGGATACACTACCTGTTTATTTTGATCTTGCCGTTGATGACAATATATATACTGATGACCAATATTCAATTGGTGGCGTAGCTGCGGCCGTTACTTTCAACGGCAACGAAGTTATCTTTCCTGCCAAAGAGGTTCCAGCTCAAGATACTGGCGGTGTTCCTGGTAAAGTAGTTGCAACTTTAGCGGCAACCCTAAAATAACAATGCCCCTATTGTTATTTGCTAGCCCACCTCAGAGCACAAGCTCTGAGGTGGGTTTCACCCAACAACACACCATGTGCGAATGCACAGATAATGCCCTGCTCGCGCGGTTTATTATCTGTGTTTTTGCTTGCCTGTTATTTGTTATAAGTCCTTCATCATTTGCCGCCACGATTGGTGATGTTATTGATAGCGATGCTGAAGTTCACTATCAATCTAATGGGCAATCATTATCAAAAATTGATGGTGCACCTTTTGTACTACAATCAGCCGGCCAAGGTGCTGGCGGCATCGGCACAAATTCTGCGATTGATATTTGGGCACCTTATGTTCCAACTAACACTTCGAATCCTATTGGCAGCAAAATATTTAATACTGAAGTGTCTCAATGCTTAGGTACTTCAGAAAATAGTAACAACATCATTAATACCGATATTAAATACCCTAATGGTGATGCGATTACTTTTCCTGCATCGATTTCATCTTTTCCATCGACGACGTTTAAAAGTGGCAACCCATTAATTATTCGGGTGATTGATTTAGACCAGAATATAAACTCAACGATTCGAGATCAAGTTTCGGTAAGTCTTAAAGTAGACGGTAAAAACTCTGATCATGAAACCGTTATATTGACCGAAACAAGTAATAACAGTGGCGAGTTTATTGGTATCGTTCAAACTACCCCTAACTTACAAAATTCTAACCCTAATGACTGCTTGTTAGCACTAGGGTCTGCCTCCGCTCTTAACATTGAATATCAAGATGAAAATGATGGTGAGGATACCGTCAGTAGCATCGTTAAATTCGATCCTATTAGCCGTGTTTTTGATAGCTTCACTGGAACACTTTTAGACAATATCGAAATCACTTTAATCGATAATAATACCGGCTTACCTGCAACCGTTTATGGTGATGATGGCATCAGCGATTTCCCTGCAACTATTACTTCGGGTTCACTCGTCAGCGATAGCTCAGGAAAAACATATCAATTGCCTTCGGGTGGCTACCGCTTCCCTTATGTACCGAATGGTAATTATTCCATTCAAATTGCGGATACTGTTAAGACAGAATTTCCATCACAGCTTTCCGAGCAGACGATTCAAGCTCTGCCCACTGGCCCATATTTATTATCGGGCATTTCTCGCGGTGAAAGCTTTACTATCAGCAATAAAATTTTTGATGCCGACATTCCTTTAGATCCAAAATCAGATCGCATCTTACTAGATAAAACAGCCAGTAAAAATGAGGCTGGTGTAGGCGATTTTGTTGCCTTTAATATTAGCGTCAATAATGCCGAATCTTTTGCTAGCAATATTCGGGTTATCGATACTCTACCGGTAGGTTTAACCTATGTTAAAAACTCGCTAGTGGTTGCAGGTAATTCAATAATTCCTGCAAGCATCTCTAACGATGGCCGTATTATCACCATCGATTTACCTGATATGGAAGCTAATGAAAAACTAATTCTAGAATATGTTACTCAGGTTTCAGCAACTGCCGATGGCTTAATTACCAACGAAGCGGTCGCGATTCATAGTGAGTTAAAGTCCAACATTGCCAAAGCCAGCATTCAAATTAAAGACGATTTATATCGTAATAAAGCGCGTTTATTTGGCCGTGTCATTTTAGATGGCTGTGAAGGTAATTTAGACCTTGATGCTGATGGTATTGCCGGTGTACGTCTATATATGGAAGACGGCAGCTATGTCGTCACCGACAACCAAGGCGAATGGCACATAGAAGGTGTAAAGCCCGGCACTCATGTTTTACAACTGGATACCGAAACTATTCCAGACTACTTAGAAGTTGTCGAATGTAAGGACAGCTTCTTTCATGCAGGCCAAAGTTATTCTCAGTTTGTTGATTTACAGCCCGGTAGTTTTTGGCGGGCAGACTTTCATCTACGGGTTAAAAAAGCCCTTGAAGGTGAAGTAAAACAAAGTTTACAAAACGAACTTGTGCCGCTGCCTAAGATTAAAGGAGATACAGCTACCAATATAACGACCAAGACCACTCAATCTCCTGTAGATCAAATGATTCGCTATCAGATTCGTATTGAAGGCCACGGAGTTCCATTAACCGACGTTCAAGAATTTGTATTATTACCCGCTGGCATCGTCTACCAAGAAAACTCCCTATTAATCGATGGTTTAAAGCCGACCGTCGAATATCATATTAATGATAATAGCTTGTTGATTAAGCTGGGTGATAAACCTGAAAAATGGCAACACGACATTGAGTTCAATGGTTTAATTACTGCAAAGGCCGTAAAAGGTAAACTCACCGCTAAAGCGAAACTTTTCTACAAAACAGGCTTACCTAATAGTCTAGTGACGCCAGATGCACAAAGTAGCGCTCTACTCTATCTGCCCCCTGCTGACGGTAAAGCAGACCCTCTGCAGCCTCCACGTTTTGGAAGGCTTTCAGAAACTCTCAGTCTACAAGATAAACGTAATTTAGCGGATGTCATCGATAAGTTAAAAGGTCTACAAAATTTAGAAATATCGGTCAGCGGTCATACTGACAGTACTCCTGTTGCCCAACGAGAGAATCAACTGTTTAGTGATAACCAAGCACTGTCCGTCGCCCGGGCATTATCGGTGGCCAATTATTTATCTCAACAACTCAGCCTTCCGCTCAACCAGATCAAAGTATCAGGGCACGGTTCCACCAAACCTATTGCCAGTAATAGCACCGTTGAAGGCCGAGCGAGCAATCGTCGAGTCGAAGTACGCGTACTTAATGCCGATGCAAGAATTGCAGTGGCAACGATTACCGCGGATACCCGTATTGCAAAAACTGAAAGTTTAATTGGTGGTATTAATACCACCGCTGCAACAGCGGCTAGTTTAAAATCCAACCAAGTACTTGAGCCTGTGCAAATAAAGCCAACCATTTCTGAAAATTGGTTCCGCAATAAATCCATAGAAACAAATTGGGTATGGCCAACAAAACTTTTCAATCCAACCATTTCTGCTACCGACATTATTATTCAACACCCACAAAATACTCGCTTACGCTTAACCTTAAACGGTGTGCCAGTACACGGTGTTTATTATGAGGGTATGACCCGCTCGAAAACACGCCCAATTGCCGTAAGTGAATGGCGCGGAATCGAAATTGAAGAAGGCGCAAACCAATTCGTCGCCGAAGTTTTAAATCGTGAAGAAGAAGTCATCGATTATGTTGAGCACAATGTTCATTTTGCCGGCGCCCCAGCAAATATCGAATTTCTGCCTGAATTAAGCTATACCTATGCCGATGGTATTCAGCCTGCGGTCATCGCGATTAAGTTTACCGATAAAGACGGCTACCCAGTACGTCCAAATAGTAATGGTCTCGTTCAAGTTTCTACCCCCTATCAGTTATTACAAACGAATGAATATGACTACAATCCATTAATTCAAAATAACAAACCGGTTTATCAAGTAGAGCAAGATGGTATTGCTTTTATTGAACTCCAGCCTAGTTCGCAAAGTGGCGAAGTACGTTTAAGTTTTGAACACGCAAATGGCTTAACCGATGATATTGGTATCTGGTTAAAGCCTGCTGCACGAGATTGGTTATTAGTCGGCTTAGGTGATTTAACCCTAGGTCATAATAGTACTTCTGCTAACAGCTCCGCATTAAGCAATGGCAGCATTGATGAAAATATTTATCACGATGGCCGTATCGCTTTCTTCGCTAAAGGTCAGATTCCAGGAGACTTCTTATTAACCGCAGCGTATGACTCCGCGAAAGAACAAACAACGCCGTTTGCGACCTTGGTTCAACCAGGGGAATACTACACGCTATACGCTGATGCCAGTAATCAAGGCAACGATGCCAGCAGCGGCGATAAATTATTCTTAAAAATAGAAAAAGAACGTTTCTACGCTTTATTTGGTGACCTTTCTACCGGTTTAAATAAAACACAACTAGGCCAGTACGTGCGTAGCCTTACCGGTGTGCAAGTTGCTTATCTAGGTGATTTATTTGAACTAACAGCGTTTGCTAGTGAGACCGATCTAGGTTTTGTGCGCGACGAAATACAAGGTAATGGAACTTCGGGACTGTATCAGTTAAGCAGTAAGTTTATTGTCGACAACTCAGATCGCATCGTTATAGAAACTCGAGATCGTTTTCAAAGTGAAATCATTATTAAAAGCCAAGAGCTGACTCGTCACCTTGACTATAGCTTGGATCAACAATCAGGCACCCTGTATTTCAAATCACCCATTGCTACAACCGATAACGATTTCAATCCTATTTTTATTGTCGCTAACTACGAAACACAACAAGCAGATAGCGGCCATGTTATGGGTGGTCGTGGTGGTATTAAATTCCTTAACGACAAAGTAAAAGCAGGAGTGACCGTCATTGAAGAAAGCTCCCCTGCTCTTGATAGCCAGCTGGCCGCAGTGGATGCAGAAGTGAATATTGGTGACTGGACGTTTAAGGCTGAAGTAGCACAAACACAGCGCTCAACCACGACTGATGAATACAGTAAAAAAGAAGCCAATGCTCAGCGCGCCGAAGCGGTTTATCGCAGCGGTAAAGTCGAAGTAAATACCTACATTCAGCGCATTGAAGATGAGTTTGGTTTAGAGCAGCAAAACGCAGGGGAATTAGACCAACAAAAAGTCGGTATCTCGACGTCTTTTTATGTCACCGATCACGATCAAGTGAGTATTAATACTTTCTACCAAGAAACACTTTCAACGGGTTTAGAAAAACAACAAGCAGAAGCGGATTGGACGCATAAATTAACCAATATCAGTTCTCTAACTGCGGGGGCTCGTACCGCCATTGAAGAGACGGCTGATGGCCCTCGTTTTGTTGATGAAATAAGCTTTGGTGCTAATTGGTCGGTATTCAGCCAAAAATTGCGCTTAAATGCCAAGGTAACAACCGACGTCAGTACTCGTAGTGAAGATAATGACCGCTTAAGACTTGGTGCAGATTACCGCTGGACCGATAGCCTAAGTACTTTTGTCGATTATGAACGCTCCTTTAACGACAGTAACTTAGAACGCACCACCATTGGTCTGCGTACTCAACCTTGGCAAGGTGGCCAAGTTGAACAGTCTTTTGCCCAAGAGCAGCAAGACGATGGTTATCGCTTATATTCTGTTTCTGGTCTAAGTCATGACTGGCAAGTGAGTGAGCATTGGCTAGTGAGCTTCGGTTACAACCAAAGCCGCAACCTGGCCGATGCCTTTCCTACTGAATCTCAATCCAGTACGGAAGACTTCAATGCCATCAGCACTGGCTGGGCCTATCGTGCAGAAAAATTACAGTGGACCAACCGTATTGAGCGCAGAAATGGCACGCAATCTGAAACGACTCTTTTGCATACCAGCTTATACCACCCTCTTACCGATGCGATTGCAACGGGGGGTAGCATTAACTACTACCTTCAAAATGACCAACAAGGTGAGGCTAAAAATTGGGATGCAACGTTTGACCTAGCGTTGCGCCCACGTAAAAAAGACATCGCTATTTTATTACAAACTCGCTTATTACAAGATAATAAAAGCACTGCTGATAGCCGCAGTGATAGCCGCAAGTTTATTAATAACATCCACGTTAACTGGATGATTACGGCGCAGGATCAACTGGCAACTCAGTATGGTTTCAAGCGCATTCTTGATCAGTATAATTCTAAAGATTACGCTGGCACAACTAACTACCTAGCGGCTGAGTGGCGTCATAATTTCACTCAAAAATGGGATCTGGGTATGCATGGCCGCGAACTCTTTGCTGGCAGCGCAGCAGAAGAAGGCAGCTATGGTTTCTCGGTTGGCTATACCCCAGTGAAAAACTTATGGACCAGTATCGGCTATAACTTCGAAGGCTTCGTTGATAGTGACTTCTCTGCGGCTAATTACACCTCTCAAGGGGTCTACCTTAAGATGCGCTTTAAAGCCGACCAAGATAGCCTATCCTCTCTGCGCCAAGCCTTTAATTGGTAAGTCATTTATTAAGCCAATATCTTAGGCGAGTTTCGCCATGGTAAAACACCCGTCTATCTGCCAGAATAATATTCATTATAAAAAGTTAATGCTCTATTTAATGCACACTATTCAATTCCTAGAAGGGGTTCAGCATGGCCAAAGAATTATTGATTAATCAAGATGGCCAACCAAGCTACGGGGTTTTCCCCAAAAGTGTGGGTAAGATTAATCACATGGACTTTGATCTTCGCAATACCATGGACAAGCGCCTTGGTAAGTTAGCCAAGCGTTATAAATTTAATCAATTTCAATTTATTGGCTTTACTAGCCCTGAGCTCATCGTTGGTATTGCTATTGTCGATCTTAAAATTGCCAGTAATTGCTTTGTCTATGCTTATCAGCCCGAGACTGAGAAGTTTGAAGAGTTTAGCTTTATTCAGCCTTTATCCGTTAAAACAAAAATAGATTTAAAACCTAATGATGGCAGCGCACGCTTTGAAAAAGGCGGTAATAAAGTCATTATTAAAGCGACGGCCACCCCGCGCTTACGCTCAGTTCAAGTAAGCCTTAAATCAGGCTTTAAAGTGGATGCGGTAATCGATGAATCCGGTAACTTCAACCCTCTTGCCGTCTGTACCCGTGCGGGCTATAACGGTTGGGTTTTCACCCAAAAAGCGACGGCCTTAATTTGTAATGGCACAGTGAACTGGGGACAAGAAGAGTTTGATCTAGAAAAAATTGATGCTTTGGCCTCAGTCGATTGGACTTCGGGTTATATGCGACGTGAAACGTCATGGAATTGGGGTAGCTTATCTTGCAAGCTGCCAGATGGCCGACGCTTAGGCTTTAACCTTGCAGCTGGGGTTAACGAAACCGGGTTTACCGAGAATGGTTTATGGCTAGACGGGACATTGCATAAGATTGATATGGTTGATTTTCAGTTTGACCGCAATCATCCTAGCCACGCTTGGGCTATGCGCTCAAACGATGGCATTATTAATTTGCACTTTGAACCTGCGGGTCAGCGCAAAGAAAAACTCAATTTGTTAGTAGTTGCCTCCAATTTCACTCAGCATTTTGGCCGCTTTTATGGCGACATACTGATAAATGGCGAAACAATTCACCTCAACGGAGCCTGGGGCTTCGCTGAGGATCATTACGCCAAATGGTAACTGAAAATAATTACTGTTAATTGATTACGAATAAGCGGCTAACTTATTTCACAATCTCATTAATTACCAAGGTCACTGTCCCATCATCTTTTACTTTGACGGGAGTGACTATACCTTGGAAGTCCCCTGGGTTAGCCATAGGCTGGCCACCTTTTGCAACTCGAGCAATGACCTGTACTTCGTCAAATTTACTTAGCGCTAAACCTGGCACCATGCCTAAGCTATCATCCAAAATCACTTCTTTCGGTAGATCTTTAGCCTGAATCTTTAACGCAGCTAACGGCATTACCGGACCCGAAGTTGCTTTCGCTAATACAAAAACCACATCTCCATCTTTCAGTTGAGCCTTAAGCTCATCGGTGATGGTTACCATAATTTTAACTTGAGCACGCTTCATCCAACTTAGGTCAACTGTTTTCCCCTGCTCTTCCAAGCGGGTAACAATACGCTGTATTCCTTGCTCTAAAGCACCGGCTTCTGGGCTACTCGACATGTTAAACCACAGCGCTTTCCAGTGTGCTAGCGCCTCTTCATAACGATCTAATTCAAAGGCTACAATCCCTGCAAGACCTAATCCTTGAGAGTTACCAGGCTCAATCGCTAATGCCTGTGTGATAATCTCATAGATTTCGATACTGGCTGTTTGTTCAGAAATATAAAACATACCTTGGGCGATTTGCACCAGGGTTGCCGCTCGATCTGCTGCGGCTTCCGGGGGTAAAGTCGACAAGATCTTTTTAAACGTTGTTACACCTTCTACATATTGGCCATCTGAATAAAGCATGCGGGCATATAAATACAGCCACTCACCATTCTCTGGTTTACTAATGGATGCGCTACGTAAACTCTCTTTTAAAGTTTGATGCTCTTCATCGGTTAATTTAGCCTTAGTCATTTTATTTAATAACTGAGTTGCTAAAAGTTCATCTTGCGCACCCATATCTTGGTAAAGAAATAACACACTCGATACCATCACTATGAATAGTGCAAAAGCCGTTAGAATTTTTGTCTTAGGGCTGACATCACTGCCGCTGACGGTATCGGCGTCGGAAGAAACCAACTCGTGATCCAATTCCAATAGCATCTGCGCACGTTCGTCATTACCATAATCAGCATCTGCAATTTCTTGTTTACGCTGTTCATATAAACGTAAATTTTCTGCTTCGCGGCTTATTTTTAGATTGCGATGAGAAAACGCAGGCCATACGACAAAGGCTAACGTTACTAATAATAAAACTAGAATAATAATCATGAATCTTGCTTCTCTCTTCTTGCTGCTTGTAGCTTAGCCAGCTTGGCTTTTTCTTCTTCACTCAGAGGCTGAGACTTTTTGCCTCCACGGGTAATGCTAATAATGACAATAATCGCGATTAACACCATGGTTCCAGGCGCAAACCATAAGAAGAAAGTATTCTTTTGCACCGGTGGATTATAACGAACAAAATCACCGTAACGAGCAACTAGATAGCCAACGATTTCATCATCTGTTTGCCCTTCGATCATTAGCTCATACACTTTATCGCGTAAATCTGACGCTACCGGAGCATTAGAATCGGCTAGATTCTGATTTTGACATTTAGGGCAGCGAAGTTCTGCGGCAAGAACTTCAAAACGCTCTTTATCGACTTTATTATCAAACGGGTATTTATGCCCATCGACGACAGCCTGAGAGGTTAACGCAAATAAAGATAAGCAAAGTGCGAGGATAAGTTTCATTATTTACTTCCCTCTATAGAGCTGCTCGCTTCAGAAACATTAGCTTCAACATGATTCTTCATCTGCTCAAATATACCTTTATACTTTTGCCATACCCGCTGGTTCAAATCACCCACGTGTTTGGCGCGAATAATACCGTCACCATCAACAAAAAAGGTTTCAGGCGCGCCATAGACACCAAGCTCCAAACCTAACTTTCCTTTTGGGTCACTGATATTAAACTCGTACGGATTACCAAGATCACGTAGCCATACTTTTGCTTCGTCTTCGTCATCTTTATAATTGATACCGATAATACGCACGCCTTGAGCCGCCAGAGTATTTAAAAACTGATGCTCTGCTTTACAAGTAGGACACCAGGTTGCCCAAACATTAACCAACATGGGTTTACCCTGCAGATCTGATTGCGTGAGCTGCTTTTCAGCTTCAACCTGTTGCAAGATAAACTGCGGAAAAGGCTTATCAATTAAAGGGGAAGGTAGAACGTCTTTATTTTCACGTCCAATGCCCCCGCCTAAAAAAGCCGCCATTACAATAAACATAATGAGCGGGATAAACAAAAGTATGCGATTCATATTAACTATCCAATTCCATTTTTCTCTAAGCTAAACGTTTAAGCGTGTTTAACGCGCATACGATAGCGTTTATCTAAAATCGCTAATAAACCACCAAACGACATAAAGAGCGCACCTAACCATACCCAACGCATATAGGCTTTAACCTGCAAGCGCATTGCCCAAGCTCCATCGGCTAATGGCTCTCCCATAGAAATATAAATATCACGGAATAAACCGGCATCAATTGCCGCTTCTGTCATCATAGAACCCTTCACCTTATAGCGGCGTTTTTCCGCATGTAAAGTAGCCACTAATTCACCTTGTTGAGATACTTCGAATACCCCAACATCAGCAATGTAATTCGGCCCTTGCCTGGTACCTGCCTGAGCAAATTTAAAGTCATAGCCCGATAATGTGGCCGTTTCACCTGGAGACATTTTTAATGCGGTTTCCACACTAAAATTACTGACGACGGTCACACCGATAACCATAATCGCCACACCTAGATGAGCGAAAACCATACCCCAGTAGCTCATAGTCAACTTAAACAAGCGTCTAAACTGGCCTTTTGATTTCACCCAAACATCACGGAAGGTGATGGCGATCAATAGGGTCGCAACAAATAAACCGATGGCCACTTTGAAGTTCATTTCTCCGGCATAGACCAGCGGGAATACCGCTGCGACAAAAATAGCTAACATAACTGAACCCGCAATCTGGGCTATTAACAATTTACCTGACATCGTTTTCCAGCGTGACATCGCACCGATACCCGCTAAAGATGTTAAGGCCGCTGCCAAAGGAACGAACATGGTATTGAACCAAGCGGAACCCACAGATAATTTCTCTTGGCTAATAAAATCAACAATCAACGGATAAAGCGTACCCAATAAGATAGTTAACGTTGCCACAATTAATAACGCATTATTGGCTAATAAGAAGCTCTCACGCGACAGTAATTTAAACTTACCCGCAGACGATACCGTAGGCGCCTTGAAGGCATAAAGCGTTAACGAGCCCCCTACACACAACCCTAAGAGCACAAGAATAAATACGCCTCGCTCAGGGTCCGCAGCAAATGAGTGCACAGAGGTTAGTACGCCAGAACGCACCAAGAAAGTACCGAGCAAGCTTAAAGAGAAAGCAAAAATAGCTAATAACACCGTCCAGCTTTTAAATACTCCACGCTTTTCGGTAACCGCTAAAGAGTGTATTAAAGCGGTACCGACTAACCAAGGCATTAAAGATGCGTTTTCAACGGGATCCCAAAACCACCAGCCGCCCCAGCCAAGCTCATAATAAGCCCACCAACTACCCAGTGCGATGCCTAAAGTTAAGAATACCCAAGCAGCGGTTGTCCAAGGACGAGACCAGCGAGCCCAAGCCGCATCTAAACGTCCGCCTAACAAGGCTGCAATAGCGAAGGCAAAGGCAACAGAGAAACCCACATAACCCATATACAGGGTTGGAGGGTGAACGATTAAGCCAAAATCTTGCAATAACGGATTTAAATCCGCGCCATCGGTAGGAATTGAAGGCAAGCTACGATCAAAAGGGTTTGAGGTGAATACGGTAAAAAGAATAAAGCCAACACCGACCATGCCCATCACAGCCAGAACTCGAGCAACCATTTCTAAAGGTAGAGTGCGGCTAAACATGGCAACAGCAGCGCCCCATAAACCCAACATTAAGACCCAAAGCAATAGCGAACCTTCATGAGCTCCCCATACCGCGCTGAATTTAAATATCGTCGGTAGCAGGCTATTACTGTTGTGAGCAACATAGGCCACGGAAAAATCATCAACCACGAAGCAGTAACTTAAGGCAGCGAAACTGACGATTAAGAAAACCGCTTGCCCCAATGCCATAGGTCTGGCGTATTGCATCAACCATTCGCGGTTGGTTTGCGCCCCAATTAGGGGAACGATAGATTGCACACACGCAAAAGCGAGGGCAATAAGAAGTGCTATGTGTCCGTATTCAGCTGCCATTTCTAATACTGCTTTTCAGTGTGTGGTTGTTGTGTTTTCTGCTCTAATTGCTGTGCTTTTTTTTCTGCATCTTTTTTCAATTTTTCTACACCGTCTTTATGAGCCGATTCCAATGCATACTTCACTTCTGGCGGCATATATTCTTCGTCGTGCTTAGCCAATACTTCAGACGCGATCATCACTTTACGTGAATCGACCTTACCCATCGCAACAATACCCTGCCCTTCGCGGAATAAGTCCGGCAAGATACCTTCATATTCAACCGTCACGTTAACCGCTCCGTCAGTAATACCAAAGCTAACCTTTAAACCATCATCACTGCGCACTACACTGCCTTCAACGACAAGGCCGCCGGCGCGGATTGTTTGCCCAGGACGAACTTCACCATTAGCAATTTGAGTTGGGGTCATAAATAAATCAATATTTTGACTGAGAGAGTACATCATCAAGCCGACGGCTGAACCCAGACCTATCACCATAAATAAAATCAGAATCAGTCGATTCTTACGCTTCGGATGCATTTTTCTTCTCCCGACGCTGAAGTCGCGCCTGTTGTTCAAACAATTTTTTACGTTGGCGTATCGGTGCAAGAATATTCGCGATAATCACCAAGGCGGTAATGCCATAACATAGCCACACATAAAAACCGTGTTTACCCATGGCTATAAATTCTGCAAAGCTGTCAAAAAACATACTATTTCTCTGCCTCTATTAGCTTTTTTACCCAGCTTTTTTTACGCTCATGCCACAATACTTCATTGCGAGTACGCATAAATATTAAGGTGGCGAATAATAAATAAAATCCGACAATCATAATCAGCAAAGGGATCAGCATTTCCATTGCCATGGTCGATTCTTCTGTCAGCTTTAATGTCGCTGGCTGATGCAGAGTATTCCACCATTCAACAGAATATTTAATAATAGGAATATTCACCAGACCCACTAAAGACAAGATAGCCCCTGCTTTGGCTGACGTATCATCAGTCTCCATCGCTTTTTGCAGCGCCATCACGCCGAAGTATAAAAACAATAACAACAACATAGAGGTTAAACGCGCATCCCATACCCACCAGGTTCCCCACGTTGGTTTACCCCAGATCGCACCGGTTATTAGTGCTAGAAAACAAAAGCTCGCTCCGATAGGCGCAATAGCCGCCGCTACCCAAGCGGCCATCTTCATTCGCCAGATTAAAAAAATACCACCGGCAATCGCCATCATGGCATAAGCACCCTGAGCAAGAATGGCCGCTGGCACATGGATATAAATGATGCGAAAGCTATTGCCTTGCTGATAGTCTGCTGGAGCAAACGCTAGACCCCAAACCGTACCCACTATCAGGCAGAGCGCTGCGGGTATAGCAAACCAAGGCAACCAACGAGCTGAAATTTCGTAAAACCATTTTGGCGACCCCATTCGGTGATACAGTCGCTTTAACGCTTCCCACATAATCTACTATCCAAGTTCTATTTATATATTAACGAGAAAGATTCAATTTTAACGCACCCGCCACTGCAAAAGGTGTCAGAGTCATCGATATACATAAAAACGAGGCTAAAAAGCCCAATTGTCCCGCATATTCCATTCCAATGCCTGCATGATATACCGCGCTGGCGCCAAAGATGAGTATAGGAATGTAAAGAGGCAAAATTACTAAGCTTAATAGCAAACCACCGCTGCGTACTCCAGCGGTTAATGCCGCTCCAACCGCTCCTAACAAGCTCAAAATAGGCGTACCTAATAACAAGCTAAAAAATAATGCAGCATAAGCATCATCAGGTAAATTCATCATCAGGGCGAGTAATGGTGCAACCAATGTCAGGGGTAGACCACTGATGCACCAGTGCACGAAGACCTTTCCTAATGCCATCGCGTATAGAGACTCTCCAGACGCTAACCACTGTTCTAATGTACCGTCTTCAACATCTGCTTTAAAAAGTGCATCAAGAGATAACAATGTTGCCAGTAAAGCGGCTACCCAAACGACCCCGGCCGCAATTTTAGATAAAAACTTAGGATCCGGATCGACAGCTAACGGAAATAAAGCGAGCACCATCAAAAAGAACATTAATGGGTTCAGCCATTCCCCTGGATTGCGGGCGGCGATGATTAGGTCTCGTTTAATGGTGGCAGTAACTAGACTCATTTCTGCACCCCAAGTTCAATTTGACGCAAAGCAGGAATATCACTCAAAGCATGGTGACTGGTGATCAAAACAGAACCGCCTCGATTTACGTGCAAGGCTAACAGGGCTTCCAGCCAAGCTACACCGGCTTTATCAAGAGCAGTAAAGGGTTCATCGAGAATCCATAAAGGAGTTGGTGTCACTAATAAGCGGGCTAATGCTACTCGGCGCTGCTGCCCAGCAGATAATTGCTGGCAAGGTATATCTTCGTAGCCCGCGAGAGTAACTTCTTCTAGTGCCTGCCATAAAGCATCTTCTGATACTTCGGGCCAACTACTAACGAACCAACGAAGATTCTCTAACGGTGTAAGAACTTTTTTAATCGCGGAAAGGTGGCCGATGTATAAACGCTGGCGCGCGTAATCTTGAAAGCAGGATTGAATATTCTCATCATACCAGCGCACTTCACCGTCAAAATCCTGATTGAGCCCTGCCATCAAGCGTAACAAGGTCGTTTTACCCGCCCCATTAGGCCCAGCCAATTGAATAAGGTCGCCTTTTTTCACGGTGAAGCTTAGGTTTTCAAACAGAATACGGTCATCTCGCTCACAGCTCACATCGTGGGCAGATAGATCACAGTGGGTCGTAAACCATTTTGATTCATCGACGGGAGCTGAGCGGGTCATACAATTCCTAATTATTAGAACTAAATAGTAGAGCCAAATAGTAGAGCTAAGTAACGGGCTGGTTTATGCTGCATTATAAACAGATTAAAGGCCCGCAGGTACTAAATGTAAGCCTCAAGATTGATCTAGGTCGGTCGATAGTATGAAATAGTGATCATTTAACCGAATTATTACCCCTTATGGGAGTAATTTACCCTCTATAATCAATATGTTACTAACAAATGAAGCCCTATAACGATGGATAGAATCCCCCTCATTAATCCTAAATTGATCAAGGTCTCTGCCACGACAGAAAGAGCCCCTACATCTGTATTGCGAGCTGAGGTTATTTCTTCCACACCGATTAAGGAAACGGCGCCTTCCCAAGGGCAAGAGACAAGACAGCAAGAATATAAGGTGGTATTAAAAATTGGTCAGCAGCAACTCGAAACGATCAGCAATAATGATCTGAAAAAAGGCAGCTTGTTGGAGGTAAAGGTTTTACCTGGGCCTAAGTTAAAAATAATCAATAGCGAACCCAAGCTTCCCCTAGCGGCATTACCAACATCACCAACAGCAACCCCGCAAGCCAAGGCATTGGTGCAGCAATTACTCGCTGATCGTATTCCTCAAATCCAGCAACAGGATTTACCCAATTTGATTAAGCAACTTAGTCAAATAATCAATTTCCCGGTAAAAGGATCTTCACCAGCGCCGGTTCCAGCTTCTCCTTTACCGACCGCCACTGCTGAAAGTACGCTGCAAATAGCGGCCAGTGAAAATACTTATAGCAAGACCGGAGCAAAGCTTACTAACCCGCAAACCTTGGCCAATCAGCTTTATTTACCCCAAGACAAGTCGACTACTGCTGAAACAGAAGTGACCAGTACCAAAAATTCAACAGCCAATACTGCAGTACAACAAGTTAAAGCTTGGTTGCAGCAACTGCCAAAAGAGCAAGATATTAGTAATAGCACTGGGTTACGTAACGCTCTAAACGGCGCAGGGATGCAAGCGGAAAAGCAACTAAGCAACCTAGCTCAGCAATCACTCAATTTAGTCGATAAAAAAAGTGCTAATAATATTTTTCAGCAATTACAGTCGCTGCATAAAGTATTAGTAAAAGAACTTACGACGAAAACAGATACTGTCTTGGAACCCAAAAAAGACTTAACCAGCGATAAAGCCGAGCCAAATACAGGGCTCAAAACGAATCTTGCAAGTATCGTTAAAAGAACCGCTAAGGCACTGTCAGATAATAGCCAAGCCGTACTCTCGAACTTAGTAAGAACAAGAACCCCATCGACGGCGATAACTAAAACAAGGATTGCTGATAGCCCGCTAACGACGAGTACACTAACAACCACTAATACATCCGCTAATCTGCCAAGTTCAACCACAACGCAATGGCAGAACCCCCTACTCAATAATTCTTTAATGAGCTTGGATGACTTATTACAATCGCCATTATTACAGAACCCAAGCTCTAATAATAAATTTGCCCTAAGCCAAATATTATCGGGACATTCCGTATCTGGCCAAGGAGATCAACTCGAGGGGCTACGCATTCCCCTTAATTGGCCGGAGCGCTCTGGCAATGACGCCGTATTAATAAGAAACCTACAAAATTTATTGGGCCACATTGAGCGTGAACAAATCCAGCAGATGCAATCTACCGAAGCGAATCAAAGCAACAACCCAAATCAACTACAACAAAATCAACAGTGGGTGCCATTATTAATTAATTATCAACAGCAGCTCCAGCTGATTGAATTTTATATGGATAAAGAAGAAAGACTGAATCAGGCAGGAGAAAAAAAACAGCATTGGTTTATCAATTTACATTTTGACTTACCCCGACTGGGCAAATTAGGCATTGAAATATCCATGCTCGATAATGAATGTAATACCACCTTTTGGTCTGAATCACCCTCTTCGTTAAGTCAGTTATCTCAACACATTAAACCTCTGCGACAACGACTAACAGAGCAAGGTATTGTCGTCACTGATATTCAATCTCGACATGGCACCCTAGAAAAACGCAAACACAATATTCAACAACGTTTGGTCGATATTAAAACCTAGACTGCAATTACGTAGATAATTAAAGTAGGAGAATGAAAGTATGGATAAACAATATTCGGAAGAGATACCAGAAAGTTTACTCAACGCAAGCCAAGCCATTGCTCTGAGTTACGATGGAGAAAAAGCGCCGATACTTGCGGCAAAAGGAAATGACGAACTAGCCCAAGCAATTATTCAATTAGCACTGCAGGCACAAGTGCCTATTTATGAAAATGCAGAGCTAAGCCAATGGTTAAGCAAACTTGAACTGGGCGATGAAATACCTCAAGCACTTTACCTGACCATTGCTGAGATTCTCGCCTTCGTCTATAAGCTTGAAGACAAAGAACCTCAGTAGCAGCTGCTTATACGACCTGCTCAGCCTGCTGAGTAACCGCAGTCAATAACCATTGAATATGGCACTCAACTATTTCTTCAGGGATCAAGTCGACAGAATCCATTAACATCGATAAAGCACGATAATGATAAACATCGACTAAGCCATGAATTGAAGCGGTAAAAAATAACGCTATTTGCTTTTGACGGCTTTCGGATTGATCTGCCATCGATGGAATAGCATCCACAATTAAGGTCATCAAGTGGCGCTGCCACTCTTCTACCAAGCGCGCCAATTGCATTTCTAACTCTTGATCCAGCTGCTGAGAATCTTTTAGATTCAACCGTGGTGGCTGAAACATTAATTGGTAATAACCAGGATCTTGCTGAGCAAAACTAATTAATAAACGGGCAAATTGTTGCAATGCTTGTTCCGCATTAATCGCCTCTCCCATTTGCTCATTCATTTGAGCGAAGAACATATCAAAACCGCGTAATCGCGTTTGAATAAAAAGCACTTCTTTATTGGGAAAATAATTATAAATATTACTAGCAGTCATCCCTAACTGTCCGGCCAACTTTCGCATAGACAAATGATGAAAACCGACATCGGCCATCACTTGTGATGCACTGTCCATAATTCGCTGGCACTGAGCGGCGACTTCCTCGGGGGTAAATGGCTTCTTCGGCATGGCAATCCCTTGAGATCATTGTTTTTTTTGTTTTAGTCGATAAGCGTTCACTATAAAACGACCCTACCTGCACAAAAGCAAGACCCTTTTGAGTCTTTCTTTAAAAAAATGCATATTTATTCAATATTTACATTCATATAGGTCCTTTTCGGCCGCAAATCCGAAATCATTAGTACTTTTTTCTAATCCAAGTCTTACTTTTATTGGTGACACAAAAGTCAACTACCCTACCGCCTTTCTAACCGTGTTTTATTAGCCCAACCACAAAAAAATTGATTCAGGACAAGAGAAAAAATAGCACCCTCTTTAAAATACAGACTATCCACATAGATATGTTCGACTTAATGACTGCTCAGCTAATGACTATTCAGTTAATGATCACGATTTAATTACTAAGAAGTACTCTCATGACAGAAAAATTGCACTGGGATCCGGAACTGATCCAACGATACAACCGATCTGGCCCTCGCTATACTTCCTACCCAACAGCGGTGGAATTTAAAGTAGTGGAGAATGATCAGGCAGAGAAAGACCTGCTCAGTCAACGCGACCCGATGGTGCCACTATCTCTCTACCTACACATCCCCTTTTGCGCACACGTTTGCTACTACTGCGGCTGCAATAAGATAGTGACTAAAGACAGGTCAAAATCTGAGCCTTATCTAAAGTTATTAAAAGCAGAAATTGATCGTAAAGCCGAGTTATTACAGGGCCATCCAATCGTCGAGCAGATGCATTGGGGCGGTGGTACTCCGACTTTCCTATCCGATGAGCAGATGGTCGGATTAATGGACCACTTACGTAAGCGCTTTACCTTTAGTACAGCCGATAGCGCGGATTATTCTATTGAGATTGACCCGCGCGAGTTGCGCCCCTATACCCTCAAGTTATTGCGTGAACTGGGTTTCAATCGCACCAGCTTTGGCGTGCAAGATTTAAATGAAAAAGTTCAGATCGCGGTTAATCGTATTCAACCTGAAAGCATGATTCGTCAGGTGATGATTGAAGCTCGCGAACTCGGCTTTCGCTCGATCAATATTGACTTAATTTATGGCTTACCTCACCAAAATCAGCAAACATTTGCTGAGACTCTCGATGTCATCATTGATATGTCACCCGATAGGCTTTCTATCTTCAACTATGCTCACTTGCCTGAACGTTTTAAGCCACAGCGTCGCATTAAAGAAGAAGATTTACCAAGCCCTGAAGAGAAGCTAGCGATTTCAGGTAATTGTATTACCAAGCTAACTGATATCGGCTATCACTACGTGGGGATGGATCATTTCGCTAAAGCGGATGACGAATTATCCAGAGCCCAAGGTAATAAAGAACTGCATAGAAATTTCCAGGGTTATACCACTCATGGTGACTGTGATTTGATTGGTTTTGGGGTATCGTCTATCAGCCAAATCAGCGACTGCTATTTACAAAACAGCCCTGATATTAAGGTCTACGAAGACGCCATTGAAAACAATCAATTTCCCGTGGTGAAATTGATCGAAACGAATAAGGATGATCTCATTCGTCGCCAAGTCATTATGGAATTACTCTGTCATGACCAAATGATCTTTGCTGAACTCGATCAAGCCTTTGCCGTGGATAGCCGAGAGTATTTTTCTGAGGAGTTAACTAAGTTAGAGCCGATGGTTGAAGATAAGCTGTTGGAGATTAGCCCTGAAGGTATTCATATCACCGAGAAAGGACGATTATTAGTGCGTAATGCCTGCATGGTATTTGATACCTATTTGAATGCAAACATCATTCAAACCTATTCGGCCAGTGCTGATGCCAGCACTCCCGTCAACCGACCTCGCTTCTCCAAAGCAATTTAATACTAACGAAGTAATTATTGGGGGCTATAAGCCCCCTGGCTTACCTCGCCAAAACCCCCACTGATTACCATCGTATTGCAGATATACCCGTTTCTCGAACGGTTTCTGCTTAGATTCTAGGCTTCGCCTTAAGGTGCGGGCTTTATCAAATGCTGGAGCATCAACCCACTCTTGAATATCGGTGACATACCACTGCACATAAGCTTCGGCGTAATAAGAATCTCCTAACAAATAAGGCTTCGATAGCTGCAATATCTTTTTCAATCGCCCATAGCCGTAATAAAATCCTCCCTGGAACGCTATATATTCACTGGCTTGTTGATCGATAAAATCATAACGGTAGTTTAACGAAATACGTTTGCGCTTACTGCCTTCAACTTTCACTACTTGGGTTTCTTTATGGCGAGTCAACTTTTTATGATTAAACAAAACCTCTAGCATGGCCGCATCTTTATGCTTACTGGAACGCTCTATACTATAAGGAATAGCAAACCCCTGCCAAAACAAAGGCTGCTGTTTCAATGCAGAATCAACAATGCGAATTGCTTGATTCTCGGTTAATACCGGCTGCGCTGATACGACCGGTAGCATAATAAGAGCAACAAAGAATGTGCTGAAATATTTAATCATAATTGTGTTTAATGTGGCTATTCTTCAACCAAGCATAGACCTCGAATTTGAGCCTTGCCTCGCCAATATGGAATATAAGTTTTTATTGTTAACGCCTTATTGTCATAACCCTGTCATCTAGTAATTTTACAGTAACTCATCTTCAGCAACGACAGAGATGAGATAATGACAATGCAAAACCTTTCTCAACCACAGACTCGTCCAGTATCAATGCAAGTGATTGAGTCACTCACCAAGCCGTTAGAATCTAAGCTCATCGCCTGCTTTAGCCAAGACGCTAGTGAAATTCGTCGCGCTCAGCTATTGCGCGCAAGGGTATTCAACATCACTAATACTCGTCTAGATAAAGACCCGTTCGATGATATTTGCTTGCACTTATTGGTGAAAGATAACTTATCGAATAACATTGTTGGCTACAGCCGAATTCTAACCAGCGATCTAATTTCTACAGCCGCTGAATTTTATAGCGCCAGTGAATTTCATATTGATTCTATTATTCAAGAAAATCAGCGTTATATGGAAATTGGCCGTACCTGTGTTGATCCAAATTATCGCAGTGGTGCTGTCATTGGACTGCTTTGGTCAAAAATAGGCCAATATATGAATGAACACAAAATTGATTACCTGATGGGCTGCGCCAGCATATCCATGCTCGATGGCGGGGTCAAAGCGATCTCTGTGCTCAACTATTTACGCCAACATCACTTCACTTCCAATGAACTGCGTGTTTTTCCTAAAATACCACTGCCACAATTTGAAATTGATATTGATGGTAAACAATATATTCCAGCGCTATTAAAAACCTACCTGCGCATGGGGGCAAAAGTCTGTGGCGAAGCCTTTTTAGACAGAGATTTTAATGTTGCGGATGTTGTTATTTTATTGGCTAAAAAAGATATAAAAGCCCGTTATTTACGCCATTTTTGTTAACTGCTGCTCTCTAACATTTTTAACCACTGGAATCACCACGGGAGCTAGTCATTGCAAAAACATAAAGGAAGACTAATACAAGCTTGGCGCTTAACGTGCGCGGCGCAATATATTTTATTAGCCGCTATTGTTGTGCCTGTCATATTTAGCCCTCTAACCCGAAAATTCCCCAAGCGCAGGAAGGTTGCCAGTTTTCTCTACCGACGTTTTTATAATGCATTAAATATCCAGCTAACTATCAAAGGCAGCCCAACCCAAGAACCCTCATTATGGGTTTGTAATCACATATCTTGGCTCGATATATTATTACTCGCTGGCAATAATACAGTCGACTTCATTGCTAAAACAGAAGTCGGAAAATGGCCCCTCATAGGCTACATCGTTAGAAAAGCAGGCACTTTATTAATCGATCGTGATAATAAATTCCAAGCCTATCGCTCACTGCCTTTACTGCAAGAACGTATACAAGCAGGCATGCCCATTGTTGTATTCCCCGAAGGAACGACAACCAACGGCAACTCAACCCTACCGTTTAAACCAATGTTCTATCAAGCTGCCATCCGTGAAAATATTCTAGTACAGCCGATATCACTGCAATATTTTGATGCCAACGGCGAAGTAACAGATTCTGTGGCATTTATTAACGACGATGACTTCTCTAGCAGTTTAAAGCGCATTTTAAAACAGCCTAAAATATTTGCTGAGATCCATTTCTTACCCGTAATGTCAGCCAATGATTATCACCGCAAGCAACTCGCGCAGCTGAGTCGAAAAACCATTAATCACAGTCTGGCGCAATACGGCTCAAGTAAAAATCACATTGATAAGCAAAGCACTGCACACCAGGCACCGATAGCAAATTTATCAAAAGCGTGAGCAGTAGAATCCCCCTCAAACAGATAAAATAAACAAGCATTCAATTATATAGGCAGTTAGCTGTACAGACTGGACTACGCTGTTACAATGCGCTTAATTTTACATAGGCCAAATACGATGCGTAGCAAGTTTTTAGAGTGGTTAGCGTCAGCTAAGGGGATACGTCAAATTATTAATATTTATGGCCCCTATTTTGGCGCTGGGGTTAAAGTCACCTACATTAATAAAGATTTTCGCCAAGCGAAGGTCAGCTTGCCTCTACGCTGGTACAACCGAAACTATGTCGGTGTACATTTTGGCGGCAGTCTTTACTCTATGATCGACCCTTTTTACATGCTTCTGCTAATGAATAATCTTGGCAAAGACTATATCGTATGGGATCAAAGTGCTGAAATAGAGTTCATTAAACCGGGCATAGGCACCGTCTCGGCAAACTTTATTGTGACTGATCAGATGCTGGCGGAAATTAAGCAAAAAACAGCGAATGGTGATAAATTTTTACCGACTTATCCGGTAACAATTTTTGATGAAAACGGTGATGTTGTTGCCAAAGCGAATAAGACGCTTTATATACGGCGTAAACGCTAAAAACTCTGCTAATCTTTAATTAGATTCCATTGTTTAAAGGTAGATAGTTAACGTGAATAATCTCAGCATCGCCGCCGCCGTAGAAAATATTTTTGACTTAATCAAGATTCTTGACGATGCCTACTGGGAAGCAAATAGCTGTGACGAGAAGGATTATGTTTATAATTTATCCAGCATATTAACCGCTGAGTATATTGAACTGAACAAGCTGAGTGTTCAAGACCATCATTTTGACTATGAAGTTATTTCCATAAGCCAAGAAACGCTGAAACAAGCTCTGAGCCAATTTCAATTACGGGCTCCCAATCAAATCCGCCGACAAACAACCTTAGTAAAAGTAAATGACTTACTAAACCTGCTTATCGTCGCTCTGAATTAAGCAAATCAGTTGGTTTGGAAAACCAATTGATTGTCGACCATTACCACTTCACTAAAGCTATTGCGACCGGCATCCTTAGTACTGTATAAGGCTTCATCTGCTGCGGCAATTAATTGCTCTGGGCGATAGCTGCCATCGGGCTCACACCACGCAAGCCCCATGCTTACCGATACATACTCGCCGGCACTAGAATAAGCGTGAGGGATCCTTAGCTTCTCTAATGCTTGCTGTAAACGCTCAGCCACAACCGCAACACCTTCGGGCTGAATAGACGGCAGCAAAACGATAAATTCCTCGCCACCAAAGCGAGCAACAAAATCTCGTGGGCGCTGCACCGCTGACTTCAACTGCTGCGCAACCTGGGTTAAGCACTCATCCCCCTGCAGATGCCCATAATGGTCATTAAAGGCTTTAAAATGATCGATATCTATCATTATAAGGCCAATACTGCCCTGTTCACGGCAAGCACGACGCCATTCTGCATTATAAAATTCATTAAAATAACGGCGATTGGCTATCTGGGTTAAAACATCTGTCATCGATAATGATGATAAACGCCGATGTTCTTTTACTTGCGCCAAATGCAGTTTAAGTCGAGCCAAAGTCAAAATAGGCTTATTATAAGGCTTGGCAATAAAATCAAGTGCACCGCAAGTCAGTGCCAACAATTCAACTTCTTCATTGGCCTCCCCTGCAATAACAATAGGAACATTTCGCATTAAAGGATGGGCTAACCAGACTTGGCAAAATTCACGGGTTTTTTCCACTAAAAAGTCATAATCTAAGATTAATAAACTCGGAATAACCTCGATATCCTGCAACCAAAAATCCAGCTGAGTTTCTCTAACAATACTAGAAATTTGAGCCTCTGAAGAAAGTAAATCACCTAATAATGCTTGGTTTTTTAATCTCTTGTCTGCAATCAATACTAATGGCTTAGTATCCATACCCACCCTTACTTACTCGAATTAACGTTCATAAAAAATTAAATTACATACTTATACCGTTCAGTTACTTATTGAACAAGTATTTACTTTGATAATTATATCATCGACCAATAAGATAAAGTCTTTAATTATTGCCTTATCCCCCATAAACTGATTCTCTTTAAATGCCCATAATTCGAGATTATATAACATGATACGAGCGACACTTTTTATCCGCCCTATTATTCTAGCCAGCCTAGCGTCCGTTCTTTTAACCTCAGGTTGTGATAATTCTCAAAATACAGAGTTAGAAAATACTAAACCAGCAGCCGTAATTAGTGTCAGTGAGAAGAAAGCCAACTTTTTCGCTTATCTACAACCTATGATTGAGCAAGCGAATAACGAAGTATTAGCGCAAAGAGAAATACTATTGAGTATTCAAGCTGACTTGCCTCAACTATCTACAGCGCAAACAGAATCTTTGGTGGAACTTACCCATACTTACCGAGTCGATAATAACTTAGCCCCTAAGCAGCAAGTTTTATCATTAAGCACTAAAATCAATACCATTCCCGCGGCTTTAATTCTTGCTCAAGCAGCAAACGAATCCGCTTGGGGCACAAGTCGATTTGCTCGTGAAGGTAATAATTTTTTTGGCCAATGGTGCTTTAGTAAAGGCTGCGGTATTGTGCCGAATAGTCGAAACGAAGGTGCAGACCATGAAGTCGCTAGCTTTGATAGTCCACTAGGGTCGGTTAGAAGCTACATACGTAATTTGAATAGCCATCCGACTTATCAAGGTCTAAGAGATTTACGCGATTTGGCGCTTGCACAAGGAAATACTCCAAGCGGTGAAACATTAGCCCAAGGCTTAATTGGCTATTCTGAACGTGGTGAAGAGTACGTGAAGGAAATTCAAAGCATGATCCGCTATAATAAACTCAGCCGTTTCGATACCGGAAGTATCGACAAAACAGCACCAAGTACTTCGGGTGAAGGATAAACAGTGACTGCAAAAGATCGCCGATTTAGTGACCGTTATGAAGGGGCCAGTTTGAAGTTAGAGCTGCGCCCACGTTATTGGTTTGGCTTAAAGAAAGAAAAGTACCCTGCCCTAGTGACCAATTTCGCCGTAGGGGGGATTGCCATTATTACGCCATTGAAATTGAAGCTAGGCCAAGTGATACACGTTACCTTACTAAGTGAATTTCACAATATTAGGCAGCTACCCGCTGAGGTCGTACGCTCCGATGGCAAAGATATGGACTACCGTTATCGCTATGGTCTGCGTTTTAATTTAAATAAACTACCTGAAATCGCCAGTAATAATACGCATTTTTTATTGAAGCAAATCGAACTGGCCATACGTCAGACCCTCATAACATAATAAATCACTAACTAATTACTCTTCAAACTGACCTATATCAGTTTGTTTTAAGTGAAATTAAAACTGGCCATCTGCTTGTATTATGATGGCCGCGTTAAAATACCAGCAACAAATTAAGGCCCATCAATGAGCAGTAATATTCTCGTCCTCAACTGTGGAAGTTCTTCCATTAAGTTCGCTATTTTCGACATGACGAAACAACAAGTATTAATTAGCGGTCTAGCAGAGCGGTTATACGAAGCTCAACCTACCATCAATTGGCAAGGTCAATTCAGTGGCCAAGCTACCATCGACGATCAAGGCCACCAAGCCGCTTTAGACAAGCTCGCCAGTTTATTAGCCGAGTGGAATATTCTTGATTCGCTTTCAGGCATAGGTCATAGAGTCGTTCATGGTGGTGAAGAGTTTTCCGCATCAACTCTGTTAAACAATGAAAACATTAACGCCTTAAAAGCCTTAAATCATTTGGCCCCGCTGCATAACCCAGTCAATATATTAGGGATTGAAGCCTGTCAAAAACTACTGCCCCATTTACCACAAGTTGCTGTATTCGATACGGCATTCCATCAGTCGATGCCTGAGCACGCCTACCTTTATGCCGTTCCTCAAGATTGGTACCAAGATCATGGGGTGCGTAAATATGGCTTCCATGGCACCAGTTATCGCTATATTACCCAAGCTTGTGCTGAGCAACTGCATAAGCCAGCGGAAGAGCTGAATATCCTTTGTGCCCATTTAGGTAACGGCTGCAGTGCCAGCGCGATATTAAACGGTAAAAGTGTCGATACTAGCATGGGGTTAACTCCGCTTGATGGCCTAATCATGGGCACTCGCAGTGGCAGCCTCGACCCGAGCGTCATCGAATTTATGATGCGGGCGGAAAGTGCCAGTATTGAAGAGATAATGGCCACCCTCAATAAAAAGAGTGGTTTATTAGGTCTATCAGGTTGCAGTAACGATATGCGAACGTTATTGGCAGAAGAAGAGTCCGGTAATGAGCAAGCTCGCCAAGCAATAAATGCTTTTTGTTATCGTATTGCCCGNGAACTTGGTGCGCTATCGGCTTCTTTGCCAACCATTGANGCCCTAGTTTTCACCGGCGGTATTGGTGAACATGCCGCAGCTATTCGCCAACGTATTATCGACTTCTGGCCTAATGCCCAAATAACCCTAGACCCAGCCCTCAACAAGAAAGCGGGCAATGAACAAGGNATTATCAGCTTGGCTGATAGTCCTAAAGTGATGGTTATCGCAACCAACGAAGAATTAATGATCGCCCAAGACTGCTACGAGTTATGCAACCATGATTAATATTTTCATCGCCCCNACCGGGCTACACAGTGGCTTAAGCAGCATTAGCATTGCGCTTCTGCACGCACTCGATACCCAAGGTATTAAAGCTTCTTTTTTCAAGCCNGTGGCACCTTATCAAGAAGGTGATATAGAGCGNTCTACTCAAATGGTTAAGCAAACTTATCCATTGAACCCACCTCAACCCATGCCGTTAAAACAGGCTCAGCAGCTTATCAGTACCGGGCAGACGGATCGTTTATTAGAAGACCTCGTTGGCCTGCATCATATTGCNGCCAGNGGTACGGAAGTGACNATAGTAGAAGGCCTAGTACCGGATCGAAGCGAGCCTTANACTGCGAAAATTAACGCTGAAATTGCGAAGGCATTAAACGCCGACGTTATNTTGGTNAGTAGTGCTGAAAATCGCTCTAATAATGAAATTCAAGCTGACATCAATTTAAACGCGGCTATCTTTGGCGGCTTTAAAACCGGTAANATTATCGGCACGATCATTAATAAATTTGGCACCCCTGAAAAATCACACTTCATGCTATCAAACAATGAAGAAAGTGATGCTCAACGCCTAGAGAAATTNCCTAAGATAGAATTAGAACAATGCCGTTTGTTAGGCATCATCCCGTGGCAGCGGGATTTAATCAGCCCTCGAACGTTAGATATNGCCCGCCAACTGCACACNGATACGATTAATNAAGGTGATCTGGCGACGCGTCGAGTNAATNCNATTACCCTATGCGCACGCACCTTACCTAATATGCTCAATCGCCTAACGGCAGGCACCTTAATTGTAACTCCAGGTGACCGTGATGATATTATCTTAGCGTGCGCCTTGGCAGAAACCAACGGCACTCCCCTAGCAGGACTGGTTCTAACCGGTGGACTAAGACCCGGTGATGATGTATTGCGCCTTTGCCAAAAAGCCATCAATAGCGGCTTACCTATTTTAGCGACCAATAACGATACCTTCGCATGTGCCAGTCAGCTAGACCGCATNGATACCTCTGTACCTGAGGACGACTTACAGCGTATCGACCTTATTCGTGCTCANATTGCTGAACATATCGACATTCAAGCCTTATTAACCGCGATTAAAGCTCCCCACGCCGTGCGCTTGAGCCCAGCGGCATTTCGTTTCCAGCTGGTTGAACGCTCGCGCGCTGACCTTAAGCGCATTGTCTTACCNGAAGGTGAAGAGCCAAGAACCATTCAAGCAGCGGCAAGCTGCCAGCAACGTGGTATTGCTCAATGTGTTTTATTAGGCAAAAAAGAAATTATTCACCAGGTCGCTGAAGCTCAAGGGATTACACTGCCTCCTGAACTAGAAATCTTAGACCCTGATCATATCCGTGAAGATTATGTTGCCGATATGGTTGANATACGTAAGCATAANAACCTTACTGCGCCNATGGCCATTGCCCAACTAGAAGATAACGTCGTNCTAGGCACTATGATGCTNGCNCTAGATCATGTCGACGGTTTAGTTTCNGGCGCCATTCACACGACGGCNAATACCATCCGNCCGGCNATGCAANTAATTAAAACGGCTCCNGGGGCTAAGCTGATTTCTTCAGTGTTTTANATGTGCCTACCNGAACAGGTATTGGTCTANGGTGATTGCGCAGTAAACCCTGACCCCAATGCAGAAGAACTNGCCGANATTGCTATTCANAGTGCTGACTCTGCCCTTNCNATGGGNATAGAACCCAAGGTCGCNATGATCAGTTACTCAACCGGCGCCTCAGGCACAGGCAGTGATGTNGAAAAAGTGAAGCAGGCCACNGCTATCGCGAAGAAACTNCGTCCTGANTTAATTATCGATGGGCCTTTGCAGTACGACGCAGCCACAACNGCNTCTGTTGCTAAGAGCAAAGCACCNGATAGCCCNGTAGCCGGACAAGCGACTGTATTAATATTTCCTGACCTTAATACCGGTAACACAACTTANAAAGCGGTGCAACGCAGTGCCAACGTCATCAGCGTCGGACCTATGNTGCANGGACTACGCAAACCGGTAAATGACTTATCAAGGGGCGCATTGGTTGAAGACATTGTATACACTATTGCTTTAACCTCCATACAAGCGCAGCAACTTAAGTCTTAGGNATCGATATGAGCGGAAGAATAACGGCAATAATTGCCAGTAGCCTACTTTTTATTAACGTTATTTTTTGGTGCTCACTTATNTTNATACTGACACCTATNAAGCTTATCCTCCCTGAAGTAGTGGTCCGTAAGGTNATGGACCCTATTTTCAGTGCTATTGCNGGNGCTTGGATTTCTTGCAATAGCGGCTGGATGAAACTNACTCAGCCAACCCGCTGGGATATCGAGTTGCCAGATACTCTAGATCCTAAAGGTTGGTACTTTGTTTCNAGTAATCATCAAAGCTGGGTCGATATTTTAGTGCTTCAGCATGTACTAAATGGAAAAATACCTTTTCTTAANTTCTTCCTTAAGCAAGAACTTATTCGCGTGCCGATTATGGGCCAAGCTTGGTGGGCACTTGATTTTCCTTTCATGAAGCGCTTTTCGAAAAGCTATTTAGAGAAGCACCCAGAAATGAAGGGCAAAGATATTGAAACCACGCAAAANGCCTGTGAAAAATTTAAGTACATGCCTACCAGTGTGATGAATTTCTTTGAGGGTACNCGTTTAACGGAATCAAAACAGACTCGGCAACAATCGCCTTATNNTCATTTATTAAANCCTAAATCNGGNGGNTTTGCNTTTGCTCTTAATGCGATGGGAGATAAGTTTCAGTCATTATTAGATTGTACNATCGTCTATCCAGCGGGTATTCCTAATTTTTCAGACTTTCTCCATGGCAGNATTCCTGAGATTGTTGTNCGTATTCGTGAGNTTCCTATTCCNGCTGAATTTTGCCAAGGGGATTATGAAAATGACCCTGAGTTTAAGAAGCGATTTCAAGCGTGGATTTCTGATTTATGGGCNNACAAAGATCGAGAGATAGCNGATTTAAAAAAGGCTCACCAGCCACATGNTCATAATGACCAAGCGAGCCTTGTCTAAATACATTGTTCTTTGGATCCGTTAAAAACGGATCTTTAGCTGGCNACACAATTACGACCGTNCGCTTTCGCTTGATAAAGCATGCGGTCTGAGTCTTTTAGNAANATATCAGGAACATCTTNCACAGTGGGTATCATGGCAGCNATACCNATACTGATCGTAACNATCCCTTCCTCTGAAGCTTTATGCTCTATTCCTAGCTGACTAATTTTACGACACATACTTTCNGCAATNTGTTGCGCTCCNGCGAGNGACATNCTAGGNANNAANACGATAAANTCTTCACCACCATAGCGNGCAATCANNTCNCCAGAACGCTGTGCATAGGTCATTAAAGNGCTACTNACCTGNTTAAGGCACTNATCACCCTCTTGATGNCCNTACTCATCGTTATAGTTCTTAAAGAAGTCGANATCAATCATTATNATCGCTAANGAATCTTGAGCNCNCACCGCACGACGCCANTCACTGTCATAACAATTTTCAAAATGGCGGCGATTAGCCATTCCCGTCAAACTGTCGGTAGTGGATAACAAATGTAATTCTTCACTTAATAAGGTAAGACGCTGGGCATCTAGCGCTAATAAGCGATTTTTAACGTAATCAATACGGCAAGAGCGNTCCATGAAATAGCCNAAATACACCCCCATCGCAATTAATAANCCCCAGAAAAGAATGAANATTGGNCGTACATCATCAACNAAGGCATCAACNTCTGGGCTNTANGGCTGTAGNTCTTGATTGTAAGAAAAGATGATATAACTGATGAATATGGTCAATGACGATACGATGATTGGCCGCAGATACGACCTTAACGAAATAAGAATGAANACCTGCCATGGAATAAAACCAAGGTGATAAGCATAGCTATAGGGNTCATTTAAGAGATTAATGAATACCAAGATACTCAAACCAATAATGATCATGCCCAGAGTAACCGCCAATACAATCCAGCGAATTAATTGNCGATTAAATAAGATCGCAAGNCCTGTCAGTAAAATACCCGCAACGAGTATCCTAATAAACCACAGAGTATCTTTATGCTCTTGCCCTAGAGCATGGTCCATCAACCCAAATGACAGATAAAATAATATGCCTACCGACAAAATGCCGCGCGATGCTTTGGTAAAATTCACATTACTGCGCCAGCTATAGTCTTTTTCTATATCCGCTGAAAAACGCAATTTATTAAAGCCCGATGATAATAGACTCTGATAGCGATTAATCTGTTTTTCTAATTGTTCTAATTGTTCATTGAACATTTGTGTCGATAACACCACAAAAATCTCCGTATTATAGGGCTATGTACTATATTTGGTTACGTACTAGCCTAAACAAAATCACTATGGCCATCACTTTACATCAGTGTAAACTCGAAACCCAACAAGAAGACGTACACGTTTACATAATAATTAGATATCTAAACGAATAGTCTTAGAATTTTACTCAAATTAACAGGAATATTCTCAGCATGAAGGTTTACGACGACATCAGCCTATCCATTGGTAATACCCCTCTAGTGCGCATTAATAAGCTCACTCAGCACCCTAACCTATTCGCTAAGATGGAAAGCCGCAACCCGTCTCAATCGGTTAAATGCCGTATCGGTGCCAATATGATTTGGCAGGCCGAGAAAGATGGGCAGTTAAAACCAGGGATGGAAATCATTGAGCCTACCAGTGGCAATACAGGCATAGCATTGGCTATGGTTGGTGCATCTCGAGGCTACAAAGTAACCCTCACCATGCCCGATACAATGAGCATGGAGCGTCGTAAGGTAATGCAGGCCCTAGGTGCAAATCTAGTTCTGACTGAAGGCTCTAAGGGCATGAAAGGCGCAATCGACAAAGCCGATGAGCTGGTAAATGCATCTAATGGCAGCGCCATCATGCTGCAACAGTTCAGTAATCCCGCTAACCCAGCGATACACGAACAAACTACGGGGCCAGAAATTTGGCAAGATACTGATGGCAAGGTTGATATTTTCATCGCCGGCGTTGGTACTGGCGGTACGATTACGGGGGTAAGCCGGTACATTAAACAGCAGCAAGGAAAAGCCATTACCAGTATTGCCGTTGAACCTATGGATTCGCCATTGATTAGCCAAACCAAAGCCGGTGAAGCGCTTAAACCGGCACCGCATAAAATTCAGGGTATAGGGGCTAACTTTATTCCTGAAAATTTGGATCTTGATTTAGTCGATGAAGTCGAAACAGTAGGCAACGATGAAGCCATGGCGATGGCTCACCGCTTAATGGCTGAAGAAGGTATCCTAGCGGGTATCTCTAGTGGAGCTGCACTGGTTGCAGCTTTACGCCAAGCGGAAAAAGAAGAAAACAAAGATAAATGCATTGTGGTGATTCTTCCGGATTCAGGTGAGCGCTACTTAACCTCTCCTTTGTTCGCCGGTATGTTTACTGAGTAAATAAAACTTAAGCAAGGAGTGAATTTTCTCGCTCCTTGCTTTTCTTCACCTAGTGGCCAATTAGAGCCTCAAAACGAAACATTATAATAGGCGTCACATCATAATTATTGGCATTGGCCGTTTCGAGCTCTGGTGTTATTTCCGCAAAAACCCAATCCTGATAGACAAGGCGTCGATAACGAATACCAATACCATAATTATTAAAACTCATATTTTTTGTATTGGCACCGCTCACCCGCAAATAATAAGCCAATACTTCTTTTCTATTAAGCTCGTGATATAAATTAACCCCGTAATCTAATTCAAAAAAATCATCCTCTAACGCATAACTCGCACCACCGCTAAAACGAATCATGCGGTCAATATTCAATGGCCGATTAAGTTCAAACCGAGTACTTTCCTCAAAGCCGTCATCCGCTGACCACTCAAAGGTTTGTGTAAGCCTAGTATGATAGCTATCAGAATAGGTTAAACGGCGAAAGCGCAAACGTGAAAAAGGATCTGGCGGGACTCCCCATTTTATGCCGTTATCAAAACTAACCTTCCAAAATTCTGTTTCTTTAAACATATAACGCAGAGCGGTTGAATATTCAGCCTTCTCATTGATATCAATCGGTATATTCTCCTGACCTTCTTCTTCGCCTTCCGATGACTGTACTAATAAACTAAAGCGTTCATTGGTATTAGGAAGATCCAAACGCACATCAATGCCGTATTTAAATTCAACAGGCTTACCAATTTCACGCCGAGTAAAGAAAGAAAATTTAGCGCGACTGCCCGCCACATCATCATTAATAATATCATCGCCAAAAAAATTATCGATAAAAAAACCGTCTATGCCATAGGAAACGCCATCAATATACTCTTTTAGCCAATCCCGTGAATCATCTATTGTTGAGGATTGGAAATCTACGTCCTGGGTCGGCTGGAATAATAAGATATCCTGATCCCCTCCGCCCTCTTGTCGTTCAAATGCATGTAATACGCTCTCAGAAGCCGCCATAGCATCGACAGAGAAAGCAAAAATCAGGATGATTATCGTTTTAAACGTGGTTGTCATATAAAGATTTATTCTACGCCAAACGGGTCGTGGTGAATCAGTACATCTGCACGGGGGTAAACTTTAACAATTTCCGCCGCAAGTTTTTCCCCTTCAAAGTGCGCATCAACCAATAAGCAACCCGCTGAAAAATCGAGATGAATCTGAATAAACTCAGTATTACCGGACTGTCGGGTTTTGATATCATGGCAACCTAATATACTGTCGCTTGCAGCCACTAGAGACTTAACCAGCTGATCGACCTCAGGATCAAGAGCATGATCCATTAGCATATTCAACGCCTCTTTCGCGATACTGTAGGCACTGCGCAATAACGCCATGACAATTAATCCGGCAACGAGAGGATCTAACCAAGAATAACCACTACTCGCGCCGACTAAGGCAAAAATCACCGCTATCGTTGCCAGCACATCGCTAACATAATGTGCAGAATCTGCCTTAACCGCCAACGAACC
>JAESQF010000128.1 GCA_016765295.1 Oleispira sp.
ATCATCGATATCGTAGTTAAGACCCGCCGATACCGACAAGCCAAAACTATCGCCTAATGGGCCAGCCGCATCACCTTTAACCGCACCCGCTTCATCAAAGAATAATGTCATATTCAAACCCGCGCCGATGTACGGCTGCCAAGCAGAAGCACCGTCCATTGGGTAATACTGAACAGAAATCGTTGGTGGTAACTGCTTAGTGGTACCAATACGATCACCATCAACTTCGATAGAATGCTTAAACGGTGTCGCGGCTAAAAGCTCAATACCCACCTGCGGAGTAATCATGTAAGTAGCCGTTAAACCAAGCTGAGTATCGCCTTTAACCTTAACATCACCAAAGCCTGAGTCGTCTTTTGGTGCAACATGAATAACACCCGCTTTAACCATGATGTCACCCGCTTCATAAGCCATCACTTGTGATGAACCCAATACAGCGATACTTGTTGCTAATAATGTAGATACCAGTTTCATAAGCACTCCTTAATATGTGCAATAACAATATGCACATATTATTAGGCGTATTATGACCAAGTGTTTTGATCTATATCAATTAATAACCACAGGTATTGAAGGGTCTATTCCTAAAAATGATTTACATCAAGCCTTAAAGACACTTTTCAATTATGCGCCTTCATTTAAGCACCTTCTGGCGGAGCCGTTTGCGCAAAAATATCGTAACTACGAGCCGCTTTTAATAGTGCCTGTAAATTATCTAAGCCATCTATATTTATGCGCTTACGGAACAAACCCCAATCTAAGAAACACGCTAAACGTAATTCTCCATCCGAAAACGGAGCCTGTGTAGGATACTCTTGCTGATTAAAATATTGCAGAGCACTTAATACTCGCTCACTGTGACGCTCTAGGTAACTGCCCTCTGTTGGCAATATATTATCTTTCAATTCTAAAAAGAATAAATTTACCGCAGCATCTAATACCGTATTCACATTACAGAACAGATTATAATCATTAGCGCTGCTGAAAAATGTCAGACCTGACTGCTCACGTATGTACATCAAAATACTGGCTGAATCAGTAAGTTCTACTTCTTCAGCCTTATTCTTTTCGTCATAAAGAGTATCGGTTAAAAAAGGTACTTTTTTCGTCGGAGATAATTTACCACTGCTAACGATGTCCGTTTCAATAAATTCACATTCTAATGTGCCCTGCGCTTGCCCTTCTAATAAAGCGATACGACAATGGCGAACGAAAGGTGAAGTGTAGCTACCGAATAACTTCATATTAAATCCCTATTTATTTTCAAAGGCCGCATTCATGCTCAGTGCCATCGCTTCTGCGATTTTAATACCATCGATCGCTGCCGACATAATGCCACCCGCATAACCAGCACCTTCACCCGCAGGATATAGCCCTTGAGTATTAATACTCTCGAAAGCGGCATCACGCTTAATACTAATCGGCGCTGAAGTTCGTGTTTCAACACCGGTTAATAACGCATCGTCGTTAGCAAAACCTTTAATTTTACGATTAAACGCAGGAATCGCTTCACGAATCGCTTCTACCGCAAAATCTGGTAAGGCCTTAGATAGATCTACTAACTTTATGCCGGGTTTGAACGACGGCTTAACTTTGCCTAAACTATCCAAATCTTTTTTACTTGAATCAATGCCTTTTAAGAAATCGCCAACAGTCTGAGCAGGGGCATCATAATCTGAACCACCCAATACATAAGCACTTCTTTCTAGCTGACGCTGTAATTCAATACCGGCTAATGGGCCGCCTGGGTAATCGTTAGGATCGATGCCGACAACAACCGCACTATTGGCGTTACGTTCATTACGGGAATATTGGCTCATACCATTGGTAACGACACAATGCTCTTCTGAAGTAGCAGCAACGACTGTGCCCCCTGGGCACATACAGAAACTATAAACCGAACGGCCATTTTTACAGTGGTGTACTAATTTATAATCCGCGGCGCCCAGTATTTTATTACCGGCATTAGGGCCAAAGCGTGCTGCATCAATGGTCGATTGCTCGTGTTCAATACGAAAACCAATCGAAAAAGGCTTGGCTTCGATATAAACACCTTTATTGAACAACATTTCAAAGGTATCACGCGCACTGTGACCAATGGCAAAAGCGATGTGATTAGACTTTAATTTTTCACCTGTAGACAGAGTGAGGCCTGCAATACGATTTCCTTCAGCTGTTTTTTCTAACTCGATATCGTCAACGCGGCTGCTAAAGCGAATTTCACCGCCTAAGCGAATAATTTCAGCACGCATTTTCTCCACCATAGAAACCAACTTAAAGGTTCCGATATGGGGCTTACTCACGTACATAATTTCATCTGGCGCACCAGAGATAACAAATTCAGTTAATACTTTACGGCCATATTGCTTAGGATCCTTAACCTGGCTATACAGCTTTCCGTCTGAGAAAGTACCCGCACCACCTTCACCAAACTGCACGTTCGATTCTGTATTAAGCTTTTTCTCGCGCCAAAAGCCAAAGGTATCCTTGGTACGTTCACGTACTTCTTTGCCACGATCCAGAATAATTGGGTTATAACCCATCTGCGCGAGGATTAAGCCGGCTAATAAACCACAGGGACCAAAGCCTACAATAATCGGGCGCTCGGTTAACTCTGCTGGCGCTTGGGCGACATAGTGATAATCAAGATCTGGAGTTTGCTTAATCAGCTGATCATCGGCAAATTTGGTTAATAATTCGGCTTCAAGCTCTGTCGAAACTTCAACATCTAGGGTGTAAATAAGAAAAATGT
Source organism: Oleispira sp. (assembly GCA_016765295.1). Lineage (GTDB taxonomy): Bacteria > Pseudomonadota > Gammaproteobacteria > Pseudomonadales > Oceanobacteraceae > Oleispira. Next base: position 2,753 of record JAESQF010000128.1, read on the forward strand.
TGGATTTTTTACGCGCATCGTAGCCACGACGAAACATATTGAAGCTGATCACTTGATCTTTTGTGATCTCTAACGTGGTTAGAACCGTTTGAGCCAGTGCTTGATCATCGTGATCGAGGGGTAATTTGATATTACTGAGACGAATCATGGGTATGCCTTTACAAGAGGTTACTTAGCTATAGTAAAGGCGCCATTTTACGTTAGTTGAAGGATTTTTTACAGGACTTACCTAGCTCAGTTAAGCAAGTTCATGCTAACCAAAGCTCGCAGCTTTCAAGTAAGCCGGGCGTTGCTGCACTTTCGCTAGGTAAGCCAAGGTCGCTTCCTGACCTTTAAGCAAACCAATACTGCCTGCAATTTCCAACATGCTAGCCATCATAATGTCAGCAGCGGTAAACTCAGTACCAGCAAAGTATTCACGCTGGCTCAAAACGGATTCTATGTAAGTAAAATCAAGGGCGACTTCTTTCGCAATATAGCCGTCCATAGGCTGGTCGCCATTACGAGTTTCCATGCCCATAAATAGCTTGCACATAACCGGTAACCCGAGCGAGCCTTCAGCAAAATGTGACCATTCCATGTATTGATAATATTCTTTCGTCCCTGCTTCTGGGCGAAGACGATTTTCTTTTTCTTGATCTAAGCTATCTTGACTTAAGCTCGTGATTTAAGCTATCTTGATCAAGAATGTATTCCATGATGGTGCTGGATTCACACAGGGTAATTTCACCACTAGGTCCGTCATCGACGATAACCGGGGCTTTACTTAACGGATGAACCGCTTTCAAACTAGCGGGAGCCAAATGCGTCTGTGCATCACGCTGGTGATCGATACGCTGATAAGGCATTTCAAGCTCTTCCAACAACCATAGAACACGCTTAGAACGAGACTGATTTAAATGATGTACCGTTAACATAACATTCCCTTTAATAATTTATTTTTAATCGTCGCGACAAATTACAGTGCGTCTGGGCCGACTCGTATAACAAGCTTGCCGAAGTTTTTGCCTTCTAATAATCCAATAAAAGACTCAACCGTATTTTCTAAACCTTCAACCAAATGCTCACGATATTTAATTTTACCGTCTTGTAACCACTGCATCATATCTTGGCTAAATTCGTTATAGCGATGACCATAATCGTCAAAGACAATAAATCCCTGCATTTTTATGCGCTTCACTAATAGGTCACCCATAAGTGAGAACATACGATCAGGCCCCTGCGGTAATTCAGTCGCATTGTATTGCGAAATCATTCCACATAATGGAATGCGCGCACAAGTATTTAATAACGGTAAGACGGCATCAAAAACTTTGCCTCCGACGTTTTCAAAATAGACATCAATACCGCCGTCGCAGGCTTGCGCTAACTGCGCTGAAAAATCGGCTGATTTATGATCTATGCAAGCATCAAAACCTAATTCTTCTACTGCTGAGCGACATTTCTCTTCGCCACCCGCAATACCCACAACGTTACAACCTTTTAGTTTGGCGATTTGCCCTACTAAGCTACCTACCGCACCCGTCGCCGCTGCAACCACAACCGTTTCTCCCGCTTTGGGTTGGCCAATATCTAACAACCCCATATAAGCAGTAAGACCCGGCATACCCATCACACCTAAGGCATAAGATGGTTGAGCTGGCTGTGCACCCAATTTTAATAAATCGACACCATCAGAAATTGCGTAATCCTGCCAACCGGAAAAAGAAACAACCCACTCTCCTACGCTATAGTCAGGGTGATTGGATTCTTCGACTCTGCAAACCGCTCCGCCTACCATCACACCACCAATGGCTACGGGTTCAGCATAAGATTTGGCATCATTCATGCGCCCACGCATATAAGGATCAAGGGATAAGAAAACGGTGCGTAATAAAACCTCCCCTGATTGGGGGCTGGGTTTTTTACTTTCAACAAAATCAAAGTTAGTTAATTCTGGAGCACCCACCGGACGCGAGGCCAAAGTCCATTGACGATTAACCTCTTGGTTTTGTCCAGTATTGCGCGCTTTATTCTGTTCTAAATTTGTCATAATCGTTTTCCTATCCAGTGATTTAAATTAAAGCGCAGTCATTAATATTTCACGACTAACTTCTGGTGTAATTGCACTGTGCTCGCCTAATTTAACCATACCGTGCTCAGTTAATTTTTCGATTAACGCATCGATATCAGCCTCACCCAAATCAACATGAGACAAGCGGGTAGGAACTTGCATGCTCTCAAAGAATTGTTCGGTTAATGCAATAGCACGATCAATACGAGTATCGACATCGCCTTCCGTTACATTCCAAACTCGCTCAGCGTACTGTAAAAGTTTTTCTTGTTTCGCTTCGCGACATACTTTCATAACAGCAGGCAATACAATCGACAAAGTACGTGCGTGGTCAATACCGTGAGCCCCGGTTAATTCATGACCAATCATGTGCGTTGCCCAATCTTGAGGAACACCCGCGCCGATTAAACCATTGAGCGCCATCGTCGCAGCCCACATAACATTTCCGCGTACTTCTAAATCATTGGTCGTTTCAGCAGCCAGTGCTTTCGGCCCATCTTCAATAAGAGTTTGCAATAAACCTTCGGCAAAACGGTCTTGTACCTTGCCATTAACGCTATAGGTCAGGTACTGCTCCATCGTATGAACAAAAGCATCGACAATACCGTTGCTGATTTGGCGATCAGATAAAGATAAAGTGACCGCTGGATCAAGCACAGCAAATAAAGGACGAACCAAAGGACTAAAGAATGGCAGCTTATTACCATCACGAGTCACTACCCCACCGGAATTCGATTCAGATCCCGTTGCGGGTAAGGTTAATACACAACCCATTGGCAGCGCCTGAGTGATTGCCTTACCTTTCGCGACGAAATCCCAAGGATCTGCGCCTTCACCCTCTCCTTTATATAGGGCCGCGGCGGCAATGAATTTTGTGCCATCCACAACAGAACCACCACCCACCGCTAATAAAAAGTCGATATTATGTTCTTTAATCAAAGCCTGAGCTTTCATCAAGGTATCGTAGCTTGGGTTTGGTTCGATACCAGAAAACTCAAAAAACGTATGCTCACTCAGCGCAGCAACGACTTGCTCATAAACGCCATTACTTTTTATTGAACCACCACCGTAGGTAATCAATACCTTGGCATCCTTAGGAATCTCTTGGCTAAGGGATTTTATTTGACCTTCGCCAAAATGAATTTTAGTTGTATTTTGAAAACTGAAATTTAACATTAATGCTATTCCTAATAAATCTTATAAATGAACATGTTTTAAAATTTAACTATTTATAAAGCTGCTAATAATTTCTCTGCCGCAAGCTCTGAACTCTGCGGATTTTGACCACTAATTATTAAGCCATCTTGAATCGCAAACGCATTCCAGTCAGCAACCTTTTGATAATCACCACCGCGCTTAATCAACTCGTCTTCTAATAAGAAAGGTACGATGCCGGTTAACTGCACCGCATCTTCTTCACTATTGGTGAAACCTGTTACCGCTTTGCCCTTCACAACATATTCACCTGCAGCATCTTTAATATTCAAAAATGCAGCCGTTGCATGACATACCGCGGCCACTGGCTTATTAGCGGCTAAAAAGTTTTCGATCAATGAAATTGAAACCACATTATCGGTAAGATCCCATAATGGTCCATGACCACCAGGATAGAACACAGCGTCATAATCTTCAGCCGTGACATTGGCCAAGATCTCTGTCTTCGCCATTAACGCTTGTACTGCACTATCGTCATCGTAACGCTTAGTAAAAGTAGTTTGGAAATCTGCTAATTCACTTTTAGGGTCAATCGGAGGCTGACCACCTGCTGGGGAAGCAATACTCACTTCAATACCGGCATCGATAAAGGCGTAATAAGGGGCCGCGAATTCTTCTACCCAAAAACCCGTTTTTTCTCCGCTATTGCCAAGCTCGGCATGAGAAGTCAAAACCATTAATACTTTTTTAGCACTAGTGCTCACTGTTGCTGTAGTCATTGTCGTAATCTCGTCTTTTTTGAAGTTGAATCCAGTGTATGCCTCCGAGTCCTTTCTAACAATATGAAGAAAATAGACTACATTGTTCAAATTATTGATACAATAAAGGATGAACTTATCTTTCGAACAACTAAAAAGCATGGTGGTCTTTGCGCAGGTCGTCGAGCAAGGCAACCTTACTGCGGCCGCTAAACACATTGGCTTATCTCGCGCAGTGGTGAGTTATCACATTAAAAAGCTAGAAACTCAGCTTGGGGTGAAATTACTGAATCGCTCTACCCGCTCAATTGCTTTAACCGAAGCCGGCAGCGAGTATTATCAATCGTGCCGAATCATTGCCGAGCAAGCCACTATGGCTAATCAGCAAATCGAAAATCTTAAGAATGAACCGGAAGGGCTTTTAAAGATAACCTGCCCAGTCAATGTCGGTTTACAGATGGTAGTGCCAGCACTGAATGATTTTCGTCGCCTTTATCCTAAGATTGATCTCGATGTCATGCTTTCCGATGAAGTCGTGAATATCATGCAAGAGGGTATCGACCTTGCTATTCGTGGCGCACCACTGGCGGACTCTGGCCTACAAGCGAGTAAGCTTTCGACATTACCCACTTGCTTATGCGGATCTCCTGAATATTTCAAAAAGAATGGCCGACCTTTAACCCCAACAGACTTAGAGCAACATACTTGGATAATTTATAAGCTGACATCAGGAGCGATAGAACTCAGCAAAGGCAATCGCTCATACAGCGTGGCGGTTAAAGGCAGTATCAGTACCAATAATGCCGCGGCTCGTACGGCCTTTATTGAAGGCGGTCATGGTCTAGGAAGAATTCCTCTTTATGATGCCTGGCCTAAGGTTCAAGCAGGATTGTTAGAAATAGTGCTGGATGACTATCAATTAAAAGACATCGACATATATGGGGTATTTCCTCCGGGTAGTGCCAGTTCAAAGAAGTTGCGTCTATTAATTGATTTCCTCAAAGATTACTTCATTAAGATTGAACGTCAGAATCTCGGTTAGTTTATTCGAATATACGATATAATGACTGCCTACCTTTATTGAGTTCTTGTATCGTGCTTTTTATATCACACTCTGTTTCCATTCCGAGCGACCAACTCGAACTGAATGCCATGCGCGCTCAAGGTGCGGGCGGCCAAAATGTAAACAAGGTATCCAGTGCCATTCATTTACGCTTTGATATTAAAGCGTCCACCCTGCCAGAATTTTATAAAGAGCGCCTATTAGCCCTAAGTGATCACAGAATCACCAAAGATGGCCTCATAATCATTAAATCTCAAGAGCATCGCAGCCAAGAGCTTAATCGCCAAGCGGCTCTTGATCGCTTAGTCATTTTAATTCGAGAAGCCGCGGTTACTCAAAAGGCCCGCAGAGCTACAAAGCCAAGCCGCTCTTCTCAAAATAAACGTATGGATAAAAAGACTAAGCACAGTAAAACAAAATCAATGCGTGGCAAAGTTCGCCACGATTAATGTCTCAAGCTTAAAGTTACAATCTTTTACGGAAAGATAAGATTATATTGTTTAAGATACATATTATTTACATATGTATGAGCACGATCTATGTTGCGCAGTGGCTTTCTTCTTTTTATTACCCTAATTATTTCAATGCCTTCTTGGGCTCGTCAGTCCTGTGAGTGGCCCTTTCGAACCCAGATAGCAGTACAAGAAAACTCTAACTCGGGAAGTCCGCTGCAAAATTATCAAGTAAAGTTTGAAATTCAAGCCTCTACTTTAAATGCAAATTATAACTGGAGTAACAATGGCCAAGATTTATACATATACGACAGTGACGACCAAGAAAAATTAGAGTTTTGGATTGAGAATTGGGATCGTGCTTCAGAAACTGCGACAATATGGGTGCGTTTCCCTACCTTAGCGATAGGCCAAGTACGCACAATCTACTTTTATTATGGTAATGAGACAGCACCTGCCGCAGGTGATGCCCCCTTCACTTTCACTTACCCTGGAATAAAATTTCACACCCGCTTCTCTACCAAAAACCCTAAAAACTTGTCCAGAGCACTTAAAGCATTCAACGCTTCAAATGATCAAACCGCAGGATATGGCTGTGCCTTTATCACTAACTTCGATGGTATTTCCAACCATGCTCAATTTGGTAATTATAGAAATTTCGGTGCCTTTTCTGAAAGTTATTTTTTAGTTAAAACGGGTGAAACAGGGCTCTGGGAGTTTCGCTATGGTGCTGATTTTGGCCGTGGTGGTGGGCTATACGTCAATGGTAATGACTTAGAAGAACAATGGCGTGATAATTTATGGTGGGCAAATAACTGGAATTTATCTGATCAAGTACTCCAAGGCAGGATCAACTTAACTAGCGGTTATCACAAACTTGAAGTTTTAGGTTTTGAAGATGGTGATGATGGTGGCATTACCGTACAGTTTAAAAAACCTAACGGGAACTGGACAACATTCTCAACAGGTAATATAGATATTCGCTCACGCGCCTGCCCAATAGAGCAAGAGCCAACGTTTACCGTGGTTGCTCATGATGTTTGCGAAATCGATCTCGGTTTCGATAGCAGCCTCAGCTACCCCGCCGGCTGGGTAGCGAATGATACGCGCCCTGTCAGTTTTGCTATAAAGAACTTAAGCACAACCAATCCCAGTCTTCCCGATACTCGTGTTGAAATTATTTTGGGAGCAGGTCTAGGTTTAGCCAAAGACACCGGGAGTAGTTGGAATTGCAGCACAGTGAATAGCAACGCGTCATCTACTGAGCTTTTATGCTTATATACTTTAGCAATTCCTCCCAATGGCGCCAGCTCTAGTCTATTGACCCTAGATATATCATCCACCGATGTCAATACTACCGCTAGTTTCTCTGCCACTGTATTTAGCAAACAATTTGAAGATTTATTAGTTAATAACAGCACCTTCGCAGTACTCGATGTCCTGCAGCTAGTAAGTGATATTAACCCTGAATGCTCAGTAACTAGCCCTGGGGTATTCGCACGTTTTTATGATAGCAAAGGTTATGCAGATAACTCAGCTCCTAATAATGAAGCAGAATTTAACCGGTGGGAAAGTGACTTAGCCATCCGCGAAAAACTCTATGGTAAAACAATATTAAGTAAAATTAATAGCTACTCCGGCAATCCATTCGAGCTTGGTGGTGATAATTCTAGAGGTAATGATTATTTCCTCGCATTAATGGAAGGCTACCTATATGTACCAGAAGACGGTTCCTACAATTTGGCAGTTGATGGTGACGATGCCGTAGAGTTCAAACTTAACGATGTGGTTTATTCTAGCTGGTATGGCGCTCATGGTGCTCAAAACAGCCCCCATGATGAAAATACTGTCGGCTTATCAAAGGGCTTTCATAAACTTAACTATCGTATGCAAGAACGAGCTGGCGGCAATTCTTTTTATGCTTACTGGCGCAAGCCTAGCGAATCAGTTACAAACATTATTCCAAGCAGTGCCTTCTTCCACTGTGAAGGCAATGCTGATATTCGGCTAAGCATGGCTATTGAAATCCAAGATAGCCCTGCAATTCCGGGCAGTAACGACAAAGCCATTCCTGGAGCTGTTTTACGCTACCAATTAACTGGGGAAAATAAATCAGTCATCAGCAGTAGTCCAAATAGCGTGGTTATATCTCAAAAGATTTCCAATAACTTAAGCCTATTTGTTAACAGCCTAAACCTGAGGATTCCTAGTAGCAGCCCTATTGCTTTTACTGATGGCAGTGGTATTGAAAGCAGTGGTTTAAGTTATGGAGTCTTAAGTTATTCAAATGATGACGGTGCTAGTTTTAACTACACTCCGGCGCCAGATACCGATGGCTATGATGCAAATGTTACGGATTTCAAATTGACCCTCGACGGCAGTATGCGTCCCAAAGATACCAGCATTTCACCCAATACGATCCCAAGTTTTAACCTTATTTATCAGGTCAGAGTTAACTAAGCCTATATTAATTCCAATATTTGCTTTTTTAGCTTTTCGGAATCATGAAGGGCACTGTCCGCGGGGCCCATATCACAATCTATGATATTCATTTCTGCCGAGGGTTCCATCTCGTGCTCTCGGCATGTCGGCCATAATATATAGTCTAATTTACGAATACCGGCGGCTTGTAATAATTCCAGCTGCTTAGCAAACGTTAAAGCCCTACCACCAAGGATTTCTTGGCGAAGATTCACCACTAAAATCAAAGAAGCAGATGTTTCATTAATTGATTTCACAATATTAGCAACCAATAAACTTGGCATAATACTGGTCATAAAGCTGCCCGCACTTAATACGATCGCATCCGCAGACATAATAGATTGAATCGCTTCTATCTCAGCATTAACTTGAGGTTCAAGATAGAGGGAATCAATTTCTTCCTCACTATCATCAATAACGATTTCACCGACTAAGATATTGCCGCCGCCGCTAGATGTTTTTACTGTCTTAGCCATTAGGCTCGTTGGTGTATCCGACATTGGATAAAGATGGCTTTCGATACGCAACATATCACGTATGACTTCAATCGCATCCGTTGGTCTCACTGAAAGTTGCTCTAAAGCAAACAAGACAAGATTGCCCAAATTATGACCGTTCAAATCCCCTTGAGTTTGAAAGCGATAATCGAATAATAATGTTCCAACCGTCTGAGAAGAACACATTTGGGTCAAGCAGTTACGCAGATCACCCCAAGCAATTGTTTCGGCTTCTTCTCTTAAACGACCCGTTGAACCACCGTCATCAGTCGTCGCAACAATACCCGTCAGGTTAGGTCCCGCATCTTTAAGCGAAGCTAATAGCCTACCCAGCCCATGCCCACCGCCTATACATACAAGCTTTGCATCTTCAACAGAGTGCATCCTACCTTCCTATTCATTATTATGGGCGGAGTATATCAGCTTTTCACGGAAGCCAAAGAGACCTATCATAAGCATCTTGTAAACATTATTACGTTATCCTTTAAAGCACTCACCATTATGAAACACAGTAAAGCTACCCTTAAACTCAATATCAACGTACGCAAGGCCAATGACCTAGCAATCAACAATATTGAATGCCTACAAAAAATAGATTATTCAGCGGACTGGAGTAATTTCCCTAATAGCTTGAAAATCATTTGTTTCTTAGAAAGATTAGTACCGTCAAGTAGCCAAATGGAAGCGGAAGAAGAGGCTAAACTCATCAAAATGATTCAGCAGTGTTTTTTAAAGCAAGGGATTAAGTTTCGTGATATTAGAAAGAATATAACTCTCAACATTAACTCTCAACATTAACTCTCAATATTAATACTGAGAGCTAATAGGATGACGGACGAAGAGGAACGACAAAGGTAGGAGATGCCTTAGTTACCGACTAAGCAAAAGCGGCCATCGCAAGAAGTACTTTCTCTTTTGCACTTATTACTGACCCCTTCATTTCTTTTTCTTGTTCAACGACCCAACTCAAACGTGGCTCAAGCCCAGCTTGGTTTGCCATTTGAATCGCTAGCCCAGGTCTCGCATTTAACTCTAATAGTAACGGGCCATAACGTCGATCAAGCACGACATCAACACCAAGATACCCTAGACCACTCACCTCATAAGCGCGACTAGCTAAGACTAAAATTTCTTCCCAGCCAGGAATTTCCAGCTCAGTTAAAATACGGCCTGTATCAGGATGCTTTTCAATCGGTGCGTCATGCTGCACTGCACTGACCGCCTTACCCGTTTTAATACTTAAGCCAACACCTACAGCACCTTGATGCAAATTGGCCTTACCATCAGATGCATGAGTCGACAGACGAGTCATCGCCATTACAGGGTAGCCTTTAAAAAGAATAACCCTAATATCGGGTACACCCTCGTATGAAAAGCCTTTAAAGTCATCGGTGAATTGCACCATATCTTCAATGATTGCATTATCAGGCTTGCCCCCTAAGCTAAATAAACCACTTAAGATATTAGAAACATGACGCTGCAGCTCTTCATGGCTGACGGGCTGACCGCTCGGTTTCAAAAAAGCATCACCATCACGCCCACTGATTACCAGTATGCCTTTGCCGCCACTACCTTTCGCAGGCTTGATAACGAATTGATCATAAGGCTCTAAAAATTCGACGATACCTTTAACATGCTGCTGAATTTTACAAACCCCCAATAACTTAGGCACTGCAATATCATGACCACGGCAAAGATCTTTTGTTTGTAATTTATCATCGACTGTCGGATACAAATGACGAGGATTATGCTGCGCAATATAAAAAACATTACGTTTATTCATACCCACAATACCTAGCTCTCGCAAGCGCTTAGGTGATGCAAAACCCCACATATTAAAGCCTTTCCATAGATTCAAAGCGACGAAGATCAGATAAGCGATAGCCACTATAACTACCGATAGCGATAATAATAGCCAACAGAATCAGTAGCAATTCTGGAAATAAGAAAATTGTATCGGCGATGATTTCATTACTCATTAACAAATAGGCAATTGATGCCGTCAATAAGCTCCCGCTACCTTGAATAAGGACTTCATGGCCACCGTCTTCATCCCATAAAATAGACATGCGTTCAATCGTCCAGGAGAGGATAATCATCGGGAAAAAAGTAACTTTAAGACCCCAATCCCAACCCATTTTAAAGCTTAGAATACCGATCGCGGCATAGATGATAATCACAAAGACCAAAACCGAAGCGATTCTAGGAACTAAGAGTAAATTTAACCGAGTCAAATAAGAGCGTAGAATAAGTCCAACCCCAACGACAAGAATGAATAACGCTAGGCCTAATAATAAACTGGTTTGCAAAAAGGATAAGGCGATCAGCACCGGCATAAAGGTACCCGAAGTTCGAATACCAACCAGATTACGTAAGATAACCACCACCAGCGCACCAAGAGGAATCAGCAATAATAATTTAAAGGTATTTTGTTCCGCTATCGGTAAGCTATATATCGAAAAATCCACCAGCGGGTTACTGTCTCGCTGAGCGGATGCAAGCGCGGTGGTGAAAGCTGCACGCTGCTCTTTTAGTGTCGAGAAACTAATTTTAGAATTCTCACCACCAAACACATCCAATAACGGCTCATCGCCACGCTGCATCAATATTGCTCGGCTCCAGGATACAAATTCGACTTCTCGGGCATCGAATAGCATCCAGTCAATACCATCATTCACTTCTATAAAATGATGAATATTTTGCTTACGGCGCTTATCTTCTAACAAAACCCCTTGAGCAAGACGGGCATCAAAACCATCCAAGGTTAAAAGCTGAGCCAATACCCAATGACGACCTTTTTCTTGTGAATATTCTTTTAGTAATGTCGTCGCATTTTCATCAGAGACTCGATTCAACGCATGACCTATGGCCAATATACGATCATTGGCATCTATCGCCTGCCCCTTAATTGAAGCCAGTAATTCTTCAGCGGCCTTCAATGCGCCACCTTTCCAAGCCAAAGATATCAATTGTTGATTCGTGCTAGTGGCTTGCGACTCTCCGCCGGCAAAATATGTCTGCGAACGGATATAAATTGTTTGCTGGCCGACAACATTTTGTGCAGACCACATCCCATATCTCAGACCAGACTGATCAATGACTTCAAACTCATAACCTGGCGATAGGACTTCTGAAAATAAAACCTTTCGATCTGGATTAGAATCCGGCAAATTGAGTATTAATTTGACATCAGGGGCGATGGCATCAAAGGTTATCTTAGCCTCTATATTCCACACAGTTTCTTTATCATTACTGATTAGTGGAAAACCTAAAACAAGATGTTTATAAGAAACCGCACTAATACCTAATGACACTAATAACACAACTAAAAACTGAATCTGACGAACAGATGACATAACAAAATCCATTAGTTAAAAGCCAAACCATTGGCCATTGAAATAGGGTTATTTATCCAACATTAAAAACTTATTACTCACATCAACAGCAATTTTCCCATCCAGAAAATTACGCCCGATTAAAACAGGAAATTCAAATTTTGAACGGTCCGTTAAACTAACTTCCAATACCTGCTCTATTGAGCCGATTGCTAAAGTCATTTTAACCACAGGACGCTCTACATTGTCTGCACCATGACGCTTAATAAAGGCCGTCCTTTCGACGGGTTTAGCAAATTCAGTGACTACACCGCTTACACGATGGCGCACCTTAAATTTGACCCAACTTTTGCCATCGCGTTCAAAGTGCTCTATTTCTAATGCATCAATCGACGTCGTTTCTGCTCCAGTATCAATACGTCCCTTCTGGCGAATACCTTCTGGCATAATATCCACGTATTCAACCTGGCCTATGATTCTAACTGCAACTGGCTCATTAACTTCTACAACGGGCTTACTAACTTCAGCGTCAGGTTCACTAACTTCTATTACAGGTTCAGTATTTTCTACCATTGGCACAACGTCTTCCAAGACTTTTACATGACCCTCAGTTTTTGATAAAGTTCCACACGCAGTTAAAAAAACTGTTGCGATAGCAACTACCATAATACGATGTTTCACGTTAAATCCTCGGCCAAGTAAAATAGCCACACCTTACTGTTGTTCACCCTTTTTTTCAACCACTGCCAACTAACCCATAGACTTAATAATAATTAGCCCTTAAAATTCTTCCACTCACTATTTCTGCATTAAAAAATCTAACTTACTGTGAATTACCCGTTGAAATTAATCCCTCTGTGTATGCAAACATGGCTCGCTTGCACTCTCACGATAATAACTGCCCAAACACATGCTGACATTAGCGATACCGCCGCTGACATTGGCTCTATTGGCATTCCGCTCACGGCAGGCTTAATTGCCCTAGCAAAAGATGATAATGAAGGCTTCATTATGTTCCTTGAAGGCGCTGCTTATACTATAGTTGCTACTCATAGCTTAAAGTTCGCGATCAACGCTGAGCGTCCCAACGGAGGAGATTATAGCTTTCCTTCTGGGCATACCTCTTCAGCAACTCAGGGCGCAGCATACCTGCAATTTCGTTACGGCTGGCAATATGGCCTCCCTGCTTATATAGGTGCGGGCTTAGTTGGCTTATCCCGAGTACAGAATAATCATCATTATTGGCGCGATGTCATTGCCGGAGCCGCACTGGCTACCGCGATTCAGTACTGGGTGACCGACCCCTATGAAAGCAATTTGGTGATTACCCCAAGTATCAGCGAGGCTGACATTGGTATTAACGGCCGCTGGACCTTTTAGTTATTATGCTAACAAACCAACAACATAAGCTTGGATTATTTTTCGCCTTAAGCGCATTCATCATGTGGGGTCTAGCCCCCATCTATTTTAAACAATTAATAGCGATAGATGCTAAAGAAATTTTAGTCCACCGTATTATCTGGTCGGTACTTTTCCTATTTTTAATAACCCTAATAAGTAAACAAGCCAACAAGGTCATTGCTGTATTCAGACAACCCAGATTACTGCTAATGCTATTAATGAGTACGGCATTACTCGGATTAAATTGGGGATTATTTATTTGGGCTGTTAATAATAGCCATATGCTAGATGCGAGCCTTGGCTATTACATAAACCCGCTCATAAATGTAGTCCTCGGCTATCTTTTCTTACAAGAACGCTTAAGACGTCGCCAGGGCATTGCCGTGTGCTTAGCCTTAAGCGGCGTTATTATTCAATTGATAGCTTTTGGCTCAATTCCCATAATCGCACTAACCTTGGCCTGCTCATTTTCTCTTTATGGTTTAATTCATAAAAAAACTCACGTTGAGTCTTTACCTGGGTTAATGATAGAAGCACTACTGTTACTGCCAGCAGCTCTGGCCTACTGGTATTTGATGCCGAGCAGCGATACGTCAAACCTAATGACTAATACGTTGTCGACCAACAGCCTACTTATCGGATTAGGTATTATAACAACGCTGCCATTATTATGCTTCACGGCCGCCGCTAAGCGACTTCGATATACCACCTTAGGATTCATACAATATATTGGCCCAAGCTTAATGTTTATCTTAGCGGTAGTGCTATACGATGAGACCATAGGGTTTAAAGACATTGTCACTTTCAGCTGTATTTGGGCAGGACTTACCCTTTTTACCTGGGATTCAATTCGCCATTCAATGAAATATAAATCATTATGAGCATAATAAGCAGCCGATTATTTAAACCTTTAAACGCCCAAACACCTTACTTTGCAGTTTGAAATCTGGCAATTAGATACGCCAGAACGAATCATCAATGGTGATATACACTGAGGATTGAACTACCAGCCCATTGAGCTCAGCAGCAACCATCGCCGATTAATCCATGCTAGATCAAGCCCGATTGGGCAATGACCGCATTAAAAATAATATTAATGTAGGAGTCGCACGACAGTCATATTTCTAATGCAACAAACTAGCCTTCTTGCCAGTGCAGTACATCTTTAATCACAGACCAGCGCTTGCTAGCAACCTGAATATTCTTACCTAAGACCCAGTAGTCATATGCCCTATCTTGACTGCCATCAACCTTGCGTAATTTAAGCCAATTATCGACAAAGCGTAATAGTTCAGTATTCTCCCAGGCTACAGCGTAAGCAACAGGATAACGTGCATTTTTATCCAATAGCAAAACTCCATATTCAGGGTAAAATAAAGTCCATGCAGAGCCTGCCTGAGCACTAATGATCAATGCATCATATTGCCTATTTTTTTGCTGAAAGAAGCGTTTATAACCTGATATTTCTTCAAATTTAATATTTGATAAAGAGTGCTTTACCGCATTTATTTTCTCATCATGCTCTGCGTAAGCAACCGTCACGCCTTTCATTGTTTTAATGTTCTCAAGGTCTTTAAACTGCTTTAACTTATGATCTGGCATTACTAAAGCGCGATTCAGTTCAACCACAGGGGCCGTATAATTGACCGTTTGCATCTGCTTTATACTCATTGCAAGACCAGACATAGCAATATCAAAAAAGCCATTATCCAAAGCCTCAGCCATCTTTGTCTTTCTAAACGGTATAAATTCGACCTCGACCCCCAGGTCTTTTGCCAACATAGATGCCATCTCTACATCAAACCCCACCAGCTCAGCACGATTATTATAATAGCTAAAAGGGACATTGCTTGGGCGGTAGCCAACTTTTAATACACCTCTATTTTTAATCGCTGCAATATTAGCAATCGGTTGAATAAGGGTTTCACCCAGCACTGGATAATCACGAGAAACGTTTATTAAAACATCATCCGCAATACGCATATTAGCAATCACTTCACTGGTATTAACGTCCTTATCGATGAACGTTTCCATCAATAATCGACTAGAAATAATAACAAGACTACAGCCAACGATTAAACCTATACCGAGACGCAGCCAACTAATAAGGCCAAAGCGGGCTACTTTTTGAAATATAGCAATGGAAATAAGCGTTAATGCGAAAAGATTCATTACAGCAACAACCGAACCGAACTTGCCAGTAATAAAGCCAGACATAACAAATAGCTGAAACAAATCTGCTGGTAATTGCACTAACTCCAACATGAACGGTATAGCGACATATACACTGCCAAATAAAGATAGCAATCCACTGACTGCCAATGAACCTGCTCCGGCCAAGTCAACAGGTTTGCCAGTAAACCAGCCAGCAAAAAAGACAAACAGGATAACCGTTAACTTACCGATATTCGGAAATGAGAATGCAATGGGCACAAGGATATCAATCATGGTTGCACCTTCATCATCCAAAGCATCGTATTCTCGCATTATTTGCTTACATTCTTCGATGATAACGGGCACAACAATAAATACATTACCAGTTGCAAAAGCGGTAACTACGCCAGATTTTGAAATACGAATGGAGTCAGAAAAACTCAACGGCGTTAAACTCGAGATAACCCAGGGCAGCACACCGAATGCTAATAACCCGGACATAACAAGCATACTCAAAAGATAAACCTGCATGCTGGCAAATTCATCAATCCCCATTGTGCCTGCAGCACTGGCAGACATGGCAAAAATGCCAATCGGTAAAACCTTGATTAAGCCTTGAGTAATACGAGAAAATATATCTGTGCAGGTGCTCATAAAACTTAAGATTTGTAGCTTACTCTCACCCTTCATGCCAATTAAAGCCAAACCCATAGCAATACTGAATAACACCATTGCAGGTACATAGCCTTGAGCCATAGATTCAAACGGATTTGAGGGAATATAGAGTTTAAAATAATCTACGCTGGTAGGCTCTTCAATCGAGCTGGTACTGAAGAAAGAAGCAGATTCAATTTCAGGAAAAGCAAAAGGCATCAAAAATATAACCACTAGCCCTAATACCCAAAGAGATAGCATAACTATACCTGAGCGGCTAAATAGCATACTTGCACTGTCTTTAGTCAGCTTCCCAATTCCACCGACAAGGGATACAACAATGTATGGAAAGACCGTCATTTGCATTAAAAGAATGACGCTATTACCAATCACGCTCATCCAGGCAACCGCTTCACCAAAAAACAATCCGACCATAACGCCAAAAACTAATGCCCATAACATTTGAGCAGAACTACTAATCGAAAAACGAGACTTACTGACTGACTCTGGGCCACTACTCATGAAAACGTCCTATCTAAACTTACACAATCCATAATTGCGAAGAACTTAATAGAAAGTCGGTTTTTAAGCAAGCAATCCTATTTACTAACGCGCGTTTCTTAGCAATACCTTCGCTGCTAAAAACTTTTACCCAAATAGAAGTAAACGGCTTGAGAATCAGTACTGGTGTGACCGTAACCGAAAGCAATCGGACCTAACATAGTCTTTGTGCCGAGATAGATAGAACTTGCCAATATCAAATCGGCTTCATCCATTTCTTGCCACTCTTGCCAAACTCCTCCAGTTTCCAAACTTACACCGAGGTATACAGGTAGCCCTGCTTGATCTAAAAAACTTCTACCTAAATCAAACTGATAAATACCCGCTGAGAAAATTTTCTTATTCCCCGTCAAAGCATCTTTATGATAACCGGATAGATTAAGAAACCCACCTAAGCTGGTAAAATAAACGCTATCCTCACCACGTTCAGTAAATATTTCTGCGTAAGATGCCTTAATTACAAAAGCATGATTACCAAAATGAGCTGCTGTTTTCCAATTGATATCGACCACAAAAGACAAAATTTCATCATCATCCCAAACTAACGTAGGATCGTCTTCAACATCCTCATTAACATTTTCTTCGCGTAATAACATACTGAAAGTAAAGTAAGTACCCTGAGTCGGAAAATTAATATCATCAAGGCTATCGAAGCCAAAATCAAAATAGCCACCATAAGTTAAATAGTGGACGTCCTCTTCAAAATAACTCTTATTACGGAAGCGGCCAGCTTCCGCTGTCAGACCAACTTCGGTATAGCCTCTCTGAGTAAAGTTATAGCCCAGCCCTTGAAAAATCGCATGAGTTTTCTGTTCCACAGGAATCACAGGGGTATTTTCTATAAATAAGTCCCATTCAAGAGAATCATAGGTGTAACGACTAGAGCTATAAAATTGTCTCAGTTCATCCAGCGGCAAGTAGAAATCTGTTTCGAACGACCGCTCTACCCCTAGTTGTGTTTCTAATCGCAGCTCGCCGCCATTTTCAGTCAAATTGCGTAGGGTATAGGCAAGAACTAAACTCAAATCAGAGGTGTTTTGGATGTCATCTTCAAAGCCAATACCCATCTGTATAAAATTAGGCCCCCATGATTTTTCTTCCGATACAACCTGTAATACTTTCTCTTCACCTTGCAACCAAGTATGCGCATCTACTCGCTGAAATTCATTAATAGAATAAAGCCTGTTCATTGCAGCATTAACGTCAACCGCACTAATAGCCTCTCCTGCTTGCAACTGTAATTTTTCAAGAATTAGGGCATCTGATACTGCCGAATTATTCGTTAAACGGATCTCGGTTACGGGTTTCTTTAAACGAGTCTGAAGCTGCGCTTTACGCTTATTACGCAGCTCTAAATGCTGCTGGTAAGATTCATCATCAAGGCTTAATGAAGATAAACGCGGAACTTGTTTATTAGCTGCAGTCATTCCTCGATTGAATGCCTCTTCTAGGCCACCCCAATCCATCATCGAAAGACCTTCAATATTAGGCACAATAAGAATGTCGGTGTCTGTTAATAGTTTCTTTTGCACTTCACTATTAGTACTGGTCAAAAAGCTGGAGAGTTGCCCAAGTACAGCGAAAGCACTGTTTAACTCTTCCACCTCACTCAGACCACTACCAATATCGACTGCGATAATAATATCCGCACCCATTGCACGCACGACATCGATTGGCAGGTTGTTAGTAATACCACCATCAACTAACAGGTACTCATCCAATTGCACTGGCGCAAGAACACCAGGAACATTAGCCGACGCTCTCATAGCAGCAACTAGATCGCCTTGTTCAATCACCACTGTTTTGTAATTGACGAGATCGGTAGCAACCGCGCGATAAGGTATCGCAAGATTATTAAACGTTTCAAAATTAGGATGCTCACCAACGACCTCTCGTAATAACTGAGAAGCTTGCTGTCCATATAACAGACCACTAGGTAAGGTGATTTTCCCTTTAGACAATCCCATTTCTATAGGAATGTTAAACTTATCATTTTGTTTTTTTACCCGCCAAGATAGATCTTGTCGAGGAATTCTATCCGAATAACCCTCATCCCAAGGGGTATTAAACATCAGTACTTTTACTTCATCAGCGGTTAAGCCGGTAGCATACATACCGCCAACAATAGCGCCGATACTGGTACCGGCAATATAATCGACAGGAATATTATTTTCTTCAAGTACCTTTAATACAGCAATATGAGCAGAACCTTTTGCGCCACCTCCCCCCAAAGCCAAACCTACTTTTGGACGGGCATCAGTAGCGGCACTAAACAAAAACATAGCCATTAAAACCGCTAAGTATCTGGTTACTTTTCTAATGTCAGGCATAACTAAATTCTCAGAGCAACGATATAATCATTGCGGTATAAATCATTAAAAGCTTTGCGCAATACCTAAATTAACAGCAAAACTTCTAGGCAAGGTCGTATCGTTAATTTCTACAGTCTCAAGAGAAGACGCCACATCCAGATTCAAGAAATTAAACATCGTTAAGCCCGCACTAATATAACTTAGTTCAGTGCCAACTAAATTTTGTCTATAGCCTGCTCTTACCGCTGAAAAATATCGATTACCTGAATTATAGGCCCCAGATATATTAGCCCACTGGGAAGCATCAAGCATGACATCTTCTACCCCGTTAGCATCTAGACCCATACTCATTGACCAACTTTTATCGACAGTAAAGAGACCCGCCGATAGTTTAGCCTGTGACTCCATGACATACTTTTTATGGTCTTGTATCTCAGAAAGAATATTCACTTTCTGCAAACCTTCTTGAGAGATACCAGAAAATTTAAATTCTGGCTGATTGATATTCACTAAAGCAAGCCCTAAGTGATAAACATCACCTTGCCAGGTCGCACCGAGATCAAACCCCACATTATCTTTATGTTCAAACTCAGCATCTTTCAAATCGTTAAATATTTTCTCTGAGTCAGTTACATCACCAAAGCGAATTCCCACCTGAGACAAACCAACTCTTAAATACTTTATTTTTGTACCTAGGTGTAATTGCCCAGCATCAAAATTGCCAACGGGTCGAGCATAGTTCAGTGAGAACTCGTCCACCTGAGCAACCTTGGTCAATAACAAGCTTTCATTAACAAATTCACCGCTGCTAATTGATCCTGTTGTCTGATCAACGTTTAATACAAGCCCACCACTTAAATCAATCTGATCAGGTTCTGTTCCATCTGGAGCAGTTAAATAATTTCCCACCTGCTGCACGGCATAATCTACATTAAATACTGGCACATCTGCCAAGCCAAAAACTTTACTGGTAAACGATGAGTTAATACCAACAGCCCAATGACCTCCTGAACTGTCTGCCCCTAACAGAATAGGTATATCAAGCTGAGCATCGGCTTTGGCATACGCTTCTTCTGCCATAATTGCTACTAAAGCACCAACCACTGCAAACTCAACAGCGATATTCACCATGAGAGGTTTTAATTCTGGGTTCTCCGCAAGTGTTTTTTCAAAATCAACATTTTCATTCAGTATTTTTTTAGCAGCATCAAGAATGGAGCCTTCACCATCGGCTGGATCACCGCTGCCTCCCGAGCCACCATTAGAATCACCTGCGCCAAACATCACCGCTAACTGATCAATGGTTTCAAAGATTTCATCAACATTACCGTATTCAATAGCGAAACCTACCGAAGGTGCGATGGCAAAATTATCAATTTCAGAATCAGATTGCATACTGATTGACGCCGGATTGGTTAATCCAGAAAACATGTCCCCAGCCTGTATCCCATGACCATTAGTCAGATCAGTTCCAGCGGGCTGGTAATTAGGAGCTGCTACTGCTTGCTCGATAAGTATTGCGGTGCATAAAAATGCGCCTTGAAATATTCTTTTGGTTTTTATCATTATCGCTTCCCACATAATTCCATTTATTCTATCTAATGTTCTAACAATCTGGACAAATATTCTTGAGCGCTATTATAACCTAATTCAATAATCTCCGATGCCCTATCAAACTCAAAGGTACCGCAAGCATTACGTGCAATTTCTACTGTATAGTCTGGCGGATAAGCTGCCAGCTTTTGTCGCGCTATCGTTCCTTGCATCGCATCAAACGCCTGATTTGCAATATCATAAGCACTTAAATCAATAACTGTATCTGTAATTAATGACGATTGAAACTTACTAATATAACGACTTATTTTATCATGAAATATGGATGCCTTTTTTTCAGCTACAGCGGCCTTTTTTACAGGTATTTCTTTGGCTGGCCCACCAAGATTAACCGCAATCGTCAGATCAGTCTGATCACCAAATGTCGGAGCTATCGGCACTGGATTAAGTACCCCTCCATCAATTAAATCGACGCCATTAATACTAAATGGGGTAAAGAACATCGGTAAAGATATGGATGCTCGAATAGCATCAAACAAACTGCCCGATTGCAGCCAAACTTCTTTCTCCCCCGCTAAATCAGCAGCAACCGCAGTAAAAGGAATAGGTAAATCTTCAATTTTCTGATCACCGACCAAATCGATCAGGGTTTCGATTATTTTATCGCCTTTAACCAAGCCATTTTTACGCCAGGAAATGTCCAATAATGAAACGATATCCATTCTTTTTATGGCACATACCCATTGCTCAAATTCTTTTAGCTTTCCAGACGCATAAATACCGCCAATTACTGCCCCCATAGAGCATCCAGAAATCGATTTTATCTGATAACCATTATCTTCAAGCCAATGAATAACACCAATATGCGCAAGTCCTCTGGCACCTCCAGAGCCCAACACTAAAGAGACTTCTTTCTTGCACACAGACATATCAAATACCCTTTAATAACAACAACTAATATATTACCTCATTTGACATGAAATACGAAAAAATGGCGCTCAAGATGCTTAACTACATTGTTGAGTTGAGAATATTCTAATAAGATACAGATAATATTTACCTCACTATGGCCAATCTCCAATCAAATATACCAATACTATTTCAAATCGTATATCGCGCCACCTAACGACGCCTCTGCTAGTAACTCTGATCTTGCTATTAAGCTCACTGTGCTTTGCGAAAGACATGGAGAAACTGGATATTGAGACTCAAAACGACAGTGAAACTTCGATCCTGCCTTTTGGTTTTTATAGTGACAGTATGGGTACAGCGCTTGGCCTAGGGGCGGTATCTACGGGAGTGCTGCAACCCCAAGCTAGCTTATTTGGCATTGGGGTATTTAGCAGTAACGATTCATGGGTATATTATGCCGCTGCACTTAACTATCAAATTCCACAATGGAAGCAATGGCTATTTACAATTGATGCTTATAACGGTGATTTTACCGAAGGTCGCTATTACGTAAATAACGACCTATCCGTCCAAACCAGCGGTGTTCCTAGAGAGCAAATTATCACCCACGGTCGCGAGGCCTTTTTGAGGCCACAAGCAAAATACATATTACCTTGGAGTAAAGGTTCACAAGGAGCCGTTAATAGCCTCCGTGGACCAAGAGGCATTTCGGATTTACCCGCGATTGAATCTTGGAACCCTCATATAAGCGGCACCTCAAGCATTGAATTAATGACTAAATGGCAGCGCCGAGATTTAGGCGAATACAATGCACTGCAAACAACAAATGAAGTCATTGTCTATACTATAGACATGGAATATGACAATCGAAACTCAACTCATATTCCTAGTGATGGCGGCACCATTAACTTTAAAAACAATTATGATTTCGGTGACGATGACAGACCCAGCTGGCATACAATCGAGCTGGCTAGTGCGCTATTTTTTAATATAGGCGCAACAGATTGGGCACAACAACAAGCTTTTGGTTTAAGCGCATGGACGGCAGATACCCCCACTTGGAATGACAGTACCGTAATTAATGGTGAAACCGTGATGAATCGACCACCTGAATATGCGGGGGTCACCCTCGGTGGCTGGGACAGACTACGTGGCTACTATAATGGCCGTTTCTATGATCGTTCAGCCGTTGCCTATAGCGCCGAATATCGAATCATTCCCGCCTGGCAGCCACTGAAAGAGTTGCCCGTATTTAAAACCTATAATATCCCATGGTGGCAATGGGTTTTCTTTATTGATGCAGGCAACGTCAACGATCGTTATAACCTAGCTGAGTTACATGAAAATTTTAACTACAGNATTGGTTCTAGCCTGCGCCTTTCGGTTGAAGGTGTTGTATTACGCATGGACTATTCAGTCAGCGAAGAGGAATCGCAATTTCGAGTCTTAGTTAACCAGCCTTTCTAATACNTAATACATTAATCATAAAAACNTTCTAACCCTATCGGCTGACTAANTGCTAATATCCGCTTTTTTAGCACTTTAATACTAGCAGCAGTACTAACCACAGCACTGGCCGTAGTATTAGTTATGGGTTTTTAATGTTTCGCGCTTTTTCTCTTATTACGTTACTTGCTTTATCATTTTCAAGTTTTTCCGAAAATATCATCAAGTTCTCCAAAGCCAAAAGACTGCTGGCTAATATCTACCAAGATCATCAGCAAACTTTTTATTGCGGTTGTGATTATTTTAAACGTGGAAAAAAACTCATACCCGATTTGCCGAGCTGTGGCTATCAAGTACGNAAGCAATTAAAACGCGCATCTCGAATTGAATGGGAACATGTTGTACCCGCNTGGAATTTTGGNCATCAAATGAAATGNTGGCAGAATGGTGGGCGTAGAGCCTGNAAAAAGAANAANCACTTTGCCAAAATGGAAGGTGATATGCACAACCTAGTGCCNAGTATTGGTGAAGTNAACGGNGANCGATCGAATTANCGCTTTAGTNACTGGAACGGCACTGCCACAAAATANGGNCAGTGCGACATTGTCATCGATTTTAAAGGCCGTAAAGTTCAACCACCGCAGCAGAGCAAAGGACAAATCGCCCGCACCTACTTTTATATGGCTGATCAATACTCCCTCACTTTATCGAAACAAGATAGAAAGCTATTCCGCGCTTGGAATCNTCAATTNCCNAGCACCNCTTGGGAGTGCNAAAAGAACCNACGNATAAAAGCGCAGCAAGGTAACTTAAATCNATTTATTACTGGCTGTTAACNAAGCCATGTTATCGATTTTTAACGTACAACGGCTTCACAAAAACGCACAACCTTACCATGGCCCATTGCTTTTTCCGCTCGCTGCCTAGCAACAGTTTCGGTATAAGCACAAATTTCAATCACTCTTCCGTACACATCTTCCGCAACAAATGTTCTCATAATCATCTTCCTGTTCAAGTAATACTATTTTATTGAGCCAAACTATTAATAGCTCACGACTTTTGTGACTAACCGGCATTCCTCTNNGGAATACCCTTATTAATAGTGTGTATAGACTCTATGACAATGCCTCAATCCCTTAAGTTCCTAAGCCGTTACTAAGGANCTCCTTAGCACTTGAATTTATAGCAATCGGATCAAGATACCGCTAAAATCGCTGCTCAAATTTACAAGTCACAAAAGCAGTAGATCAAATGAGCAGAAAGATTGAATTATTAGCACCGGGCGGTGATGTTGAAGCCATTAAAGCGGCGATTGTTGCCGGTGCCAACGCAGTTTATTGCGGCCTCGATACGTTCAATGCCCGCAACAGAGCTGCCAATCTTTCCTATGATGACTTAACTGGCATTTTACGCTTAGCTCATAAATACGATTGTGAGGTTTTCTTAACCTTAAACGTGGTAATTCTTGAGCAAGAACTGCCTACCATGATCAAACTGTTAAATAAGCTGGTTAATAGCGGCATTGACGGCATTATCGTACAAGACTTGGGCATGTTTAACCTGGTGAAAAAGTTTTTCCCAACGTTAGATATTCATGCGTCAACGCAATTAACCACACATAATGAAGGGCAAATACATTTTTTAAATAAAATCGGNGCCTCTCGACTTAACTTATCCCGTGAACTGAACCTGGGTGAAATTAAATCATTAACTAAGTTGTCGCACGACGTCGGCGTTCTCACNGAAGTGTTTGTGCATGGCGCACTCTGCATTGCTTTCTCTGGCCAATGTTATTCCAGTTCCGTAAGTGTCGGTAATTCAGGCAACCGTGGCCGTTGTAGCCAAGCCTGCCGTGATGAATACGAAGTAACTGCNACTGGCAATAAATACCCACTCAATTTAAAAGACAACTCCGCCTACTTTGACCTGCCTGAATTGGTTGAAGCCGGTGTTGATTCACTCAAGATTGAAGGCCGCATCAAAGGCGCNCATTACGTTTATACNGTCGTTGATACTTGGCGCAAAGGCATTGATGGTTTTGTCGAGACNGGCNANCTACTAGCTGACGATTCTAACTTGCACAAAGTCTTTAATCGCGANTTCACCAACTCGTTTTTGCAAGGCAACNTGACCAAAGACATGTTTATCGANAACCCTCGCGATCACAGCGTTAAGCATGCCGTCGACAAATTAGTTAACAATAGCTTAGCAANCAANAGNAGCANCGCTATTTCTGTTGTGCAGATACAAGAAGCGAAAGANGNACNCTACATTGATAAAAATCAATTGGGCGCTGAGNTAAGAGATAAAATNCAACANNTAAGCACCGCNAANNTGCCNCTTAAGTTTGAATTTNCAGGGTCAATNAATACGCCNCTNACGATCACTGTNACNATAGGNGATGANCTTGAAGGTGATGANGCAAGCAAAAAAGATGAAGATNCCAAAGTCATCACCCTACAATCAGAATCTTTATTAGCAACAACGGGNAAGTCTGANCTGGACGAAAAGAANTTAATAAANCGTTTTAAAAGTTTTGANAATTCCGAGTTCAACNTNACNGGATATAATTTCGAAAACTATGAGACGGGNTTAAGCATTCCNTTTAGAGAATTAACCACACTTAAAGCTCAGCTAGCCTTTTTATTAAACAATTCAATTGCAGTAATACCGAATGTCGAAGTNCCNGCATTGAGTAAAGAGAATCGAGCGCCTAAAAAACCGACCATGTCGATTTTGATCGCTGATATAAAAGATTTNTACCTGTGCGATTTAACCGATGCCGACGTGTACTTTAAATTACCCGAAAGCTTTAAAAAGAACTGCACCAAATANATCGANTTATTAAACGCNAACCCANGANTAATCCCTTGGTTCCCNGCGGTATTAATTGGTAAAGATTATTTAGAAGCGGTTAAAATTCTCGANCAAGTAAAGCCTAAGCGCATNGTCACCAANAATACNGGCATCGCTTACAAAGCTTTTGAGATGNATATTGAATGGGTCGCAGGGCCTTTCTTAAATACCACCAACTCTTATGCNTTACTGACCTTAAAAGAAGAACTNAATTGTGCNGGGGCATTCATCTCCAACGAAATTAATCGCCTGCAATTAAGAAACATTGCCCGCCCTGATAATTTCAAATTGTATTACAGCATCTATCACCCTATCTTGATGATGACGAGTCGCCAGTGCTTCTTCCAACAAACAGTNGGTTGTAAAAAACCNAGTATTGAAGATGGCTGNATGNTGAAGTGTGACAANGCGACCACAGTGACCAATGTGAAAGGCATTTCTTTCAATATTGATAAGCAAAAAGGTGGCTACCCAAGTATTTATAACGACGAGCAGTTTTTAAACTTGGATATTATTAAAGATTTGCCTGATTTNTTCGACGAGTTCTTTATCGATCTAACCAATATTGGTGCNGGGCCAGAAGCTGAGCAGAATAAAGCCCAACTNATCGAACACTTCGAAAATATTTTACAAGGCAACGAAGAAGCCTCGACTCAACTAAACGATATGATCACGGTTTCGACCAATGCTCAATATCGCCAAGGGCTTTAGCTCGTAATGCTGCCGATTCTATACTCTCTGCAGCATTGCCCTTATGCCATGCGCGCACGACTGGGCCTATTAATGGCCCAGCAGCACGTTATGCTGCGCGCCGTTGTGACAACCAACAAACCCGAAGAAATGCTGGCGGTATCTCCTAAAGGCACTATCCCNGTATTAGTATTACCTAGTAATGAATCCGAACAAGAGCCGACCATCATCGATGAAAGCTTAGACATTATGCTCTGGGCATTGCAGNAAAATGATCCTGAAGATTTATTACACAAAGACAGCCCCAGCGACTTAACCACAGCTCTCGACTTAATTAAACGCAACGATAAGGAATTTAAACCGCAATTAGAGCTGTATAAAAAAGCCAAACGCTTTCGCCTTGATAATGTCATTGAAGAACGCCAAAAGTGTGAAGTTTTCATCAACGAGCTAGANCAAAGACTCGCCANAGACGGATATTTCATCGGTCAAAAACCCGGCCTAATCGACTACGCTCTTCTGCCCTTTGTACGCCAATTCTCCAGAGTCAATCGGTCTTGGTTTGTACAAGCACCCTATCCGAACCTTCGTGCATGGTTAGAGGGCCACATGCAAAGCCGCNTATACTCAAAAGCCATGGCAAAATACCCTTTGTGGCTGGATACCCATGAAGAATGCTTATTTGGCGCAGACTAACCAAAAATATCCCTAAAACTTGCAAAGCTGACTACACTTGAATTAAGAAATACTAGCAGCGATGTAAAAATGACTCCTAGCGATCATATAAGCTACCTCAACTTTTTCAACACCAGTGCGACGGCTATCTGCCTAGAAGACTTCTCAGTACTATTCAAAGAGCTTCTTAAGCTAAAAAAAGAGAATATCGACGATTTCGAACAGTATCTGAATAACAGCCCAGATAAAGTGCTGGATTTTGCTAAAAAAGTCATCGTTACCCAAACAAACCCCGCAATGAGGCGTATGCTAAGCTACCCCGAAGATGGGGAGATAGAGAACATAGAGCAAACCTTCGGCCCTGGGGCAGCGGCCATATTCAAGCAAGAATTAATTGCCATCTGGAACGGAAAAGATACTTTTGAGAGTCCCGCTACGCTTATTGATGCNAATGGTAAAGAAATACATACCGTCATTAGCATGCCTATTCCCAAAAGCATTGAAGAATCCAAGCACCTCCCCGTATCCATCTGGGATCTAACAAAATTAAATTTAGCGCAACAAGAACTTATTTTTCTTAGTCAGATACTCGCNTCATTAAACGAAGGCATAAATATCGTTAATGCCGATACGGGAAAAATTATTTATACAAATGATCGTTTTGAACACATGTTCGGCTATCAAAAGACTGAATTATTACAACAACCCGTTTCAATTTTAAACGCGGGAAATAAACAAGAGTCAGAACAAACTGCACTTTACATAAAGAGTGAACTTGATAAGCGTGGCGCATGGCGCGGTGAAATTCAGAATAAACGAAAAGATGGCCGTAAGTTTTGGTGTGAAGTTTCCGTCTTGGAGCTGTATCACCCTTCTTACGGCAAAGTCTGGGCATCAATAAACAACGACATTTCGGAACAAAAAACCTACAACCAAAAACTATGGCGCCAAGCTAATTATGACAACCTAACCCGACTACCAAACCGCAAGCATTTTTATGAGCATAGCCAAGAACACCTTAATCTTGCCCTNAAACAAGAAAAACAGTTTGCGCTACTATTTATTGATATAGATGATTTCAAAATAATCAACGATAGCCTAGGTCATCGCCATGGTGATGCACTTCTTATAGAAGTCGCATCACGAATTGAACAATGCATACGCCAAACAGACTTNCTCTGTCGATTTGGCGGTGATGAATTCGTAATACTGATGACAGATACAGACCACAACCGACCAAATACTATTGAACCATTAGCTGAGAAACTGCTAAATGCGCTAAGTGCGCCTTATCTAATTAAGGGNGAAGCAGAACACATATCCGCAAGCATAGGCATAAGTACCTATCCTAGAGATGCACAAAGTATTGACGAACTCATTCAATATGCCGACCAGGCTATGTANCAAGCCAAAAACCAAGGAAAAAATAATTATTACTTCTTTACTCCTGAACTCCAAACCCTAGCGCAATATAATCGAAAATTAGAAAAAGAATTNCGCAGCGCTATAAAAAACCAACAACTTGAGATTTACCTTCAACCTATTATAGACACNCATAGTGGTGCAATAATTAAAGCAGAGGCCTTACTACGCTGGCAGCATCCAGAATTAGGTTTTATCCCTCCTATCGAATTCATTCCNATTGCAGAAGATACCAAGCTGATTAATGAATTAGGGGAATTTGTATTTGAGCAATGCATTAAAGTAATTCATCATATTCACGCACTAGGAATAGTTGATTTTCAAATCAGCTTAAATAAGTCACCTATTCAGTTTCTNTCAACAGGATTTGCCACCGAAATTAACTGGCCGAANAGAATGANGGCTGCAGGTTTAGACAGCNANACNATATGCATCGAGATAACAGAAGGTATTTTTCTAAATCAGTCCCTTGATACTATGAATAAAATTGAAACATTGAAGGACTCAGGATTTCACTTCTCAATCGACGATTTCGGCACCGGTTATTCTTCTCTATCCTACTTAAACAAGGTCGACTTTGATTTTTTNAAAATTGACAAAAGCTTTATCGACTCTTTAGAAAGCAACGTCAACAACCAAGCTATGTGTGAAGCTATAATTGTTATGGCGCANACCCTAAAAATGAAAGTCATTGCCGAGGGCATAGAAACACAAGAGCAATTTGAACGCTTAAAAGATATGAAGTGTGACTACTGCCAAGGCTATTATTTCTCTAAGCCTTTACCAATAGAAGTATTCTACGATTTCATTTCAAAAACCAAGAAAGTCTAAATTNCTGTATAACTGTTTTTAAATAATTNCTTATAGATAGTGCTTATAGATAGTGCTTATAGATAGATNCTGATAGACANTTCCATTATACTCAGNCAATAAAGAGAAGCGCCAAAGGCCACTAACAACCATGATGAATCAAGCTTATCAGGTATTNAATCGTACTTTTGGCTATCAAGAGTTTCGCCCTCCCCAAGATCAAATTATCCAAACCCTGCTTAATGGTGAAGACGCTTTTGTTTTAATGCCGACCGGTGGTGGTAAATCCCTGTGCTATCAAATTCCGGCCCTAGTACGTAACGGCATCGGCATTGTTATCTCGCCGCTTATTGCTCTAATGCAAGATCAGGTTGATGCGCTTACCCAAGCAGGGATTCGTGCGGCTTGCATGAACTCATCCATGCCCAGTGAGCACAATGCCCGCACCGAACAGCTCGCCCTTACTGGCGAATTGGATATTATCTACCTCGCGCCAGAACGATTAACTCTGCAACGCACTCTTGACTGGCTCAGNCAATGCCAACTCTCTTTATTCGCCATCGATGAAGCTCACTGCGTTGCACAATGGGGTCACGACTTTCGCAGTGACTACTTACAACTCAGTCTATTGCANCAACATTTNCCTGCAATTCCTCGAGTCGCGTTAACCGCCACCGCTGATGTTAAAACTCGCGAAGAAATNATCTTTCGCTTAGGGCTNCAAAATGCCAAAGTATTTGTTTCCGGATTTGATCGCCCCAANATTCAATACCGCATAACGCAAAAAAATAACCCGAAAGCTCAACTNNTGNANTTTTTACAATCAGAACACCAAAACCAAGCGGGTATTGTTTATTGTCTNNCNCGAAAAAAAGTTGATAGCACCGCACAGTGGTTAACAGAACAAGGCATTAACGCCCTGCCTTATCACGCCGGTTTAGATAAAACAGTACGCCAAGTAAATCAACAACGATTCTTACGCGAAGATGCCATCGTCATGGTCGCGACCATCGCTTTTGGCATGGGNATCGATAAGCCCGATGTGCGCTTCGTTGCTCANTTAGATTTNCCNAAAAGCATTGAAGCTTATTATCAAGAAACCGGNCGNGCAGGTCGGGATGGTCAGCCNGCAACCGCTTGGATGGTATACGGNCTTNAAGACGTCATNAAATTAAAACAGATGATGGCAAAGAGCGAAGGTGATGANCANTTCAAACGCATNGAGCAACAAAAANTNAANGCNATGCTGGGCTTAGCTGAACTTACTGATTGTCGACGTAAAATGCTGATCAANTATTTTGGCGATCAACTCAGNAATCATTATCCAAGCGAGCATAACCAAGAACCTCAGCACTGCGGCAACTGTGATAANTGCATAACACCGGTGCAAACCTGGGATGCNACNGAAGCCGCACGCAAAGCATTAAGCTGCGTATTCCGCACCGACCAACGCTTCGGCACNGTGCATTTNATTAATGTATTACGCGGTAAAAGNANCGAGAAAATAAAACAGTTCAACCATCAGGCCACATCAACATTTGGCATAGGCTCAGACTTAAGTGATGGCCAATGGCGCTCAGTTTTTCGGCAACTGGTTGCCCATGGCTACCTTAACGTCAATTATGATTACGGNCAGTTATCGCTAAATGAAACTAGCCGAAATTTATTACAGGGCAAAGAAACATTAACCTTACGCTTAGACAATTTTGAATCTATTGGCAAAGGCAATAATAGATACTCTACTAATAAAACCAACTCNAATAAAGATTTTGAAATTCCTGAGCAAGAGCAAGAACTNTGGCAAGCATTNCGNGANTGCCGAACGCAGCTAGCAAGAGCACAAGGCATCGCGCCCTTTATGATATTCCATGACGCNACACTAAAATCNATGCTGCAATTGAAACCAAAGAATCAACATGAATTTGGCAGNATCTCAGGNGTNGGACAGAAAAAACTAGACCAATANAGNCCCGCNTTCCTCATGGTTNTGGAGAAATTTTAGAGCNGTTNNAGCAGCGNTTATTCCAAGCTAAAACCNAATAGANTAATNTNCATTTTATAAGGCACTTGCTGCGCACCCTCACGCTTTTGATCGANCAAGGTTAAATACGTGGACATCTGGTGNGCATGAACATTGGATTCATCCGGCACACTGGATACAAATTTAGTCGCTCGCATCATGCTTTTAAAGCCTTCCGTTATGGCATACTCATTCTCAGCCAACAGAATTATTTCTTTGCCAATATGCCAATAAATATCAATATTTTGTAATTGCAAAGGGCTCANTGGCGGCACTAAAGGCACAATATCTTTTGGNGTNACNACACGTATTANNGGTAANNTNGCAAACACATCNGCNCCNNNAACATTAGTGACTTTCGGCTGACCAAATGTAATTACCTGATCTANCTGATAGCCATCTCGNTGTAAGTGCATCGCCATAATCACCGCTANCGCCCCACCCAAACTATGCCCTGTGGTTATTATCGGNTGANNTTTATCCANCTTAGATTTTACATCCTCNTAAGCNGCCTTNGCCGCAATAGCAAAACCCTGATGCAATTGAATNTTAAGACNTGCNTCTAANNNCAGCGACAAATNCAAATCCACCAGNGCATTNTCTAAATTNGANGTNCCNCNAAAAGATANATACTGNANACCCGAAGNTGNNCGNGCTAAAAAATAGCTTAATGCAGAGTCAGGNAATACGNTGTGATGAACCAANGATAATTCAANNCGGCTTAAACGCTCTTCTATGAGTTTANNATCNGCATAAGACGCCGCAGAAATTAACGCTGACTTTTTTATTGCAGAAAAATCAACCGCAGCAAAGACAGGGCTACACAGNACTAATAAAATAACAATTAANAATCTAGACATAAGCATAGAAATANACAACTCANAAAATAAANGCAGAATACTAGACTAACCCCGCAATGCAAATTTCTGNCGGTAGTCCNTNGGTGATANCGACGTTAAACGCTTAAATAATTGGCGAAAAAAACGCANATCNTCATATCCCGAATTCCGACTTATCTCAGATATGGATTTACTCGACGATACCAGNACTTGCTTTGCNGATTCTATTCTTANCGCCTGAACATAAGCCAATGGCGACTCTTCAGTCGCCTGCTTAAANCGNCGNTTAAANTGCCGCTCACTTAAATGTACTTTNNCAGCTAGATCAACCATNGAAAAANTTTCANTAAAATGANCATCCAGCCAATCTTGTATACCCAGNATCANCTCATCAGTATGCTGACGCTGGGGCTGAAAACTGGCGTACTGAGNNTGACCTTGCCTATCAGCATCAAACAAAAGGGCTTTAGCACANTGCNGCGCGACATCAGCACCNAANANCTCCTGTACNANATGAATNCTCATATCCTGATAAGCGCTGGCNCCGCCTGAGCAATACAACCGGTCCTGCTGGGTAATCATCGCTTCAGGGCGAAGCTGCACCTTAGGAAATCGTTGTTGAAATAGAGNGGCGCATTGCCAATGNGTGGTCGCAGGCAAATTATCAAGCAAGCCACTAGCAGCCAAAACAAAAGCNCCGGTACAAATGCTAGCAATCTTGCTTCCCTGAGCATGCATCCGTCTTAACCAATGNANTACTTCCACGTCGAATTCAGNNGGCCTTAAACNGGGATGCCCGATAGCCCCAATAANAATCANATCNGCAGNTTGNTGNTGCNNAAGATCACNATGCACCGAGAGCTTNAAACCNCCTAAGCACGACACNGCCTCCCCCGNAGGACTCACCAGCTGCACACTCATTCTTTGTTCACGCGGTACCAAACTATTCGCTAACGAAAATATCTCCATAGGCCCAGTCACCGAGGTCACCGGGCTATTATCTAATAGCAATAAAATACACTTCATAACCCTGCCCTCAGCAATTTCACTTCATAGAGTGTCCGATATACGTATGCATATTGTCATATCTGCCACTCGCGGACAACGTCAGTGATAGCTATAATCATCAGCAAGATACAATAATTCAGACTCACTGCATCCAAGGTCAGCCTCATGAATCAAGCTTCACAAAATAAAGAACTGATTAAATCCTTCTACAGCGCCTTCCAACAAAAAGACCACCAAACCATGGCCCAGTGCTATCACCCAGAAGCCTACTTTCGTGATGAAGCATTCGAGCTTACCGGCAAAGATATTGGCGGCATGTGGCACATGTTATGTGAACGAGGCAAAGACATGACAATGGAATTTTCTGTGACAGAGAAAGACGGTGAAATCAGCGCACACTGGGAACCTAAATACAGCTTCAGCCAAACAGGCCGCTTTGTGCACAATATCATTGATGCTGAATTTGAATTTCGTGATGGCAAGATCATAAAACACATCGATCGCTTCAGCTTTTGGAGCTGGAGCCGCCAAGCGCTAGGAGCACCTGGCTTATTATTAGGCTGGACGCCATTATTACGTAATAAAGTCTCAAAAATGGCGATGGGGAATTTAAAAAAGTTTATGCAAAAAAGATAATTACTCGCGATTTTACCCTTGAGTATTTTTCGATGTTCGCTGCAAAACCCGCCCTCTCGGTTCGTCACCCTCATGCAGCACAACATCAGAATGCAGAAACTCTGCGGCCTCGGCTGAATCCTTAACCTTGGTCGCACTGCGCTCTAACATTTCTGCTTCAAATTCATCCAACACGCTTTCCCTTATACCAACTTCCCGCCATTGCGATAAAGGTCTACATCCTCTACTGATGCCCCTAGCCAGCGCCAAAGCATCTAGCAATGCTTGATTCGCACCTTGCCCCTTAAAAGGACTCATGGGATGAGCTGCATCGCCGATCAGAGTCACTTGCGCGCCCTTTTGCAATAACTCTGCCTCCAACAATTCTCGATCATATACAGGATAACCAGAAACTTGAGCGGCTTGGGTAGCGGCTAAAATCTGAGGAATAGGGTCATGCCACTGACATCGCCTAAGCGCTTCTTCTTTGAGAGCTTGAGCGCCTTTAGCACTCAATGTCTTAGCAGCATCCTCTGACATAGGGAAACTAAGCTGCCACATCACCGAGTCTGATTTAAAAGGCATCATGTAGATGCGCTCATTACCATTGGCTGTTTGGAATACCGTGGCCGAATCTAGCAAAGA
>JAESQF010000053.1:0-42797 GCA_016765295.1 Oleispira sp.
ACAAAATTTAGCACTCACGGCTTAACAGCAAACTATCACTAACAATATACTCTGCGAGCGATGCCGATTATGCGGCATCGCTTCTTTCATTAGAAACCGCAACGACCATATCTTTATGCAGCGATAGCGCAGCCATTAGCATAAAACCATAACCATTCATTTCTAATACTTCCTCATAAAAGCGGAAATATTCAACCACAATAATCTCTTTATCGAACAATGCCCCGCCTCCTAAGCAGGCAACAGCGGCCATTAAAAATAATGCTGTCGGAGATAAAATGGCCTTTTTAACAATCTCAATATATTCATCTTTATACTGAAAAGTTTTATACAATAATGGCACCCAAAGAAGTACCATAATGATTTTATAGCCTTGGCCATCAACAATAAAAATCAGCCAGTCAATCTCACTGTGGGTAACGTGCATTTCTCGGATGATAAAACTAAAGCTAAGCGCTAGCCCAAGATAGGCTAAAAAGCTTAAACTTGCAGCTGAAGACTGAACCATAGACCACTTGCTCTCTCCTGCCTGAAGAAAGAAGACGATACCTACCAGCACTAATATCAGTAATTGCACATGCTCCATCAACTCATTTTCATCATATATATAGGCTTGATCCAATAAAATTGCCTGATAAGTGAAAATACTGGTTAATACGAGCATGATAAAAAAAGTTAGATAACGAAGGTTTAAGAATTTTTTCATAGTAGGCTCTCATCTATTTGGCCGCAGTATACCAACAGTATGGCGACTTTGTTAGCTAGCCATGGCTTAATTATTGCTTAAGCCGAACTGGCAAAGCACCTCATCATCCCCGCAGGGCGCCCCATTGAGTATCCAAGACAGTAGAGTACTGTAACTTTGCAGACCAAGCTCGGTATCCAGCTCAATACGCACGCCCCCACCATGTTGTAGGCGCGTAGGCTTCTGCAAAAATAAGGAGTCCATCGGTGCGCTAAAGTTAATTCTTGCTCGAACATCCCAATACAATTCAGTATTGGTATCGTCATAATGAATTGGGATCCCATCAATGCCTACGTCAGGGTCATGACAACTCTGACAGGTACGTAAATTAAACAACTGAGACTGTAATAACGGTTTTATATCGCTAATAAAATTTAATTCTGCCGCTGCTTTATTTTGGCTGTCGAGCCTGATTACCTGCTCCGTACTATGACTGCCCTTATCATTGGAAACCGTTAATCGAATAACATAATCGCCATCAAGATCACTCGTCAATTGGGCCTGCTTAACTTGCTCACCACTGATCGTTGCTTGGTGCTCGGCAGGGCCCGATATAACCTGCCATTGATATGCCTGACTAAAATAGCTCGCGCCACCGTGCAAAATAAGCGGTGAAGCACTAATCCGCTTAGCCTCAATTCGAGCAACCGGTAAGCCAGGAGGCTGAATTTCAGCCAACTCGTTTAGCACATCAAAGTTAGGTAAGTAGCTAGCTAACAATGCGGGGGCCGAATATGGGGGCTGCCAAAAACGTTCGCTATTGCGCAAAGAAAGTGGCATTACCCCACGGCGATATACGTAATCAATAATTAATTCAGAGTAACTGATAAACTTTTCATAACTGGAAAAATTAATCGCATTACCGAGTATCACGTCTTCACCGTTAATCATCACCGGATCAACGATAGAATCATCACCGGCTTTATACCCTTGTAATCCGTGACAACTGATGCAGTGAGGTTCAATGACTTGCAAATATAAATTTTCAACCCCTTCTGGACGCGATATATTTTGTGTCCAGCCATTAGGAACTTGTTCAGTTTGATAGCTATTACTCATAAAATCGGCATCACCATAGCGCTGATTGGCTAATTGTTGGGCAAATAATGACGACCAATAACCTTTTCTCAACGGATCGTTATTATCTAACTGTTGATAACTGTCGCGTATCCACTGATTAATTAACTTAATCCCTGCTTCCTGGTTACCCTGACTAAATACTCCACTGTCTAAAAATTCAAATGAATTAACGTCTAATTGATTTAGCTTTGCTGATGCCAAACTCAATGGATTGAACTCACCAGTAGAAGAAATAGGTAATGCAGTGCCACCGTGACAACTAAAGCACATCGATGGCATATGCTTAATACCACGACCATCTAGATCTGCCGAAGTAATTCTAACTTGCTCTTGGTTGCTGTCCTGCGCGGCAAAAGTAAAAAACTTCAAAATCTTATCTGATTGAGGATCAGCTTCATTCTGCAAGCTGAATTCAATTGCATTCGAGCCGAGGTGATAATCAAAATTTTGATCGGTTGCCGCTAATAAATTTAATGGCCCATAATTCGCTGGATTAGACTCACCCTGTTTAACAACAAAATTATTGACGTAAATTGCTAAACTGCCATCCGCATTTTTACGCCCATACATATCACGACCATAGCCTAAGTCCTTCGTGTCTCTAAAAATAACATGGACATCGAACCCTTGGTCAAAACCATTTTTAGTTTTCCACGCGCTTAACGTAGTACGTTCATTATTTTCATCTACTGCAGCATAATAGGCCTGAGCATATTTTAATGAACTGGTTAATTTCGAATTCAAATTCAAACTTACTTCATGACTACCAGCTGTAGATGTTGAAGATACGGCTGTTTGATATAAATAGCCTGATTTTATAATATATAGCTGGCAAACCTCTGGGCAATCAATTTTAACATCGACCTCTCGACCCTTTTCAAAATCTAAATCCCTTAAGATTTCATTATGGTTCTGCCAATCTAAACTCGGGGTGTCACTCCACTGCGATGGATAAACTTCTTGATACTCCGCTGCCAATACCTGCTGGTTAACTGAAATAACTGCGGGGTAATAGAGCTCTACTTGATAACTTAGATCGATACGAGCTGAAGAGTCTTGTATCGGCAATACCAGTAATTGATATTTGTCATACGAAAATTGCTGCTGAGGGTTTAAGTAACTCAAAAAGCTATTGGCACTAGCTTCATCGATTAAAAATGTGGTTTCTGATACGTTTTCTCGTTCACTGCAGCCGATAATAACGAGAAGTATAAGAATCAGCAGTAAGTTTGATAAGCTTTTATACCCACTTTTTATCATGGTCATAAAATTAAAATGCCTTCAACAGGCTAAACTGTATTTGCTGACGGCTGTAGTGATTTCCACCGTCAGCATCTACTTCGATGAATCGCCACGATAGATCCAAAGCACTGCTATGATCAAAGCCAAAGTTCATCCCGATATCCGCAGTTTGAGTCAGCGCTTCTAATCGATAACTTATCCAGGTGCCACAATAAGCTTCACTGAATGCTTGATCCCATACTATGTCTTTAGCCACGGTTAATAACGGATAAACATCCGTTGATACTAAACCATTACAATATTGCCCCTGAACCGTTGATACCGTATCACCCTGTATAAGGCTGTAACTCCCATACAAAAACAAACTATCGAATACGCTGTAATCAATATTAATAAAAAACCGATTTTGCCTAAGATCAAATACTGGATGATCCGCATCCCGGTACTTATATTCAATACCAATCATAGCGCTGATCTTTGTTGATATGCGAGCACTCGTCATCGCTTGTACGGTTAAAATTTGACTATCACGCTGATCGGCACCCACATCCCAATAACTAATATCACTAAATATTTGATACCAAGGAGAGTTATAGCCAAAGCTATTTTGCCAACGATATGTCGCTCTTAAAGCAAGCTCATTGCGGCTAAGTTTGTCAGTGTGTTTATAGTGTTCATAGGCTGTTTTAGCAGTAACCGATAAGCTTTTATTAAAACTTATTGCATAATTCATGGTGAGCTGGGCATCGAGCCGCGCCGCTTGATCTTCAATAATATTTTCTTTTTCCTGTGCCGCTGAAATATTATCATCAGCAATCAGGGTGAAATTCACCAGAGGGTGAAAGCTCGTTTTCTCGGCGTGGCTGGTTTTAAACCCTGCCAGTAATAATAACAGCAAGATAAACATCAAGGATGACGATCCAGAAGAAGGACTTTTATTGGGTTTTTTTAAAGTGAGACTTTCATTATTTATCGGTAAATAACGATCCATCAAAATGGCTCCGGGATCCCGTACTATGCCATTAACGACTCCGTCGCTATCATTAATGCCACCGTCCTCGATGACCAGTAATAAACATTGAGAAAATGCCATCAAACCTACTTGGTATTCATCACTATCATAAGCGGGACAATGTTGATTGATTTTAAAAGCACTGGCGACATAGTCATTGCCACGTTCATCAAAAGGTAGCCATGTTTCATTATTGAATTTCCAATACTGAGCATTGAGCGGCAATCCATTAGCTAAAGGTATAACAATATGAGAGAGATTATTGACTGCGCTAATACCGTGTATTTCAAAATCAAATATTTCACCATTAATCGCTTTATTCTCTTGTGCATTTAGCTCAGTAAGATCTACCGAAAATATCTTTGCCCCATTACGCTCGTTTAACAGGGCAAACTGTCCAAGTTTTATCTGTAGCCCTGGCGCTGTTTGTAATAATTGCTCACTGCCAGCGCTTGCGGTATTTTTTTGCATTAGCTGACTATCATTAATTGAATCTAGATAATCTTGAATACCATCATTATCTGAATCCATTAAGCCCTCATCAATATCACTAATGCCATCACCATCGGAATCCTGCGAGGTCAATATCGGCGCACTTTCTTTTAATAGAAATACAATCTGCTGCATATTCTGGCTGCTAGCATCAGCAACCACTAGCTGAACACTATATTGCCCTAAGGGTAAAACTAAAGGATCAAAAGTAAACTCAATGCCATCACCATTTAATAATGGCTGGGCTATGAATAGCGCTTCGCTTGAGCCAGACCAATCTATCGTTAAGACATCATTATTTTTATCACTTACCAGAGCGCTAATGTTCAATGCCCCTTGGTCTTGGTAAATCACTGACTGAGTTTGATTGTTTTGTGCAATCACTATTTTGGCACTGGGTGTAATATTCCCTAAAATGCGCTCAACTTGATAAGTTAAAATAGCCTCTCCTAAGTCAGCATGTTCATTACTGCTTACTAAGGTAAAAATAAGACTAGCAGCGGTTTGCATAGCAGAATTATTGGCGGTATTAAAGACAATCTCAGCTGCACTGCCAGCGTTAATAATAACCTGCCCCATTCCCTGCTCATCTAAAACAAGATCATGATCACTAGGAGATAAATTACCCGAAACTTGATAATCAATAACCACAGGATACATTGCGGCATTACCCGAAAGCGAAATGGGAATATGGACTTGCTCAACCTCGGCCACCAGCTGACTGCCCGCAAAACGTATTTGCGGCACGACAATGACTTGCTGATTTACGCGGGTTTGATTAGCGGAGGAATCCTCTGCAAACCATATAATAGTATGCAGTCCAGGGCGAAAGGGGCCGAGGTTATCAGCACTCACTGCGACGTCACCGTCGGTACTATCGATCGCCCGGGCCGTTAATTCAACTTGTGTTAGATAGCCTTGGCTTACGATATGCTGATCACCATTAGTACTAATAACAGGGCCTACTGAGTCTGCCGATAAGGTTAAGCAATTGCTGATATTGGCCAGCACACATAACTGATATTCAGCCAGATTTGTTAAGCCGTCATTATCTGAATCAATATTCCCATCAGCTGAATTATACGGATCTAGTCCATTGCTAAGCTCAACCGAATCTGGAATACCATCGTTATCACCATCAAGATCACAAACATTGCCTAAGCCATCTAAATCAAAATCTGCCTGATCGTTATTAATTTCGTCACTGCAGTTATCGTTATAATCCGCAACCCCATCATTATCGCCATCGAGTAATAATACCGTCAGCTGAAAAGTAATTTGCGCAATAGCGGCACTGTCTTCACCGCCATCGGCCAAATTTATTTGAAAGCTATAATTACCGGCACTATTTTCACTACTCTGCCACGTTAATAAACCTCTATCCGTTAGCAGAGCAGTATTTAATAAATCGCCACTGGATGAAAAACCCGTTGGCCCCGCCAGTAACTGCCAACTGAGTTGAGTGCCATCGTTATTATCATCGGGGTCGCTATAGAAGCTGCCAAGGTTGAGAGAGAAATTAACAAGCTCGGTTATCGTCTGTGTGCCAGGATCACTTAACTGCGGTGCATCATTAATGCTCTGCACACTGATCGAAAATGTTTGCTCTGCATGTGCCGCACTATTTTCACCACCATCTTGCACACGAATCACAATGTCATCCGCATCTCCCTGACCTTCTATCGGTTGCCAATGAATAACTCCCACATTTGATACCGACATGCCGTCAGGTTGATTGAATAATGTATAGCTTAAGTCCGTGCCATTATTAGCATCATCGTTATCGACTACCCCTAATATATATTCATATAAATTACCTTCACTGGCGCTGGTCGGTGCGGTACTGGTAATGATTGGACCCGTATTTACATCGGTTACCAAGATGGTAAATCTTTGAATTGCTGGCTGAGCGCCATTGCCGCCGCCATCAGCCACAGTGACCGTAATTTCTCCAGAGCTAATCACGCCATTAACAGGAGTCCAAGTTAATAAGCCACTATTAGTAATATCCATATCACCCGTTTTAGGGGAAACGGAATACGTGAGTTCGCTATCACTATCATCTGGATCAACGACGACCACCTGATAGCTATATAGGGTACTTTCGATGGCCGAAGTAATCGCAATAGAAGTAATTGCTGGCGCATCATTAATACTGGTCACTGCCACCGTAAAATTTGCGCTACCTGCCACAACGCCATCGGCACCATTATCTTGAGCAGTTACTGTCACTACACCAGAACTGCTCACACCCTCTAACGGAGTCCAGCTAATGAGGCCACTGCTGCTATCAATCGTCATCCCTATTGCCGGGTTGGTTAAGCCATAACTGATACTATTGCCTTCACCATCAATGGCATCAACATCTAATTGATACAGAATATCTTCGGTCGCAGAACCTGGGCTTAACGGGGTATTTTGAATCACTGGGGCGGTATTACAGACAACTGTATCTTCTTGTTGCCAACTACCAAAACGATCACCATAAGGGGTATTGTTTGCTTTCACTCGGTAATGATAGGTTTCTCCACAATCCAGAGAGGTAAGTTGCTGACTGATTTGACTACCAAGACCACCACCACTACCCACTATGGTTTGCGTACTCGAACTAAAGCTGGGAGTTTCGGTTAAACCATATTGAAAGCGGTAATTCGTGGCATCGACACTACTATCATCAACCGTGGCATAAACGGTAAAATAAGCAGAGTTTTTGCTGGTTTTAAATACCTTAGAAGAATCCGTGATGGTCGATAAGGTAGTAGTTGTGGGTAGATCGACATCAACCCCGAGGTTGGTTTGCCAAGCGGCTAATAAAGTTTTTTCATCGGCGCTTATTTGGCTTCCTCCGCCTTCAGGCATAAAACCACCACTACCCACCGACCGTGATGTGCGATCGATCATAGCCGCAATGGCAGAATTTTTATTGCCCCCATAATAGGTACTGGCATACGTCAGGAAAGCTGAATAACTGGAAGTGAAGTCTGGGGCAATACCACCATCCGCCGCCGGTTTATGACAGCCACTGCAAGCAGAAACTGAGTTAGATTGTAATAGATTGGCTTGCACGCCCTCATCACCACTATAGGTTACCGCCGCTATAGATAAGGAAGAGTTCAACAATAAAGCCATGGCTAAAAAATAATATTGATAACTCAGATCATTACGCACCGACAAGACGCCTCTAATCAACAGTCTTTTATAAGTGTATACCCTCAATTTATTCTCAGTGATTGACTCGTCAGATTTTAAAGATCGATTAG
This sequence comes from Oleispira sp., assembly GCA_016765295.1. Taxonomy (GTDB): domain Bacteria; phylum Pseudomonadota; class Gammaproteobacteria; order Pseudomonadales; family Oceanobacteraceae; genus Oleispira. Next base: position 7,832 of record JAESQF010000053.1, read on the forward strand.
CTATATCAGGTAGGTAAAAAAGTCCCGAGGGGTCTAAAGTATAAAAAAGCCTCTTTCACGCTATCCCTTATAAGCAATACGAGCGTACCCGTTATGAGTAAATCGATTAACCCCTCAATCAGCCTGAAACATCGCCGCCTTTTCCTCAATACGGTCTATCGCTCTGGACTGGTAATTGCCATTGCGCGCTTTGGTCTCATCAGCCCGATGGCAGAGATATTTGGCAATATTCCAAAAGAACTGGCCACTGACGAATCTATTTTCGAACTNCAAGGCGAGCGTTTTAGTCGATGGCANNCAGGCGACNCTCACNACTGTGATTAAAGCGGATTCANTGATTAANACCGGNAGTAATAGCTTTATTATTTTTCGCGTCGGTAAAGATGCTCATATATTNCGTGAAAATAGNCACATGCAATTAGAGGGAGAGAATGCTTTAGAAGCNGGCTTACATTTAATCACCGGTAAACTGNTATCCGTATTTGGTAAACGCGCAGCAGGAAAAACGCATAGCTTACGNACATCNACCGCGACCATTGGTATTCGGGGTACTGGGGTCTATGCNGAATCGGANAGTGATAAAAGTTACCTCTGCACTTGTTATGGCAGNACNNACATTCAATCCCTTNTTGAGCCACAGCAGAGTGAAATNGTAACGACGACCCATCATGACGCCCCGCGCTTTATNTTAAAGGANCCTCAGCAAGGTCAACTGATCATTCCNGCGCCCGTATTCAATCATACCGATGAAGAGCTGGCNTTAATTGAAGCCATCGTTGGCCGCGAATCTCCTATNTCNGCGATCCAGGGATATAAACGCCCGCGCAGAGGTTATTAATAACTGATTTATGAATATANCCCNNAGTTTAAAAAAATTGTTTAAGTGGCTGTGTGGCAGCNTAATNATTATGCTATTTTTTTTACAGGGAACTGGGCTAATTAATATTCCACTACTCACCAGTTTAGAAGGTAATGCTGCCGATTTACGNATGACNTCAACACTCAAAGGCGGTNTNGATGAACGTATTGTGATTGTTGATATCGANGAAAAAAGTTTAACTGAATACGGCCAATGGCCTTGGAACCGACATNACCTCGCNGANCTNGTNGANACNTTATTTCAGCACTACCAAATTAAAGTACTTGGCTTTGANCTCGTCTTCGCCGAACCTGCCGGCACTANCTTGTTAANACTNGAGCAAGAATTTAGAACTCGCAGTGATATCTCCNCGCAGATAAAANAAGACCTTGCNTTTGAAGCNCTACAAGATGCCGCATTTGCNCAGANCTATTAGCCAATATCCAATTACTTTNGGTATTTTTTTCAACCANGCNGAACAGCTCNAAACTTAATTNNNTNCCGCAACCGCTCAGTCAACTTGATNNCGCNACAGANNANGCCNTAAGNCTGCCTAAACCTCTNGGTTATACTGCNAANCTNAANCTCTTTGATACCGCCAGTGGACGCAGTGGNTTTTTTGANAACCCTGTCGTTGACCGCGATGGTAAATTTCGCCGAGTNCCTTTATTTCAATCCTATCAAGGNCAGTTATTTCCTTCTTTGGCACTCNCNCTNGCNCAGCAAGCATTNGGGGATCCCGAGCTTGATATTCAGATGGTGCANCAAGGTGATTACNTAGCCATTACNGGNATTCAACTGGGTCATAGAATGATANATACTGATCAAGGGGGAGCGGTTCAGATTCCTTTTCGTGGCGCTGANGGAAGTTTTCCTTATATTTCTGTGGNNGATATTCTTAAACACAATANNCCTATAGANCAGTTAAAAAATAAAATNATTTTNCTGGGNACTTCTGCTCCTGGATTACTCGATTTACGTTCAACCCCCGTCGATGAAAGTATGCCNGGGGTAGAAGTTCATGCCAATATNATTGCCGGNATNCTCGATCAAAACATCCCTCAACAACCGGCTTATTTAATTGCCGTACAATCCNTAGGTTATTTATNACTCGGTTTATTTTTATTAATTGTGCCACATTTNTTATCCCCNATTAAAACCCTGNTNCTGTCTATATTTCTTATTNCAATATCTCTGCTGATTAATTTTAGNCTCTGGCAGCAAGGCCTNATGTTTCCTCTGGCAACGCCNATTTTATTAATCATCAGCTTTTTTATTTTCCATATGTCATGGGGGTTTTTCATAGAGTCTCGTCATAAACGCGCAATTACTCGTCTATTTGGCCAATATGTCTCTCCAGAACTGGTGAAAGAAATGGCGAAGCAGCCAGAANTGATAACCTTAAGTGGCCAGAGTAAAGAGCTCACCGTATTATTTGCTGACGTACGTAATTTTACTAATATCTCAGAAAATATNAGNCCACAAGAGTTATCCCTGTTGATGAATCAAATCCTCACCCCAATGACCGAGGCTATTTATCGTAATATGGGTACCGTNGATAAATATATGGGGGATGCCATAATGGCCTTTTGGGGGGCTCCAGTTGAGCAAGCTGATCATGCCACTAAAGCCGTATTGAGCGCCCTTGGTATGCAGAAAAAAATCAGAGTATTAAGTGAGCATTTACAAAAAAAAGGCCATCCAGAAATTGCCATTGGCATTGGTATTAATACCGGCATTATGAGCGTNGGNAACATGGGATCAAAATATCGCATGGCATATAGTGTGATGGGTGACGCGGTTAATCTAGGCTCTCGCCTTGAAGGCTTAACNAAAGTTTATGGTGCACGTATTATTGTTAGCGAAACTTGCCAACAACAAGCGCCTGAGTTTTTATATCGCATGTTGGATAAAGTGAGAGTTAAAGGTAAAAAAGAACCTATCAGAATTTTAGAACCGATGAAGCGTCTACAAAAAAGTCAATTTGATGATATTCGAAAAGCAACGCTTTTAAATGATGCCATTGAATACTATTGTCAACGCCAGTGGTTACACGCTTTAAGTAAGCTGGATAATATTGATCAATATGAAGATGACGATTATAAAAAAATTGTATACCTTTACCGCCAACGCATTAAAGAGTTCCAACAGATTCCCCCTGCAGATGANTGGGATTGTGTATTCAACTTTACTGAAAAATAATTAATTTCTAATTAGAGGCCGCTATGGAAGCAAAAGAAGTTTTAGANTTTTGGTTTGGAGAAGATTCCGTTCAACCTCGCNGCGCCAAAGAAATCGCCCAGCAGCAAAGTAAGCTGTGGTGGAGTAAAAATGAAACCATTGATCAACAGATACTGCAGCGTTTTGAACCGACCCTCAAAGCGCTATTAAGCGGCCATTACAGCTCTTGGTTCGAAACCCCACAAGGACGCCTTGCCGCTATTATTGTGCTTGATCAGTTCAGCCGTAATATGTATCGCACGAGTGCCCATGCTTTTACTCAAGACAGCCTAGCGCTGCATTGGGCCTTGCAGGGNATTTGCCAAGGAGACGATAAGAAACTGACACCTCTACANCGAGTATTTTTCTATCTGCCCCTTGAGCATTGTGAACAACTGAATATGCAGAACCTAGCGATTGAGAAGTTTGAACAACTGGCNGCAGATGCCCCTANTAGCTTTGCTGATCTAGCCNAAGGCTTTGCTGATTATGCCCACCAGCATCAGCAGGTTATTGCTCGTTTCTCGCGCTTTCCTCATCGCAATAAGCTGCTTAACAGAGACTCCAGCCGCGAAGAATTGGATTATCTGGCACAGCCTGGTTCCGGGTTTTAGTTTCTCCGCCGGTGAATTGAAGAGTACAGAGTAGCGCTTTACTATATTCCTTTATTGGAATATAGTAATTGTAATNTACCTCTGNCTGAAANCNGAGANNAACTGAGAGAACCCTATGCCGCAGCGATTAAAGCGAACTCGACTCGTACCTCAACTTATAATAGATTCACTACCACGAGTCCTTGTCAGCTTATTTNTGGCTCACAGTGCTGTNATTTTTGCCGCCGAAGTAGCGCTGCCAACCCTGATNAGNAAAACAATAATGCAACCGCGTTATATACAGCTCGATGGGCGCTTAGANGCCATCAATCAAGGAACGGTTTCCGCACAAACCTCAGGCATTGTTGAAACCGTTACCGTTGATGTCAATGATTCAGTCAGCGCCGGACAAGTTTTAGTCACCATTAACAATACCCAACAACAAGCTCAGCTCAGTCAAGCTCAGGCGCATCTTGCCCAAGAACAGGCATTAAATGAAGATGCCCAAATACTACTCAGACGTAACCGTTCTTTATTCGCCAAAAAGACCTTATCTCAAGGGGAATTAGATAGTAGTATTGCCGGCGCCAAAAGTCGCCAAGCCGCTGTATTAGCAGCGGTAGCCAAGGTAAAACAAGCCCAAGAGCAATTATCCTATACGCGTGTACTTGCGCCTTATAGCGGTATTGTTAGCCAGCGTTTGGTGCAAGTCGGCGAGCTGGTCAGTCCAGGGCAGCCCCTTATGGCGGGATTTTCTCCTCAGCCGTTACGTATCATTATCGATATTCCCCAGCATTTATTAACCAAGCTCAATATCAGTNCTGACNANCCGATTAAAATNCAAGCCCATGGCAAAACAATGACTANTCAGCAATATACTTTATTTCCCTATGCCGATAGTCGTTATAGCAGTGTTCGCGCCCGTATCGATCTAACCACGAATGACAATGAGCAAGCCCTACTACCAGGATCTTGGGTTGAAGTGTTATTACCTGTGGGTGAGCGTGAAGGTATTTATATCCCACAAAGCGCTATTCTCCAGCAAGGTGAAGTGGCTAGCCTATATATTAAACATCCCACCACTGGCCGCTTCAAACTGCGCTATGTTCGCCTAGGCCAGAAATTAATCACTCAGCAATCAAGCCCTCAGGTTGAAATCATTGCCGGGCTAAGTTCTGACGAAGAAGTGGCTATTGATGCCCTTGCCACAGCTCAACAGATTCATAGTGAACAACCGCGTCATAAGGAGCAATAGTATGACGCAGCCACACTCTAAGAAACCACAAGATCAACAAGCCTCATTAGGGATAGCAGGAAGATTAGCTGCAAGCTTTCAAGACTCTGCTCTNACNCCGTTATTGGCCATCGTTGCCTTATTACTGGGTTTCTTTGCTATTGCGATNACCCCAAAGGAAGAAGAGCCACAAATCGATGTCACTTTCGCTAATGTCTTTATTGCCTACCCTGGGGCGAGTGCAAAAGAAGTTGAGCAGTTAATCGCCATNCCCGCNCAGCAAGTATTATCGGAGCTGGCCGGCATCGATCAACTTTTTTCAATTAGCAGCCCAGGACAGGTGGTATTAACGATCGCCTTTGAAGTGGGTATTCCTCGTCAAGAAGCGATCGTGAATCTGTATAATCAGGTTGAATCACACGCNGACTGGTTCCCCGCGGGATTGAATATTCCTAAGCCGATCATTAAGCCCATGGGGATTGATGATGTACCGATTATGGCGCTGACTCTCTCCAACAAAATATTGGCAAACACGACGCTAATAGAAGGCTCAAATCAACTCGACCATGAAGCGCTCACACGCATCGCTCATAGNCTAGAAACCGAATTAAAAACCATTGCCGGTACCCGTGATATTTATACGATAGGCCAGCACAATTCGATACTCAGTATTGAACTTGATGCCAATAAGATGAATGGTCACAACATCACCTTCGCTGATATTAGTGAGCGCTTACAAGCGGCTAATAGTGGTGGGCAGTTAAGTTCTATTATTCAAAATAATCAAATTATTAAGCTNCAAGCTGGCAACTTCTTAGCCAGCAAAGAAGATGTGGAAAGCTTAATCATTGGCCNTTCGGATGAGGGGATATTGTATTTAGCGGATATCGCGACGATTTCTCAGCAAGCAGATATTGCCAATAATTATGTCTTCATCAAAACCCCAAGTCAGCCTGAGGCCAGCCCTGCGGTTACCATTGNCATCGCCAAACAACCTGGCACCAATGCCGTGGACATTACCAAGGCTATTAGCGAGCGTTTAAGCCAGCTTGANAANCGCTTAATACCCGATTCTGTACTCATCACCGAAAGCCGAAATTACGGCGCTACCGCCGAAAGCAAAGCCAANAAACTGATGAGTAAATTACTGTTCGCTACCTTCGCCGTGGTGCTCTTAGTACTGGCCACCATGAGCTGGCGTGAAGCCATCATCGTCGGCAGTGCCATTTTCATTACCTTAGCCCTAACCTTGTTCGCTTCTTGGGTATGGGGTTTCACCCTCAATCGAATTTCTTTGTTTGCCCTTATTTTCTCCATCGGCATATTAGTCGATGATGCCATTGTCGTCATGGAAAGCATCCATCGCCACATGCATAGCGNAGACGGTAAAAAGATCCCATNNTTCAGCCTTATTCCTAAAGCCGTCGATGAAGTCGGTAGCCCGACTATTTTAGCAACCTTCACCGTAATCGCCGCCTTAATGCCCATGGCCTTTGTTACCGGTCTAATGGGNCCTTATATGAGCCCAATCCCGATCAACGCGTCAACGGGTATGTTGATCTCATTACTGGTGGCCTTTATTGTCACCCCTTGGTTAGCACTTAAACTATTAAGACATACTCCAATAGCAGCGACCGCTGAATCTCTTGCAACCTCAGAATCTCTTGCAACCTCAGAATCTCTTGTAACCTCAGAATCTCTTGTAACTTCAGAATCTAATACAGCAGCGGCGAATACCAAGCTTGAANATAATAAAAGCTATCAGTTTTTCCAGCGCCTAATGCTGCCTTTTATCCGTGGGGAAAAAGCTCGCCGTAATCGCCATGGATTAATGCTAGGGACGCTGATATTAATCATGCTGGCCATGGCTTTGCCAATCTTTAAAATTGTAGTGATGAAGATGCTACCNTTTGATAANAAATCAGAATTACAAATCATTGTTGATATGCCAGAAGGCACAACCCTAGAGCAAACATTACGGGTATTGGATGAGTTATCCGATCATGTNATTACCTTGCCAGAAGTTAAGGATGTGCAGCTTTATGCGGGTAGCGCAGCGCCAATCAACTTTAACGGTCTAATACGTCAATATTATTTACGCCAAGCCCCTCACCATGGGGATTTACAAATTAACCTGGTCGATAAATCGNAGCGGGATGTACAAAGCCATGATCTAGCCCTTAGTTTACGTCAACCGTTACAGACCATCGGTAAGCGCTTCGGTGCTAATGTAAAAATCGTTGAAGTGCCTCCNGGNCCNCCNGTAACNGCNGCTATTAGCGCNGAAGTTTANGGCCTAAGCTANNNACAACAATTNGCAGCGGCGCAGCAATTAGCNGATGTNTTTCAGCAAGCAGACTCTGTTGTCGATATCGATACCTCAATCGATGCTCCCCAGCAACAGTGGAATTTAGTGATTCAACGCAACCGCGCCATGCTGCTTGGTTTAAGCGAGAAAACCATCAACCAAGCGATCACTACCGCGACATCAGGCTGGGATATTGGCTACCTGCATAGCGAGCAACAAAAATATGCACTACCGATGCGTTTACGCCTTAACCCAAATTATCGCAACCAACTACAACAACTCTTAATCTTAAAAGTGCGCAGCCAAACAGGTGAGCTAATTGCCCTAAGTGAAGTGNTAAAGCTCGAACAAAGTCAGATAGAACAAACGATTTATCATAAAGATCAGCGCCCAGTGGTCTTTGTAACTGCCGATATGGCAGGACCTTTAGANAGTCCACTGTATGGCATGTTTGATATCTCNGGGNGCCTAAATGAGACTCAGAGCAACTGGCAACAAAAATTCGTCGCTGAGCCTAGCACNCCCGCCACCGCACAAGGTATTGAGATTAAGTGGGATGGGGAGTGGCAAATCACCTATGAGACCTTCCGTGATATGGGCATTGCCTACGGCTTCGGCATGATATTGATCTACTTATTGGTGGTCGCGCAATTTCGCTCTTACAGCATTCCTTTAGTGATCATGGCCCCTATTCCGTTAACGCTTATCGGTGTAATGCCAGGTCATGCGCTATTGGATGCACAGTTTACCGCGACGTCGATGATTGGCATGATCGCATTGGCTGGCATCATTGTGCGCAACTCNATTCTACTNGTCGANTTCATGAACCAGCAACTCGCCCAAGGCCTTACCCTAGAACAAGCGGTCATTCAGTCTGCGGCAGTACGAGCTAAGCCCATTATCCTTACGGGTGCGGCGGCAATGACTGGAGCATTCTTTATTCTGGATGATCCTATTTTCAATGGTTTAGCCATCTCCTTGATTTTTGGCATCCTAGTATCCAGCCTAATGACCTTAATATTGATTCCCTTGCTATTTTTTATTCTAAAACGGCCAAAACTGAACCAAGCGGACATTTAACTCATCTATTTTGACTGTTTGTAGTATCCCAGTAGAATGATGTCATTCGACTGAGATGCTGCAAATAANCCGCAGCCCCCAAAAATCTTAACTACACTTACAAGTAGTTTATTTAGAAGCTAATTTATAATGGCGGTTGCTATCTTCAATCAACAAATCANTGCCNATTGCTTGGCGCATNGCNATGAGCATCGTTATTGCATCGNTCNTTATCAATGTAATATCTTCGNGCACCCTGATTTANATCAATTACAAAGAAGAAGAAAAACAGTTCTTCCAAAGAGTGGAAGAAATCAAAACTAGCCATATGACCTCCCTAGCCAATGCNTTATGGCACTTTGATAACAAACAAATTAAAGTTCAAGGAGAAGGCATTAATAGCCTCTACTTTATCGGCTATGTACGTATTTCAAGTGATAACGATACGCTCTACGAAAGTGGNGAAGTTTCTAACAGCCCCGAAGATGACCACTTTTTAATTNCCATAGAGCATAACAACCGCTCAATCGGTGAGTTGGAAGTTGGTTTTGCCCGGGATAGTATTTTAAAAGACATTATTTATTCCGCNAAAAAAATGATTGTGATGCAAATGNTCGCNGGNNTGCTATTAGCNNNNTTATTATTNTGGCGCGTGCATCGNATNGTCACNCGGCACTTAATNGACCTTAATCAGCAGCTAAGCCATAAAAAAGAGAATAACGACCATCAGTTTTTAACGCTGCACAGAGCAAGCTATCGAGATGAACTATCAGCCCTAGTCGACTCATTCAATCAGCTTACCGAAGAGATCAATGAAGAGTTACTCAACAAAGAAGAAGCCCAAGCAGCCCTAGCTGATACCAATAATAAACTAGAGCAAAGAGTGGCAGAGCGTACTCAGAATTTACAAGATGCTATCGATGANCTGCATAATACCTTAGAGAATTTACGCAATACTCAAAGCCAGTTAATTGAGTCAGAAAAGCTGTCTTCGTTAGGCGGAATGGTCGCGGGAGTAGCCCATGAAATTAATACNCCNATNGGGCTGTGTATTACCACGCAGTCGTTTATCAAAGATTTATTTAAAGATATGAAAAAACGNTTTGATGACGGCACTATTTCTAAATCTAACTTCACTGATTTCATGCACGCAATGGAAGAAAGTGTCGATATTTTAAATAAAAACTTAGAGCGCGCGGCCAAGCTAATTCAAAGCTTTAAACATGTATCTGAAGATCAAGCAGGGGAAGCTCTNNGNAAATTTGATCTTANTGATTATTTATACGAAATTCTGTCGACCCTCAACCCTAAGCTAAAAACCACCCGTCATAGCGTTACTATCCATTGCCCNGACAATATAGAGATGGAAGGCTATCCTGGGGCTCTTAGTCAGATTATTACCAACCTAGTGATGAANTCATTACTGCATGGCTTTGAAGGTATTGAACAAGGCCGTATTACCATAGAAGCAGAGCAGCAAATCGATAAAGTTNTNATTCTCTATAGTGATGATGGCATAGGATTAAACAAAGAGTCNCAAGCTAAAATATTCGACCCCTTCTATACCACTAAGCGCGGCTATGGCGGTACAGGCTTNGGNATGCATTTNGTNTANAANNTAGTGAATCAAGCGTTACAGGGNAATATACAGTTACAGCAAGCCTCCCATGGTTGCGCTTTTATGATNACCATACCGGTAAAAATTGTAGACCCTGGTCAGCCTACCTGTATTTAATACGCGATAAATAGCAGATNAAAAAAAAGCCTCACTACTGATAATCATTTCAGTGTGAGGCTTTTTTATCTGCAGAACAAAAGCTTAGGCTAGCTTATCATCGGCAACAAAATACTTAGGATCTTCCANTACATTCACATCACAAAGATCACCGGCATTCTTCAATAGCTGNCGACANTCTGCACTCAANTGACGNANNTGCAGCTCTTTNCCTTCAGCAATATAACGCATGGCTAAAGAATCAATCGCTTCAATAGCAGAATGATCGGCAACACGGCTGTTCTTAAACTCGATAATGACTTTATCTGGATCATTTTCAGGGTCAAATAGATCTTTAAAATTAGCCACTGAACCAAAGAACAATGGACCTTGAATTTCATAAATCTTAGTGCCATCTTCTTCAANTTNCTGAATAGCAAAAATGTGTTTTGCATGNTCCCAAGCAAAGCTCAATGCNGCNACNATAACNCCNACAATNACCGCGACGGCCAAATCAGTAGCAACCGTAACCCCTGATACTAATACAATGATAAAAGCATCACGCTTTGGAATAGAACGCATCATGCGGAAGCTAGACCATTCGAAAGTACCGATCACCACCATAAACATCACACCGGTTAAGGCAGCAATTGGAATTTGCTCGATTAATGGTGAAGCAAACAAGATAAAGCTCAATAGGAATAACGCCGCGGCAATACCGGATAAACGACCACGGCCACCGGAGTTCACGTTNATCATCGANTGGCCAATCATCGCGCAACCGCCCATGCCACCGAAGAAGCCTGTGGCAATGTTAGCAGTACCTTGAGCCACACACTCTTTATTACCTTGACCACGAGTATTGGTCATTTCATCGATGACGGTGATGGTAAGCAATGATTCAATCAAGCCGATAGCCGCAAGAATGATCGCGAATGGCAGTATGAAGAATAAAGTATCAAGGGTTAAAGGAACGTTGGGAGCAGCAAACTCTGGCAAACCACCGGCGATACTTGCTAGGTCACCAACGGTCTTAGTATTTAGATCTAGACCGATTACGATCAAGCTAACGACAAGAATACCGGCTAAAGCAGAAGGAATCACTTTCGTTACTTTCGGTAAGAAATGGGTGATAAACATAGTCGCGGCAATCATGCTGATCATGATGAACAGCTCGTTACCGGCTAACCAAGTACCCTCAGTCCAACCCCACTTACCACCCGGAGTGCTTTCTTGCAGCTGAGGAATTTGTGCTAAGAAGATGACGATGGCTAGGCCATTTACGAAACCCAGCATCACTGGATAAGGTACGATACGGATAAATTTACCCAATTTCAGCGCACCCGCACCGACTTGAATAATACCCATAAGTACCACGGTGGCGAATAGATATTGCGGCCCCATACCAGCGCCAAAATCACGCTCGGCTTGTGCAACCAAGGCAACCATAACAACGGCTAAAGCACCGGTTGCACCAGAGATCATGCCAGGACGCCCCCCCATAATGGCGGTAATTAAACCCACCATAAAAGCAGCATACAAGCCTGTTAATGGATGCACACCTGCGACAAATGCAAACGCTACGGCTTCAGGAACCAAGGCTAGCGCCACGGTTAAGCCGGATAAAGTATCGGTCTTCACATTTGGTGAGAACGTTTTGATGAATTCTTGGAACATGCGCGTCCAAACCCCTAATTTTTTGAAGCGCGCATAATAACAGGATGGTCGTCTTTTTTCAGAACTGATTTAACTTTACAAAAGTACCCGTACTGGGACTATTGTGAGGCTATTGTTGTGACCAGGGGCTATTGGTCACTTCGAAGCGAGTACTCAGATACAGTTCTTCTACTTTTGTGCGAGCCCAAGGAGTTTTACGTAAAAACTTGAGGCTAGATTTAATACTCGGATTCTCTTTAAAGCAGCGTACATCAATCTGTTTCGCCAGCGCTGGGTAGCCATAAAATTGAACCAGTTTCGTCACTATGGATTCAAGCGTAAGGCCGTGCAGAGGGTTGTTTGTTTGCGTCATTATCGTATTCCAGCTATTTTTATGCAGTTTAACAGTCGCTAAGCCGCTACAATAGCCCTTTAATTTTTAACACCGTGGTTTTTATGCCTTATAAGCACTATATATTGATTACCTTTTTTTCAATGCTAGCGAGCAATCTCGCTTGGTCTGCGGGCAACTCTTTTGATCAAGAGCCTATGCCACAAGCGATGATGGGTATATCGACTTATCTTGGCCATATGACAAACGGAGCCGATAGTTCGGCTTTTTATGCCGGCGCCAGCCTGTATGCATTTGTCTTTAATGGTGCCATTGAAGCACGCTCGAATAAGGATGGTTTTGATAATGACAACCAGATCCAGCTATATATGGGGGTTGGTTTAGGCCGTTTTCTACAGCTTCAACGCGGGGTTGACCATACTACGACCAATCGTATTCGCATCGTTTCAGAAATTGCTTTTGATGAGTGGATCGATACCCGCAACCATTTTACCTTGCAGGGCTTCGCCGAGAAGATTGATACTTCAGCTGAGCACGATACTCGTTATGGCATCGCGCTAGGTTATACGTTTTAGGCTATAGAATTAGAAGAATATGAATACCAAATCTCGTGATCCCTTAAGATACATCGGTAGTTACGGCCCGGAGTTAAAAGCTCAGGTGCAGGCGATGATCGATAAGCAGTCTTTAGGCAAGTACCTAGAAAAGAAATATACTGCATCTCATAGTATTACCAGCGATAAGTCGTTGCGTGAATATGTGATGAAGTTAAAAAATCAGTACATGCGAAAATCCTCACCACTCAGTAAAATTGCTTTTGATGGCAAAATCCATGTGGTGAATAATGCCTTAGGTTTACATTCGTATGTTTCTCGGGTGCAAGGCGGCAAGTTAAAAAGCAATAACGAGATTCGCATTGGTTCGGTATTTAAGAAAGCGCCGGAAGCTTTTTTACGCATGATCGTCGTACATGAACTCGCTCACCTAAAAGAGAAAGAGCACGACAAGGCTTTCTACCAACTCTGCCAGCACATGCTACCGGATTATCACCAGCTCGAATTCGACATGAGATTGTATTTGGCCCAGCTTGAGATTGATCCAAGTTAGCTAGACCTTTAAGCCAGAGAAGTGTTAAAAATTTGATAAACACCGTGGCGCTTGAGTAATGAGGAATCAGCTTGCAGATCGCCATTGGGCATTTCCTTTTACGGCACGTCGTAAATACGTACAAAATACATCCATGTATTTTTCCCTACGGGCAGCTTCGCTGTTCAAAACCTGCTCCTGCAGTTTTGTCCCTGTAGACTCGAAGATCCCTAGCCGTTGCAGGTATTCACGGCGCTACGCTCCCTGGGGTCTAACGGCCGACAACGAAACACCCAATACCAATCCGCTGATTCTAAGCACCTATGCAGATTCGATGCATTCAACAAACAAAGATATGACGGTTTGTGGGTTAATTCTAAGCCGTCATTCCATAAAATTTGTTATCGGCGGAAAGCAAACCATATGTATCTGAAGTGATGTATTGGGTTGTTCGTTTCAGGGGGCTTCCCGTAGCAGGAGCTGTGGAGAGCATACAGGGAGAGCGCAGCGGCGTACTTGCTGCGTCCCCCAGAAACGAATAACCCAATGCAGAGCATGCTATAGCTTAGAATTACGGCGTTGCGGAACTATCCCACACAGTATCAAGCACGCTCAGCCGCCAATTGGCGCTTCTGCAAAAACTGCCCCAATATAATATAAAACGCTGGCAGAATTAATAAGCAAACAAAGGTCGTGAACAAAATCCCAAAGCCTAATGATACCGCCATTGGGGTAATGAACTGTGCTTGGCGTGAGCTTTCAAAAACCATCGGTGCCAAACCACCAAAGGTGGTTAGCGTGGTTAATAGAATCGGACGGAAGCGTCGAACTCCGGCCTCGACTATCGCATCGGCAATAGACAAACCTTCCGCGACTTTCTTATTGGCAAAATCGATCAAGATTAAACTATCATTCACCACCACCCCCGCGAGCGCGACAATGCCCATGATACTCATCACCGATAAATCTTCACCTAAAATCAAATGGCCCATAATCGCACCAACCGCACCAAATGGAATAATCGCCATCACCAACATCGGCTGCGCGTAACTCTTAAACGGAATCGCTAATAGCGAATAAATTAATAATAATGAGAATGCACCATAAACCATCAAACTATTAACCGTCTCACTGGTATCCGCTTGGCGGCCACGGAAACCGATATGAATATCAGGATAAGCTTCACGCATTTGAGGGAAAATATCCTCGCGTAAAACAGACATCACCCCCGGTATCATTTTTCTAGGTTCTACTTCTGCCGTAAGTGTAATAATTCGGTCACCATCTCGGCGCCGAATTTGCGAAGGCGAAACCTCTTTATTCAAATGCGCAATATCCACCAAAGGAACATAACCTCCGGCGGGAGTTTGAATTAACAACGTCTCCACATCCGCCGCATACATTCGCTCCTCTGCGGGCAAGCGCACTAGCGTCGTTACCTCACTGGTACCTCGTTGTTGGCGTAATGCCCTAGCACCATATAATGCATTACGAACCTGGCTAGAAACACTGGTTGCATCCAAACCTAAGCTACGCCCCGCAGCATTCAATTCAATTTCCCACTGCGGTTTGCCATCGGTATAACTACTGGCCAAATCAACAACCCCAGACAAGCTGCCAAGTTCAGCCATTAGCTTTTCACTCAGCGCTAACGAGTCAGCGTTATTAGAACCGCGTAATTCAATGGTTAAACCTGCGCCGCCTGAAGGACCGCCGCCACGTTCTGCATCAAAAGTTAAACTACGAATACCTGGTATCTCACCAATCGCTTCACGCCAAAGGCCGACCACCTTATTCGCATCAAGTGGCCGCACTTCTGTTGGAACTAAGCGCGCTTCAATCTCGATACTCGAATCACGAATATCACCTTCAATACTGATGATTAAAGGCGTACCTTGCGCTTCAATTGGATCTGTCACTTGCCGTAATTTTAGTTCCAACAGCTTACGTACTTTTTGTGCTTCGCTAAAAGGCGCATTAGCCGCCAGCTCAACTTTAGCCACCACATATTCACCCTCTAAGCGCGGGAACATACTAAACCCCATACGGCCACTCATAGGGTAAGATAAAACAATGATCGCTATTACCAAGGCAGTCACTAAAACAACGCTAGGGGCTTGTAAACACTTTTGCAAAAGCGGTTTATAAGTATTATGAATGAACTCATGCAACTTTTTATCGGCAGGTTTTTGAATCGAATTCATAAAACGAGCAAAGCGCCCATCCGATTTTTTATCCAGATTGGCCAGGTGTGTCGGCAGAATGAATAACGCCTCTAACCACGATATAAGAAAACAACAAATCACCACCGTAGGAATGGCTAAGAATAATTTACCCATCATTCCTGGCAAGGCTAATAACGGTAAGAAGGCAACGACGTTGGTTAAAATAGCAAAGGCAAGTGGAACTGAAACTTCCCGAGCACCAATAATCGCAGCATCTATAAAAGGAATACCTTTTTGCATATGCTCATAGATATTTTCCCCGGCAATAATCGCATCATCTACTACGATCCCCAGCGCAATGATAAAGGCGAACATCGAAATCATATTAATTGAAACATCAAAGATCGGTAATAATAGCAGCGCACCTAAAAAGGCCGTCGGTATGCCCATCGTCACCCAGAAGGCTAAACGATATTCCAAGAAAATACTCAATAAACACAAGACCAATATTAAACCAATACCCGCATTTTTTAATAATAAACCTACTCGCTGCTGATAAGTTGCACCATCATCATCGGTCACTATAATTTCAATACCGGGGGGAAGATTCTCACGAATGGCATCCAGCTTTTTATACATAGCGGCGACAACCGTCGTCGGTGTTTGATCTTCCGCACGGTAAATTTTCAAGCTAATCGCAGCCTTACCATTATAAGTAACTGAGCGATTTGAATCAGCAAAGCCTTCTTTAATATCCGCTACATCTGATAGTTGCAGCAAGATACCTGAAGCATCATGGCGTAAAACGATATCGCCAAACTCCGGCGCCCAATAGCGGCGATCGTTTAACGTCACCAATATCTCTCCACCTTCAGTTCGCACACTGCCAGCAGATTGTTCTATCGCATTTTTTTTAATGATGGTGGCTACTTCTGCCAGCGTCAGCCCATAGCGCTGTAAATTCGCTTGTTTAATTTCGATATGAATTTCTTCACTGGGAGTGCCTCTAGATTCAATTTTTGAAATTTCATCAGCGGATAATAATTCATCTTTAACTTGTTCGGATAAACGCTTTAATTCCAATAGTGATACATCGCCCAGGATCGCGAGTGTCGCAACATCAATAGCACGACTGGCCAAGCGAATAATAGGTTTTTCAGTTTCTAGCGGAAAGGTCGATATACGATTGACTGCTTGCTCAATTTCTTGATACGCATGCTGTCTATCCGTGCCATTAATTAATTCCAATACCACCTTGGCACCACCGGAATTAGCAATTGATACCACATCTTTAATGCCATCAAGGGAAGCCACTTCATTTTCGATGGGCAGAATAATCGCTTGTTCCATTTCTGATGGTGTTGCCCCTGGGTAGGCAATATCAACAATAACGGTATCGGATTCATAGTTTGGAATAAATTCTTTGGTGATCGTCAGCGACATTAAAAAGCCACCAATAATCAAAAATGCCATCAGTAAGTTCGGAGCAACCCCATGGCGAGCCATCCAAGCAACGGGGCCGCGAAATAAACTGGCTTGTCGTTTCATTATTTAGCCTTACTATTCGAAGCTAGGCGAACTGGAGTACCTTCGGTAACTACCCCAAGGTTACTGGTTAATAACAAATCACCTGCCATAAAACCGCTCTCTACCCAAGACTTATCGCGTCCTTGATAAGCTATATTTAGATCACGCTTGTATAATTTATTATCTTTAACGACCCAGACATAACCCCCTTCTTTTATATATCGATTTTCAATCACATAGACATCATTTAAGGGCTTGGCAAATAAAATACAATCAACATAACTGCCTAATAATAAGCGGCCTAATTCATTACCGTTAGTTGTATTCAACTTATAATCAAGAGGGTTTTTTATCGAAATTAACACCTTAGCTTGTCGATCTCGAGCATCGACTTCAATTAGCGAGTGTAGAATTTCAGCTTGGCGTCGATACTTACCCTGCTTAATAATCACTGGCTGCGAGATATCCAATAAAGGTAGGAACTGTTGAGAAACTTTTACTTGCAGCCAAAACTCGTCCGTAGCGACTACGTCAAATAGCATATTACTGGTACTTACTTGGCTGCCCGTATTAGCGCTGCGCGAAATTATTTGTCCTTTAAAAGGCATTTTAATCTGGGTGCGCTGAAGATAAAGTTCCATCAGCGCTAGATTAGCTTGGGCTGTTTTTAATCCTGCTTCTGCTGCGGCAATCTGTGGTTCTCTTAATACCAGGGAGCTGTCTATAGCAGTTTCAGCATCAGCGACCGTAGTCTCTTTCAAAGAAAGCGGATTAATACTGCCGCGGCGAGCTTTCATTTGCAGTACCGCTAGCTGATATTCTTCTTTGGCTAATAACGCTTGGCCTTTTTCTAAGTCTAATGTCGCCTGTGCTTGTATAACCGCCGCTTGTTGTTGTTGCACTTGCAGCTGAAAATCCATTTTTTCAATACTGGCTAATAGCTGGCCTTGCTCTAGTTCTGCTCCAGGTATCGCCGCGGCTGCCACCTTCTCAATACGCCCAGCAACCTGTGCCGATAACTGTACTCTTTGCGCCGCTGAAATTTCACCACCACCGGTCCACTGAGGCCGTTCACTGCTACGTTTAAGAGAAATAGTCTCCACTAACCGCGCTGGCTTTGTTTCCGTATTTCGCTGGGGCTTTGGTGCCGTTATATAAATAATAAAAGCAATCGCACAACCGGTTAATAGCAAGCCTAAGAGCATCAATGCCTGACGCATATTCATACTATTATTCATGCTCAGATTCCTTTTCATCGGCATTAGTAAAACGCCCATGACTTAATGTGGTTAATAATTGAATACGGTATTGAAGCTGGAGAAATTCAGCGCCTAAAGTTTGTCTTTCTAGTGTTAATACGTCTTGCTGGCTTTTTAACAACGATAAGAAATCACCAATGCCACGCAAGTAACGCTGACTCTGAAAATTTTGGGTTTGATTGGCTAGTTGTAATTGATACTGCACACTGGTTTGCAATAATAACTGCTGCCGTTCATTTAATAAGGCTTCTTCTATTTCTTGCATCGCTATTAAAAGTACTTGTTGATAATTAGCTAACTGCTCTGATACTACCGCTTCATTACGTTTCACTTCTGCCGCTAAATTGCCACCATCGAATAACGGCATGGTTAAACCGGCAATAAAATTTGCCGCCCAATTTGATAGAATTTTCTCTGGAGTATCCGCTAAGCTGCTATAAGAAACAGACAGGGTAAATCTGGGGTAACGATTGGTTTCTGCGACCTGTAAACCCGCACTGGCCGCTTGTAATTGCGCGTAGGCTTGTAATACATCGGGTCGTTGTTGCAGCGCTAAACTCGATACTTGCTCAGTAGCCTGTAGGATATCGGGTATTTGATAATAAGTATTTGGCAAAGCCAACAGCGCTTCATCCAATGTATTTTTTCCTAACCAAAGCCCAAGTTGCTGGCGATAAACATCCTGTCGGGTTTCAGCAATAATAATATCGCTATTGAGTGATTCTAATAATTGCTCTTGCTGCCAAATATCAGACGCAATGACAGTGCCGCGTAAATAACGCCCTTGCACCACGGTTAATGCATTTTGAATACGTTGTTGCTGATGATGTAAAAGTTGTAGCTGCTGGGTTTCTTTCACCCAACCAAACCAAGAAAGCGCGACATTACTCACTACAGTATTAGTTTGAATACTGACCGCTGATTCCGTTGCATAATACTCTTGCAATGCTTTCTCATCTAACGCAGCAACACGACCCCAAAAATCCAGTTCATAACTGGCACTTAAGCCCGCTTTATATTGACCAGCAGACCCTGAGTCTTGCCATTTTTGAGAACGTTGTAACTCAAGATTTAAATCGGGTAATTGACTGCTGCCAGCCTTTTCCCACTGCGCTTGGCTTTGTTGCAAGCGTGCATATGAGGCTTTTAAACTGTAGTTATTGGAAAGTGCGAGCTGAATAAGGGTATTTAATTTTTCATCATCGAAGCTGAGCCACCAAGTGTCTTCCCTTGGTAAGGGCTGGGTAACAGGCTCGATAAAATGTTCAGCTAATTGCGGAATTTCCGGTTCAAGCGTATCGATCGTAGTACAGCCTGAAAGGAACAAGCCAGCGCTGATTAACAAGAAAAAACGCACGACTATCTCCTCAAATGATTATGGTTCTCATCCCAGTATTATGCCCCAACAGGCTAAACAGTGGGTGTTTATTTCCCCCCACCGAGCCTGTTTTACATTTAATGACACAGAACCTGAGGCAGGCCCTCAATAATAATAGTTGAACCCTAGCTGAATATAATCATCTTGCTTAAATTGCGAACTGATATTACTGCTATCTGTCGACATCGGTAAAAATACATCGATATTAAACTTCACCGCACTGCCTAAGCGCGTAGAAAGCTCCATAAAGACGCTTTGGGTTCCCGAACTATCAAGGTCTTGAGTAAAACCAAATAATATCTCGCTGGATGCGGCATCATTAAAAGCAATGCGACTGCCCATAAAGACATCGTTTTGAGCAATTACCAAACGCTTATCTTCGCGTGAATCATATTGATATTCAGTTAATATACCAATATCCCAACTGGTATCAAACGGTGCGTAATAGGTATATTCAAAGCCCCCGGTTGCCGCTGAATAATCTTCAATCGGTTGACCTAGCTGATCAAACTCGTCGATTAAAGAATCGTTATAACTGCGATAAATGGCTTCAAACTTCCATAACCAAGAATCAATCGTTGCCTGGACATCCACACCGAATTGATTAATCTGAGCATAATAAGGAGACAGTATCATTGGCATTAAAGGATCATATTTTAGCAATGGATCACGACTGGTACCATTAAACCAAGATAAACCAACATCATAATCTTCAATGGTATGACTCCAGCGCAGGGCATAATCGACATGGGCATCTTCTTCCCCTGCTTCATACTGGGCATCTTCTTCCTCAATCACGAATGCCGGTCGAAAACGTCCATCCTCTCCTGAAAATGTTCGCTCACGAAAACCCGGTAATACAAAACCGTCAATAGTTCCCCAGTCACGAATCAAACTCAGCTTCACCATCGGCTGACCTAATTTTTCCTCGCCATCGGGAGATTCGACAAAATCTGTTTGGTTAACGATATCAACCAAATGTTGAGATTCTGTCACGCCCCAATACACTTTAGAAATACCCGCGATTAACTCCCAATCATCACCATAGGTGAGCCAGGAAAGTTCGCGAATATCGCCGTGAGTACGTTGGGGATCAGCGCTATCGACACGAGCAAAAGGCTTAAATACAATCGTATGTTCCCCTTCCGCTAACGACCAAACCAATTCAGGTTCAAGCACCACACCGTATTGACGATCCGCCTGAGTAACAGAGTCAGTATTAAACTGACCCTGTTCAAGATACTCACGCCATTCGAAACCGACATAACCACTGGCTTCAAACTCAACCGCCTGCCCAACCTGGGCAAGCAATAGAGCGGAAACGGTTAATAAACTTTTTTTAATCATAAAACGTCCTTAGCGAGCACGCTTCAAGGTTGCTTTATTAAAATCAGAATCTTTTAATCCTGTTTTAAATTCTAATGTAGCAGTCTTTAACTCAGTGCTTTTCTTAGTCTGATGATTAATCATATCCATCTGCATTGGGCGCCAGTACTTATTTAGATACAATTTATAATCAGAAAAAGTTAAGGTTTTTAATAATGATTTTTTACGATCATAGAAGTCAACTTTCTGACCGCGGAAGTGTTCTTTATCCAACCACGCAATTTGGCTGGTATAACCTGAGTTTTTATCGGTAGGGATTTGCTCCACCTTATAACAATCAATACCATTTATTTTTTCTTCTGCTAAAAATTTGAAAGTGTATTTTTCAATTTCAAAAGAACTTAAATCCTCATAAGCAAATTCACTGCCCATAAACGGACCCGATTTATTACGTGATGAAATACGTTTCACGCGTTTAAGTGCAGGCAAATATAGCCACTGATCATCGGATTTGTCGACATGAGAAAAGTTCAAAAAGGCGGTACCTTTTACATCTTTAGGCGTATCAAATATGGTTAAACCCTTATCGCCATCATCTGATACTTCAAGTGACTTCATGCGCATCTCACGAAGACTTTCTTCACCTTGAGAGTTACGCAGAGTCATAGTCACTGTCGATACAGAATCTTCCCAGCCTAAATCACGGGCCTTACGCTCTTTGGCAATGGCTAAGCCTTGCTCTGCTGGAGATAGACCGGCAATACTGAACTCGGCTTGTGCAGAAACCCCTGCCAGCAGGGCAACTGTGGTTGCGATAGAAGACGCTATTTTTGTAAATGTATTCATAATATAACTCCTTATTTTTATACTTTATTCTTATACTTTATTTTTAATATATTGCTCTTTAAACTTTGCTCTTCGCTAATTCAGTTTCAGCCAGTAGCGCATCATTTGCTGCATTACCTGTCGAACTTGCTTTACCGCCATCATTCTCACGTCTATCTGCCAGTAATAAAAAGGCCGGAAGGAATAAGAAATCAACAACCAAGGCAACAAAGATAATGATTGATGTGGCCATCCCCATATCCGAGTTCATGCGGAAAGCTGACAATGTTAGTAGTGAAAAACCCGTACACAAGACTAAGGTAGTGATCGTCATAGCACGACCCACACTGGAGAAGGCATAACGAATGGCTTCTTCAGCATTACGTCCATCATCGCGAGCACGCTGGTATTTACTTAAGAAGTGTACGGTATCATCAACAATAATACCGAGTGTCATTGAGACAACAATCGACAAACCTAGGTTAATTTCACCGGATATTAATGCCCAGATACCAAAACCTACTGCCGCAGGACCAATATTCGGAATTAAGCTGATCATACCAAGACGAAATGAGCGCAAGGCAAAAATCAATAATATGGATATTAAAAACATAGCGGCAATCATACTAATAATCATACTATCCATATTCGTCTCACCAATATGAGCAAACATCAGCGTTGGACTAGAAGCGGTCATACGAACTTGCGGAGCATTGGTTGCAAACCATTCAATCGCACGTTGTTCCATCGCCACATACTCTTTACTACCTAAATTTTTCAAGGTACTAACAATACGAGTAGAAGACTTATCAATATTCAATTGATTATTTAAATCTAAGCCATATGGCAAAGACATCTCATACATTAACAAATACTGTGCGGTTAACTCGCGCTCTTCTGGCAGACGGTAATAATCTTCATTATCGCCATTCATACTTTTATTAAGACGCTTAATAGTATCGCTAATCGTCATAACATGATCAGTTTCTGGCTGTGCGCGTAACCAGTCACTAAAATCAGAAATTACTTTAGTGAATTCGGGATTATTAATGCCATTTTCTTCACCGCTATATAAGCCCCAACTAATACTCGACATACCCGAGATAGTTTCTTCTTGCTTATCAACCGACTGACGGAACTCAGTGCTCGTATCAAAATACTTAGTCGCCTCATCATTAATTTCGTTTAACGGCACTAGGCAAGCAAAGAACAACATCACTGCGGCACTAACCGGTAAAACAACTTTATTGTTTTTAATAACCCAATCAGCCAGTTTTTCCATAGCACCATGATGTTCAGGGGCAACTTTTACGCGCATGGGAATAACAACCATAAGAGCGGGCAATAAGGTAACGGATAAGAAGAAGGCGATCATCACACCCATTGCGCTCATTTCACCAAAGTCAGCGAGTACCGGAGATTCAGAGAACATAAGCGTTAAGAAACCAATCGCTGTCGTTGCACTGGTAATGAAAACCGGCATCAAGTTTAGATCCATCGCAAATAAAACTGCCTCTTTTCTCGACTTACCTTGGCGCATGGCAAATTGAGCAGAAGCCACCAGATGCACACAATCAGCAACCGCCAGCGTCATCACCACAATAGGAACGTTAATCGTACCGGTTGATAAGAAATAACCAAACCAACCACCCGTACCCATGGTTGCGGTAACCGTTAAAAAAATAACAGCAAGGGTCATCAACATGCCGGTAATGCTGCGCAATAAAACTGCTAACATGAAAATAATAATTAAGAACATGCCAGGCACCAATGTGCTCATATCTTTTTGACCTTCAGTGGCGAAACTGTAGTTCATTAAGATCACACCGGTATGATAAAAATCAGCCGTTTGATATTTTTCTGAAAAAGAATCCGTTAACTGTTTTGCGAATTCTGTTACCTGAATAACCTCCGCTGTATTATTTTCTTGGTCGGGTAGCTGAATAGTAATATTAATGACGGCGACTTTACCGTCAGGAGAGACCAAACTATGAACTAAATTTGGCTCTACCGTTGAAATGGCTTTGGTTCGATCAACCGATGCTTGATCAATGGTATCCAACTCCAATATCAGATCTTCCACCACAAGGTCATCTTCTTCTGCCCAAGTGTGTTGATAATTGGTAATGGAATCGATACGACTAGAGAACGGCGTTTGCCAAGCCTCATCGGTTAATTCTTTAATTTGAGCCATCATCTCTACAGTAAAAACAGTGCCTTCTTTTGGCACAACAATGATAGAGACATTGTCATTTTTATTGAAGATGCGCTGCATTTCTTCGTGGGCAACCAGCTGGGGGAATTCTTTTTCAAAGAAAACTTTATAGTCCCCTCTGAAATAAAGATTCTTACCACCATACGATGCGGCAAGTGCTATCGCTACAACCAGTAGAATTGTTAGCCAAGGGTGGCGGATAATACTGTTAAGCCAAGTTTGTCTCATGTGTACCTTCCTTTGTAATATTATGTTTATAATTTTTGTTATGCATAGGTCTTGTTATTATATTTTTTACTGCTTACTACTAGTGCTACTGCTGTTTACTACTAGCTAGATGCTTAAAGACTGAATATCTTCAGCAAAAATTTCTCGTTCAACTCGTCGCCAGGTATTCTGATAATCCCAATCTTTTGATAGTGGGTGCCAGTTCATACCATCATGAAGAAGATTAATATTTTGTAATAATAAGGTATTGGGGTCTAAGCGATTAACCGCCGTTGCTTCTTTAGCGCTGGTTGCTAATACATTGGTGCCAAATGACATGGCCCAGTTAGAGAAAGAAAGGGTTTCGATTGACATATGTTCGGCCAAAATAAGACTGCCATCGGCGACCGCATTGCGGAACAGAGCATCGCTAAAGTTATTTATTTCAAATTCAAACTTATCCATAACCCCCATGCGCTCTATAGAAGTTTTTTCCCGCACTCCAGGTGCTTTACTACTAAGCACCGCCATAAATAATGTGGGTTGTAAGCGGGCATACAGCTGATAGGCATAATGTACGGCAACCGCTTTTTCACGAGAAGAACCATCAAAGATTAGCGCACGCTTAAATAAATCCAGAATACTACTGATAGCACGAATGCATAGAGCTGAAAGGCAATCTTCTTTACTGGAAAAATGATTATAAATAGTGCCTTTGGAATAACAGGATTTGGCGGTTAATTTCTCTAGACTCAAACCAGCAAAACCCTGCTCATTAATAATCACAACCGCTAAATCAACTAGCTCCTCTTCGCGGTTAACTTTTTTTTGTTCGCTTTTAGAAAGGCCAATTCTGGCTAGAGATTTATCTAGCAGTCCCTTAAAGCCACCATGGGGACAACGTGAATCAAACGACATAAATATCCTCCATAAAGACTCAGTATTTCGTATTATGACGATTCGTCATTTTTGACGATTCGTCATAATACCCACATTACCTGACAAAACAAGACATTCATTAGCGCCAATTTTGAAACAGCTAGTTGCCCCAAAGCCTATAAACAAGCAATTTCATAGCTGCTCAAGTGTTTTTATGAACAAATGGTAAATTTACATATTAATACAAATCGTTATCATTTATATTAGCGCCATTATCCACTAATGATTAATCAAACATTAATCGGAGTTCACTGTAAATGCACACCCCCCTCCTTAAACTTCCGCTTTACCTAGCACTACTGACTATTTCAAATCAGTTATTAGCTGAAGAACAAAATCCAACGGATACCCAGCTTGATAAGCAAGTAATAACCGCTACAAGAACAGTAGAAGGCTTAGCATCCTTACCTTATACCGTTCAAATTATTGGCCAAGAAGAAATTGCTCAACAAGCAACCCCAGGACAAGAACTGGGCAGCATTTTAGGTCAATTGGTTCCAAGCTTGGGGGCTGGTGATAACTCAGTCTCAAATTATTATCAAAGTTTACGGGGTCGTGGTGTTCTAGTTTTAATCGATGGGGTTGCGCAACGTTCTAACCGAGGGGTCTCTCGTCAGCTCAGTACTATTTCTCCTTCCAGTATTGAACGTATTGAAATTATTTCTGGTGCAACGGCTATTTATGGCGCAGGAGCAACAGGTGGTGTGATTAACCTTATCACCAAAAAAGCAACTGCAGATGGCCTAAATTTTCATACCGAAATAGGTATGACAACCAGTACTGAAGATCTTGATTCGGATAACCACACTTATACCTTAGTGCAAGATATCGCCGGAAAATTTGATAAGTTTGATTTCTTAGCGGGCATTAGCTTGGAACAGCGAGGAAATTATGTTGATAGTAATGGTGATCAAATTGCCACTGACCCTAATCAGCTTGCTCGCGATAATACGGATACCATCGACCTTATTTTGAATGGTGGTTATCAAATTTCTGATACGAGTAAGATTCGTGTAGGTATTCAATATTTCGATGAAGAGATGGATACTGATTCAGCAGCAGACTTTGGCACACCTTCCCAAGCTTACCTAGGCTTACCTCAAGGGGTCATTGGTAAAGCAGGAGATTATAAGCCACAGCCTATTGATGGCCTTGATCTTAGCCAACAACCAGCAACTAACCGTCAAAGTTTCACTGTCGATTTCAGCGAAGATAACTTTTTTGGTCAAAGTTTAATTGCGCAAGCTAGCTATCGTAAGCAAGATTTATATTTTTACCCTTACCTAGGTGCGCCACTGTATATTCAAACGGATTGGAATAATGCAGCCAGTTTATTAGGCCAAGGGGCTACCACAAGCCAAGCACTATTTGGCTCATCGACTGCCGGCTCAACCATTACTCAATCTCGAATTGAAACAACAACCCTTGATTTTAAAATTGCCTTAGATAGCCAGTTTGATATTGCGGGTAAAAAATTAGGGCTAACTTACGGTGTCGATTATATTCAAGATAGCGGAAATCAAACCTCTATTGAATACGACTACAATGAATATCTCGCCAGTGGCCAAACAACATTAAACGAAACCGGTGCCGTTGTTAACGCAGGTCCAGAAACAGATACAACAACTCAAGCGGCTTTCTTACAAGCTCAGTTTGCGCCCATAGATGCATTAACCTTACGTGCGGGTATTCGTTATGAAAATATTCGTGTAGAAGTTGATGACTATGTTTCTGGCGACGATGTGCTTAACGCAGCCTTTTATAACTCGCAATTAGAAGACCCTACCCTGCAAGCACTGGCTGGCCAAAACGGCATGACACCTAATCAGTTTTTAGAGTACGTAACGGGTATAGAGGCTACAGCATTACAAGGCATAGGTGCTGATCGCTATATAAAATATTCAGATACCGTGGCGACACGTGAAGGCGGTAAAAAATCTTTTGACGATACTTTATTCAATGCAGGTGCGGTTTATGACATTGATAAAACTCAGCAAGTATATTTAAGTTTCGGTCAAGGCTTCAGTGTTCCCGACATTACCCGCTTATTACGTAATGTTTCCATCTTTACCGATAATGCTTCTGCAGAACCGGTTCTGGACAGTAAAAATATCGATGCGATTAAAACTAATTCCTGGGATCTTGGTTGGCGTGGACAGTTTGATAACTTAGAAGTTTCAGCGGCTGCTTTTTTCAACCGCTCAGATAAATCTATCTATTTCAACCCAACGACTGGGGAAGTAGAGTTATTGAATCAAGAGGAAGAAATCTGGGGCTTCGAAGGTTTAGTTAATACTTATCTAACGGATCGCATTAATACTGGCGCAACTTATTCTTATACCCGAGGTAAAACTCGCGGAGATGAAGGCGGCTGGGTTTCATTACCTGCTGAACGAGTAGCACCTCAGAAAATCACCGCACATTTAGGCTATCAAATGCCAGGTGTTTTCAATGCGCGCTTACAAGCTCTGCACTTAAGTGATTATAAAGAAGCCAATCGTGAAGGTAATAGCGCAACAATGGTTCCTTTTGTCGGCTATACAACGTTTGATTTATTAACGTCCTTTGAATTACCCAAAGGGACATTAGCAGTTTCTATTCGTAACTTAACCAATAAAGAGTATCAACATTTGTATAACCAAGTGCGTGGATATCCAAGTACCGGGGTTTCTTCAGACTTACCAGCACAAGGTCGTACTCTAAGCATGAACTACAGCATCGATTATTAAGCAGTAGTGTTTATTAATTGATTTCAAGGTCAGGCATTGCCTGGCCTTTTCTGGTTTATATTTCCAATTAAAAGATCTAGAAGGATTCGTTTATGCCCCTAGGAATTTTCTTACTTTGGCCTAGCCTGCATTTAATGTATGGCTTAACCGAACATCGCAGTCAAAAAATTGATGCCAAACGTCGTTATGCCGGGCGTTTAATTATTATTTTATCTCTTTTCTTTATCAGCCAACCTTATGGTTTAGAGAAAGGAATTTTTTATTGGTTATTTGCCTTCATGGCGATTGCTCTAGCCTTTGTTCAATTAAGAGTGTGGCATCCTTTATTGGTAAATATTATTACAATATCAAGCATGTTAACTTTCTTAATGATCGGAGGTAGCTATGTCTTTAGCTAGTCGAATGTTTGACCATAATTTCAGTAAAAATACCGCCGCTATTTTAGGGTCTTTTTTTACAACAATTGCGTTAACGGTTTGCATTACTTTGCTCTGGCCTTTTGGTGGTGTGGTAGAACAGATATTTGCTGGCGCTACATTCTTTTTCGTATTTTGGGCATTATTATTTTACTGGGCAATATTGGCAGATAACGGCAGACAGGCTTGGAAAAGAATATTAATAATATTTACTCCAACATTGGCTATAGACCTTGCTAGTCTTTTCTTTAACCTGCAAATTAAGTAGACATTCAATGGAACAGAAAACACACAAAACACTCTACTCAGCTCACGCTTGGATTGGTGTTATTTCAGGCATATTATTATTCATTGTTACCTTCTCTGGTATTCCTGCGCTATTTGATCACGAAATAGAATACTGGCAATATCCAACGTATGGTGAGGTCAGCAATAATTTTTCGTCAGATAAAAAAGAGTTTGACCTAGAAAAGTCAATAATGGCGGCTAAGAATATTAATTTCGATTACGACGATTATTTTATCCAGCCTGCCAGTGATATTAACAACCACATTATTCTCGGGCACTTCTCTAAAGATAAAGAACCAGAGTTACGCTATTTAGATGCGAATCAATATAACGAATTCTCTGCATCACCCTCTGAACTCAACCATTTATTATCTCACTTGCATACCAATTTACATATACCCGGAAAATGGGGGCGTTATTTAGTCGGGTTATCGGGTATGGCGATGTTACTCGCTATCATTGCCGGTATTTTTATTCACGTGAAATGGCGGAAAGAATTCGTCATGTTACGCCCTAAGCGCAGCTGGCGATTACTATTAACTGATCAGCACAAGTTACTCGGCCTTTGGTCTCTGCCCTTTACGTTTATTCTTGCCTTCACCGGTACTATATTAGGATTGCTGGGATTAATATCACCGATCCTCGCATTGGCTGCATTTAATGGCGATGTTGAAAAAGCAACAATCGCCGTATTGGGCCCCAAAGCAGAACTTACTGCGGAATATACTCCGGTATATCCACTGAATAAATTATGGCAGCAACTAAAGATTGATTTACCTGATAGTTCTATTGAATTTATTCAAGTATCAGGGTTAAAAATTCAAGACGAATCCCTTGTTGCTGATCGTGGTGGCATTATAAAATTTAATGGTTATCACAAGCATAAATTGAGCAACCTTGAATCCGTTACTTATAATTTGAGTACGGGTGAAAAAATCCATCAAGGATCATTTGTTGAAAAAGGGCCTTTTCAACGGGTATTTGCCGCAGTAACTCCTCTGCACTACGTTCTATTTGGAAATATTTGGCTAAAAGTTTTCTATGCTTTGTCGGCGCTTGCAGCCTGCGGGTTAATTTTAACTGGCAATATGCTTTGGCTAAATAGACGTGGGCATAACATGGAACATTGGCTTAGTAAGCTAACCCTAGGGGCTTGTGGTGGCTTAGTCGTAAGCAC
Source organism: Oleispira sp. (assembly GCA_016765295.1). Lineage (GTDB taxonomy): Bacteria > Pseudomonadota > Gammaproteobacteria > Pseudomonadales > Oceanobacteraceae > Oleispira. Next base: position 37,364 of record JAESQF010000053.1, read on the forward strand.
AAGCCTAACTTTTTTAAGTAGTCAGCTTATATATGCTTTTAAACTACCTGAAGGTGCACATTTACACCACTACCTAGAAGAGTGTGTATTTTGGAGTAGCTGGGGAGCGGTTATCATACTTCCTTTTATCTATCAAAATGGCTTCAAATTAAGCCACATCTTACTCCGCTTAACCAGCCTAGGGTTCTTAGGGGTACTATTAGCAGATGGTCTCATAAACCAACGATGGATTGGCTTCACAGAAGGATGGATATTCAATGTTCAGTTAGGAATATTATTCACGGCCTTATTATTTATCTATCTCGACTGGAAAATGCCGAATAGCATAACCTCAAAAGAGGATATAAAAAATATGCGGGCGACTCAGTCTTCATAAACAAAAAAAGCCAAAGGGTTTCACCTTTGGCCTTTTGATAATCACTCAATAAAATTTACTTATCTGTTTTTCTTATGCCATGACTCATAGCATAAAGCACAGGAACAACCCCAAGAGTTAACAAGGTAGCAAAACCTAAACCACAGCTAATCACCACCGCCATCGCACTGAAAAATGGGTCGGTTAATAACGGCAGCATACCCAAAATCGTCGTTACCGCCGCCATCATCACCGGACGCAAGCGACTAACAGAAGCTTCAAATACCGCATCGTATCTATCTTTACCTTCATCCAGCTCTAAGCGAATCTGATCGACCAAGACAATACCGTTTTTCACGATCATGCCCGACAAACTCAGCAGGCCTAATAGCGCCATAAAACCAAATTCAGCGCCTAATAATAGCATTCCTGCACTCACACCAATCATCGCTAATGGCACACAGGCCCAAATAACCAGAGCACTGCGCAATTCGTTAAATAATAGAACCGTGATAATAAACATCACTAAATAACCAATAGGCAAGGAAGAAAAAATACTGGCCTGAGCATCGTTGGCCGATTCAAATTCGCCCCCCCACTCAAGTTCAAACCCCGGTGGTAATGGAATCGCCTCTATCTGTGGGCGCAGGCGTTTAAACAAGGTATCGGCAGTCACATCACTGGCGATATCCGGATCTGCATAGACTTCAACCGTGCGCTTACGGTCACGACGAGAAATAATTGGATCTTCAAAGACCACATCAAATTTAGTCACAATTTGCTGAATAGGAATATAGCGACTGAAAACAGGACTCCAGATTTGTAAATCTATTAAACCTTCAATATCCAAACGTTCATACGCCGGTGGTCGAATCACGATGGGCTTTAAGGTTGTGCCTTCGCGATAAATACCTACCTGCTTGCCAGAAAAACTCAGTTGCAATAAATCATCCAAGTCTTGACGAGAAACCCCAGCGCGGCGAGCATTTTCTTCGTTGAATTGCGGACGAATAACTTTTACTCGCTCGCGCCAATCATGACGTACATTACTGGCCTGAGGATCTTGCTGCATAATTTTTTTAGTTTGTTCGGCCAGCTGACGTAACTGCTCTCGGTCAGGGCCAGAAAACCGTGCCTCGATTTTCGCACTGGTGCCGGGTCCAATCTCTAAGCGTTTAAACTTCACAAAAGCATTAGGTAGTTCTTTACTTACCCAAGCCCGTGCATTTTGAATTAACCCTTCAATGGCATCGCGTTCATCACTGCGTACCATTACCTGAGCGTAAGAAGAGTATTGGCGTTCAGGACCATAAGTCAGCATAAAACGCAGCTCACCTTGGCCGACGGTAGAAGACGTAAACTGTACGCTATCTTGCTGCTGAAAATAAGTTTCTAATTTCAGCGCTTGCAACTGAGTACTGCGAATATCACTGCCTTCTGGCAACCAAATATCCACTAAAAACATCGGCGTATTTGACGGTGGAAAAAAGCTTTGCTTAACAAAACCGAAACCCGCAATAGCAACAAATAACGACAAGACCATCACCGCCATTGTTACCCCGCGATAATGCAATAGAACAGAGAGTATTTTACGGTAAGCATCGTATAAAAACCCCTGGTAAGGTTCATTATCGCCACCGCTATTGGTACTTTGTTGCTCGTGTTTATTAAATAGCAGATGACATAAAAATGGAGTTAATGTCAGCGCAGTAATCCAACTCAATAATAATGAAATTAGCAGTACATAGAATAATTCACCGACAAATTCACCGGTGGAATCTGGGGATAAACCAATCGGTGCAAACGCCGTAACAGCAATAACCGTCGCCCCTAATAATGGCCACTGAGTTTGCTTAACAATATCGTAAGCGGCGCGCGTTCGGCTTAAACCTTTTTGAATGCCCACCATAATCCCTTCGGTAATCACCAAGGCATTATCCACCAGCATCCCCAACGCAATAATTAATGCCCCTAATGAGATGCGGTGCAATTCAATATTCAATACCCTCATTGCAATGAAAGTACCAAGAATGGTTAATAATAAGATGGCGCCAATAATAATACCCGCACGCACCCCCATGAAAACTAATAGCACGGCAATAACAATAAATATCGAGGCTAATAGGTTAATCACAAAACCAGACGACGAGGCATCTACTTCAGCAGGCTGGTCATAAAGCGTATGAATTTCTATGCCTAGTGGGCGATTACGATCAAGGGTCTGTAACTTAGCCCGCAGTGCCTCGCCGACTTCAACCACATTGACGCCAGTATTAAACGAGATACCTAAGTGCAGTGACGCTTCGCCATTATAATTAACCAAGTGCTTTGGCACTTCAGCAATGCCTTCGGATATCTGACTAATATCACGCAGATATATCAGCTTTTCAGAACCNGGCTCGCTGATTAATAAATCAGCCATTTCCTGAATGCTTTTAAATTCTCCCGTNGGATGGATACGAATATATTCATCCCCAATACGAACGTGCCCNGCTTCGGCGACTTCATTTTGGGTATTCAATAATTCATATAAACGCGTTAATGGAATACCTAAGTTCGCCATACGCTCACGAGAAATATCAATAAANACCTGCTCTTTTTGCACCCCNGCAATGTCGATCTTGGCNATGCCNTCTAAAGTAGTAAGGTCACGTTTTAAATAGTCNGCATAATCAGAGAGTTCTTCATAATTGAATTCTTTACCGGTAATGGCCAATAGCACACCGAACACATCACCAAAATCATCCATCACAATCGGCGCTATGGCTCCTGGGGGTAAAGACGATTGTTCATCCCGCACTTTACGACGTAACTCATCCCAAATTTGTGGCAACTGGTCTGATTGATAAGTAGGCTTAATCTGTATATGTATTTGCGAAAAGCCCGCTTTCGAAATGGAATCAACATAATCAATATAAGGCAGCGCTTGAATCGCATTTTCTAACGGTGCGGTTACTTCCTCTTCTACCTGCAGCGCATTCGCTCCTGGGTAATAGGTAAAAACCATCGCTTCTTTAATCGTAAATTGCGGATCTTCTAAACGGCCCAAGCCCAAATAACTAATAACCCCGCCGACCAATAGAATCAATAAAAACATCCAACTGGTGGTGCTGTTATTAATAAAATACGTCGCTAGATTTTTCGGTTGGCTCGCATCTTCGTTTTCAATAGCAGACATAATTACAATCCTCGCTCTTGAACCCAAGGGCGCACATGCATACCTTCATAGGCTTGATGCACACCGGCAGCAACAATTTTTTCCCCTGACTGTAAACCTTCAATAACCTCAATACCCGAATGCGTTAAGCGCCCAACTTTAATCATGCGGGCAACCAACATCATGTCAGGCTGAACCACCCAAACCTGTGCGTTAGAAGACCCTTCTGTTTGAGTTTCAGTTTGAAAAACCGCTTGCGAAGGAATCGTCACAACGGATCTTTTATTACTTAATACTTTATTCAAATCCACATGCACACTGGCTGACATACCCGGCAATAAATTAAGCGCCGGTGGGCGAGCAACAAGTAAAGTGACGGTAAAGCTACCGGTTGCGGCATCCGCTTGAGCATTATGCTCTTTATAGCTGGCTAAAAAACGCTTACCCGGAATCGCTTCGAACTCTACTTCTGGCTGATAACTATGGCCACTATCTGTGGCGATATTTGCCATTAAACTTTCAGGAATTTGCATTCTAACTTCAAGCTGATCGCGCACTTGCAACATCATTACTTTTTGGCCAGCAGAAACTGGCTGATGATTATCGACATACAGTTGAGAAATTTGGCCACTAAACGGCGCTTTTAATTGGGTATAAGATAAATCGGAGCGGGCTGCTGCTAATGCCGCTTTACTAATATCCAGTTCAGCCGTTGCTTGATCGAGCTGGGCTTTAGAAACTTGCTGGCGTTTGAATAAGTCGTTGGTACGCTGAAATTGAGACTTGGCTAATAAATAACGAGCCTTACGATCATCGACCAAAATTTGATAATCCCTTGGATCTAAAATCGCCAACACGTCACCTCGACGCACCTCTATACCGGCAGTCACCGGTAAACGTTGTAACTCACCCGACACACGAAATGCGAGTTCAGCACGCTCTGCTGAATGCACTTGAGCCGGAAACTTTCGTAGCATACTGGCATCACTGGATTGCACTTGAAATATTTTAACTGGGCGAATTGCTTCTCTTAAATTTTCTGGCGCTTCCTGAGAACAGGCCATTAGAATCATTGAGATGGGAATTAACAGTAGGTGCAGCAAGCGCATAGTATTTCCTATAACGTCAAAGTTAAAGATTAGGTAAATACTACTATTCTAGGCTAAATTTGGCAGATGGAGTAGATAGGGATCGGGAACGTTTTGTCCTGCGGATTGTCACAATAAGACCAACAATCCACAGCAAATAGACTGGATAATTGACATTAATGAAACAATGTCAATTTAGTCAAGATTTCTAAATAAAGGCTAAAGACCCTTAACAGCGAAAATGCCATCAGCATTACGCCAGTAACCACGGTAGTCCATACCAAAACCAAACAGATAACGGTCTTCAACATCTAGACCAGAGAAATCAACTTTCAGATTAGTATTCTTACGATCGTGAACCTTAGAAACCATAACCGCGGTAATCACTTCGACAGCGCCTTGAGACTTACAAGCCTCAACCACTTCCGCCAAGGTATTACCTTCGTCGAAAATATCATCCAGAATAAGGACAGTACGACCATCCATAGGACAAGATGGCAATGCTTGCCATTGCAGCTCGGCCTGACCTTTGGTTTCACCGCGATAACGCGTTGCGTGCATATAGCCAACTTCTAACGGGAAGTTCAAAAGGGGTAGTAATTTACCCGCGAAGATTAGACCACCGTTCATGATGGAATACACAACCGGCATACTGGTAGATAAACGCTCAGTAATATCACCGGCCAACTGATCTAAGGCAACATCAATTTCTTCCTTAGATTTCAACAGATCAGCATCAGCCATAATTTGGTTTAGCTGGTCTAGGGTCAGAGATTCGCTCATCAAGAGGCCTTCCTAATCAGTAATTATATAAGCTGAGTATGATACCANTTC
>JAESQF010000053.1:42802-111071 GCA_016765295.1 Oleispira sp.
TTNTANCCAAANGTTTTAACTCNANNGTTTTANCTGCAGNGGAATTCACTGGGTGCNAGCTTCANACAGTGTNTNAAAGAATGTNTTAGATTCNNTNCGTATCGTNTTAGTCCAAACCTATCATCCNGGNAACATNGGGGCGATNGCCCGTGCAATGAAAACCATGGGATTGAAAGAGCTAGTCTTGGTCGACCCAACAGACTATCCAGCGGAGGAAGCCAGCAGTCGCGCGGCGGGAGCACTGGATGTACTAGACAATGCGACGGTCGTTGCAAGCTTGCAAGAAGCCATTTCAGACTGCACTCAAGTTTTCGCTACCAGTGCTCGCAAGCGCAATTATACCCGCCCGCAAGTAACCGCCGAAGAAGCAGCCGGTTGGATAAAAGCCAATCCGAACGAAAAAATAGCCATCGTCTTTGGCCGCGAACGCATGGGATTAAGCAACGAACAGCTCGGCATGTGCCAACAATTGCTCTATATCCCAGGTAATCCTGACTACGACGTATTGAATATTGGCTCAGCTGTTCAGATAGTCAGCTACGAATTGTTCAAACAATTCGGTAATCACCGTGATGAGTTAGAAACCTCAGAGTCTTTACAGGGTAATGAAGTAGGGGAAGAATATGCCAGCCAACACGAGTATGTTAATCAACAAGAGCTGGAACGCTTCTATCAGCATTTAGAATCGACACTTTCTGATACCGGTTTCTTGGTAAAGAATCATCCAGGCGAAGCCCTGCAACGCCTACAACAGATGTTTGCCCGCGCTCAGCCGAATGCTAAAGAATTGCGTATGTTGCGAGGAATTCTTGGCTCTGTAGATAAGCTGACAAAGGAATAAATAAGACTCTCTAGCAAAAACTGACTACGAGGAGATACTGAATAAGTAATCAGGTCGAATACCGAAACGGATACAGAGTTTCTCTATCGCTGGCTTAGTCAGTGGACGTACATTATTCAATACTCGACTTACCATGGTCTTATCGCCAATTTCTGGTAAGTCATCGCGAGTTAGATTGTATTGATCCATTAATACATTCAAAGTCGCAATATGAGCAGGGATACCATCAGCCTGGTTTATGAATGCCATTAAATCAGCATCCCTCTCCTCATACTTCTCGATAGCAGAAGCAATAATATCAATCAGTGGATTTAATGGAGCACCCTCTTCATCTTCACAGGCATCAATAAGCTCACCTATCAATTCTTGGGCTTTCTCATAGTCCTGTTCATTAGAGATGTTAATCAAAGACACAAATGGGCTAATAGCCGCTTCGAATGACTTAATTTCAGATTGGTACATTTGATTCTCCTTACAATATCTATCGACTATTTTCTATGCTTCGCAGTGAACTTGTCATAGTCCGCATGAGAGCCAATAAACTTAATGTGCATAAGCTCATGAACAAACTGGACAGCGGCTACCATTCTTAAATTATTGCCACCCACATCAATTACCCACCATTTATCTTCATGTTTGAAGTTATCTAGGCTAGGAAATACGGCTTTTAGTTCGTCAGGGGTTTTAAACTTTTGCGTATTTAATACAGCATAAAGATGCCCTAACGCTTTGGCATCATTGGGGTATTTCTTAGCCGCATCATTAAACGGCCTTCTACTGATTATCCGCATTCTCTATGCCCTGTTGTCAATATAGCAACTATACAGGAAGTTGCCAATATGGCAACTCAATAGGGATGACCAAATTCTAATGATTAAGTATCTCCCTAGCATCAACATACTCAAGTCCCAAACTCTCCGCCACACTGCGACAAGTAACCTGCCCCCTATAAACATTCAAACCATTCAATAAGTGCGGATCATCCAAGAGCGCTGCTTTATAACCCTTATTGGCAATACTCACGATGTACGGCAAGGTCGCGTTATTCAGCGCAACCGTAGACGTTCGCGGTACAGCTCCTGGCATATTAGCCACACAATAATGCACAACGTCATCGACCAGATAGCTAGGATCTGCATGAGTCGTCGCACGGGACGTTGCAAAACAACCACCTTGATCAATCGCGACATCCACTACTGCAGAACCCGGCCGCATGCGCTTAATCATATCTGCCGTCACCAACTTAGGCGCCGCTGCCCCCGGCACTAACACCGCACCAATCACTAAATCTGCCGCTAATACCTGCTGTTCCAAAACATCCTTACTGGCATACAAGGTTTCTAAACTTGCACCTGCCTGACTAGAATTAAACTGATTATCTAGACGACGTAATACGGCCAGCGAACGATCGAGAATCGTCACCTTAGCACCCATTCCCATGGCTATTTTGGCGGCATTAGAACCGACTACGCCACCGCCAATAATCACCACCTTAGCCGGACTGACTCCTGGCACCCCGGCCAATAACAAACCACAGCCACCGTTGGATTTTTCTAAGCACTGCGCTCCGGCCTGCACTGACATTCGCCCTGCGACTTCCGACATCGGAGCTAGCAAGGGTAAGCCTCCTTCACTCGTCACGGTTTCATAGGCAATACAGATGGCGTTACTGTTAATTAGATCTTCCGTCTGAACTCTGTCAGGCGCCAAATGCAGATAGGTAAATAATATTTGGTCTGCGCTCAGCCTTGCCCGCTCTGCAGCCAACGGCTCTTTAACCTTAACGATCAACTCTGCCTGAGAGAATACTTGCTCAGCGCTCTGGGCAATCTCGGCCCCCGTGGCAAGGTAGTCATCATCACTGAAGCCAATACCCATGCCAGCATCAGCTTCCACAATTACCCGATGACCCTGATGAACCAACTCATACACACTGGCAGGCACCAACCCGACGCGGTACTCATGGTTTTTAATCTCTTTAGGAACGCCAATCAGCATAATGATAACTCCTACCTAGAACGAGCGAGCGCTACTCGTGTGCTATTCAGTATAGCCTTGGCCGCCCAAAAAGAGATCTGGCTGGCTCAGAACATGATACAATCGCGCGCATATTTTTAGCTATCGAGATCCTCCTCATGACCGTAAAACTGACGCCCACACTAGAATTGGCCTTTGACCTAATGCAACGCCGTTCGGTAACCCCAATCGATGCCGGTTGTCAGCAAATGATGATGGATCGCCTAGGCGCAGTAGGTTTTAAGCACGAAGAAATGCGTTTCGATGATACCGACAATCTTTGGTCTCGCCGTGGTACTGAAGGCCCATTAGTTTGCTTCGCCGGTCATACCGACGTTGTTCCTACTGGCCCTGAAGACAAATGGACTTACCCTCCATTTGAACCACAAATTCACGATGGTTTGTTATACGGCCGTGGCGCTGCCGACATGAAAGGCTCTATCGCAGCCTTCATGATCGCCACTGAAAACTTCGTTAAAGAACACCCAAATCACAAAGGCTCTATCGCCTATTTAATTACCAGTGATGAAGAAGGCCCAGCGAAAAACGGTACGGTTAAAGTCATCGAGACCTTACAAGCCCGTGGCGAGAAAATCGACATGTGCATCGTCGGCGAACCTTCAAGCACTACCCATACGGGCGATACCATCAAAAACGGCCGTCGTGGTTCTTTAGGCTGCGTATTAACGGTAAAAGGTATTCAAGGGCACGTAGCTTATCCACAACTGGCGCGTAACCCGATTCATGATGTTGTCCCCGCCCTTACAGAGATGACGGCTGAAATATGGGATAACGGTAACGACTTCTTCCCCGCCACCAGCTTCCAAATCTCCAACATCAATTCAGGGACTGGCGCGACCAACGTGATTCCTGGTGATTGCGTAGTAACCTTCAACTTCCGTTTTTCTACTGAATTAACCGCAGATATACTGAAAGAACGTACTGAAGCAATTTTTGCCAAGCACAACCTAGATTACGATATCGACTGGAACCTAAGTGGCCAGCCGTTCTTAACCTCTGCGGGCCCTTTAGTAGAGGCGACTGTCGCTGCAATTAAAACAGTCACTGGTATCGATACTGAATTAAGCACCGCTGGCGGCACATCTGATGGTCGTTTCATCGCGCCAACAGGTTCTCAGGTAATCGAACTCGGCCCACGCAACGCCACCATCCATAAAATTGATGAGTGTGTTGAAGCGGAAGATTTGAATATCTTGACTACTATTTACCAACGTATCCTAGAAAACTTATTAGTAGACCCTAAATAAAATGACTACATCAATTTTATTATGCCCTGTATGCAAGGAAAGCCTACAAGCAAACGAGAGTAATAAAAGTCTTAGCTGCGAAAATAATCACAGCTTCGACCGTGCGCGCCAAGGATATTTAAACCTGCTATTAGCGCACAAGAAAAATTCAAAAAATCCGGGAGATAGCCAAGAAATGGTTATCGCTCGCCAAGCGTTTTTGAATTCAGATTTCTATCGCCCAATCTCTGATAGCCTGAACCAAATCATTGTTGATGCAGCCCTTAAAATACAGGCCCTTAAATCAGAGAAGGCAATTCAAGTATTAGACATCGGCTGTGGCGAAGGTTATTACAGCCAGCGCATACACCACAGTTTAAGCGATCATCAGATTGAACATAACTTGTTTGGTTTAGACATCTCAAAAGATGCGGTGATTGCTGCGGCAAAACGTGCAAAAGCCGAAGCAGCTTTAGTCTCAAAATCAGTAGAAAGTGAATGGTTAGTCGCCTCTGCCATCGACATTCCTCTGCAGGCACACAGCATCGATATCGCTACCTGCTTATTTACTCGCCTGATGCCAGATAGCTATCACAAAGTAATTAAACAAGATGGTTACTTCATCTGCGTTAATACCGGTGAAAAACACTTAATTGAATTACGTGAAAAACTTTACGACGAAATAACCAAAACCGAATTCGACCCAGTGAAAAACATGGGAGAAGATTTCGAGCTGATAGATCATCAGCAAGTTAGCTACCAGAATACCCTCAGCAGCCAGCAACAAATTCAAGACTTGTTATTAATGACGCCGCACAACTGGCGCACCAAAGCAGATAAGAAAGAAGCGTTAACGAGCTTAGAAGAATTAACCGTAACCATTGATGCTCAGATTCACGTCTTTAAAGCAAAAGAAAAAGCGATTGTAGAAGTTGAAGTGGTTGAGGAAGTGCTTGAAACGGTTAGCTCATCAAACCCTTGGGGAAAATCGAAAGTCGCCGCTGAACCTGCGGCCTTGGTTGAAGCAGTATCCGAAGTAGCTGCGGAAGCGGCAGTTGAAGCACCTGCTGAAACTCAAACAGTAGCGCCGCAAGAAACATCTACTGAAGTAGCGCCTCAATCTAAAGCGGCCAGTTCAGCTAGCCCTTGGGGAGGTACTAAAGTAGTAGCTACTGAAGAGACCTCAACAAAAGCAGAAACACCTGCTGAATCAAAAGAAAAATCAAACCCTTGGTCAAATTCTTAATCCAAGAGAAAAGAGGCTAGAGTTTAGTTTCTGATATAAAAACATCAGTGCTGCCTACTGAGTCTTCAAAATTAATCGCGCCAGCATGATCATCAGCGTCATTATTATGAAATAAACTACGATCAATCGTTACTGTTAAACCGTTACTATTTTCAGTATGAAGGTCAATCGCACCACCACTACCAACCTCACTATTTGAGGCCGTATTACCTTCAAACAAAGTATCTGTAATGTTTAAATTTCCAGCAATACCACTGTTATCACCTAATACAGAGATAGCGCCGCCATTGGTCGCCGTATTATTAATGAAAGAAGATTTACTGATGGTTCTGGTTAGCTCCGTACCTGATTGATCATAGATATAGATTGCGCCCCCTTCACCGTCTAAATTGTTAGAGGCTTTATTTCCTGTAAATACAGAGTCGTTAATAACAAGAGAAGACTGCTCAATATATAAGGCGCCACCTTTGCCTATGGATCTTGTTGATGAGTTATTACTAAAAGTAGAGCCATCAATATTAACAGTACTGTTTTCTGCGTATAAAACACCACCATGATTATCGGTGCTGTTATTAGTAAATTCAGAATCAGTGATAGTAAGTATTGCACTTTCAAATACTGCAATAACACCAGCGGAATCGCCTACATGGTTACCATCAAAAATAGAATCTTCAATGATTAAACTTCCCGAATCCACACTAATAATACTGCCAGGGTCATCAGAAGTAATACCTTGGAATGTTGAATCGGTAATCGTCGTTGTTCCGCTAGACAAAATAGCGCCATCATCGTGGCTGTAATAATTTTGTAGCAGCACATTATCTAAATCTAACTTACCGCTTTCCAAATGCAATAATGCAGTCACTCGATAATCGTCTACTTCTGCACTACTATCACCATCCAGAATCAAGTCTTTAAGAGTCAGCTGACCTGATTCAATAATTCTGATATTCGCTACGTGGGATTCAGCTTGAGTAGGAGATTCTGTCAGTTTAAGGGTAACGTCTGCTGCTACAGGGCCGCTAATCTCAAGCTCAATTGTATTGAGTACGATAGAATCACTTATTATTACCGAGCTACCTGAAAGGCTATCTGCCAAGCTAACAGCATAAGGATTAGCGGTACTTCCACATGCAATAATTGAGCTCAGAGCAGCATCAAGCTCAGCTTGGCTGGTGACATTAAAGTCTTGAGTACAGGTTGTGCCATAAGCTTGAGAGCTCGCTAAAGCAATGGCGAGAACGAGTGGCTTTACGGGTGTTTGGAAGTGAGACATAGAAACAACTCTTATAATTAGTATAACTGGCTGCATTTTAACCACTATTCAAAAGAATAAGTAGTCCCTATGTAGTAATACTGGTCGTTAAATGTGCAAAAAATAAGGAAGATGCTAATTCATAGGATTTTTTGCTATGGTGTCACCTACATTGAAACATCGCTATTAAAGGTTTTAACATGAGTATCAAGGCAGAAAACCGCTTGCACTTTGGGGTGCCTATATTCGAGGCGAGCTTGCCTGCACTAGAAAGTCGCCGAGAAGAACTTGTGACCACGTTATTACAAATGCGAGATACTGACTCACAAGGAATTGCCCGTTCGAATCAACGAGGCTGGCACAGCCAAGATGCCCTGCATAAGTCTGAAGAGCCGATTTTGAAATGGTTAACCGATCAAATATATCAATTAGGAAGTCAATTGATTCGCCATTCAGAAGGATTACCAGCTGACTCTAGTATCCTACTCGGATCGTTATGGGCTAACGTGAATGACTTTGGCGCGTGGAACGCTCCACATGCACATTTACCCTGTGAGTGGAGTGGAGTGCTTTATATTGATGTGAATGAAGACCCGCAAGAAAAAGAAAATGGGATTGCACCAGGAGATCTTATGTTTTTTGACCCTGTGCCAGTCGGCGCTCCATATCGTAAATCGTCTACCGTGAGCTATACCCCTAAAAATGGAACGTTGTTTTTGTTCCCTGGCTACCTAATGCATATGGTAGCGCCCCACTATGACGATAAACCTCGTATTAGCATGGCATTTAATTTTAGATTAGGCGATGTTCTGAATTCTTTTGCCCGCTAGCGAATGCATAATATTCCTTAGTAAGAAGACAAAGATCCCGTCACACCTTCAACATACCAGTTTAAGCGCAACAGCTTTTCATCCGATAACACAGCACCTTCTTTCACTCGAATACGGCCACGAGTATTTTTAATCGGCCCAGCAAAAACATTCAACTTACCAGAAATAATCGCGGCTTCTTGTTCAGCAACCAAGTGTCTAACATCTGCTGGAATTGAATTATTCAAAGAAGAAAGCTGAGAAGTTTGATCTTTCATGCCCATCCACTGCGATTGCCCTTGCCACTTGTTATCCATCAAAGCCTGAACACGCTTTACATAATAAGGACCCCAATTATGTGTAACAGAGGCTAGATGCTGTATCGGCGCAAACGAACTCATATCAGCATGAAAACCAATAACCTTCACACTATTTGCCTCTGCAAACTCAGCGACCGTCGACGAGTCAGTATGGTTGGTTAATACATCAGCACCATTAGCGACTAACTGAGCCGCAACCAGTCTTTCTTTCTCAGGCTTATGCCATGACCCTGTCCACTGAACTTCAACTTCAGCGCTGGGATTTGCTTTGCGCACACCTAAAGTAAAGGCATTAATACTGCGAATCACTTCTGGAACACGATGAGAAGCAATATAACCAATCTTGCCAGTCTGAGTCATTTTGCCAGCAATTAAGCCCGACAAATAACGTGGTTCATACATACGGGTAGAGAAAGCTGCCAGATTTTTCCCTAAGCGAGTACCCGAGGAGTTTTCAAATTTAACCTGTGGATTACTTTTTGCCACACCTTCAGTCGAAATTCTATAACCAAATGAAGTAGCAAAAACAAGATCATTTTTTGTCGCCAGCTCTTGAATAACAGTACGAGCACCACGTCCTTCTGCCACAAGTTCGACAACAGTGGTTACAACCTTATCTTTCATTACCTGTTCTAGATACTGTCGGCCTTGATCATGGGAGTAGCTCCAACCAACCGAGTCAGCAGGGCCAACCAATACAAAAGCAACACGAATAGGTGTATTCGCTTGGCCAGCATGAGAAAACATCATCATGCTTAGCAATAAGAAAAAGCCCGCCAGCAGCTTTGGCATTGAGAATTGATGGGAGAGCTGATTGGAAAAATGACACTTTTGAATACAAGAATATAACACTAAGAACTACCGCCTAAATACTTACTGAACAAATGATCAATTAAGGCGCGCATTATCATGATCTTAAGAATGTAGGTCAATACGAAAGATGGCTAAAAACAGAGTTATTATGAGACACGCATAACAACTCTGCATTTTTTTAAAAAGATAGCAGCGATCCAGAGATACCTTCTACATACCAGTTCATCCGCAGAAGCTTTTCATCCGTTAATGCCCGGCCTGTTTTAACCCGTACGCGGCCACGGTGATTCTTAATCGGCCCAGAAAAAACCTCAACCTTGCCGGCAGTCAATTCCGCTTGTTTAGCTAATACCAGCGCCTTCACATGAGCGGGTATATTATTGCTCAATGAAACCAGCAATGAAGTCTGCTCAGCCATACCTGACCACTCACTACCCGATACCCAAGTATTATCTAATAACGCTTGAATTCTTTGCTCGTAATAAGGGCCCCAGTTATGAATAACCGATGCCAAATGATAGTTCGGGGCAAACTCACTCATATCAGAGTGGTAACCAATAACCTGAACTTGTTTCTGTTCTGCCAGCTCAGCTACCGCAGAAGAATCGGTATGATGAGTTAAAATATCGGCACCAGAGACAATGAGTTTCTCCGCCAAGTTTCTTTCTTTTTCTGGGTTATACCAAGATTTACTCCACTCAATTTCAACCACAGCATTCGGGTTGGCCTCACGCACGCCAAGAGTAAAGGCATTGATACCGCGTATGACTTCCGGAATTGGATGGGCTGCCACATAACCAATTTTATTTGTTTTGGTCATACTACCGGCGATCAACCCTGCCAAGTATCTTGGCTGATAGGCACGGGTAGCATACGTTGCTAAATTATCTCCGTGGCGAGTACCGGTTGCATGTTCAAACATGACCTCTGGATTTTCTTTAGCAATACCCTCTGTTGGCACCATATATCCAATAGACGTAGAGAATACAATATCGTTTCGACTCGCAAGCTCTTGTAATACCTTACGCGAAGCACGGCCTTCCGCTACAAACTCAACATATTCAGTTTCAATTTTTGCACCAAATTTTTGCTCTAGGTATTTTCGCCCTTGGTCGTGAGAATAACTCCAACCTACATAATTAGCCGGGCCTACCAGCACAAAAGCGGCCTTAATCGGCGCCGCTTGGGTAGATAATGAAGTGAGCGATGACAAGATAAGGCTAAGACAAGCCAATACTTTCATAGAATAATTGCTTAATTGGGTATTTAACACGGATACGACCTAGTGGAGCTTACTTGATAATTTCTGACCATTTAGTCAGGTGGCGCATTATCAATATCTTAGACAACTAGGTCAATATCAAAACAGAAGGAATGCTAAGAGATTATGAGACGCATATATCAATTAGAGGATTTAGAGAACCGTTATAGGATTTAGAGAACCGTTAGCTTTCGAAAGCGCTCAACATCTGCAGATTCGTCAACATCCCAGACTTTTGGCAAATACTTTGCCATGATATCTAAGCGTTCAATATCGGCCTTAGTCGATTCAAATACCGTATCAGTACTCCAAGCCTTGTTCACAAAAAGTTCAGCATAAAACTGCTTCATCCCCAATAAGCCATAACCGCCATCTTCGGCCGGGCTAATCACTAGATCATGGTTTCTTAACTGCTGAAGGCAATTCAACAGATAAGTCTCATCCAAATCTGGCACATCAACACCGATTAATACTGGGATATAGCCACGAGACAAAGAAGATTGCACCGCTAAAGCCATTCTCTCGCCCAAGTCCGCTTTTCCTTTATCTGCATCTTTGTCTACACCGGTATCTGTACCGCTAGGCTGCTGATAAAAAGTAACCTGCTCAGCCAATGCTAACCAAGGCTTAAAGGCCTCATGTTCCGCATCACCGGCAATCCACAGCGCAATCCTAGAGGGCATGACACCAGATCCACTACTCACAGTAACCTGCTTTAAACTTCCTAGTAAACGCGCCAGCAATTGTTCATAGACAGCGCAAGCAGCTTGCTCACCTAATGCCGGAATCAAGCGGGTTTTCACTAAACCGGGCACGGGGGCTTTGGTTAAAACAATCCATTCAACTTTATTCTCCATAATATTTTTTTACTAAGAGAGCGGGCGAAACCCCAAGCCAATACATCAACCTTAATTTCCACATTAATAAAACCGTTCTCAGGCAGCCATTTTTCTGCCAACGACGCGCACTGGTTTTTAATACTGGCCCATCACAATCTGCTTTCCCCAGCTTGCGTAAACGCTTCGATATTTCTATATCTTCCATTAAGGGAATTTCTGCATAACCTTTTAATTGCTGAAAGACATCGCTACGAATAAAAATACCCTGATCACCGGTCATTACCTGAGAAAGACGAGAGCGAAGATTCATTAATTTTGGAATAATAGAAAGAGAAAAAGTATCGGCACTAATATCTAGCTCAGGGGTAAATTGCACATCAAATCGCCCCCACTTCGTATCAGGATTCAATCGAGATAAATAGCGTAAATGCACAGATGACAAACCACTATCACTATGCAAAAACCACAGCAGACTCGGCTCGGCATTCGTTACTGTATGAGTTACTGCATTAGTTTCTGAATAGGATAATAAAAACTCCGCACCGGCATTCATTTGCAAGGCGCGCCCTTTATCTGATTTTAGATAGAAAACCCGATCTTGCTGGAAAAGAGCATGAGTAGAAAAACCCTCTATTACTGGAGTATTACTCGCATCAACCACCACAAGCCGATCACCATCACTTAAATAACTGACGACTTGCTGCAACCAAGACAAAACAGATTCATCTTCGTTATAAATAGGAACGACTATGTTAATCACGAATCAAACTTTCCATTAATCAAGAGCTCCACCACAGCTACTGCCTTGGCCCGCAGTACAGCCATAACAATGGTCGGCAACTTTAATCGGTAAACCATTAATATCAGCACTTAATAAATCACTTAAGTGACGAGTAGTGCCCGCAAGCGGCATCTCTAACATCTGATTAAAATCACAATCATAAAGATTACCCAGCCAATCAACACTCACCGTATTCAAACACATCACCCCGGCTAAATTTTCCGGCGAGTAACTGTCTTTGAGTAAATTAATATAATCGTAAAACTCACCCTGCGCTAACAGCACCGCACCAAAACGCGAGATAGGCATATTAGTGATGGTGAACAGATTATTAAACTGAATATCATACTCCGCCCCAAGCTGCTCTTTATAAGTCGCCTCTAACTCAACCTGACCTGGGGGTAAAAAAGCCCCACCTGGGTTATAGACAAGGTTTAAAGGTAAAGAGGAATCATCTAAGCCATAACCAAGCGCATTAAGCTTCTGCAAACCTTCAATGCTTGATTCGAAAACACCCTTACCACGCTGAGAATCAACATTCTCTTCGCTATAACAAGGTAACGAAGCAACGACCTCTACTTTATAATCGGCTAAAAATTGAGCAAGATCTTCTTGGCCTGGCTCATTCAGAATCGTCAGATTACAACGATCAATCACCGTCACCCCAAGTGCACGGGCCGCTTTCACCAGATAACGAAAATGCGGCATTAACTCAGGGGCACCGCCGGTTAAATCTAATGTCTGTACGTTATGCTGCTTCAGAATATCGATAACCAAATCAATATTCGCCTTATCCATCTGCTCAGTACGCTTAGGCCCTGCATTCACATGGCAATGGGTACAGCTAAGATTGCAGGTATAACCTAGGTTAACCTGCAAAATTTCTAGTTTAGATCGTGTTAATGCAGGGAAGTTAGACACCATCAATAAAGGCTTTGTATCTCTCATGAAACTTGCAAACCATTAAAATAATTATTATTGAATAAAGATAACGTAATTTGAGGGGCGAAGCGCGAATAAGTTCACCCTAATTAGGTTGTCATAAGACCCTTGAAAGTAATAGAATGGCCCGCTGAATATGTCTCCTCATAGTTTAACTGGATAAAACTGCCGCCTCCTAAGCGGCTGCTCTGGGTTCGAGTCCCGGTGGGGAGACCAATTCTACATTTCAGAACATCCTGCACAATCCAAGAACATCCATTTATCATATCTAAAACCCTACATACATAGCATATTTCGTCCACCAGCGTTTTTTATCGTTTAAAGATCGTTATGGACAGCCGATACTTTTTGGGGGTACAGTTGGGGGTACAGAATTCCTGTACCCCCAGATGCTGGGCTGGGGGCTAAATTGATACTAAAGAATTGATAATGCCTTTAACAGATACAAAGATTAAAACAGCAAAATCCAAAGATAAAAGTTACAAGCTAGCCGATGGCGAAGGTCTGTATTTATTGGTAAGAAGTTCCGGCACAAAGAGCTGGCAAATGAAGTACCGATTCCTCAACAAAGAAAAAACGTTAACGCTAGGCAAGTACCCTGAAATCAATATAAAGGGAGCCCGCCGATTAAAGTTTGAAGCTAAATCTCTACTTTCAGAAAACATCGATCCCAATCAAAATAAAAAAGACAAAATACAATCCTTCAAAAAAGACCATGAAAATGAGTTCATAGAAGTTGCTGAGAGATGGTATAAAAACCAACTTCCACGATTGTCTCAAAAATACGCAATCAAAACCCACCGCCTTCTTTCCGGCTGGGTTTACCCGATAATCGGTAAACTAAGCATTAAAAAGATATCAACTCGCGATATTCTTGATGTGCTTAGAGCAATGGAAAAAAAAGGGATAGGAGAAACCACTCGTAAAACCAAAGGGTTAATCGAGCAGGTTTTTACATTTGCCCTTGCTGAAGGTCTAGTGGATAACAATCCTGCCACTGGTGTTGAAAAGGCGCTTAAAGCTTTACCTCCTGTACAGCACCAAAGACACCTGCCCTTTAAACGCCTCGGTGAACTTGTTATAAAAATTAAGCAAGATAGCGGCAGTACTGTTTCCCAATTAAGTTTTTTATTGCTTATCCATACAATGGTTAGAACAAATGAAGTCCGCTGGATGGAATGGACAGACATCGATTTTGAGAAAAAGCTTTGGAATATTTCTGCTGAAAAAATGAAGATGCGCAAAGGCCACATTGTCCCGCTCAGTAAACAAGCCTTAGTTATTTTAGAACAACTTAAGATGATTAATGGAAGATCGCGCTACGTCATGAATAGTACGGTAAAAGCTGACCAGCCTATGAGTGAGAATGTATTTCTAGACTTACTAAAGCGTATCGATATGACCTCAGCGACAACGACTCATGGTTTAAGAGGAACAGCATCATCTTACCTGCACGATTTAGGTGAAAACACACTTGCTATTGAAAAGTGCTTAGCTCACTCAGATAAAAATAAAGTTAGGGATGCATATAACCATACTGATTATTTAGACGAAAGAGTGATTCTCATGCAAAAATGGTCAGATATTATTGATCAGAAGAATGTAGTTCGAATAGCCTCATGAAATTTTACTTCCTGTTAATGGGATGTTAATCATCCCATTAATTACTCTTTGTTTGATTCTCCAACTTCATAATGCACCAGAAGCTTGTCATCACGCAACTTGGGAGCCGTTCCACTTCTGGCTAACTTAAAATCTACGTTACTGTCGCCGACGACGGCACTATTAACTTTCTTCTGCTCAGTATTCTCATCAAATATTGATGCCTTACTTTTCTCTAGTTCTTTTTTCATTTGAGTAATTCCTTTGGTGATCGATCTTTGTGAAATAGAAGATACAAGCCCTGACCGTCATCACAAATTATTGAAAGTGTTAGCTTGTAGTCTTTTCCTATTGATTCTTCCCATTCAACATTGTCAGAAGCATGAGTTAAGAGGTTACGAGTTGTTTCGTCTTCTGGTTCATGATCGTCGGAACATAGAAACCACAGCTGACAGCTATGACCATAGGCTTTCTGCTTGCTGTTCAGTTTCAAATGGCTCGAGTAGGTATGATTTTATTTGGATGATCAATTGAGGAGGTAAAGGTAAGGAGCCGAGTCCGGACCATTTAGTTATTTTCTGCATGTAGTAATTCCCGAATGATTAAAATCAAGCAATTAATATATGTTTGGAAATTGGTTATTCACGGTTGTATTGAATTGTCTTAAATACCTGTTAACATTGTTCTATAATTACAATTATCAAGGAATGAATGTCGTCGTGAAACTATTACAATTCTTGGCCCTAGCCATACTTCCAATTTGTTCAAGTGCCGAAGTAAAAGTTTATGAAAGAGAATACACTTATAAAGCCAGTGAATCTGACAGTAAACTCAGCTCAAGAAATATGGCCGTTCAAGAAATAAAACTTGAATTACTTAATGAGCTTGGCACACATATTTATTCAGAATTAAGTTTAGTTAATAACGAAAATGGAAGCTCTAGTGCAAGACAAGAATTACTAGCAGTTTCATCTGGAATAATTAAACTCAATATAATTGAAGATTCTTGGAACGGAGTTGAATATTATTTGAAAGCAAGACTGAAAGCCGACTCCACTAAAGTATCTGCTGAGATATCGAAACTTGAAGGGCTCTTTAACAAAAACAGGCTACTCCAAAAGAAGCTCGATGATATTAAGTCAACACCGCAAGACGCATCTAAAGCAAATGAAACCTATTCTAGCGCGTTAAAATATCAATTTGGACTTGAAGAGCACGAGTTAGACCTAGAAAAAGCCTTTCGTCTACACAAGAACGCAGCCAATGCAGGGCACGTTGGAGCCCAGCGTAATTTAGGCCATTTATATGAACATGGTAAAGGGGTAAGAAAGGATCTCGAGCTTGCCATTCATTGGTACTCTAAAGCGGCTATGGCTGGTGACCAGGATGGACAGGTTTACTTAGGTGGACATTATTATTTGCAAGGGAACCCAAAAGCCATATATTGGTTAGAAATGGCTGCAAATAATGGTAGCTGGCAAGCACAATTCATGCTGGGTGAAGCATATAAAGAAGGAAAAATAATTCCTGTCGATATTAAAGCGTCCATTAAGTGGTATGAAAAATCAGCTGATAAAGTAATAGACTCACAATATCTGCTTGGTCAAATATATTCAATGCCTCAATTAGGGAATATAGATGTAAGCAAAGCTATTCACTGGTATACAAAGGCAGCCAGCAGTGGCTACAGCTCTGCGCAGCTCGAACTTGGTTATTTGTATTGGTATGGATCATTTATGAATGACGGTTCTACACAGGTCAATCCAGATCCATATCGATCAATAATGTGGTTTGATAAAGCAGCAACAGGTGGTGAGGTTGATGCTATGGCTATGCTAGGATCCATTTATATGAATGGTAATGGAGATATAGAAACAGATTATAGTAAAGCATTAAAGTGGTTAACTCAGGCAGTGTCGTTTGATGATGAACGTGCTCAGCTTATGTTAGGGATGATGTATTTCCTTGGAATCGGAATAGAGAAAAATACTAATATTGGCACCTCTTGGCTGGTGAAGGCAAGAGATCAGGGTGACCCAAGGGTGGTTGCATCAGTAAATGCTCTAATACCCTAATGAACTTACAATTAGCATAATTTATTTGCAAGGATGATGGTAACAAATGAAAACCAAAGAGATAAATAGATTTCTTGAAATGTTACATAGTAAAAGTAAAGATATTGGAATTAAAAAGCTATTCAATAGCGTAGCAAGTCATTATAAATCTATAGATAATAAAGACATCAGTTACGTTACATTTTCTAGTAAATTAAATCCAAATATAGAAACGCATAAACTAAATATTGAAGATGTAATTTTTGTTATTTTAGAATTGAAAAAAAGTAATGATCATGGTGTTGTTTTAAAAGAGCTAATGTCGATTTTCGAAATGCACATTGAATACGTCATACCAGACGTACAAATTAAAAAACATAATTATGTATCATTTATGAACACTTGGATGAAATTCAATAAAGAACATAGCGATATTCAAATAGCTTTAAATTCTGCTTTAGATGATTACAAAATATCTAGAAACGAATTGAAAAGTATCAAGACAGAGATTGAAGAGCAGATAGAAGCTTTATCCAATTTAAGAATTGCGTTAGATGATGTATGTGGAAGACAGTTAGCTTAATTGAACTAACAAGCTAACTGTTCCCATAGATACTAATCAAATAACTTACTTATCCCCCATCCGACTAGTCCTATGACAGCTATGGGGGCAGCTGCGGTCATTACTGCTCCAGCAGCCATACCACCACCAACGGTTGCGCCAACTGTTGCCATTCCTGAAGATATAGCCGCGGCCCCTGCTGTACCGGCAGCTCCAGCAGTTCCGGCAAGTGCTGCCCCAGTCGTCCCTGCTGTTGCTGACATTATTGTTGCCGCTGACGCTCCACTTACTGCGGAAGCAGTCGTGGCGCCTTGAGCAAGAGTTGCCGCTGCTGATAAGGTGGCTACTTTATTTGATACCTTGTTTTCCATATTTATCATCCACTTTAAATCAGATTTAACTGAATCTACTCATAAGGAAAGAAACAGTAGCAGCAGCCGCTGCGAGAGGTACAACCACAGGAGCCGCAGCTACTGAAGTGACAATAAGTACCCCTGAGACTACCGCCCCTCCTAGTCCACCCGCCACTGTAGCAACTGCAGTTCTTTCTGTACTAACTTCATCAGAGCCAGTTATTTTTTTAGATATTTCATTTCCTACGCCACCTATACTAACCGCTTGTATAATAGTCATATTGACCTCGTCTTTATTAGTTACTTCACATGAAGTATTTAAAGACTAATCTTTCACTTAAATAAATACATCGAGAAAAACTCTTAAGATTCTCATTAAATTCATAACTATAGGTAAATTCACCTATCACTACCTAGGATCCACTCAATCTGGTGACGACGGCGACAAGGGCTTCTCAGTTTCTCACCCATCTAATATCAAATCCTTTAGCTAAGTTATTTCACCGGCATTCTAAAAGCAGGATTTAATTTTAATTAGACCTCTACTGTATGAATATTGAACATTGCCAATACTTATCTATTAAACCTTTAACAAACCAATCCCTTATCTTCTTCAAAAGACTAATTTAATAGAAAAAAGTTAAAGTGGCAGATTTAACGGATGGGCAGTGTTTAGGTGATTCTGTTGTCGCCATTGTCGTAAAATTAGTAGGAGTGACGCGCAGTAAGTAGCTATATTGAGATGAGTTGGAATTACAGGCACAAAAAAGGACGCTAATTGTGTTTAAAACAAAGCGTCCTAAATTGAGTAAAAATGGTGGGCCTTCGCAGACTTGAACACCGGACCTGTCGATTATGAGTCGGATGCTCTAACCAGCAGAGTTACGGGCATTCACCTATTAAAACAATGACTTACAGTTAACATCCAGCCTCACACCACCAAAAATCTGGAAGCTCCAGTCCTACACCGGTCCATCACCCTTATAATTTATATATCTACCACCGCCGACACCATTTCCGGTTAACTAAAGTGTCCGCTTGTATTTGACAAGACAATACAGCTAGGTTGATATTACCGCGCACTCTAATATCTTAACTTCGAGTTCTGCATCCTCTAATACATAAGAGAACAACCCGCCTTCACCATCATCGAGTTGGTGGGTATTTGAAAATGTAGCATTTGCCGCATTACTCGCAGACATCATAATCGCCGACGCGAGGGCAGCATGGTCGGGAATTGAGGGGGCGATGATGCCCCCTTCAAAATCGTCTTCGTAATCAAAACCATTGGCAATCAGCAAGCGTTTGACCCGATACCAATAAGGACCGTAATTTCGATAGTTACGCGGGGACTTTTCAATAATAGTATTAAGGTTAGTTATTACCTTCTTTATCCAGTCACCATAAGGGGCATCTACTCCCTCAGCTGCCAGTGCCTCTTCAATAGTTTCAACATTCGGCTGTTTGAATCTCATTTCCCTTCCTCCAAGACTAATTTTAAATACTCTAAGACATATCCCCCATTAATTAGACGATCTATCCAATACTGAATATCTCAAACACACATCCACTAGTAGAAAACATATCTCGTATTTATGGTAGGCATCAAGGTAAATGAATTTAGCCACACATTTAATCCAGATTTAATAAATGACTGGTCGCTTATCGTACAATAGACCTCATCAATAATTAATTCCCTTTTTCGAAAAGCAGAATTAATGAGTATTTGCTGCACATAAATAACAATTAACAGAATAAATCACCCCAAAATTAACAATAAATAGCGCTATACACCCAATCAAAACACATATCCCGCAGTAGAAACGATTGCTATTTCAACTGATATGCTCTCCATCCAAGGTTTGCCACTAACGGCCTACCGGACAATGGAGAGACTATATGTCTTCAGTAGCACAACTAGATTGCCTAATAAAACTACCTATCGTAATTGATCAGGTAGGCATTAGCCGATCACAAATCTATAACTTGATTTCAATGAAACGCTTCCCTGCGCCTCTAAAAATTGGCGGTTCAAAAGAAGGAATCGGATCACGTTCCGCTCGATGGTCACAAAACCAAATTCAAGACTGGATTCGTCAACATGTTGAACAAGGAAAAGCGGGGTAACCCCGCTATTTTTTCCAATATGATCTTATTACGAACAATAACTTTCTCTAATAGAAAGATGAACAAACGGGTCTACAGGGCCGATGAACACTACATTTATGATAGAGGAATGAGTGGCTATGAAAACGGTAAATAATATTAACTCTTCACTGTGTTTATCAAACACAGGGAACAAGCTTTTAAAATCTAACGGTTCAAGTTCGGGAATAAACAAATGAAAAATGTTAAGACGTCTAAAAATATAAACGCTAAGGATCGGACAATGAAATCTACCAAGGCGAATACAACCACTACAAGCCAGGTCAGCTATCTAATTCCTGAAAAGGTACAGAAATCAATAAATCGCTATAAACGCCAGAGTAAAGATATTACCTACGATGAATCAGTTAACTTTGATGGGACAAACCTGCCTATCCTTAATTCAGAAGAGTTTGGTGCTTATCGCTCGATCCTAAAGACTATCCATACACAACTTTCAAATATGCTAACTTCTTACTGTAAAGTATTTACTATAAGGTTTGACCTTCACTTTAATCCTGATGATTTCGATGAAGCTAAAATCAGTGATCTTTTAAAGAGAATCAAAAAGGAATATAGAAAAACTGGAAAAGTCATGCATACATGGGCAAGAGAGATTGATAAATCAGAAACGCCACACTATCACTGTGTAATAGCCTTCAACGGTAATAAAATACAAAACCCTATCAAGGTATTCAATTCCATCGTAGACATCTGGAATGGTACGCTTAAACAGCCAAGACCTCATCTATGCAAAGAGGGTAACTACATGATTAGTAATACTCATGACAATATATTCATAGATGCTTTTAAACGACATTCTTATTTAGCCAAAATCAGAACTAAAGATAGGCAGCCACCCAAGAAGAGGAACTATGGCGCGAGTCAGATAAAACCTGCTATACGAATAAAAAGGCTAGCTTGATAAAAGACTGCCATGGAAAGTGCTCAAAATTATAGAAAGTGCGAATTTAAAGCACTTGACTTTGAGCTCCATGGGTTTGTTTCGCAGTCGCACTTTTTCTGCAAAAATCGCACTTTATTCGCAATAGCTATGCAAACTACTTTTCTTTTAAAATCAATAAATTAACCAGTATCAGAGACTACTCTGGATCTTATTTTCGAGCTTTTGCGAAAATCGCAGTTATGCGCCTTAATTATTGATTCTTAAAAAAGAAGTTGGATCTCCCTGAATAGGTTGAATAAAGAAACTTAATTAAGTATTTCATTAATTAGCATGTCATCTGGAAACCCCAGTATTCTAATACTCTCATTATCTTCAATAATAATTTCAACCTGATTAATATTCTCAGGCTGCCCAGCCTCTCTCGAATTATCAGGATATAAAACTGACTGATTATCAGAGCCAATCCATTGCTGATTAGTATTTCTGCTATCTTCTTGATACCTCCCAAGCGTAACAATATCGCAAAATTCAAGGATATTTGAAAAATTATTTTGAGACTCTAACTCTTCTTGCTCATAACCCGTAAATAGGAAAATCGTTAAGTCAGAGTGTTCTCTGATTTTTCGAATTAACCACCAGAGATTGCTAGACTGATGTAATGGCTCGCCACCGAGAAAAGTTACACCTTGAATGTTTGAAGTATTCAAAATACGATCAAGCAGCTGCTCTCTTTGCACCAACAACTTATCTTTGAATGACCACATTTCTTTATTCCAGCAGCCATTACACGCAAGTGCGCAACCTTGAAACCAAACCACGAAACGCTTACCTGGTCCGTATATATGGCTCGAAGACTCCACATGTGAGAGATTAAAGTAATCTCCATACTGTTTTTCCATGACTATACCGTGCGCGTTAGGACTAATTGTATCTGCCCCAAAGTATTTCGCCCTTCTTTTACCGAATACCCCTGAGCTTTTGCTTTTTCAATAGCCTGTTTCCGTGTGGCTTCAACTCGGGCCTTGCGCTCCTCTACAAGACGGAGACGTTCTTGCTCCGCTAGGGTCTCTAAATGCTGATTATAGGCGGCATCGTAAGCTAAGCTCAGCTCAGAAAGAAATCGGCTTATCGGAGTATAACGACGGTCTGCCAGCCCACCAACAATTCGAGTTGAGTATTCATCACTATCATGCAAAAAAACCCAGCGCTCTCCTTGCCTTCTGAAAAATTGGCGTCCGTTATAATCACTGCGATTAGTCAAGATATCACCTGCCTGCACTTGATTTCGCTGTGAAATACCATGTAATATCGCACTGCTTACTAGTTTAGGTTCTGCACCAACTCTTTCTAACGCATCAAATAAAACAGTTTCAATTACAAACGGTGTTGTGGTTTTAATCACTGCACTCATGTTTACGTCCTTTTTATTTTCTGCACACGCACTTGCTGAACCGACTGTTGTTGTCGATACTCATCGGTTTTCTTAACATTACTCACCACCCCCTCCAGCTCCAGTAACTCCTCTAGGGCTTCTAAACAACTTTCACCTTTAAAACCACTAGTCTTTGCAGTAATAGCACCTTCATCATCAATAGTGATTACAATTTGTTGCTCAGGCATTCACTCTCTCCTTATCGCAGACAATCTTAGCGCTTAAGCGTGCAGCATCTTTCTTTGCATGTTCCAACTGTTCTGTATCCTTAATAATAAGAAACCTTTGCTTATTAAGACTACGTAGCTCTGTACATTCAGCTGGTAATTCTTGATCTGGCCATGTGAAAGATCCTGATTGGAGAGCTTTTTCTTTTAACCCCAATTGCTTCTCAAATGCCTTGCTATCTTTATTTGGCTGATAAATAAACCGTTCGCCATGAGTACTTAACATACTCTGAGCAAGATATAGATCTGACTGACATCCATTAACAGCGACATCTGCATTTTGAATTTCACGTTCGATTTTTTTCAAGGAAAGATGATGATCCTCCAGTGCCTTACTAAAAGTAGAATAATGTTTTTTCCAAATTTTACTATTGAATATGCCTTTCCACTGTTCAGCTTGCTCAACCATCATACTGTTAAGTGCTTCACGTTTTTTGCGCATACACTCTAACTTGGCTGATTCTAAAAGTACTGCACGCTCTTCTTCCTTTTCTGGCAATACATCAGGTAAGAACTGCTCTGGCTCTAAGTCTTTGACCTTAGTCTCCTCCAACCTTCCATTAGAAAGAGACTTCACAGACTCTTTCCAAGCAACACAAAAAGCAGCATCTACTAGTAGTTTCCCTTCACCTTCTTTGCTTATTAGTAAATTCTGCTCTTCCTTCCGAGCGCTAACTATATCCATTTTTTCATTCAATGATTTCAGTAATTCTGCTCGCTTCCCCTCCCAACTATGGTTTTGCTGTGCTTCATCTAGTTTTTCCTCTGTATCATTACCACGCTGCCGAATACTGACTTGCAAATCCTCATAGCGTTTATTCTTTTCTATCCGTCCTGCAGGCGTTGCTTTTGTAACAGACCAAGATTGTAGTGTATCCAACTCCTGATTTAATTGTTTCACGGCTTGATCTTGACCCAGCAGGAACCCTTTCAGAAAACCCTTCAAACGATCAGCAAACCCAGCCTGCTTATCATCAATATTCTTCTGCTGATATTTGAGGGATGTGAGCTTATCTTGCCAATTTTCTTCAGCATTTTCCCAATCGTTATAAAGCGAATCTTTTTTAGCTTCGGGTGGGCAATAAGGAGGATGAATAGCTACATGGTAATCAATTTCATGAGCCATATAATCATGCTGATAATTAGTAAATTTTGATGCCAGAGATTTAGCACTATCATTTAAAAAAATATCGATAGTATCAGTATTGATGTCCTTCAATCTTTTAGTTCTATTATCCTCAACAGACTGTATCAAACCTGGTTGATTGGAAAAACGTACTGATTGCTTATTAGGCAAGTCTCCCATAGTAACTTCTGATTTATATTGCCAAGCGGCGTCCTCGACTGCTTGATCATAGAGGGATCCTAACATCTCACTCTGCACACTCGATAATCTCAGGCACCAGTTAACAATATCGAAATTCGGTGAGTTTGGTAGTAGCCAATTCCCAGATTCCGACAGTAGCAATGTGGGAATTATGTTATCGGTTAATGACACCCCTTTCCGAGCGACCTTCGCTATATTTTTAGCACTCGTATTTAGTAATAACTGAAATGAATGCCCTGGATCATCAACAGTAAACTCACTCACTCTAGATAAACTTTGAAGCGTTTCATTTAGACAATCTTTAAGAGTTCCGAAAAGCTGGCGAGAATGATTAGTAACAACCTCCCCATCAGGGTGATTAACTTTGTTCTGCCGTTGATTTTGCTGCAGGTATTCATTTTCTGAATTTTCCCAAAACAATTTGCAAAAGCTACGGAAGCTATCATCAATCTGTTGCGACTCTAGATGTATACTCCAAGCTTTATCATCAGATGTTATTAATACCTTCTGATCCATCAGCAACAAACCTTGGGATTTAGTAGTAGCATGATCTACTAAAATTAACGCACCTGCTTGTGATACACCACTTCTAACCAGGCATCGACCTGACAAAGTATCAATCGCCATTTGGTTTGATTTGTCATCACCGAGTAAAAGGTATATTCGTACACCGCTGTCTGCTTTTTGCTTTAATGCCTCTATCAACTTAATTTCTTTAAGCTGGTCGCATGCAATCAACAGGGTCTGTCGAGCATTATTAATAGCAGAAATTAGTTCACTTCCACTAACAAGGCCAAGTACAGCAGATGAATCGAAATCACAATCTGAAGGCTGTTGGCTAAACAATGCGGCTAGACGCTCATTTTTATAATCAATTTTAAAGTTATCTTGTCTAAGCTGTATCTGAGCCATTACACTACCTCCATTAATTTAACTGCTTGAATAGAATCTTGCAAATAACGTGGCAACTCATCCTCTTCTTTTGGAGTAAAGCCTGGCGTTCCATCAACGACCAACCCTGCCTCCATATCTCGTATGAAATCTAAGCCACTACTGCATTCCCAGCAATAGGTATATGTAGAGCCAATAAATATCCAATACCGGCCATGATTATCGTTCTGTTTTTGTAGTGCGACTCGCACCCAATTATCAGGAAGGATCGCCTCATTCCCTCTCTGTGATTCTAGAGTTAACAGTAACCCCTCCGCATCACTCACACAGGTCGCAACTGCTGCCAGGTTGCGACGTTGTCTTGGTGTATGTACATAGCGATCAGAGTAAATAACTTTTTCAACAAGCTCTCCACCTGTAAGCTGACAAATCAGTTGCTCAAGAGACAACGAGTCCCCATTAACCAAGCTGATCGGTAATCTCAACTTCTTACTTTTCGATGGTGTTAGGTCAGACATCGCTGCCGCATGCCAAAAAGCTTTTGAATGATGTCCACTGTTCAAGCTATCGAATAGATTCGCGCCACTCTTTAGAGGTAATTCAAATTTATTTAAAGCCGGATTATCAATCCATTGAGCTTGTTGCTGTCGTGCTGCCTTAGATATTTGATAAGATTTATTGTAGAAATTCTCAAGCCATTGATTATGCCATTGCTCTGCATCTAACTGCTCTGTTGGTTTAATTGGAATATGTCGAGTCTCTACGGAATCAAATTCCCCACAATTTGTTTGTAAGTACTTTAGATTATGACGGCCAATTCTGAAGTTTTCTGTAGCACTCGGATACTGCTGTATATGCTCAAGATCTATAGCCATACGGCTATCCGCATTATCCCAACGGCCTTCAAGCCGTTCAGTAATGTTATCCATAATCAAATGGAATTTATCAGCGCATTCCTCAATAGACATATCTATAGTTACTGGCCTATGAGATGTTTTTTTCTGGCTAAAGTCCAATAAATCCAATTGCCCTTTAAGGACGAATATTGAACTAGATTGACCTAAGCTCCAGTTCAGTTCCAACGTTGCACTTTTTTCTGAAGAGCAAATAACTTCTGGTATAATGCTAACCAACGACAAAGTTTTTTTATTTTGGCTGTTTTTTCGGCCATCATATATTTCTTCGACCATAACAACCTGCCGCTCTACATCAACGCGATAATCTGATCGTGCCGCATCAACCCCCTTCAACCATCCTTTAGTATTCGGTTCAAAAAAAGCAGTATCTCGCTGTATTAATATTGGGCGTGTTCCTAGCAGTGGGTCGTTATTGATATACCATATATGGTAGAGACCACGCTCAGTAGCTGAATACAAACCCGAAGACTTAACAGCCTGACCTTTATCTGTTAATGAACTAGTTTCTGCATCCCATAATTTTTCGTTCTTTAAATAAGCCTTAAGCCTAGCAGGCATACTTACAGCATTGTTTTCCATCGATTTCAGCAATGAAACAAGATCAGGTCGTTCTCGCTTAAAAGTTACTTTAGCAATAATAGGAAAACGTTGTATTTTTATATTACGAGTAAGCTGTAACGCCAATACGTTTTTATTCGCTTGGTTTTTAATGTTACTCATTTCATTTAACTCCTTGTGAACTGGCTAGATTACGCAGTTCTTCAGTGCGAGATTCTTTATTGAAATATTTATAATGGCCCACAATTATAAGCTGATAGCGCGCCCTAGTAATAGATACATTTAGTCGATTTGGAGAGTCCATAAATCCATCTCGATTAGTATTTACCATAGAAAGAAATACCACATCAGCTTCCTGGCCTTGAAAATAGTCCACTGTCGCTAATTTAATTGAAATCCCCTTATAATTAAATCGTGCACGTCGCCCACTATTTCCGGGTAATTTTGCTAACTCCTCACTTAAGGCTTTTTCTTGCCCTTTGTAAAAGGTCAATACAGCTACGTCGTAAGCCTCTCCACCGTTATTCTTTTTCTTACCTTCAGCCCATTCACAAAATACTTTTAACTCATTAATTATTTTCTGAACTTCTTTTACGTTAACATTTTTGAAAGTTTTCCCTTCAACATCTATCCAGATACTTCGTACATCATAACGTTTATACCGCCACTCACGATCTGAAGCTGTCTGACAGCCATCTTTCAGTACTCCTGGCGGATAAAATTGTTTTCTTGGAAAAGCAGATATATCAGGATGCATACGGTGCTGATAGGTCAGTGTTGTATGTCGGTGATGCTTTTCTTTATGTGTAAAGCCTTGGTTCAATGTGGTCGGGTTGTCTTTCTTATATTTAGCTAGTCCATCCCCCGATAAAGCTTCAAGAATAGAGGGGAAAGCTATATTCTTTAGTACATGGATACGCCCATTTGCATCAACCGACTTAGGAAAAAGCCGTTCCAAAATATCCGTTAAGTAACCCGTTTTTTGCTTATGATTTGCCGATAATCGTAACCAATACTCTCTCTCTAAACGCCAGCATATTTCCTCTGACCACTTAGTATTCTCCATGCGATCTAGCAGCTCTTTTTGAATTTCAAACGTATCAGTGTAATTCTTACGCTTAATCTTAAATGCTTTAACTGTTGTACCTAATTCTTTATGGAGCATAGCTTGGTGCGTGAGATGCCAACCCTCATGCAAAATCAACATATCATTAGGAATTAGTGGCTGGATCACACTCAAGATTGATTCATCGATAAAACAAAGGTTAGCACTATAAAGATGCCATGGTTTTTGCTGAATACTGGCCGAACTTTGCACCCACTCAATCGTTTTATCATTTCTATTTATTTTTTTTATAAGTAGAATTTTATCCAAATCTCTGCTCAATATTTTATCTTGTTTACGCACATTCAACTCTTGCTGTAACGCTTGAAGTACGCCATGTGATACTGGTACAAGCATAGGTTGTGCATATGGACGCAGCTCTTCTAACCAAAGACAAGCCTCCTGAATAGCTGGCGACAACGTCACTACTGGCGCTTTACCTCTAGGAGGAACAAGCATCAAGTCATCAAGATTAGCAACAATTTGCTCACGGTCGGTAAAAGGAGACAACTGACGCACATCACCCACAAGAACCCAGCGCTTAGCAAAACGAGCAGGTACCAAAAACTCCTGAAAAGTAGTCTTACTGCACTCATCAATAATCATCACATCAAATGGAGGCTCACCATTATCGATAGAAATATTTTTATCGTTAAACAAACGAAGAATACCGATGGTAGTTCCACAGACTAGGTTGGATGAATCCACCATTAATTGCGTACTTATATTTCCACGCCCTACTGACTTTTCTAAAATAGCGAGCTGATTATCAAAATGATACTCCTCAACACCTATCGCGTTACTCTCATAACCAATGCGCAATGGAAAAATATGCTGAGCTAAATTCGGATTCTCCTTAATACGTTCAAGTACATTATTAATCGCAGCATGGGTTGATGCCGACAGTAATACACGCTTACCGTCCAATACAAGCTGAATTATCAATTCAAGAATAGTGGTCGTCTTACCTGTACCTGGAGGACCATCAAGAATCGAAAAGTCTTCCGCAGCCAACGCTTTTCCAACAAACTCCCTTTGACGATCACAACCATCAAAATCAAGATTATTTAGGACGATCCAATCCTCTTCTTCAATTGAAACAGGTTGAATATTCTGCCAATGTTTTTTATCACGACCTTGCAGTAAATGTATTAATGGCCAATGCCCACCTTGTGGTCGACTCATTAACTGATTTATAGCCTCTTTCTGTCTCTTTAATTGGCTGGTATTTACACTAACCCGTATCTCCTGCTTTTTACCCAGTGCTGAAGGATATTCGCTATTCCAGTTCTTTTTACTTTTTAAGTTTCTGGACAACAGAATTTGTCGCTCTTCAGGGCGTGATTTTAAAATTCTAAAGCCATCATCATTTTTACGTTGAGTTGAATCTAGTATTTTAACATTTTGATTATCACCAAAAAAATAATCCAATTCTGATTTACCTGTATCATCTCCTGAATTGTTATTTTCAATTAACTGAATCCATTTCTCTTCGGCCTTACGTGACTCAATTATAAAGCCAAGTTCTGGAAAATTTGAACAAGTAATCGCAGATTTTTCTTGTAACTGAGATGTACCACGAGCTTCTAGAATGAAATATTCTTTATCGATAGTGAGCGTCCACTCCTCATCATTCAATGCTAGCCCATTAGATTCTAAGTGAGCTAGGCTTAATTCGGATAGGCTTTTTTTTGTAACATCTGTAATTTTATGTGGAGGCAAACTAGGCTTTTCTTGAGTAAATATCAACCAACCATTAGCATTGCGTTGAGTCACAAGGTGACTAATAATTGACTCATCTATAGAGCGAATTAAACTAAAATCTGCACGCTGACCATCAATGGAAAGGCTCGCGTTTGTAGCAACGATACCTTCCAACGTAAGACGACTATCATCCTTGTTAATGACTCTGCAAGGATGACCATCAATATGCACCGTTTCCAGATGATCCAGACATACAGAAAGCGGACGAATAGATAGCTGGTAGCCACTCCACTGAATCAACGAGTGGTCGCTGAGATTAGGCAGGCGTATTTCGAAACGATTATCCCCCCCCCGAAATTGACTTTCATTCAAAGAAAAACTTTGAAGCTTAGAACCTTTACCAGCAGTAACAGGGTGCTCTAAGTCAGGTAAGAACTCCTCATCCAGCAACGTCCCATCTGATTCAGACAAAATTTCAAACCAGTCTTGCTCATTATTTAACACTTCTATTTCACTGACTGGCGCCAAGCTCCAAATGCGCTCTTTCGGCTTCAGTCGATAGCAGGTATTCGCAATCGGTTGCCACTCACAGCTTACTTCCTTACTCTCCAAGGCCTTAATGCTGTTATCCAGATAATGCCTAAAAGGCATCAAGACATCGTTGGTTTGCTTGGACAATGTTGATGCATCAAAGCCATTGCCTTCTAAGGCAGTAAAAAAAGGATTATCCATTCACTTCAACTCAATTAAATAAAAGGGTTTTCGCCTTCTTGTTTAAGACGTGGCTTTTTGCCGTTGAGTACTTCTATTGCTTCTGGCTCTGCAGTACTTGCCGCCACAGCTCGACCTTTAGCCCATTCACGGGTACTACTGATCATCTCACCCATAGTTTGCGATAATGGTGCTGTTGCCTTAATGGCCTTAAATACATCACCCTTACCAAGTTGATGGCCTTCGTCGAAAGCTAAAAACATGGCTTCTTTAACGGCTTCCTCTAACTCGGCTCCAGTAAAGCCTTTACTGATTTCAGCCAGTTCATCAAGATCAGTTTCTGAAAAATCATCTATCCTATTTCGGCGCTTAAGATGAATAGAAAGAATCTCTTTACGATCTATTTGAACAGGTAAATCAACAAAGAAAATCTCATCAACACGGCCTTTACGCAGCAATTCAGGAGGTAACTGAGCAATCTGATTTGCAGTCGCCACTACGAAAACTGGTTTTTCCTTTTCTTGCATCCACGTTAAGAAAGTACCAAGTACACGTGAAGTGGTCCCTCCATCAGTCGATCCAGAACTTTGCATTCCAGAAAGGCCTTTTTCAATTTCATCTACCCACAAAATACTCGGGGCAAGTGCTTCGGCTGTTTGCAGCGCTGAGCGAATATTAGCCTCAGATTGCCCAACAATTCCTCCATAAATTTTACCCATATCGAGACGCAATAGTGGTAACTGCCATGCATTCGCTACTGCTTTGGCCGCAAGACTTTTACCTGTACCAGGTAAGCCCAATAATAAAATACCGCGGGGTGTTTCGAGTCCAAATTTACGAGCGTCTTCTGTAAAGGATTGACGGCGCCGTTTCAACCAAGACTTAAGGTTATCAAGACCACCAATGTCATCTAGAGAAGCTTTTGGGTGATAGTATTCTAGATGTCCACTTTTGCGAATCACCTGTTCTTTTTCACTAACGATGAAAGATATTTCAGACTCAGTCAGTCGCTTGAATTCGCACGCTGCTTTAGAAAATGCCAGCTGAGCCTCACTCGTCGAAAGCCCCAATGCAGCTTCTAACAAAGCAGGTGACTCGTTATAATCACGCTCATCAATGTCATACCGATCCCTTGCTTGCCTTAGTAGTCTTTTAAGATCTTCGGTATCAGGTAAAGACATCTCCATCACTTGTACTTCTTTTTCAAGCTCCGCAGGAAGTAAAGCTACTGGCTGAGATAAAACAACTGAACAACCAGAAATTTCACGACTGGCTACTGCAATCGAAAATGCGCGTAATCGACTGATTAGTGCATGATCAGCACTTGTTAGAAAATGGTGGAAATCTTCAAGTAACAACAAAAAATCAGGGCGGTCTTTTTCACTGTATTCTTGCAACCATTCAAGAATTTCGTGAGGCTGATCACCATCATCACAATTTTTCCAAGTATTCTCTTCACAATCATACTTTCTAAGCCCTTGCGGCCCATTCCAAACAAATAAGTCTCGATCAAGGTCCGATACAGCCTGAATACAACAAGCACGAATGCGAAGGGTTTCATGACTGACAATCTGAATCAGTGCAGCAGAAGACTGAATATTAGTTTTAAATGTTTTCAAAAAATCCATTTATTACTCCTTAAATGTAAAGCTTACTAATCCAGCTGCCTTATCACACAATAATTAGTGAATAGATATTTAGCATTAATGATGCAAAACCATATGACCAATACCCGCTTCAAGCACCCAATACTTCTTGCTTCCTGACATCATGGGTATTCGATGGTTTGGCATGTTGTGTCATAATAAATTCATTCACAACTTTCATTGAGGGCGACAATAAAATAAGTTGATCATCCGCCGTTAATTGATAGATATTCTCTGCAGGACTAATAGGGTTAGTGATTATTTGACGAACCAGATCATATTTTTCCAAGTGTTGTTTGATTGTTTTATTATCAATTATAATTTTCCCATCA
This sequence comes from Oleispira sp., assembly GCA_016765295.1. Classification (GTDB taxonomy): domain Bacteria; phylum Pseudomonadota; class Gammaproteobacteria; order Pseudomonadales; family Oceanobacteraceae; genus Oleispira. The sequence continues at coordinate 73,646 of JAESQF010000053.1, forward strand.
TCACCACGAACGATAGATTTAATACTGGTAAGCAAAATTTTGTGACGTCTTAGTATTGGTAGTATTTGGTCGAAATTCATACCCGATAAAGACGGCACCTCGCTTGCGTCAATCACGTAAAACTCATTGAATTCATTATAAGCAACCATATTACTGATCGCAGTAGAAACACCATGATTGAACATAGATTGAACAACTAAACTTTCTCCGATATCAGAAACATTAACCACTTCATTTACATCGGCATTCAAAATCGTATTCCGCAGTTCCTCATGATTAACCTCCGCTATCATATAAATATTATCAACACTATGGTCACTGCACTTTTCACGGCAATAGCGTGAAATAGATAGTGCACTTAACAAGGTACGCTCATCCGCATCCAATGTACGATCTTCAGCAACCAAGATAACCGTTTTGGCCTTATCAACATTGGCCTTCGCTAAAACATGCGGATCTCTAGCCTTACCAGCGATATATTCAACTTCACGGCGTTTATGTAATCTCTGCATATCCTCATCATGATTAAGAACATCACCAAATTCTTCAGCGATTACGACTATGTTCGACTTTTTTCCTAATAGATAATTATCTTGGGCATTCATAGCCTTCATTATTAAAGTCGGAACACGATCATTCCATCCACAAATCACAATATGATTCTCATTTTTCACGTCAGAAACTCCTTGTCTTCTTCGTCTATCTCTAAAATTAAATACAAACTCACCAACAATCGCGCCAACAGCTCCCAAAGGCACCAGAAATGCTGAAATTGTCACTAGCATCTGCCCTGAAAAAGTCTGAGGAAATAACACGCCGTTATATCCCGTTAAACTAAAAACAAATAACCAGATATGAACATCAAAAATATTAACCTCTTCAAATGAATTATTTAAACCGGAAGTAATTGCTAACTGATGTTCGGCATGAACAATTGAAAACGTTAAAATGAAATATGCTGCGATAACAGAAACAATTGAATAAGCAATATGCTGATAACGGTTCCATGCAATTAGAAAATCAAAAATCCCATGAACAAAACGACGATAGGCTAAAGCAAAGAATATGAGTACGGTTGCCAAAATCACATAGCCGATAATTGACTGCTGATTATCTGCGAACAAGTCCAACAACTCCGAGCTCAAACTTAAACCACGAAAAAACTCTTGATAGCCAGACCCAGTATTAACGACTAAATGATGATCTTCGGCATTAAAAGTAAATGCTTTAGCGTCACCATATGTTTGAGAAAGAACGCTGCCTTTTTTTATCGATCCAGAGCTAAGCCTTTTTAAAATAACCTCGGCAATACCTGCATTGATCTTTTTATCGGTACTCGATTGCCCTGCCAATAAAGCCCAAGTCCCTATGCTTTGAATTTTCTTATTAGCATTATCAAATGGGTATTGATTAGAATCTAAATCTAATGAGCTCATTCCTTGTACATGAGACATTATGTGAGCAATCTCAGACTTTTCCATACTAAGGATAGCAACAGCAGGGTCGCTTATAGTTTTAAAGGTATTCGCAGGATAAGCAGCAACATGTGCTATAGAATCTACGCGGCCTAGCTTAAAATCCTCAAGGCCTTTAGATATGCTGTGTTCACGAAAAAAATCAGATGGGGTAGAAATTCCAAATATTGAAAAGACAGTCCTGATTAGAGTATTAGTCGCACTATCTTTAGGTCCAATACTCATCGACTGAACTTTACCAGATTTTATCAACTCAGATAGCTCAGTAAAATTGAATCGTTTATGATCTCCTGCCACTAATACTTGCAGAGCTTCAGGAAATAAAGGGAGCAGTATCTCAAAATTAGTATAAGGCTCACTCGCATTAAAATAGGCGTTTAATGCAATATCCTGCTGCACTATAATATAATCAGCTAACCCAGATTTAAGACGCTCGACATTCTCAACAGAACCACTACTCTCACTAATAAATACCTGAGTATCAGGAACGGTACTTTCTAATATATCCCGTATTTCTTTAGACACTTCATAGTACGGAGTGCCTTTCTCACCAGCAGACAATATAAAATATTGCTCTTCGGAATGAGAATAGGTGGAAAAGAAGAGGGAAATAAAGCAAAGAAACGGCAGAAAGCGTAGCATGAACAATCCATTGTCTGAAATTAGCACTATTGCACTAACTGTGCAGGGTAAACGATACTAATCACTATTACGTAATTAGTAAACAGCTGTGTAATAATGCAGTTTCTTATATTTAAAACGGGCAGTACACAGCTTGTTTTACAGCTTCATGCTCTTTCCTACCCGAATTTTATACTTTTGCCTAACATTCACCATATCGCTAGTCAAAAAATGAACTGATGGCTTTATACGCTAGATAGCACCCACCTCCTACCACTAGCCCTGTCAGAAGTGCTGGCCCCGCTGCAGCTCCCGCCATAAATCCAGAAACCCCCACTCCCCCAGTACTTACAGCTGTATACCCAGCCATTCCTCCCGTACTAGCAGCCATAGTGCTCCCTAAAGTTGAGCTTCCGGTTGTAACGACAGTCCTAACTATTGGTGGAGCCATTACTGAACCAACCCTAGCCGCATTGGCTATTTGTGCAGCCTTTACAGTAATCGCCGCTGCTGATAAAACCTGAGAGCTTAAAGGTATCCCTTGAATGCACCATAAAACAAAACTTTCACAGTTATTTGTCAGAAGATTATACTCATTCTCTCCCAGTCTGCTATTAGCCCTCTCAATGCTTTCATACTTCCCATAAACTCTTATTAAATGTGACTTTACGGTGACGTCATTACCAGCAGCAAACTCTCTTACTGTTGTCCTTTCTACACAGTCCTTGCTGAAACCCGACGACATTCCTGCGTAGTGAATCACCTGACCACCACCAATATAAATACCATGATGTGAATAAACGCCGCGTGATGAAACTAAGTGATCCCCTTCTATTAGAGTATTCCCTTCGGAGTCTTCAAAATCAGTCACTAATTTTTTGTTATAAAGCATATTTTTGTTCCTATAAATTACTGAATAAAGTTCTCGTAATCTTTCTTATTCGCTAAGTGATTCCGATAGAAGCTATATTAATGATGTGATTTTTTAGAACATCGGGAAGAGATAAGGGTAAATCCCGCACTCACTCCCAAAAGGGGCCTTATGTAAGGTATATTTTCTTTTCTGCCAAGTACCGCAGTAAATCACGCAAGTTTGAAGTAGCATTTATATCGTCAATTAATTCTTTATGAAGCGCTTCATACTCATTTGCACTAATCCTTCCATCTTCTAGTGCTTCGTATAATTTCTCATAAGCATCACCTCGCTTACGGTTCCAGTCCATTGACGCATTCAGTACACCACGTGTAGAAATATCAAAATCACCATCGTCCCTCGATATAGGAATACAATGATGATCAAACTCAGCCGCTATGGCCTGCAAGATATCACTGTACCCGCCATGCCCTGTTTCATGCATAACCGTCAACATCTGAAACAAGTCACTTAAATTGAGCTGGTGACTAGGCTGGTCTTTATTACATTTATTTGAAAATGTTTTTGGTTTTAATCGACTACCTTCAGACACCTTTTTATTAATGCTATCAGCCAGCCCAACACGCCCACCAGGAAAATCGCGGGTTACATCATGAATAGTTTTAAGAATTAGCTCCATGCTTTTACCTATATCAATTATATAAAATATGCATCATTACAAAACGAGAGGAAGAACAACATTACTACCTTTATAAAGCCATGAAATTATCCTTAAAGATGAGCAAATCATAAAAGTCATATTATGGATTGCTACGCCTCTATATCAGGCTTCTCATATGCGAGTAGATTAGAATACAACAACTCGCCCTTCATCAAATCAAACGGCACCACAAACAGCTCAAAACCACCTTCATAGATAAACACCGGCAATTGCTCCTCGAAGTTCTCATTCATAGGGTAAATAAGCATCAGCTTCTTATCACCCGTTAAATACTTATGCCCATACGCATACAGCTGATACATATCACTCTGAGAGATACCGTAGTTCTTAGCTCTACTATTTCCGTTAATCAGCTTCCACTTGGTATCCATTACCCATTCTGGATCACCAGTATTAGTCGCCATAAGGTCTGGGCGTAAACGGAACATCGATTTACCATTATGATCATTAACTAACGCTTCACCACGCACCTGAGTTTTAAGTCTGGCATCTGCGCCCAACGACTCTGGCATATTTTTATGCAAACAATGAGCAACATAGTCTTCGAATATACGCTCCATAGGATAAAGCAAAGACAAGGTATTAAACGTCCCTGCAGAAGCAGTAGGCCCCAAGCCAGACAGTAGCAATTTCGTCCAAGCCAATACTTCTTGGTAATGCTGCATGCCCCTATCAATCTTTACTTTTTGAAAGTCACCAGCAACATCATGACTTTTCGGTACTTCTTCGAAAACAAAGCTAAGCTCTCGTGCCAAGCGCTGATTGCGGTTAGATCTAGCGAGCTTAGCGACCTTCATTAATGCTGTTTTAATTAATCGATTCGCAGGTCGGTTAACTTGATACTCTGTATGCTCTATATAGAAGCGTTCGCTATGGATACTATTCTTACGGATTTGCTGACTAACTAATAACCGCCCCTTTAAGAATTTTGAATTCTTTTGCACCTGTACATAGTCCGATCGAATACCACGTTTAACCAAGTGATTCGTCAGGGCCAAAAATTGACTAATATACACCTCAAGCAGCGGCATCTTTGCATCACGTATATCGGCTCTGCCTGAGTTTTTAAAAGGGCTATCTCTCAGCGTACGCAGCATCTTTAGCAGAATTTCACGGCAGTGCTCGTCGCTACTAACGTCACTATTAGCGCTAGAAGGATTATATAGCTTAGGCAGTACCTCTATTTGAGTGCCGCAAGCCGTTTGCAGCACCCCAACATAATTACGTACCTGCAAGGCTGGCTTGCGTCGATAGGTGGCAGGTTTTAAAAAGGGTTGTATATCGGCATCACGCGTACTCTCGCTATATTGCAGTGCCATCAAACTTTCATACGCCTTATTAGGTAGCACTACCACATTAGGTGCAAGTACTTGAGAAGAAGAGTCGTCAGTGAAGCCTTGAGCTTCACTAACTAAGAACCCAAACTCACGTATGCAGTACGACTTAATGTTCATAAATCGCTATATACGACTTTTCGCTTTCTAATGCCGAGTCATTGCGATGATAGGTAATAATCTCATCTAAGCCTAAATTCTCTGCCTCTTCATTACTACCAAACAATACATCAATAGCATTGATCTTATCCATTGAGATAAAGGCCAATTTTTTATCTTTCTTTTGGTTATCACCCAATACCAAACGGATTTTTTCCCAGTCTTCGAAAAAGTACTCTTCCAATAAGGGCAATATTTTATTCTTAAATATACCTTGCAGCATATCAAAGCGCTTATCCTTAGCCGCTTCTTTTAAAGGAATAAAAAAAGCGTGGCCTAACGTATGTTCGCGGTCGTATAGAACCTCGATACGCTGATTCATTTTTTCTAGCATTTTAGGAATATCAATCCCGTTAACTTCAACATCCTTCAACACTTCTAAATCTGGCATCATTTCAATAAAATCAAAACGGCGGCGTAATGCAGTATCCATTAACGCTAACGATCTATCAGCGGTATTCATTGTGCCGATAATATGAAGGTTACTGGGTACAGAAAAAGACTCTTTAGAATAGGGAAGCTCTACTGAAAGCGCTTCTTCTTGGCCTGCTCTTTTACTAGACTCAATCAAGGTAATTAAATCACCGAATATACTCGATATATTGCCACGGTTGATTTCATCAATGATAAGAACATAGTTATTAGTAACCTTCGAAACGTTTGCAAGCTCACTATTCTTTCTTTTTAAAATCCCTCGCTCATACATAAATTCCAGTATTGGAAATGTATATGCTGGCATAGGCACATCAGCTCTCTTCGAATAATCACCAGAGAAAGCCTTTTTCAATGAAGCAATACCTACGCCAGTATCATTCTCACTTCGCTCTAAGAGATCGATCTTAAATCCTCCACCTGAAGAATCTACAACTTTAAATTTAAGCTCCGTCATTGTCTTTAATATGATATCTTCTCGCTGAACAATCTGCTTTAGCTGTATTACAGCTTCTTCAATAGATTCCGTACCTGCTTCTAATTTTGAACTCCCAGAGCTTTTTGCATCAGAACATACTTCTCTAAAAATACCCTCTTGAACATCGTAACTTATAGAACCATTCACCGTTTCTGCTTTAATCCCTTCAACAAAGTCTTCATAAGAATAACTTTGGTGAAAAGTAACAAATCGGATTCTTTTTTCTTGAACCAAAGTATCATAGCGTTTCTTTAAAGCTATGCGATCATCGAAATTTTTAAAATCAGGTTCAACTGCCTTTACAGCATGTTTGATAGTAGAGTATGTCTTCCCTGTTCCTGGGGGACCATAGAGAATAGTGTTTAATGGCTGACTAGAGCTTCCATTGTATTCGTTTCCATTTTTCACATCATTAGCTCCCAGCGCCTTACCAAAGGCATTTTCTACCTCACCCAGCAGGTGCTCTTTTAAAATGTAGATAAAGGTATTTAGAAGATAAATATCTTCTTCCTCAAAACCTCGAAGTTTAATCGCCTTAACTACTCGGCTATTTAATTCAGCCCAATTTCCTCCGGGATCAATATTCGGACCGAGCTCACTTTTATTCCAGTGACCAACGAAATCCCTTAACTGATCATGATTGAGAATTGTGCAGTAATTTGACGGAGAGCAAGCGCAAAAATAGCGATTTATTACACCATGTTTGATTGTATTAAACTTACCTTCTTTTTTAGCAATAGAAGCCCAACTTTTTACATCATCATACTCATCTGAAGTTGGTAAACTATGAATACCCCTACTTATTTTTGGTAATTCTGCTTTTAAAGCAAGGTACTCTTCATCACTTAAAAACCCAGGTTTAACGCTACTAATTTCATTTTGCTGAGAGCGCCAGTAATTTTCTAAAAAATAATCAGAAGAAAAATCAAATTCATCAACATTGATAGATTCTAAATATTCACATTGACTCCTATAGCCATCAATCCATTCTTTTGCAGGATTATTTTTATAAAATTTTAAATACTTAGATAACGTGCTATCTGCATCTGCAAGTATTTTAATAGCTAGATCATTCTCTCTAGCCCAAAGCACAAATCCATCTATATTGCCAATACCCCACTGATTCCATACAAAGAATGTCACTCCATCAGAATCCTCAACTGGCTTATTAATGAAGAATCTATTTTTAAAATCAAGGTTTGTATTTAGTTTTTCTTCATAATCTGAGTTTTTAATTATCACATTGTCATTGAAGCCCTTTGGCTCAAGAGATGCTTTGAGACTTTCGAAGGTTTTACCTTCTGTTAGGACTAGGTGTTTGATAACGGCTAGTACCAAAGGCCCTTTACCAAGTTTTTCACCATTAAATTCGTATAGAGTTTTGTCAGGCACGCAGTAATATCCTTATTTTATGACACACTAATTATTTATTATCCGTCGTAGCCAATAGCGATCAGTTGCTGTTCAGCAGCTTCTCCCAAGTAATCCCGTATCGCAGAAAAGAAGCGCGGCCATTGACCTTGATTATTTTTCTTTAATAGCCCTTTAGCTAACTTATTCCTGGCATCTTCAATGGTCACCCCCCCTTCGAGTAGAGCCTTAATAGAGTCATTTACTTGCTCTAGGGTCGGCTTTCTTAAAGTTCGTAGCCGTTGACTATCAAGCCGCAATTTATCAATAGTTGCTTGCGCCTTAATTTTATCCACACCTGCTTGATCGCAATTATCGTTATCGATCGAAATGGCGCCATCGGTTCGATTAAAGGCAAACAGAATAGGTGAGTGTGGAATATGTAACGGATTTAAAACCACGTCATCCCAGTTTTCACTCCCTTTCGGTACATCACATGAATGATCTGGACTACTATGGCGGTCGCTAGCATTAACAACTCCGGGCTCACTACCGCCATGACAGCAACCTAAAAGATTTTGCCAATCTAAATGCCAGTTATGATCAGTCGAATCGTCTGATTTAGGGTGAAAATGCTCAACTCGGAAATCTGCTTTTCTCTCGCCGTCAGTATCTTTTAAATTAATTTCACAGTAAGCACAAAGTCCGCCTTGATCATTTTTAATAAACTGTTGGATTTCTACCCTTCGCTTCGCTTTCCTTGCACATTTTGTCCAGGTGCCGCTTGGGCTTAATCCACGATACCTTTCTAACTTAGGCGGTTCTGCTCCCTTATTAACCTTCTTCATCAAGACGATCCATTTCTTTCAAACGAATATCAATATCCAAGCGAGCCAATTCAGGTTCATATTCCGCTCCCCAATCATCAAGTTTCTTTCGCAAACCTAGTGCTTCTTGTGAGTCCCATAAGTCTTTAGAAACCAATTGCTGGTAATGAGTTAGATCTTTTACAATTTCAAGTTCTTTTACGCGTGGAGATTCAAGCCCTAAAATTTCCATTAATACTTGCTGCGATTCAGCTCCTTCAGAGAACGAAACTGATTTAATACTTGGCTTTTCATCTATCCAATCAATCACCCTCAAGCACTTAGGCTTAACAGATGAAACGACCTGCGGACTATGTGTTGAAACAATAAACTGAAGATTCGGAAACGTTCGCATTAAATCTAATAATATTGTTTGCTGCCACCCAGGGTGTAGATGCAAATCCACCTCATCGATCAAAACAATACCCGAAGCTAATAAAGGATCATCCATCTCAGGATTGGCTTCAGCCATACGGCCCGCGATATCCATCACCATTGCTAAGGTAGTTCGATAACCGTCACTGAGTTGTTCAATACGTAGTTTTTTAGTCTGCTCACCAACCTTCCAATCAACTTCAATACCAGCAGGCTTAGCGCCTTTGGGGTTTGAAAAATCAGGAAGCATAGCCGTGATGGCTTTACGAATTGCACGAAGCTCTGGTATTTCTATATCGAATGAACGCGCTTCTTGCTGACGGTCACTTTCTGTTTTTTCTAAGGAATAAAAATATTCAACAAAGCTCTTAAAATTTGCTCTACTTTCTAGTCCTCCAGTAAACGCATCGAAACGTCTAAATATTTTATTAAATCCTTTTGTACGTTGCGGCACTTCAAACACACCACGGCCAGTACCATAATAAATAAAGATAGGCAGCTCGTAAGTTTCACCGTCGTTATCTGCATCAATAAATTGATCCACATAATTATTTAAATCTTTAATACCCTTCCCTTCAGGTATTGCAGCCGCTGTTTTTTTTGTTTGATCACGTTTTTCTGTTCGATCCCACTTAATACCTTCAAATGTTTCGCACGCTATGCGCATATAAGGAGGTTTCTTACCATTAGGTAATATTTGAAAATCGGTTTCCTTTGGGTTTATTCCCGCTACCTGAGGAACACGGGTTAAAAATGAACCTAGCAATGTCGCGACGGCATCTAAAATACTCGATTTACCCGCCCCGTTTCTTGCTACTAAAACCGTTAGTTGCTCATCGAAATCAATATCGAGCTCTGAAAATCGGCGAAAATGATTGAGTTTTAATTGTTTAATTTTCATTAGTTAGCCACCTTCTTTTTAGTCGTTCTAGGCTTTTTCTTTATTACCAGTTTATCACGCTCTTCTTTAATCTTAGCCAGCAAAGCCTCAGCGCTATTTTCGCCTGAGATTAAATCAGGATTATCAGCGCGCCACTGGGTGGTGAGTTCTCCACGGAAGGCTTTTGCCAGTATGGATTGGCTGAGGCTGTTCACACGCCCTTGTGCATTTTTCACTTGCTGTTCGATTTGATCGGCGAAGACGAAAAGCTCTTCTACTCGGCTGACGATTTTGGTTTGTTCTTCAATAGGTGGAATAGGGATGGATGCTTTTCTAATTTGTCCCATTGAAAGGGATGGCTGCGCTCCACCTTTAGAAAAACTTAATAGCACACCCTTTCCACTTAGGCTCTTTAAATACAAATCCAAATAATTTGGTAGATATAAATTTGACTCTTGCTTTACAACAGCTACATTTGGCCCAAGAAAATATTTTTTATCATCAGGTGAGATCCCAACCTGCCCGACTCCTGCGCCTACGAAAACAACAAGAATTTCACGCCCGAATAATTCAGACCGCGTTAGCATCTCAACTTCTGCACTCTTAACATATGAATAAGATTTGTGCCTATAGCCGTTAACACCTACATTTTCTGCTTTAATAACAGGTAAATCACCATTATCAGTATAATTAACATGCTTCGTAAACTCGAAACCTGCTAGTTTTGTTACCTTAGAAACCGCATCGATAGTACTCCAGCACCACTTTTCTGGAATAGTCCATATTTTCTCAGGCTCAATCAACTCAGGAAGCTTGTATTTATCCTTCCAAAGTTCATTTTTTTGCTTTTTTCCCTTCAAAGAGAATTCTGCTATTTTTTTATCGCACCAGTTTGAAAAGCGCGTATTTAAAATTTCGTCTTTAGTAATTTCACACTCATTCTCCCCCCGCCATTCTTCAGTGAGCTTGCCACTCACGGCGGCGGCTAATACGCTTTGGCGGAAGGTTTTTAGGATCTTAGGAATGGCGTCGAGGCGGGCTTTGATGCTATCCACTTGCGCCAGTAGGGTGTCCAGGGTTTGGGCGATGGCGGTTTGTTCTGCTAGAGGGGGGAGCAGGACTCTGATCGGATATAATTTACCTCCCGAAATAACTGGTTGTGCTGACCCACTATCATTTTGGCGTAAATCTGTTGATACTAATAATCTATAGAGAAAATTTTGGGAGATGTTTTTCTTTGAGTATTTTGTAATAAAAGCATTATCAGTTACCCATGCATTAACTGGTGTTACATGCACTGAGCCACAATAAAATCCGACACGTCCAATGACTATCGTTTTTTCGTCTATATTTGGCACATTATGCCAGCCTGTCACACCGTTGCCACCATAGACAGGTATGCTGCCTTCAATCATTTTTGATTTTGTTAAACCTTTACCTGAAGAGACTGAGATAATATCTCCCAACTCTGACCTTACCCACCCTTCCGGCACACCATTATTTCCACCTGCATTAACAATCCCTTTAGCAGTTCCATTCAAAGCTGCTATAACCTGTTCCGTTTTCTCTACGCTTTCCGTCAGTGCCTTTTCTGTTTTTTGAATCTGGCCAGCCATTATTGTGTACCTGCTTCTGGCTTTTCTAATCCAAGAGCATCGGCCAATAAATCTTTTTGCACTTTAGCCTGATCATCAGCGCCCAATGCTTGCATCAAACCATCCAGTTCGCGCAGGGCTTCGGTCAGCTCAGTCATGGCTTCAGCGGCTAACACATCTGGTTCAGGCAGGTCGGCGGCGTCAATGCTGTCTTTGTCTTTTAGCCAGCTAATGTCTAGGGAATCGGATTTGGTATCGCGGATGTATTCGCGGGTGAAGCATTTCCAGCGAGTGTTGTCGGCATTCTTTTCTACAAGACGCTCAGGGCTGTTCTCTTTGCTATCTTCGGTGAAACTCCACTCTTCCTCTGTACGCTTACTGGTGCCATCGGCTTTTTTGCCAAATACATTTTCAAACGGTTTTAAATGGCTTTCACCAAACGGGGTGCGTTTGCCAAAACTTGGCATATTGGTTCGTAAGTCATATATCCACGTTTTAGTGGTACAGTTTTCTTCTTGCTTAGGTTTTTTAACCGTGCCCTTGGTAAAAAACAATACGTTGGTTTTTACACCCGCCGCGTAAAAGATACCTGTAGGTAAACGCAATATTGTATGCAAATTGCACTTATCCATGAGATCGCGGCGTATGTCAGTGCCGATGCCTGCTTCAAACAATACGTTGTCGGGTAAGACTACGGCAGCACGGCCACCGGGTTTTAGGTTGCGGTAGATGTGCTGTAAAAATGCCAACTGTTTGTTATTAGTATCAAACGTTAAATCGTCACGGGTGATGGAGGCTTCGCCACCTTTGGAGGTTCCAAACGGTGGGTTGGCTAATATGATGTCGGCACGGGGTAAGCTTTTACCTGCATCGCCTAGCGAGTTACCTAAATGGATAACCCCTTCCGATTCATCAGTACTGTCGCCTTCCATTCCATGTAATAGGCAGTTCATAAGTGATAATCGACGTGTACTTGGGACTAATTCAACACCTACAAATGCATGATTCTTTTGAAAGTTTTGTTCTTTATCAGAAAGATCAAAGTGATCATCGGTTTGCTTTTTAATGTAGGTATCAGCAGCGATTAAAAATCCTGCTGTTCCTGCCGCAGGGTCTTGTATTGTTTCACCGACTTGTGGTTTTACGCAGCGTACAATACTGTCGATGAGTGCGCGCGGGGTGAAGTATTGCCCTGCGCCTGATTTTGTTTCGGTGGCGTTCTTTTCTAATAGCCCTTCGTATAAATCCCCTAGGCCATCGGCTTCGATATTAAACCAATCGATTTGGTCGAGGCTTTTGATCATTTGTTTTAAATGACGCGGTTCACGTAAGCGAGTTTGAGCATCAGCATAAATAGCTTGTATAAGCTTATCTTCGTGGATAGTTTTACCTTCGGCATCGCTGCCCGTCGATAGGCTTAATAGAATACGCTTGTAATCGTTTAATAGGTTGATGCCATCTTTGTCGTTGATATCAACCCAACGGCAACCTTCTGGTAACGGGTGCTTGTTGAACAGACCTGCTTCGGTTTTTTCGTGGACCATTTTTAAAAACAGCAGCAATACCAGTTCGGTTACGTAGTCACTGTAGTTGATGCCGTCGTCACGTAATACGTCACACAGGTTCCAGAGTTTTTGTACGATGTTGTTATTTGTCATGGTGCTCTTCTTAAAAAATTACGTCTTAAAAAATTATTGGGTTAACCGTGTTGCATTAATAAGGTACACAAGGGGTCGTTAATGTAGTAATTCCCGCGACCCACTTTTTGCTTCGTTAGGAAGCCATGCTCCACTAACTGATCTAGATACTTGGCAGCGGTCATTCTTGTTACGTCCAAATCATCCATTACAAAATCAATCTTGGTATATGGATGATTAAACAGGTTATTTAATAGCTCTTGCCTGTATATCTTAGGTAGGGCTTCACGCATCCTATGTTTCACACTGGCCATTAAGTCCTTCATCTCGGTGATTAAGGATATTGTGTTTTTAGCAGTATCAATTACGCCTTCCAGCATGTAGATCAACCAAGGTTCCCACTCTCCGGTATCCCTCACTCGTTGTAGCTGAGCGTAGTAATCAGCCTTATTGTGAACAATAAAGCGACTTAAATAGAGCACTGGAAGGTTTAGTAAACCTTTGGCTACTAGGTAGAGAATATTTAAAATTCGGCCGGTACGGCCATTACCATCGTAGAATGGGTGAATGCTTTCAAACTGGTGATGAATGATCGCCATTTTCACTAATGGGTCAGCTTCACAAAGCTGATCATCGTTAATGTATTGCACTAGGTTATCCATCAATTCGACAATATCATCTGGATGTTGAGGTGGGGTGTATACAACTTCGCCTGTGCGCGCATTTTTTAAGTCTGTGCCCGGTAACTTTCTCAAACCCGCTTTGTTTCGTTCTAAATACTCTTGTACAGTCAGAATATCCGCTAGCCGAATTATTTGATTCTCTCGGACAACCATGAAACCTTGCTTCAAGGCATAGGCATAATCTTGAACCTCTTTTGTAGCAGGGCTCACAGTGGCCTCTTCAAATACATTGGCCTTATATAGCTCGTCATGAGTTGTAACGATATTCTCGACTTCTGAGCTATCCTTCGCCTCTTGCAAAGACAATGTATTTATCAAGATACTTTCATTAGGAATACTGGCTGCCACGCCTTTTAGTTCGGCTAAATAACGATGAGCCTCTGCTGTCTTTTTAAGAACAGCTCTGGTTTCCCATTGTTCAATATTGGGGAGTGGTAAAGATTGAGGGGTCATATATAGAATTGCCTGTTTTTTATATCCTAGAGGCTATTATGCATAATAAATGTATTTATTTATACATATAAAATTGAATATGCATAAATTTTTCCATTTTCTATACCTATTACATCAATATAACGCATCATATGTCGAAGAAATGAAGAAATTTAGACACATGGGAATAACATGTCTAAAAAGAGAGCCTTTTTATACATGTGGCTATACCGCATCCCATAGGTGTTCTCTTAGTTCTTCGAGTACGTCATCCAGTTGGTTGTTGAGTACTTTGTTGAAGCGTGTGATTCCGCCCTTATCTGCGAAGCGGTTGTTGATGAACTGGCTATCGACAATCACTTCATGCACCAACTGTTTGGCTAGGCGGTCTAGCCATTGCTTTTGCACCTTGCTCCAAGTTTGCTGCTGATAGATGCCTTCCATTGCGTGCTGTACTCGCTGCTCGAAGGGGATGAGCGCTTCACCCAAGGCAGCACGGCGGATATGGCCGACGATGCTGGCGGCGATTTCTTGGTTGGTTTGCTTGCGCCAAGCGGTATTAAGTTTGGTTTCGCTATAGCCTTGGCTATCGAGCAAGAGGCGAATTTCTTTTAGCTGTGCACGGGTTAGCTCTTTGGGCTTTGAACAAACTACTTTTAGCGCTGCGTGGCTGTTCATTTGATGTTTTACAAACTCATCAAAGCTGTCGAGAAAATCAGCGGGTTTTTCGGCGACGCCATAACCTTGCGTTACGTCTAGCAGCTTATCTTCGCCTTCGTAAAATATAGGGCGATTACTGCTGCCGATATGGGCCTTCACTTCTTCTAATTGGTTTAATAGATTGCTGTGTTGGCTTAAAAACTGTTTGGCTTGTTGTGGACCAAGCTCGTGCAAGTGCTTGTGCAGCTTGGCGGGTTCTACCCCCCAAAGTTCTTCGAGCTCGTCTAACTTCACTTTTAGCGCTTTGTTTTTCTCTGGCTCTGTTTCTGCTTTGTTGCTGGCTTTACGCAATATACGCATGACTTTTTGTGAAAGCTGGTCGAGCACATCGTGAGCATGACTGGTATCTTCTTGACTGCCAGGCGCATCAAAACTGGCTGGGTTCTGCATTTCATCGAGCAACTGATCGAGAGTAATATTCGGATCTTTCACCAAGGGTTTCATGGTGTTCACTTCTTGCAGGGTTTTGTATAAACCTACTGCGTCGTGAATGTAGAAAGCCGTTTTACCGATGTCGTCACAACGCCTTGTTGCACGACCAATCATTTGTTCATAAAGAATTCGAGATTTCACGCGGCGTAAAAATAACAAATGACAAATTGTCGGTACATCGATGCCTGTGGTTAATAGATCTACGGTAATGGCAACGGATGGATAGCGTTCGTTTTTATAACGCGAGATAGCATCTTTTACGCGGTCGGTTTTTCCCGTGATAATTTGCACAGCGTTGGTATTGTATTCTTCTTGCCAGAGTTCTTTGAATGCTATTTCTAGGGTGTTTTTAAACAGTTCTGCATGTTCTTGGTTTACGCAGAAGACCATCGCTTTTTCGTCACCCGTTGGATCGAATTCTTGGGCAAAAGCTTCGGCGATAACGCGGTTGAAATCTGGAGTGATGACGTTACGGTTGAACGATTCAACTTCGAACAATACTTCGTCTTCCAGGGTAGCTAAGTCGATCTGCCCTGTCGCACGATCAATAACACTGACTTCTTCGCCTTCCGCTATTTTGATGCCATTTTGGTTCAGCTGAGTTTCATAGGTTAATGGTGGTTCGTGATCAACTAGCCAATCATCGGCCACGGCTTCGCGATAACTATAGGTATAAACGGGCAGACCAAATATGTCGCTTGTATGTGCAGCAGGTGTGGCGGTTAAACCTACTTTAAAAGCATCGAAGTAATCTAATACACGGCGGTAGCTGGATAGGAATTGGTTACTATCACGAACCTGCATTTCGCCTTCGCCCATATCTTGATCTAGGGCGTAACCACGGTGGGCTTCGTCAACTATGATGCAGTCGTATTCATCGATGGAAATAGGGTTATCGTTATCGAATACTCGTTTCACCATCGCCTGAACCGTAGCGACGTGTACTCGCGTTTCTGCTTCGGCGCGCATGTCGCCTAAATCGGCAATATTATAGATTTGAGTAAGCGACTGGTTTTGCTCTAGCTTGGCTTCGGTAAATGAATCGAATGCTTGATCACCCAATGCGGTGCGATCAACCAAAAATAGAATACGATTAAAGCGTTCTGTTTTTAAAAATCGATACATCAAGCCAATAATAGTTCGGGTTTTACCTGTACCCGTCGCCATGGCTAATAGTGCGTGTGGCTGGTTATTCTCTAAAGCATTTTCTACGGCGGTAATTGCTTTTTGCTGATATTCACGCAGGCCTAAATAACCAAAGCCTTCTTGTTTCAGCTTTGCTTCTGCTTCGCTTTTACTGCGTGTGAGTTTGTCGAGTAATCCCCTTGGACTATGAAACGACGGTAAGGCTTTTGCGATATTGCCAGGGTGGCGAACATCTCGTATCCAAGTGCCGGATTTTTCCGCGTATTGTTTTACGAAGGGTCGGCCATTGCAAGAGTAGACAAAAGGAATCTGATAGTGACTTCCCTTACCGTCATCATTCTCGCTGGAAGAAGCCCATGCAATGGTACGGCCTTCTTCTATCCAGGCTGGGATAAATTGTGTTTGTTGCTTAAAACCTAATGAGTAACGCTGGGCCTGAGGAATTTTAGCGGATACGTCTTGGTTTTCTTTTTTAGCTTCGACAACCGCAATGGGGATTAACCCGGCAAATAGAATGTAATCAGCGCGGCCTGCTTTTCCACCGACCTCTACCGCTGATGTAGGCCATTCGGCAATCGCTTTATTAGTGCCTTTTTCAGGACGGCAACCGTTTTTATAGGTGAGTGCTTCGGTATCGGCTAGCCAACCTGCATCTTGTAATTGCTTATCGATTAATACGCGAGTTTCGGCTTCGCTAAGTTCTACTTTTGCCGAGGCTTTGCGGGTATTTTCTTTAATGCCCTGCAGACTTTCTTTTTCACGCTTTAGGCGTTCGGTTTCTTCCGTTAATGCTTTGATCTTTGCATTGAACGCCGCCTTACTGGTATTTAACTCGTCTTCTTGTTGGTAATAGAGTTCTTCGAAGGTTTCTGCATCTTCATCGCGCTGCGCTGCGAGTTCTTTTGCTTGCTGGGCTTCTTGTTTAATCAGCTCAAGAAAATCAGTATTTTCATCGACGGATTGTGACGATTCTTCTAGCTGGGTTTTAAGCTTTGAAATTTCAGTTTGCAGCTGGCGTAAATTGGCGCTGGGGTCTTCTGGCAAGACAAAAGCACCGGGCTTGAATGCATCACCCTTTTTACCAAATGAACGGTGATACCAAACGGCCAATTCACGAGCGACTTTTATACCATCCATTGCATCTTTGTAGCTGGTAACAAACTCATGGTTTGCATGATTGCCTGATGTGCGTAGTAGATGAAATAGGTCTTGTACTGTGCGGTCTAGATCAAGTCTGGAGCGAAGTTTGTTGAGCAGGTCTAACTGAGTTTCACGCTCGGTGCGCATTAAGCCCACCTGAGTCGCTAGATCTTGCGCTAAAGCTTCGCCAAACTGGCGCAACTTCATTAAACAGGCATTAGGGTCGATGGCAAAAATGCGTTCGGCATTATTGGTTAGCTGAAAGAAAACAGGGTCGTGTTCTTTTAAAAACTCGAAGTTGCTCGTTTCCTTAATGGAAGCTGTCTTGGAAGTAATCTTTGGAGAATTGGTGCCCTGCAAAGCCATCTTTCGTTAAATCCTTCTAACCAGTGCAAATAACATACAATTAGTAAATATTATGACCTGAATGTCATTCCTTAATTCTTGTTATATTTATACCTGATATACAGTTTTTTAACCATATTAATAATAATGGAATTAATAAGCTTATTTGACCTAAAAGAATAAGGCTTTAATTCTAATGGGGGTACAGATGGGGGTACAGCGACAATCCGAACTAGGCAAAACCCTTTAAGTACGTGGCCTGTAGAGCATTAATTCGGGCTCCGGTGGGGAGACCATTCACGAAGTTCAGTACTTCAAGTCTGGTCTCTGCGCACAGCTTGATCGAAGATAATTAATCAACACACGCTAATAAATCATCTTGCCATTGTGTTTCTCGCTGGTAAGCAATTATTTCTAAACGGCTTTCCAAAGTTTCATCCAGTTCAATTTCCGTCAGGGCATCTCGTGTTAAGTTATAACCAAAGATTCCCTGCTCGGTAATAAACACCGCTTTCATTCGCTCTGCATTCAAGCCCGTTAAAAACACATGGAGTTTCTTACGGTTAAATACCTTATTTGAATCAAAACGCCAGCCAATGCTAGAAAAACCTTCACCTTCGTTTTCTGCTTTTATATAGCCAGCTGCTGGAATGTCCATGCTATTTAGATCAAGAGGATTAAGGTCTAGGGTATTAAGGTCTACTTCATTTGACGAAGAGTGATGATGATGCGCATAACGAGCAATTGCTGCGGTTTCACCTTGCAACCATTGAGGGTCGATCCGTCCTTGCTCGGTAAAGCTGATGGTTATATTCGAATCAACAATATTTTTAACATAACTCTCTAATAATGCTGGCTCACCCCCCTGATATAAATCCTGCTTATTCCCTACTACGATATCCGCTATTGAAATTTGCTGATTAAACGTATCGTGTTCAGTGTAGCGACGATCGGTTAGGTTACGCGCATCCACTAAAGTTAGAATTTTCTCTACCTGCAGTATTTGCTGGTAAAACTTATCGGATAGAATTTGTAATACTTCAACCGGATGACCTAAGCCAGTAGGTTCGATGAGTAATCTATCAGGTTTTGCTTTCGTCAGCAGTTGATTAAGTGCAACCTGCATAGGCAAGCCTCCAGCACAGCACATGCATCCCCCTGGTACTTCACGAATAAATACCCCAGAGTTTTCTGAGTACTGGCCTTTCAACAAACTACCATCAATGCCAATTTCGCCGAATTCATTGACCAATACTGCCCAGCGTTCATTTTCAGGTTTATTCTTCAGTAAGTGCAATATTGCAGAAGTTTTTCCTACCCCTAAAAAACCAGTGATAATATTGGTTGGGATTTTTTGTATCTTAGAGGCCATATCAATTCTCTCCACCAGAGTGGTAGGCACTGACTTCGTTATGACAACAGCAGTTTTCTTCTGGCTGGCAATTTTTGTAATTAAGGTAATGTGAATAGCAAATCAATCCACTGCCCAATAGGGTTAATAATTTTTCTCCTAACTCTCCTACCAAATCGTGCCCACTCATGACGGCGATAGATAATATGATTAAACCTAAAACCCCCATCACCAGTACTTTACTGTTCTTGTGGTTTTTGAATCCCATTAGTAAAGCAAAACTGCTTATCGGCAGTACCATCATTAGCATAAGAAAATGAAATCCTTCATCTTCTAAAGACAATGAAGATACCGTCGGTAATAGAAATGAGAATAAGGGCAATGCTAAGCAATGAAGCGTGCACAACAACGATAAGCCCATTGCGGCCTTATCATAATAGATATTGTTTATAGACAAAGCTCACTCCTTAAGTGGTTCTGGTCTTTATGTATGTTATAACATAACAACCATCTACTCTCATAAGTTCAATAATATTTTCAAACCTTTCAATCCTTTCGAACAAAGTTTCCAAACCTACCTTGCAAACAAACTTAAGCTGAACTTTACATTTCCTGACATGTCTACACCCCTCATGCGCAGTACGGCATACGTTAATTCTCAAAAAATATAATATTAAAAATGGAATAGAAGGTTACTCATGAGCATTATTTCAACTTCACCTAGCCATAATAATAATTTACCCACACCCGGTCATAACCCATCTCTTAAGCAAGTGCTTAAAGTGGCATCGTTGATATCTTTCGCGGCAATTTCTCAATCAGCATTAGCCGGAGCCTGGACTGCAGCCGAAGGCGGTGGTTATAACAAGCTTGCAGTTAGCGGCTATCAGGCAACTGATTTTTATGGTGATAGCGAAGGCTTCGATGAATTTAAAGGGGATAACTACTCTCTTTATTTTGAACACGGTCTACGTGATGACATCACTTTATTCGGTACCTTGCTCTATCAAGATCTTGAGCAAACAAGTTCAGCAGGACTGACCACCACGAATGATGGTTTCAGTGATATCGAAGTAGGACTGCGCAAGCGTTTGCTTGATGGCCCTACCATTGTATCTACGTCATTTTTAGTAAAGGTTCCTTATTTATACGATAAGAATGATGAGTTGCCATTGGGTAATGGCCAAACCGATTATGAAGCACGAATTTTAGTAGGCCGCAGCTTATATCCTTTTGGCTACATTGGTCTTGAAGCCGGTTATCGCGTGCGTACTGATGACCCTTCCGATGAATACCGTTATTTACTTGAGTATGGTATTTCCGCTGGCGATAACTTGTATTTCCGCACAAAACTGGATGGTACTGAAAGCGCTAAAAACGGTGAACGAATCTCTACCGATGGCATTAACTTGTCTGCTACCAATGAATTTAATCTTGGAAAATTTGAGTTCACGGTTGGTTGGGCATTCGATAAAAGCAATGGCGCTAAAAGTAAGTGGGGTTTAGAAGCAACGTATAACCAAGATGTTTATGGTGACAATGCCTTGAATGGTGGCGGCTATCAGATTGGCCTAACGAGAGAGTACTAATTCATGGCTTGGTTTGATATCGCAATATTAGCGCTGCATTTTGGATTACTTTCGGTGTTGTGCCTATTTGGCTTGCATCGATTATCTATGGTATTTCGGTGGTTTTTCTATCGTAATAACCGAGTTGAAATCGAGCAGGAATTTGCTGACTTACCGTATATTACGGTGCAGATTCCTATTTATAACGAGCAATATGTCGCGCAACGAATTATTGATGCTGTTGCAGCATTGAATTACCCAGCGGATAAATTGCAGTTACAAATTGTCGATGATTCAACAGACGATACTCGAAATGTAATCGCTCAACGTATTGCCTATCATAACCAACGTGGCATCTCGATGGAGCATATTCATCGTACCAATCGCATCGGCTTTAAAGCCGGTGCGTTGAAAGAAGCGATGGAGATTTCTACTGGCGAGTTCATTGCTATTTTCGATGCCGACTTCATTCCAGAACCCGACATTCTTATTAATACCATTCACTACTTCAGCAATAAAAAAGTGGGAATGTTGCAACTGCGCTGGGAACACTTAAACCGTAATAACAACAAATTAACTGAGTTGCAGTCGATTATGCTGGATGCACATTTTGGTTTAGAACAGCACATTCGCTCGGCCAGTAATTTGTTTCTTAATTTTAATGGTACCGCCGGAATTTGGCGTAAAGAAACTATTTATGACGCCGGTAATTGGAGTGCAGACACACTCACTGAAGATCTAGACCTGAGCTATCGCGCGCAGTTGAAGGGTTGGAAGATGCAGTATGTTAATCACATCAGCTGCCCCGCTGAAGTGCCTTCAGATATGAACGCTTTTAAAAGTCAGCAACATCGCTGGGCCAAAGGTGGCACCGAGGTGATGTTAAAGATGCTGGGGACGATTTGGCGTTCACCTGCGAGCATCCGACATAAAATCGAATCAACTTTTCACCTATCCAATAACCTAGCTTATTTATTACTATTAATTGATACCATATTTTTATTAATTCCTAGCATTCTTATTCGTGAACATTATCAAATCGAATATATGTGGTGGCTGGACTTACCCTTTTTAATCGCCTCGTCTTGTGGCCACATCGTTTATTTGGTATTTGGCCAATATGCTTTGAATCGGCCGATGAAGAAGGCCTTTCTTAATATACCAGGATTATTATTACTGGGGATTCAAATATCCTTCAATAATGCCAGAGCAGGTATCGAAGCGTTATTAGGGCATAAAACAGAATTTGTACGTACGCCTAAAAGTGGTGAATTGAATTCAGTCGATAACAAACCAAGCTCTACAAAAATACCTCGTTATAAAGCAGTTGCCCCTCGTGGTGCGATTTTTGAATTTATCTTATCGGGTGTTTTTCTTGGACTATTGATCTGGTGTGTAGATAAAGAAATTTGGTTTATGTTGCCTTTCATGATGTTTTTAATGTTTGGTTATGCGTCAACATCTATCAGTAGTTTTATTAACTATCAGAGGTTAAAAAACTAATGCAGGCTAATACCAAGGTCTCCATATTCTATATCAGCATGCTAGGATTCGCTCTCAGTATTCTAGCCAGCTTTTGGATTGAGCATTCACTATCCAGTGATGCTCTCACCTCAACAGTAGGCACGGCAACCATAGTGCAATATTTGTTTGCCGGGGCATTCATGCTACTGGCGTGGCGAACCTTTCCAGAAAATCACAACTCTCGTCGAAATAGCTCTCGCCAAAAGAATATCTTTTGGCAGGTTATGGTACTTGGCATTGTATTGCGTTTATTATTAATCCCCATCGATAGCTATACCAGCAGTGATACCACACGCTATTTATTTGATGGGAAATTGGCTTACGAGGGCATAGATCCTTATCAAACCGCCCATGACGCACCAGAACTGCAATCACTGAAAGAACAGTGGGCACCACCAGAAGAGCATGCAAAGTACGCAACACTTTATCCTCCGTTAGCATTGTCATTGTTTGCCATCAGCGCCAGTGCTGGTATTGAATATGCGCCTTTAGTATGGAAACTGATCGTTACTTTTTTTAGTATTCTGACCTTATTACTCGCCGCTCGTTTATTAAAAAAAATGCAGCGTGAACACTACTTACCCCTAATTGCGCTGTCGCCATTATTAATACTCGAAACTGGAGTAGGGGCTCATTTAGATACCATCAGTGCTTTTTCGATTCTGCTTATTATCGACAGTTTGTGGAAAAAGAAACCTATTATATTAGGTATCTGCATTGCTATCGGTACCGCTATTAAATTATTACCCCTCGCGCTATTAATGCCGATATTTGTATTAGCCATTTTCAGACGACAAATCGCTTTTGCCTTTACCACGGCCTTTAGCACGCTGTTTGGTCTAATCGTTATTTACGGGACTACCTTTGCCATAGGTTTCAAGCCTATTGGCAGTATTGGTGTATTTTTTCAAAACTGGCGCTTTGGTTCTCCCCTATTCACCTATCTTGAAAATAATTCAACCAGCCAAGTATTAATTATTTCCCTGATTGCTCTGTTTATTTTTGGGTTAGCGGCTATTAGTGCTTATCTTTATTTTTCTAAGGCTAATCCTCGTGACAAGATTATCTCTGCCATGCAGTACGTTGTTGCGCTGCCCCTTGTTTTAAGCCCTGTGATTTTCCCTTGGTATTTAATGTTGCTTGCGGTTTTGGTTGCACTGCGCCCTAAACCCTGGTTACTCGCATGGATTTTATTAGCGCCATTGAGCTACGAAGTTTTAAATCAATTTTTATGTTGTACGGTTTGGCAGCCGGAATTATGGCCCTTAGTTATCCTCGCTTTTTCAGTTACGTCAATCTTACTGCTGTCAGTTAACTCATTTATTTTATCTGACAAACAACTCCCTGTGGCATTTACCAATATTATGCCGAAGATTATAAAGAGGTCATTCTCATGATACTTAAACGCTACATGCATTGGCTGCATGGTCAATGGCCATCCGGACAAGTTGAAAAAATGCCACTGGTCAATGGTGATGGTACAACAAACCTCACAGGGGTTTATGTTGTCGGTGATTTAACCGGAGTTCCACTATTAAAATTTGCCGCCGATAGTGGCGCTAAGGCCATTCGCCATTTAATAGCCACGGATGATTTCTCTAGCCGTAAACAAGCCGATGATGTGGTTGATGTTGCTATTATCGGTGCGGGTGTTAGTGGTTACTCGGCGGTATTAGAAGCACAAAAAAAAGGCCTAAAGGCAGTATTAATTGAATCAAACAGTCCGTTTTCGACCATTGAGAATTTTCCCGCGGGCAAGCCTATTTATACCTACCCTGCGAATATGGATCATGCGGGTGAAATTTCTTTATCGGAAGACATAGCCGATAAAGAGTCATTATTAGCCTCGTTAAAAAATGACATTGCAGAACAAGAGATTGAAACCCTTACCGCGAAAGCATCGCATATAGAACGTAAAAAAAATCTATTGCATGTTATTACCGAAGATAAAGAGATCATTCGCGCCCACAAAGTTGTGGTTGCTATTGGCCGCTCAGGAAATTTTCGTCAACTAGAGGCTGAAGGTCAACAAGCTGAAAAAGTTGTCAATCGCTTACACGACCCTAAAGTTTATGCCCAGCAAGATGTTCTTGTGGTGGGTGGTGGTGATAGCGCCTTAGAAGCGGCCATTGCGATCGCTGAGAAAGGTGGCAAGGTTAGCCTTTCGTATCGTAAAGCCAATTTCTCTCGCCCTAAGTCAGACAATTTAGCCCGCTTAACTCAGTTGCAAGATGCTGGGGAAATTGATCTGTATATGCAGAGTAAGGTTGAACGCATTAACGAGACTGAAGTTGTTCTTACTCAAGCGGATGGACAGCAGAAAACGATTCAGAATGATGCTGTGCTTTCTATGATTGGTCGTGAAGCACCGTTAGATTTTTTCCGTCGCAGTAAGATGGATATTGCTGGGGAAAGTACCCTTAGTGGTTGGGCTGCACTTGCCGCTTTTATGGTGTTTGCGATTGCATTATACGATTGGAAAAACTTTGGTTTCTTTAACAGTGTTTGGGGCAGTGTCGATTTCCCTAACAATATGCCCAGTGTTATTTCTGGCTTTGGCCAATGGTGGCAAGCTCAGGTTGAAGATAGAGGCACACTAATCGGTACTATTGCGGTATCGATGAAAAGCCGCTCATTTTATTACACGATATTATATACCAGTTGTATTGGTTTCTTTGGTTGGCAACGAGTTCAGCGTAGAAAGACACCCTATGTAAAAGTACAAACATTAAGTCTGTTTTTCATTCAGTTTATTCCTCTGTTTATTTTACCCGAAGTGATTTTACCTTGGGCGGGCTATTTAGGTGCCTTTGATGCGGGCAATATGAAAACTATCGCCGATAGTTTATTCCCCAGCTATATTTCTGCCGAAGCCTTGGCCAATCACCAGTGGCCAGAGTGGGGACATCCCCGTGCATATTGGCACGCCTATGGATTTATTTTAGCTTGGCCACTAAATGTTTATAACGTATTTACACCAACGCCTATGGTGGGTTGGTTGATCATCAGTTTTATTCAGACCTTTATTATCATCCCCGCTTTAATTTATCGTTTTGGTAAAGGCGCTTATTGTGGCTGGATTTGTTCTTGTGGTGCATTAGCAGAAACCCTGGGGGATACCCAGCGCCATAAAATGCCCCATGGACCTATTTGGAATAAGTTGAATATGATTGGGCAGGTTATTTTATTCGCCGCGGTCGCGCTCTTAGTTGTCCGAATATTGGGCTGGGCTTTTCCTGAAAGCTGGATGAATCTATCTTTTGATCTGTTATTAAAAGGCGAGAATGCTGAGCATCAGTTAGTAAACCCGGTTAGCTGGAAATGGTTTGTCGATGTGTTGTTAGGTGGTGTTTTAGGTGTCGGTTTATATTTCAAATATTCCGGACGAGTCTGGTGCCGCTTCGCTTGTCCACTGGCAGCTTTGATGCATATTTATGGTCGCTTTAGTCGTTTTAGAATTCTTTCGGAGAAGAGTAAATGCATTAGCTGTAATGCTTGTACCAGCGTTTGCCATCAAGGCATTGATGTTATGAGTTTTGCTAACAAAGGCCTGCCGATGGAAGACCCAGAATGTGTGCGTTGCTCGGCCTGCGTGAGTACTTGCCCCACTGGCACACTGCAGTTTGGTGAAGTCGATAAAGATAATAACATCATCGCTACCGATCGCCTGGCTGCCAGTCCGGTGCACATAGTAGAGAGCAAAAAAGTGGAGGCGCGCAATGTATAAATCGCATTTCACCAGCGTCATCATCCCTGCTCTTAATGAAGAGCAGGCTATCGGCAAGGTTATTCGATCGTTGCTAGAGCTTAAAAATGATGACGACAGCTGCATTATCGATCAGATTATTGTCTGTGATAACGGCTCAACCGATCGAACTTCAAACATTGCATTAGAAGAAGGGGCTGAGGTTGTTTATCAACCTAGCCCAGGTTATGGCATCGCCTGCCTTACCGCTATTAGAATGTTATCTGTAAAAAGCGATATCGTATTATTCATCGATGCTGATGACTCTTGTTATCCCCAACAAGGTTTGGCTTTATTGGAAGACATACATCAAGGATTTGATTTAGCCATAGGATCACGAGTTTTGGGCCATATAGAAGCCAATGCGTTAACTTCGGTTCAACGTTTTGGTAATGCCTTGGCCAGCTTATTGATTTTTGCGCTATGGAAAAAGAAGGTCACTGACTTGGGGCCATTTCGCGCGATACGCACATCGAGCTTACACGCTATCGACATGCAAGATCAAACCTTTGGCTGGACCATTGAGATGCAAATCAAATGTATTCGACACGGTTTTTCTAGCAGTGGGCAAGCGGTGGATTCCAAACAACGCATCGGAGTTTCTAAGATCAGCGGCACCATTAAAGGCAGTATCGGTGCAGGCATAGGGATTTTATCTATGATTGCTAGGTTATGGCTACGGCAGTTAAAAGACCGCCAAGGTCTGATGGGTTTAAAGAAAAGATCCTAACCTTAGTGGATAATCGTTCGTTAGAGGAATGGACGGCGCAGTTAGGATTTCTGCGCCATCCTAAACGTTACCTTACTGCTCAAACATGGCTAGATGAATACTGATACCCGTGCTCGCAGATACCGAAGTAGCCACAAACATTTTATTACCGTCCACAACTAAGCTACCCGATGTATAGCTCCCAGAGCGCTCACTGTCGTTTTTACCCAGCTGCTTACCTTGGCTATCCAGTAGAACGCTATGACCCGCACCCGTAATAACAATATTGCCATTCGCTAACTTACCAAGATCTCGAATGGGTCCCTGCTGTTCGCTAAAGGTCCATTGCGTATTACCCTGGTTTGATACTCGCCCTACTTTCGTTTGGCTGCCATTGGATACCGCAAACCAAATAGAATCGTCTTCTACTATCAATGCTGGAATGCCGGCAATGTTTTGATCCGCTGTCAGGTTAATACTCTGATTCCAGTTCAACTCACCCTGGGTAGAATAGCTTTGTAATTGAAAGCGACTGTTCGCATCCGCTTGCAACAATACAAGGCTATCATTGCTTTCATCCAGTTCGATATTGACCCGATAACTTAGCTCGGTCGAGCTGTGTTTTACTTGCCAGCCTAGGTCTCCCTCAGCATTGTATTGCTCAACTGCATGCTTAGAAGCAACGTATATATTGCCGAGGGCATCTACTTCAACATCCCATGCGCGATCATCATGATTAATCACCAACTCGACTTCACCTGCCAGAGATAATCTCTGAGTCGCATAACCGGTGACATAGATTGAGTTATTCGCAATCTCTAAATCAAAGGCATCATGGCTATCGCTTATCTTAGTTGCCCAGAGGTAATTACCATCTTGATCAACCTTCATAACGAAGGAAGACTTTGCGCTGGTACCCTCTATTTTTTCGATACGCTGACCGACGGAATAAATTGATCCATCAAGATCAATAACCGATTCAATCAGTTTTTCGTCAGAGGATGTGCTTTCTATTGTGCTAGCAGGAAGATCATACTTAGTCGCCCAGATCAGGTTACCTTGCTGATCGTATTTCGCTAATAATGCATCTTCGTTCCGATCTGCACCGGTTGTAATATTGCTGCCTGTTAATAACAGGTCATTGAAATTGTCTAACGTTAAATCATTCAACCATTCGATATTATTGTTATTATCCGAGGTCGAAAAGTACGTTTGCCAAATTGGATTAACCTGTTGAACACATGCGGTTAAGGCAATGATTGGTAAACTCAATAAAGTTATTTGCGTACGATTCGCCATGCTATTTTTACTCCATGTAATGATTAGCTGCCATAAAATTTTGGCGCGCTGATAATAAAACAAACTTTATTATCTCTGAAGTAATAAAAAGCAAAATTATGACATTTTATATATTTGTCTTAAATAGTAAAAACAATCTGATGATTTGTTATTAATACTGGCCAATAACGTCAGGTTTTCGAGTCCTTTTTAAGAACTCATTTTAAATTAGTACGGGTGTATTAAAAATGGATTATGAATTAATATCTCTATTTATAAACCACTAAATAATCCTGGCAATTGAAATTGATCGAGTTCAGATCGGGCTGTTTTAATCTGCTGAACCTTTAAACTAAGTTCATTCAGAAGCTGGCTTTCGACATCCGATAATCGTTTACGCTTCAACGCAAATAGAGCCGTGGCGATATCTTCTAACTCTGGCAACTGATCTTTAGCTAGATTTTGTCGACAGTTTAATAGCCGCTGAGGATCTGAGACATCCTGCAGTGAATTAAATTTGTCTTTATAGTATTGTGAAACTTCTGCGATTAAATAATCGAGATTTACATTATATTCTTCAAATAACACCAGGCGCACTGCAATTAAGCGAATCAGATATTCACAGGCGGGATCTTCGTCATCCAGGTTATAGTTATCTTTCATATACTCTAATAATTTTATTACCAGCAAGCGACCCGAAATTCGACTTCTAGCTTCACGCAGTGTCACCCCCATAACCCAAGCATCCCAAAAGCCGGTAACCGGAGCTGCAATTAAAGATGAGTAAGCACGAAAGCCAGTACGCGCGAGTAATTTTCGCACTAATAACTTAGCCAGAAAACTGGTCGCAAAGGTTTTCATCTTATACAAGATCAGCATAAGATAATGAGATTTTCGCCTGTCTTTATAAGGATCTAAACCTAAGCGATGAATGCCCGGCTCAGGTATTTCTAAAATAGCTCGAGAGAGGGATAGCTTTAATTCAGGTTGATGAGCGTCGAGCCCAGAATGCTTAATATAAACAGCGACACTATAAAAGCCGATTATAAATAATAGATAAAACTCTAATCCCACTAATACGATATTTGCCAGAATAAAAATGGCTAATCCCGTTAAATTATTCAGAGCATCGGTCATATCGGGAAAATAGAATATTTCGACGAGGACTAAAGCCACAGTTAATAGGAAACCGATAACAAAGCTGGCTAATAGACTCAGTCGCGTACTGGTTTTTAAGGATAAGGTAGATTTGTTATTTTCTAGGTAAGCAAGGACTTGCTGCTCCCCCCAAGTTTCAAGACGACCTGGTTTGTGCTCGCTCATAGCGTAACGATCCATGTTGTTTAACATCAGAGCGCATTTTGCTTGATAATATAGTCAATGTTAAGCATTAATTATGCATTAAGCAGTGGTAGACGAAGACTTGGCCTGAGAGTTTGAGCATACCTTCCTCTTCTTTCTGGTAGACTGATGTCATAAAGACTACCTCACTTATTTTGGACATTGTTATGACTGCAATCAATCTTGAATTTCACCAAGCCCCGGGCATCGCTGGCGCTATGGCTAAAGCCCTTTTCTTACGTCGTAAAGGCTTTAAAGCTGAAAATGGTATGCCAGAGATCAATGCCAGCTGGTATGGCGCTCGGGCTGACCAAGGTGCTTTGAAAGATTATTGCGCGACGTTAGATATCGAATTTGGTGAAACTTTGCCGGTATTGTATCCACACGTAATGGCTGGCGGCATGCACATGCAGATGCTGACCCACAAGATTTTTCCTTTTGGTCTACTGGGTGCTGTGCATCTTAAAAATACAATTACTCAGCATAAAGCCATCGCCATTGCTGAAAAAATGGACATCCATGCGCAAATGGGTGGCTTTCGTTTAACCGCTAAAGGGGTTGAGTTTGACTTCAGCACTCAGGTTAAAGTGGCTGATGAAGTTGTTTGGGAAGAGCTAAGTATTTACTTCATGGCCGGTAAGTTTGGCGGTAAAGAGAATCCTTCGACAGAGACCAGTTTTGAATTGGCGAGCTTAGATCAAATGTCGGATGTGGCTTCTTGGGCCGTACCGAAAAATCGCGGTAAGAAGTACGCCAGCATCAGTGGTGATTACAACCCAATTCATACCTCTAAATATCTTGCTAAGCTGTTTGGCTTTAAGCGCGATATCGCTCATGGTTTTGGAATTTTAGCGCAAGCGGTTAATCAATCTGAATTAGCGAGCAAAACAAACATCTCTGCCGGTAAGTGTCAGGTAGATGTGATTTTTAAAGGTCCGTTGTATTTAGAAAGTGATGCTAGCTTGAAGCAAGCGGCTGATGCCGAAAATAGCAGCCAGACTCAACGTTTTGATTTATTTTCTGGGTCAAATCCTAAGCCGAGTATTTGTGCGAGTTTGAAGAGCTTATAATTTAACTGCACTTTATTTATTCAAGCAAAAATACATACCCTGTATTTTTGCTTCTTACTTTTCTTTCTTACTTTTTCTTCTAAGTAATTTATTAATAATAACAAATGGTCTGAAAAAGTACCTTTAAAGCTCTATTTTTGTGAGGCTATCTACACACCTGTCTAACCTCCATGGCCTGAACATTGAATCCACATATAATGCTACATTCTATTAGTCGATCAATGTAGAGTGTAATTTATGCCCCGCCGCTTACTCCCAATTGTAATTTTTTCTTGCTTACTTGCAGGCTGCTTCGCTAGTGATGACAACGACAGTGCCGGTGATAGCACCCTAACGCTCTCCCTCACCGATGGCGCTATTGATTTTGCCGACCAGGTCAACCTAGAGATTAGTGGTGTTGAACTAAAATCCAATAGTGAAGTTCATACTTTTGACTTCGATACCCGCACAATTAATCTACTGGATTTACAAGGCAGCCAATCTGAAGCTTTATTTACCGATGAGGTGCTACCTGCAGGTGACTATCAATGGGTACGTTTAAAGGTGGAAAGCGCTTCAATTGTATTATCCGTTAATGGTGGCGAGATTCCTTTAACGATTCCTAGTGCCGATCAATCAGGCTTTAAACTCGTCAGTGGTTTTACCCTACCGGCGAATGCAAGTGCCGACTTCACCCTAGAACTCGATGTGCGTAAATCAATAGCAGTGACGGGCCAGATGGATAATTTAAGCTATACACTACGCCCAACCATGCGCTTAGTGAATAATATTAAAATCGGTCATTTAGCAGGTTCTGTCGAGGGTACTTTATGTGATGCCGAGGCGAGCATGGCCGTTTATGCTTATGACGACCATGACGCGACGGTTGGTCAAGAAGCCTCTGACAATCCTCCCGTTGCTAGCAGTCTTGTTTCCGCCGCATTGGATTATGAAATTGGCTATCTAGTGACAGGGAATTACACCATCACGGTTGCTTGTATTGACGATATGGATACGGTGGATGTGAGTGATGAAGACGTTAGCTTTATCGGCACCCAAAATGCCACAGTAAACGCCAATCAAACAGGTAGCTACTCGTTTTAATACATATTAATCACTGAGTGAATTTAGTTCATAAGTCATTTCACCTAAGCGCGCGATTGCTTGTTTCACGTCTTCGCCCCAAGGGGTCGCGCAATTCAAACGTATATAGTTTTTAAACTGATCGCTATTGGAAAAAATATCCCCCGGAATAATCGAAATTGATTCTGCTTGCGCTCGATGTAATAACTCTATTGAACTAACCTTTTCTGGTAAGCATATCCATAAAATAAATCCTCCAGCAGGAATTGATAAACGGGTATCTTTAGGAAAATACAACTGCACGGTTTGGGAAAATAATTTAATATTCTCGGTCACTTTCTGGCGTAAGCTACGCAAATGTTTATCGTAATGACCATTTTTAAGATACGAAGCCATCGTCAGTTGTGGCAGGCTGCTGGTTGCCATCGTACTGAACCTTTGCGCTTGTATTACCGCCTTTTTATTACGCCCCGGAATACACCAGCCAATACGCAATCCTGGGCCAACGGTTTTAGAATACGACGAGCAATACATCACTCGATCATCGCTATCATGTGTTTTTATCACGGTATTGATCGGATCTCTGCCTCCTTTAATTCCCATACTATTATCGAGTGGCATTTCTCCATAAATATCATCTTCGATAATTTGGCAATCAAATTGCTTTGCCAATTCCACCAGTTTTTTTTGTTTTTCGCTGCTAAGACTGCCGCCAGTAGGATTGCTATAGCGGCTGGTTACCATTATCGCTTTAATCGGCCACTGCTCTAGAGCCAACTTTAATGCGTCGGTGCTGATACCGTGGGTCGGGTCGGTAGGAATTTCAATAACTTTAAGCCCTCGCAGTTTTGCCATTTGTAAAAAGCCATAATAACAAGGGGACTCGACCGCAATAATATCGCCACGTTGAGTCGCGCTGCTTAAACACAGGTGCAAGGCTTCCGAACAGCCTTGAGTAATCACGATATCATCGGCATGACAGCGCAAGCCAACATCACGCATGCGTAATGCAATTTGAATACGTAAACTTTCTAAGCCTGGAGAGAACTGATAGTTAAATACTTCCTCCATATTAAAGCGTGTGACTTTTTGCATGTGGGTTTGTAACGAGCGATACGGCAAGAAAGAATAATTGGGAATCGCACAGCCTAGATCGACGTTACTTTTTTTATTCACATTTTCTAGAACATGATTAATCAGTTCTGTTTTAGTGACCGCTTTTGGCTGCCCACCTTGGGATACTGGCGGCGGTACAGGTTCATCATTAGCGCCCTTGCGGACAAAATAACCCGCTTGAGGTTTAGCTCGAATCAGGCCTTGATCTTCTAACAAGGCGTAGGCTTGATTAATGGTGGAGATACTCACTTGCAACTGCTTGCTCAGCTTGCGTACGCTTGGAATTTTCTGTTCCGCCAAATAAACCCCTTGCTCAATATCACTCGCCAGATCTGCGGCGACCTGACGATATAGAGTCCTATTGCTGGGTGAGTTGCTCATAGCGGCGGCCTATATTAGGTTGATTAACTAAACTTTAATAACAGTATGCTACCAGCTCAACTGTACTGCAATACAGTACAGTTACTTAACTTAAAGCCAGTACAGTTCTAAAAATAAAGAAACTGTACTGCTTTCTAAACACATCCTTGCCTCTCTGTACTTGTTACGCTTTCACGCACAATGACCCTCTGTTTACCAATACCTTTTATTACAACCCTTGAGCGTGAATGCTATGACTACCGCTAATTATGAACTAGAGCCCACTTCATCAAATATCACACCCAGCCAGACTTTGAACTTGTCTGGTGCAGCGAAAGGTTTATTTGCCGTCGTATTATTCGCTATGACTGTGCCGATGACGAAGCTGGCATTGCCATTTTTTAGCCCTGAGCTGATCGCCAGTTCACGCGCCTTTATTGCCGGACTATTGGCCTTGATCGTCATCAACCTTAATGGCTGGTCATTACCGGATAAGAAAACATTAGCTTGGTTAGCATTAGCAGGAACAGGGGTCGTTGTTGGCTTTCCTTACCTATTGAGTTACAGCCTAGTCAACTTGTCTGCAGCCAACATGGGGGTAGTATTAGCAGGGTTACCTTTAATGACCAGCGTATTCGCGGTCGTAATTATGAAGGAACGAAATGGCCTAAGATTTTGGATCTCCTCTGGATTAGGTGCGTTATTGCTACTGGCTTACTTCTTAAAGGGTGCTCTGTACGGTGATGCTTCAACAGGAAGTGCTGGCTGGGATGCTCAGACTTTAGGGATTTTATTCTTGGTACTTATGTTTGGTGGCTTAGGTTATAGCGCGGGAGCAAAAGCTGCGAAGACAATTGGTGGCTGGCAAACTATCTGCTGGATGCTGGTTTTATACCTTCCATTGTCATCGATCAGCATGGGCTATTACGCTGGCAACGAAGCTTTTATCAGTGCTTTCACTCAGGCAATGAATGATCCTTCTCAGCATGATCTTTGGGTTTCGATTGCCGGTTTATTATACCTAGCCGTAATCAGCCAATGGTGGGGATTCCGTTTTTGGTATCAAGCGATGGCTGAAGCAGGAGCAGGCCGTATTAGTCAGATCCAATTATTGCAGCCGTTCCTTACCTTGTTATTTGCGGTGATCTTTTTGGGCGAGTCTTTTGCTTTTGAGCAGGGGTTGTTTGCGCTGTTCATTGTATTAGCGATTTGCTCGGCTTTGCGTGCTAAGAGGAAAAGCTAAGAGGAAGATATAAAGCTCACCTAGAGGCTACTGAAAGCCTCTAGACCACTGCCCACACCTCTCTTTTGAATGAACATCACCACCTAAAGAAGATAAAACAATAAAATAACCTATAAAATATATCCTATAGATAAGTAATAATCACAAAAAATCTTCCATAGCAGATAAAATACTGATAAGTTATAATAAATACACTCTGCAGCGAGTAATACTTGCTATAAAAAGAGAGATATTATTGTGACTGGAAAGAATACGTTATCAGATGTGAATACCGCCAAGCTAGTAACAGAGCTAATGAGACGTATGCTCGAGATGGAAAAGAAGCTATCTCTCGCGCAAACAGCTACTAATTTAGAGTCTATCGAGAACATCAATCAAATAGTACTTAAGCATCGAAAATCGCAGAACCTTTCTCAGACAGATTTGGCAGACCTTTCTGGCATAGGCTATTCCGTTGTCAATAAATTAGAAAGCACTCTGGGGCACCCTAGTATAAAAATGGCAACGCTCTTACAAATCACCACAGCATTAGGCCTTAAAGTTTGGGTTGGTTAATTAGAATTAGCTAAAAAGAATAGGTAAACCATGCGACAAGCTCTTGTACATTATAATGGCCGTATAGCCGGCACAATTAGAGAAACCACTGCAGGCTTTGAATTCCAATACGATACAGCTTATTTAGCAGGCGGGGTTCCTATTTCTTTTAATTACCCACTGCAGGAAGAGGCCTTTTATTACGCTGAATTTCCTAGTTTTTTTGAAAATTTAGCAGCAGAAGGATGGATGCGCAAACTTCAATCCCGAGAACAGCATATTGATGAAGCTGATCCATTGGGTCTTCTTTTAGCCAATGGTCGCGACTTAACAGGAGCTGTAACGATAACAGCGCTGCAGGAATAGAAATGTCTGAGTTAACATATTGTAAAATTAGCTTAAAAAAAATTACCACCAAGACCAGTAAACCCGGATATAACAATAGCGAACTAAAAAATCTTTTTGGCAGTACCAAGATAAAACCTGACTTGTTATTTTCACGTTCTGAATTTTTTCAACAGACAAAAACTAAAGTTCAAGGTATGTCTATATCTGGCGTGCAGCAAAAGCTTTCTCTAAAAGTGAATAATCGCCATGAGCTTGAAGCAACAACCGAAGGGGGGGAATACATATTAAAGCCCAGTCCAGAGGCATACCCTTTCGCCGCCGAAAATGAACATGTCGCGATGCTCATCCATCGAGTAGTAGGAATTGAAACCGCTCTTTGTGGTCTTGTAGATTTCAAAGGCGGAGAAAAGGCTTATATTACCAAGCGTTTCGATAAATTGCCTGATGGAAGTAAGCAACATCAGGAAGATTTACTTCAATGCTTTGATTTACCAAGTAAAGATAAATACAGCAAGACCTATGAAGAAGCTGGGATTCTATTAAATGAAGTGACCTCAGGTAAGCAGGCTGTCACTCTAGAATTTGTTAGGCGCGTGATCATGGCGTATGTGATCGGTAATGATGACATGCACCTTAAAAATATAAGTGTGCAGAAAATGCCTAATAATAAGGCGATATACTACGATAAATTAACACCAAGTTATGACAATTTAATAGTCGAAGCATTAAGTTCAACTCAAAAAAGCAAAATAGGTTTTCTGGCGCTTGGCTTGCTCCATGATAAAGAAGATGGCGATGAAGAATTCAGCGCCTCTTACGATTATTTTGGATATTACACTGGGGTAGATTTTATTGAACTTGCTAAACGCCTTGGGTTAAAAGAAAAGCCCGTAAGAAAGTTCATTACTAAATTAGCGACTGATGTTAAAAAAATAATTGATTTAGTAAATCAAAGCTTTATGCCTACGGAAATGAAGAGTATTGCCAAAGAGGTTATTGAAAGTAGAATTAAAGCACTGCAGAACATGGACTATGTTGAATAGTTTATGCCGCCCATAGAAGTAACTTCGAGAGATAAGAAGTTCACCACGGATACAGCCGCGGTGAATCAGCTTTTGGGCTTTGTCTTTTTGCTGTATTTCCTAGCCGGTGATTTTTTCTTTCCAGCCTTGCGTTTAAATCCCTGCCCTTGTCCTTTCAATCCTTGTAAGGCCGCTGGTATATGCTGCTTGGCTTGCTCGATCAATCCTAATAAGTGCTGATTAAGCGGCTGCATAAATCCTTGATAGTTCAACTCACGCTGACTTATCGCATTCAGTTGTTGTTCCCATAGCGCTGTCATATCGGGGGTAATGGCTGACTCGGGTAGGCTATTAATCAATCCTCTGCCCACTTCGGTACTGTGAATTTGTTTGCCAATGCGCTGCAAAAAGCTGCGCTTAAACAATAGCTCGATAATTCCTGCGCGTGTTGCTTCGGTGCCTAGGCCATCGGTTTCTTTTAAGGTTTTACGAATTTCAGCATTGGTTACATAGCGGGCGATACCTGTCATGGCTGCGAGTAAGGTGCCATCGTTAAAATGCTCTGGTGGTGTGGTTTGTTTTTCAATAAGGTTAGCGCCATCACATAACCAGGCATGCTTGCCATGCTGATTATCGTTTGGGTCTAGATTGATCGGCGGCAGTGTTTGTATGCTATCCGTTTGTTTCGCACTTTTGTTGTTAGTACTCTTTTTATCACCATAGAGCGCCTTCCAGCCGAGTTTTAACGGCTGCTTGGCTTGGGTTTTAAATAAGCCACCCGCTATTTCAGCTTCTACTTTGGTTTCCGCATATTGATAAGGCGGAAAAAACTGCATCAAATATTGGCGCGCGATATGGCGATATACTTTCTGTTCAAACTGATTGAGTTTTTCAAACTGCGCCGATGAAATCGATTTCTCACTCGGCACAATCGCATGGTGTGCTTCAACTTTGCTATCGTTAAATGCTTTGCTTTTTAAATGTGGCTGAGCCAGTTCAGAATATTGCTGCAGCGGCTGACAGTTCTGGCCAATGGCCTGTATCACATTTGGCGCTAGGCTATGCTGCTCAGCCGGTAAGTGACGACTGTCAGATCTTGGGTAGGTAATTAACTGATGACGTTCATATAGGCTTTGACAGGTATCCAGTACCTGCTGGGCGCTCATGGCAAATGCTTTTGCCGCTTCTATCTGTAATGTTGATAAATTAAACGGCAATGGCGGCGGTTGTTGTTTGTCTTTTTGCTCAACCTTAGTAATTTCTGCTGGCTGCTGAGCAATACGCTGGCATACATTCTCGACTAACGGTTTGTGTAAAACCCGTCCTTCTTCATCTTGATACGATTTACAGGCTTCACTGGGCTGCCATTTCAGCAGAAAAGATTCATTATCTGAGTTCACTAGGCGAGCTTCGACTTGATAAAAATCACGACTGATAAAGTTCTTGATCTCCTCATCACG
>JAESQF010000129.1 GCA_016765295.1 Oleispira sp.
AGTTCAATACGAAGACGCAATGTTTTTCAACATAGATTGCATATTGTCGAATCCTTCATCAAATTGCAGCTTACTTATTGTTAAAAGTGTGTAACCATTTAATTGGCCATTTGGGTTATAAGCTTCTTCGGCGAATTCTGTTTTAGCACTGGCGGGGGTAACGGGGAAAAGCGCTACCGCTGGAATTCCTAGCTTAACTAGGTGCTTGCACTCAGCAACCAACAGGTCAACCGACAAGCGTTCAATACCGGGCATTGACGGGATCGCTTCGCGTTCACCATGACCTTCCAAAACGAACATTGGGTAAATTAAATCGTCCGTTGTTAGGGTCGTTTCACGCATTAAGCGGCGAGAAAAATCATCTCGACGATTGCGACGAAGACGAGTTTCTGGATAAAAGCGTTGCGCATCGTTAAAAGCCACGGGTACTCTCCACATACAATTCTATAAAATATAGTTACATTCTAGCGGACTCGGCCTTTCAAATCGCTGATTTATGACAGATTAACTAGAAAAATGCACAGTCTCGTTGCTAGCTGACACTATGAAAGTGAACTGAAAACAATATCACCGCACTGACCACCGGTATTAAGTGTATGTATTAAATACCTGTGCTCAAGGATGCGGATAATAAGGATAAAAGATGAAGAAATTATTACTGCTCACCAGTATCGTGATTTTATTTACGACTTTTTACTTACTGGGTGGTCAGCAGTGGTTGCAACCAGCAACCTATCAAGAGCTATATCAACAGAATCCGACATTAACCGCGGCCATATTCTTTGTTATTTATATTTTAGTCACGGCTCTGTCGATTCCAGGAGCTGCTTTGATGACCCTGATTGGTGGTGCCGTATTTGGTTTAAGCCAAGGCTTACTGCTGATTTCTTTTGCCAGTACGATAGGCGCAACGTTGGCATTTTTTTCCTCGCGATTATTGTTAAAAGATTGGGTGCAAAATAAATTTTCCAGACATCTTAAAATCATTAATAACGGCATAGAAAAAGACGGCACTTTCTATTTATTTACCTTACGCCTTATTCCGCTAGTGCCATTTTTTGCGATTAATTTATTAATGGGTTTAATGCCTATTTCTGCTTGGCGCTTTTATTGGGTCAGCCAGCTTGGCATGCTAGCAGGGACGGCGGTTTATGTGAATGCTGGAGCAGAATTAGGATCGATCATTGCTAATGAAGGCGGCTTTTCTGTTGCGGGTATCATGACGCCCGGTTTACTGGGCGCGCTGATATTATTGGCTATTTTCCCTTGGATTGCCCGCAGTGTTATGGCTCAGTTACAAGCTAGACGGTCGTTAATCAAGCGCGCTAAAGGTCGGGTAAAACCTAAAAAGTTTGATGATAATTTAATCGTGATCGGTGGTGGCGCGGCGGGTTTAGTGAGTTCAATTATCGGTTCTGCAGTGAAAGCCAAAGTTACTTTAATTGAAAAGCACAAGATGGGCGGGGATTGTCTTAATACGGGTTGTGTACCGAGTAAGGCGATTATCCATGCGGCTAAAATTGCTTATGAAAATAAGCACGGGCATAGCACAGGTCTGTTATGCGGTGAACCCGCGACTATCGATTTTAAACAAGTAATGGCACACGTGCACAACTCTATTAAGGCGATTGAACCGCATGACTCTATCGAACGCTTCGAAGGCTTAGGCGTTTCTTGTGCAACCGGTGAGGCGAAAATAATATCCCCTTGGGAAGTTGAGATTCAGCATGTCTCTGAATCAGGATCGGTGACAACAGAAACTCGCAGTGCGGCCCATATCATTATCGCTACCGGTGGCCGTCCGCGTATTCCGAAAATTCCAGGTCTTGATCAAATAACGTATTACACATCCGATACTCTTTGGCAGATTACAGAATTACCTAAGCGCCTGTTAGTTCTAGGTGCTGGGCCGATTGGTTGTGAATTAGGGCAAGCATTTGCACGCTTAGGCTCACAGGTGAGCATTGTGGATAAAGGGCAGTTTCTTATGCCTCGTGAAGATGAAGATGTTTCTCAACTTGTTGCCGATGCGATGGCGGCGGAAGGGATTAATCATGTTCAGGGCTGCTCAATCAGTAAACTCGAATTTTCTGATAGAGCTAATGTAGCCTTATTAGATAGCGGTGAAAAAATTGAATTTGATGTACTGCTATTAGCGATCGGTCGAGAAGGTAATACCGAAAATCTAGGGTTAGAGAATGTTGATCTGGTAACCGACAGTAACGGCTTCTTGCCAGTAGACGAATATCTACAAACAGAGTGTCCAACTATCTACGCTTGTGGCGATGTTATTGGCGGTTATCAATTTACTCATGTATCCGCGCATGAAGCTTGGTTTGCTTCAGTAAACAGTTTATTTGGTCGCTTCAAGCGCTTTAAAGCAGATTATCGAGTGATTCCTTGGGCGACGTTTACTAGCCCAGAAGTTGCTCGTGTTGGCATCAGCGAAAAAGAAGCAAAAATTCAGAATATTCCTTATGAAAGTACTCAATACGATTTGGATGATTTAGATCGTGCGATTACTGATGATGCCGCTACTGGCTTCGTTCGTGTGCTGACGGTGCCAGGCAAAGATAAAATATTAGGCGCTACTGTTGTCGGGGCCAGAGCGGATGATGTTATTGCTATTTTTGTCATTGCGATGAAACATGGCTTGGGTCTGAACAAAGTATTGGGTACTATCCATGCTTACCCAACGTATATGGAAGCGAATAAATTCGTTGCTGGCGAGTGGAAACGCAAGCAAGTTTCAGAACGATTATTGGTTTGGTTGGGAAGATTTCATAATAGAAAAATTAAATAACAATAAAACGTTTAAATAAAAGTGCGTTAAAAAAATAAAAAGTTAAGCAGATTTAAAAGATGAAGTTAGGAGCGATATAGCCTAGGAGATGCCTCTATTTTTTTTGAGTTTCTGAGCTGTATCAACGATAAATTGAATTTGATCTTTGTCTTTAAAAAATGCTCCACCATACCTAGTCAGGAGTTCACATGAGCACAGAAAGCAATTTAATAGAAAAAGAAACAGCAGTCGATACTCAAGGTTTTAATCCGAGTGAGTATAAAATTGCGATTAATTTCCTTGAGCAGATTCCTTTCAATAAAGT
Organism: Oleispira sp.; assembly: GCA_016765295.1. Classification (GTDB taxonomy): domain Bacteria; phylum Pseudomonadota; class Gammaproteobacteria; order Pseudomonadales; family Oceanobacteraceae; genus Oleispira. Next base: position 3,108 of record JAESQF010000129.1, read on the forward strand.
ATTGGGCTTAAAACCGACAAAACTCAGCCAAGATTATTGTGAGTTTAAAATGAATATGAAGGACGATCTAATTGGTAATTTCTTACAAGGCATCCTTCATGGTGGCGCTATCTCCACGGCTTTGGATGTAACTGGTGGCGCGATGGCTATGGTGGCCGCGTGGCAACGACTGAAAAATCAGAATGTGCCTTCATCTGAGCGTCCTAAAACTCTTGCCAAATTAGGCACTATCGATATGCGCGTTGATTTTCTGCGGCCTGGCAAAGGCAAAGAATTCACCATTGGTGCTACGTTACTGCGTATTGGCAATAAGGTAGCGGTGACTAGGATGGAATTTAAGAACGAAAAGGATGAATTAATTGCTGTGGGTACGGGTACATATCTGTGTGGGTAGTCAGGTATTTTGCTTTAGTGATTATTCATATCGATGAATAGTCATTAAATATTTAAAATACATGACATTAGGCTGTGTTTTATCTGAATAGTGTTGACAATGGCTGGCGGCGGCATAGAATACAGTCGTCTGAAAGTTAGTCTTATTTTATGTACACCGTTCCGATATCCTGTATCTCGTCCTGTTTCCATAAATTCTCGGCAGCACTTCAGCCATAATGGCTCAATTTGAGTCTCAATTTTTTTCTGAATTTACAGGATATTATTATGTCTACTACAACTGGTACAGTTAAGTGGTTCAACGAATCTAAAGGTTTTGGTTTCATCGAGCAGGAAAACGGCCCTGACGTTTTCGCTCACTTCCGTGCTATCCAAGGTACTGGCTTCAAAACTCTTGCTGAAGGCCAAAAAGTTGAGTTCACTGTAACTCAAGGTCAAAAAGGCCCACAAGCTGAAAACATCGTACCTCTATAGGTTGATGGCATGAACTAAGAACACTTCGGTGAATTCTTAGAGATTGCAAATCAGATTGTAAAAAAGGCTAAACCGCAAGGTTTGGCCTTTTTTTATGCCTGCTGTTTAGTGACCATTAGGTCTTGGATAACAGGCAAAAAAATCCCCAGCATGGGCTAGGGATTTAAAGTGATATCACCAGTTATTTGTAACTAGTGATCGCTCATCTTGATTGGTTAGGCTTGTGACGCTGGCCATTACTATTTGACCAAGGGCTATCTGCACCACCGCTGGTATTTTTAGCGGCTGGCTTAGGAGTGCGGCGAGATGAGTTTCCTGCACTGTTACCTGAGTTGTTGCCACCTTGCTTATGCTGCTTAGTACTATTTGCGGCATGCTGACCGTCGCGATGCTCACTTTGAGAGTGGGCTCTTTTCGGTTTATTTGCTCTAGCAGGGCGAGTATTCAATCGGGATTCAGGTAAGCGGCTTACCGGTTCAAATCCTGCCAATATTTCACGCTCTAACAATTCGCCAATAACACGCTCAATGGCAAATAACTCTTTGGTTTCATCGGCACATACTAATGATACGGCTTTGCCTTCAGATCCAGCACGACCAGTACGACCAATACGGTGAACATAATCCTCAGGAACATTGGGTAAATCAAAGTTCACCACTTGTGGTAGTTGTTGAATATCGATACCGCGAGCGGCAATATCAGTTGCCACTAAAATACGAACTTCGCCCGCTTTAAAATCGGCTAATGCGCGTGTTTGAGCACCTTGGCTTTTATTACCATGAATAGCGGCAGCAGTGATGCCGCGGCCTTCTAAGAATTTGGTTAATTTATTCGCGCCGTGCTTGGTGCGACTAAAGACGAGCGCTTGTTTCCAATTACCGTCTTCAATTAATTTGGCAAGGGCTGCTGGTTTCTGTTTTTTATCAACCGGATAAATCCACTGCTTAACCAACTTAGTGGTTACGTTTGGTGGCGCAACAGAAATCTCAACTGGGTTATTCACTAGGCCTTTAGCTAATGTACGAATGTCATTAGAGAAAGTGGCCGAGAATAATAAGTTCTGACGATTTTTCGGCAATACTTTAATGATTTTTTTAATGTCGTGGATAAAGCCCATATCCAACATACGGTCGGCTTCATCTAATACCAAGAATTCTAGCTGCGCAAATTTTACTGCGCCTTGGTTCATTAAATCTAATAAGCGACCTGGGGTAGCAACTAAAACATCGGCCCCTCTACGCATACGCATCATCTGTGGATTGGCTTTTACCCCACCAAAGATAACGCAAGATGTTAGATGAGTATTCTTTGAATACTTCTCAACGTTCTCTGCCACCTGAGCGGCGAGTTCGCGAGTGGGTGTTAAAATCAAGGCACGTACTTGATTATTTTGTACCCGTGGGCCTTTAGCAAGCATTTCTAAAATAGGTAGAGTAAAGCCTGCAGTTTTGCCAGTGCCGGTTTGTGCGGCGGCCATTATGTCCTTTCCTTCTAGCACAGCTGGAATAGCAGCGGCTTGAATGGGTGAAGGTACGGTGTAACCTTGTGCGGTTACGGCGTCAAGAATGGCAGCGGAAAGGCCAAGATCGGCAAAACTCATAGAAAACTCACTTGATTTAGCGGGGGTGCAGCTTACAGCATAGTGGGTTCTAGGGCCATTAATACCTAGCGATAGGATAATTACATAGAAGTTGAGGGCGCTATGATAAGAGCTACTGAGTAGCAGCTCTTATCACCTTGGTTATTCGCTAGGGAAAGTATATTCACTGACGATGGGGTAATGGTCTGAAGGGAATACTTCTTCACCATTTGCATAACCTTGATACTTGTTTTTATCGATGGATGATTTAACTCGTAGGAAGTCTGTGCCAGTCGCATCTTTACCACCGCTATAGGTCCAATCCACAGGATAAATTGGCTTGCCTAATTTACCTGAAATTGTGCCGAAAGCATGAAAGCTTTCTGATTTATCTGGCAAGGTCCCTAGTGCCCACCAACGTGCATTCAAATGGAAATAATCGTCGTTAATTGCTTGGCCATTCTTCATTGCAGAAAGCGCGATCGACATCGGTAAGTTTAGATAGTTAGCTCCAAAGTTACCCATTAATATAACCGGTTGTAGTTGACCATCGACCATGGCTTTCTCAAACATGAAGTTGCGTAATTGGTCGATAGCGAAAGTACGTGCAGCAGTAACTACTAGCGCATGCCCCGCATCTTCAGGACGTTTATTTTCATACATTTGAGTATTGAATAACCACAACTCACGGTTAGTACCTTTATCGCGTACCTTGGCGTAGGTGAACATACGGTTTTCAAATTCACCAAAATCAATGGTTATGGGTTTTAGTTCAGGAATAATATCGGTGCCAATATTAATGGCGATTTCCGCAATGCCTTTTTCAATTGAAGCCGCAATGGCATTATCTTTTAGACCTTTGAAGCTGTACCAGCGGTTGCCTTTTTCTAATACTTCAAAGCGACTTTTATTGTAATAAATTGCGTTGTATTTACCGATGGTTAGGCCATCATCACCTTGGCCAATGCGGCCATAACTATCATCTAAACGCGCTTCGCTATTATGCCAAAGCTCTATGATAGAGATACCTATTTTACCACCGACATGGTGATAGCCAGTATCCAGTGATTGCAGCTGGGAATGATAACCTTCTTGAGTGCCAACAAAATCAGGCTGGTTGCTTTTTATACTACGAATAACCGAACCAAAACGATTCTGCCAGATTTCATTCTCGATATCGCTTCCGGGTTCTTTATCGCGGATGTTAAAGGTCATGGCTTTATAATCATCGGAAATTGGAACCGGCACTTCGCTCATCGCATGGCTTTGCCAAGAAGTGAGAGCAGCCGAGCTGGCAACTAATATGGGAGCTAATATTGGGGCTATGGTTGCGTATAGCTGATTGAATTTCATAGTTCTATCCTTGCAACGACGGTGAGTCGCTTGTTGTGAGCGTACTTTATTATTATGCGGTGGTACGTTTGTACAAGAATAGTCTAGGTGGGAATTAAAGAGATAGATAGATCAATAAAGCGCCAAAGTTGGTAAAAAAACGCCGACTTATCGATGGCAGTCGATAAGTCGGCAAAAGGACGAACGGACATTAAATCAGTTAAAGTTCTGTTTTAGCGCTCTATTATTAGAGTCTTAAACCATTTTGATTAATGGCATTGAGCTGGTGATTATCAGGTGCTTCGTTATCTGTTGGCACCCAGTCACTTAAGCAGTCACTGCTTTCTACACAAGGATCAGTGAGTGCTTCTAAGAAGCTAACAAGCTGATCGACTTCAGTATCATTTAGGCGAATGCGGCCTAAACGGCTAGTTTGGGCTTGCTGCTCTTGATCTAGCTTAGCTACGGCCAGCTGGCTATTTGTTCCGGCATTGGGGTATAAGCTCGCGCAGCTAGTTGAACCACTTTCAATAAGATCTTCGAATTGATCGAGCTGACATAGCTCATTACGATCAAAATAGTCTTCTACTGATCTTTGAGGATTAATGTAGTGGCGCACGACTCGCTGTAATGAATCAAAGCTGCCTGAGTGGCCATAAGGCGCTGTTACTTTTAGGTTTAATAACGATGCGGTACGGAAATGATATCTGTCATTATCATTGCTGCTTTCCCGAGCGCGACCAAAGTCATCGTCACCTGCACCTCCATTAATCCCAGGGCCATCTCCTTTACCAGGACCTACTTGTGGGAATGCGACGACGTGATGTTGCTCGTCGCTGAATAACTGGCCGTTGTGGCAACCAGCACAACCGGCGCCACCGTCTTGGGGTGTGCTAAAGAATAATACCGCGCCTTCTTTTTGTTGTTCTGTCATGGAGGCTATATCGCCATCCATATAATTCTGCCAAGGATGATCTACAAATTGCATTGAACGCTCATATTCGCCGATAGCGTGAGCAATATTGTTGAAACTAATTAAGTTTTCGGCAGAATCGTTGCTGGCAAAAGCTTGTTGGAATTCAACTAACCAGTCGTTATCTCCTAGCTCGCTAGCCCCTTCGCCGTAATCACCAATACGCGCGGCTAGATGGTTGTGCACATCTTCATTGCTATTGCCGGATTCAAAATTCGTTCCGCGCATTTCTTCTGGGGACGTTACTGGGAAACGGGCTTGTGCCGCAGCCATGTTTTGGCCGGCATTTGAATCCTCAGTATTAAAGGCGGAATCAGGAGTGCGAATATTGCCATTACTACCATTGGTACCGGCAACAAAATTAAGGGATTCAACCCGTGAGTCATGAAACATGGCTCTATCCCAAAAGCCGGCATTAAAAACAGTCGGAGCATTTCTAGGGACTTCAGGTAAGCCGTTATTGTGTACACGACCACGACCTAATAAATCTGCATGCTCAGCATCAACACCGATCGGTAGTGATAGTTGATCAGCACCGCCTAAGGCGGGGTGATGACAGGTAACGCAGGCACTATCGAAGTCTCCGCCAAGACCTTTGCTGAAGAAAAGTTTTTTACCCAACTGAGGGAGGGCTTCACTAATATCTGGCAAGTCTCGTTGCGGGTGTTGGTTTAGGTTTAGTTGAGTGATTATTTGGCTCAGTTGAATGTCCAGCATAGTGGTAGGAGTAGTGGCAGCAGGAGTCGTCGCAATAGGGTCGGCTAGTTGCTCATCGAGTAACTCTTCAATTTGCTCTACCACGTCGTCTTTTGATTCGATATTACAACCGGTTAGTGTCATGGCCATGCCTAAGCCTAGACCTAAATTCAGGCTGGTTTTTAATACCAAACTTGATGCATTTCTGAGGTTATGAATGATCGTTGCTTGTGTCATAAGAATCTCCGCTCGTTTGACTTGAGGTCTTGCTTACTTGCTTGAGTTCTAGAATAGGGAGTGAATGTGCAAGCCGAATGGAGCAAATGTGCAGGCAATGTGTAAGTTGGATTATTTAGTGTGTCGAGGGCAGTAAATGTGATGGGCTTCTCGTATAGTAAGAGCATCAATTCCTAAAGGGCGATTTCGTGCGAGTTCAATACAAGTTATTTGCGATTACCTTATTAGCTTCGTTGATCTTAGTGACCGCTATGTTGCTATTGGCTCAGTGGAGTTTTGATCGTGGTCTATTAGAACATGTGAATAAGCGTGCATTACAGCAATACAATAGTTTGTCGGAGCAGCTGGTAAGCCACTATCAGCAGCAAGGCAATTGGCAGGCTCTAAGTGCATCGCGGGCAAGCTGGATGCAACTTCAGCAGGATGCTGGCATTGATATCGATCCAAGGGAAATGCAGCGTGCACGGCAGGAAGGTAGCGATAAATCTCAAAATCATAGCAGACCTCCTAGGGATCATTTCTCACAACATAGGCCTCCACCACGTCACGTACGAAATGAACGACCTAGACACTTTGGTAATAGACCGCCTAGAAAAAATGAGCCTCGAGACTGGCCGCCTCCGCGAAAGGATGACAAACCAGGACCTGGAAATAAACAGCCGTTAGCCTTATTGGATGTTAATAAAGAACCCGTCGTTGGTTTTTTAGCTAAGCCTGAGCATCGCCAATATCTGCCGTTATATTCGGTGGGCGACAAGCTAATCGGCTATATTACTTATGCTAATCGTGATCGCTTAATGGATGATTATGACTTGGATTTATCGGCGCAGTTGAGTAGTAACCTGTGGTGGATTGCAGCCTTGATGATTCTATTATCGGCATCCCTTGCACTGCCCTTTTCTCGTTTGTTATTAAGACCCTTACGGCCAATTGTCGAATCTATTCATACCTTGGCGAAAGGCGATTTCTCTCAGCGCATAAGTGCAGTCAATAATGACGAGATAGGGCGGGTAGCGAAAGATATTAATCATCTGGCCCAGCAGCTAGAAGAAATTGATAGTAGTCGTAAAAACTGGCTCGCTAATATCTCTCATGAGTTGCGTACACCGTTAGCGGTAATGAGAGGAGAGCTAGAAGCGATGCTCGATGGTATTCGTGCACTCAATAAAGAACATGTAGCTTCGGCTCATCAAGAAGCATTGCTTTTGCAGCGCCTGGTTGAGGATCTATATCAACTGACCAGTAGTGAGCTAGGTAATAATGATGTTGCGCAGATGAGTTATCAAAAACAAGAGTTAGATTTTGCTGCGCTAGTAGAAGACAATTTAGAGCGCTTCCAGCCATTATTGGATAAAGCAGGGCTCAGCTTTAGTTTTAATAATCATATCGAGCAGCAAGGTGGCGAAGCTTGGTTAAATGGTGATGCAAGCCGCTTATCCCAGTTGATACATAACCTTGTGAATAACAGTATTAAGTATACTCATTCCCCGGGGATGCTCGTTGCTGATTTAACCATCAAACATGAGGTGATTATATTTACCTTGATGGATTCCACGCCTAGTGTGAAAGAGGCGGAATTAGAGAAAATATTTGATCATTTATATCGCGCTGAGCAATCACGTAATCGAAAAACTGGTGGCTCAGGTTTAGGCTTAGCGATCTGTAAGACAATAGCGGAAAGTCATGGCGGAGAATTAAGCGCTAGCTTGTCGGATTTAGGCGGTATCAAAATGATCTTATGCCTACCTCGCTTGGTAGATTAATCAGCCAATCATGTATCGATTTTAAAAATAGATTAACAAGATAGAGAAAATTGAAATGGCGAATAAAATTCTAATCGTTGAGGATGAGCCAAAGCTGGCGCAATTGCTGGTGGATTATTTAAAGCAAAGTGGTTTTGAAACTCATGTGATTGGTGATGGTCAGCAAGCACTGGATTGGATTAAGCAGCATCATCAAGAGGTGGATTTCATTATTCTAGATCTCATGCTGCCTAACCTTGATGGCATGGAGATTTGCAAAGCGGTGCGTCAGTTTTCAACCCTGCCGATCTTAATGGCGACGGCACGAGTAGAAGAAATAGATCGTTTAATTGGCTTAGAGTTGGGCGCTGATGACTATCTATGCAAACCCTATAGCCCCAGAGAAGTTGTGGCTCGGGTTAAAGCAATCTTACGTCGCTGTGTGTTAGTTCAGCAACAGGCAAGTGCGCAGCATCAAGGTAGTCAGTCAGCAGCAGAATTGATAGCCGGTTTGGTTTTAGAAGAAGAAAAATACAAAGCGACGTTAAATGGTAAGGTCTTAGAGTTAACTGCGGTTGAATTTCAGATATTGGTCATTTTAGCCAAAGAGCCAGGGCGGATTTTTAGTCGTCAGCAATTGATGGATGGCGGCTATCAAGATCACCGAGTCGTGAGCGATCGCACCATCGATAGTCATATTCGTAAGCTGCGAAAACGTATCCATGAGAAGTGCCCCGAAAGCGAAATCATTCACTCCGTTTACGGGGTTGGATATAAGTTTGAGCTACTTAGCTAAGACATAGATATTAGAAAAAGAGGCAACTATTCAGATGGTTCAAGTTTAGACAGAAGAAGATTCATGATTGGGTAATTGTGGAGCAAATATGCGAGGCAGGGAGCCGAACTAAGGCTACAGGGAGAGCGAAGCGGGGTATTCACGCCGTTTTGTGGAATAAATACCCAATCATGAATCGTTTTATAAAACCTGTTGAATAGTTACAAGAAGAGCTTAAGAAAGGGAGCTCGAGGGGAGTCAAGGGCGCCAGTTTCTAAGTAGCTCTTGAATCGCTTGGCCGCGATGGCTCAATACATTCTTTCTGTCTTTGCTGAGTTCCGCTGAGCTACATTCTTCACTGGGTACCAGAAATACGGGATCGTAACCAAAGCCTTCCGCGCCACTTGGCTCAGTTAAAATTTGGCCTTCCCAGCTACCTTGAAATACCTGTGGCGTTGGATCATTCTCATGACGCATATAAACCAGTACGCATTGAAAGCGCGCCGTTCGTTTTTCTAGCGGCACATCTTTTAATGTGTCTAATAACTTAAGGTAATTGTCTTTATCGCTGGCATCAGCACCGGCATAGCGTGCGCTATAAATGCCGGGTGCGCCTTTAAGGGCATCAACTTCTAGACCAGAATCATCTGCCAAAGCCGGTAAACCTGAAAACTTACAAGCATTGCGGGCTTTCAGGATGGCGTTTTCGACAAAGCTTAATCCGGTTTCTTCTGCTTCAATCGTATCAAATTCATTTTGTGGGATGACTTGAATGTTTTTATCAGCAAAAAGCTGCGAGAATTCACGCAGCTTACCTTGGTTGCCACTGGCTAGGACGAGTTTTTCAATCATATTTTATCGGGTCTAAGCTCTTTCAATACTGTATTTTTTGAAATTATTCTTCTTCGTAGAAGCGTTGGCTGAACTTTACATCGAAGTTCTTTTGCTTGGCCTCGGTAGGAACAATGTCGAGGTCGAAGTTATACATGTCACCGTCATCAAAACGGAATGTACTGATGTAATAAATGGCTTGGCCTTCACGAATACGACGAAACTCTAACTCACGGCTCTGACCGATTAGATTACGAATGATACCTTTTACATTAGCATCTACAGCGGCAGGCACTTGGCTACCCTTAGCTTTTTGTAATACCGAAATATTTAAAAACCCTAAAGAGCCTGAGCGTGGAATATCATAAATCTTGGCAACTTCAGGAGTAAGAAAGCTACTGCTTAAGCCCATATAGTGAACTTCATATTCACCAAAAATCAGTTTTTGTTCAGCGCTAGCGCTAACCGAAATTAAGCATAATAAAAACGCGCCGATCAAATAAGATAAGCGGAGGTACGGTAGGCGAGTTGTACTGGAACTATTTTTGAGCGTGAACATAATGTGCCTCCTATCGGCTGATATGGTAAACCGCAGTTTCACCGAGCATGGACGGCCATAAGCCAATACTCCAGTGCTCGTTGTGTTGGTCATCCACTACTGTTTTATTCAATATGCGGATGCCCTTACTGTGGCAAAGTTGTTCAAAATCTTTAAAAGTACACAGGTGAATGTTTGGGGTATCGTACCAATTATAAGGTAACGATTCTGACATCGGCATGCGACCTTTCAATAACAAGTATAGGCGTGTTCGCCAGTAACCGAAGTTAGGGAATGTAACGATTGCTTGATTACCAATGCGTAACATTTCATCCACTAATATATCAGGGCTTTGCACGGCTTGTAACGCCTGAGCCATGACGACGGTATCGATACTGTTATCTTTAAAATTGCTTAATCCGCTATCGAGGTTTTGCTCGATAACGTTGATGCCATTTTTAATGCAGTGGGTGATCTTCTCGGGATTGATTTCTAAGCCGTAACCCCGTACGCCTTTTTCGGCCTTCAAGAAGCTTAGCAGCTCACCTTTACCACAACCAAGGTCGAGAACCTGACTGTTCGGCTTAACCCACTGCTGGATAATGGTTAAATCAGGCCGAAGATCTTTTAGCGCTTGGCTCATGATAGATCTCCTGTGGTCTTGTTATAAGTCGATGTCTCATGAGTAAGCGCAGGTATATCATCTTCTACTCGTTGCATGTAGGCACCAAAGACATCGAGGTAACGGGGGATCGGTAATAAAAAAGCATCGTGGCCGTTCTCCGATTCAATGCAGGCATAGCTAACGTCTTTATCCGCTTGCATGAGTGCGTTGACGATTTCTTCTGAGCGATCCGGTGCAAAGCGCCAGTCGGTAGAGAACGATGCGACAAAAAACTTGCACTGAGCTTGACTCAAGCACTTTACCAAGTCGCCATCGTGATCGATTGTAGGGTCAAAATAATCTAATGCTTTGGTCATTAGCATGTAGGTATTGGCATCAAACTGGGTGCTGAATTTTTGCCCTTGGTAATGCAAATAGCTTTCTACTTGAAACTCAGGACTGAAGCTAAAGCTTAATTCATCGGCTTTAAGATCACGGCCGAATTTCGCTTTCATTGCATCACCCGACATATAGGTTAAATGCCCAAGCATACGTGCTTGGGATAACCCTGCTGTGGGGACAACGCCGTGATCCATGTAACGGCCTTTATGGAAATCAGGGTCTTTACTGATGGCTTGGCGTGCTACCTCGTTAAAGGCAATGTTCTGAGCCGATAATTTAGGAGCCGAGGCGATCACTAGAGCATGACGAAGGCGATCGGGATACTGAATAGACCAACGCAGAACCTGCATACCGCCCAATGAACCACCGACAACTGCGGCCCATTGTTGAATGTTAAGAAAATCTGCTAAACGTTTTTGGCTGCGTACCCAATCGCGAACGGCAACGATTGGGAAATCTGGGCCGAAGGCTTTACCTGTTTCTGGGTTGATGCTGGTCGGGCCAGTAGAGCCGGAACAGCCGCCAAGGTTATTCAAGCAAACAACAAAGAACTTATTGGTATCGATGGATTTACCCGGGCCAATACAACTATCCCACCAACCAGGGCGTTTATCTTCCATGCTGTGATAACCCGCAGCATGATGGTCACCACTGAGTGCGTGGCAAATTAGAATAGCATTACTGGCATCCGCATTAAGCTCACCGTAAGTCTCGTAGATTAGTTCGTAAGACTCGAGGACTCGACCGCTGCGTAAAGTAAGCGGTTCATCAAAACGTTGAATTTTAGGACTGATGATACCGACGCTATCGGCTGGAATTTGTGCTGGCATGGATGCTTATACACTTAAGACAGTTTGAGTAAGGGGATTATAGCGAGAAATGAATAGAACTTCAGGAGCAATATGCTCCTGAGCCGCTGTACTAACAAAAGTCGTTCAATAGTGCCGGCTAAATCAAGCTTTCTAATAGAAGCTACATTAATTAATCCTAGAGACCTAATACTAGCCCAGCAGGCATGCCGCTAGCTTGAACAAGCCCTTTGACGACTAAGATTTCTAAAACCTGAATCAACAAGAAAGCAACGATAGGTGATATATCAATGCCACCCATATCAGGCATTATTTTACGAATAGGCTTTATCGCTGGTTCTAAAATTTGGTTAATTAAGATTAAAACCGGGTTATATGAATTAGGAGCAACCCAAGATGCGATGACTGTAATTAACAGACCCCAGAAGTAGATCTTTAATAACAAGCTCAGAACACCAATTCCTGCCCATAACGCGACTTGTAGCGGGGGTTGTATGCCATTGAGTAATAAAATTAAAACGATGGCGACCGCTTGCACCAGTAGAGCAAGTACTAAGGATGCGATATCGATCCCACCCCAGCCAGGAATTACCTTACGTAATGGGATAAGCGGTAAATTCGTCGCTTTAACAATAAATTGGGAAACAGGGTTGTAGAAATCGGCGCGCACGAGTTGTAATAAAAAGCGCAATACGACGACCAATAAATATAGGCCGACTAAGGTATTGATTACTAACATTCCCACTTGGGTAAGGGGGGTCATATACATCTCCGAAACGGTATTAAAATAGGGTTATAAAATACGCTTATTAAACCTGCTTATAAAAAGCTTAAGCATAATGCTATAAAGATAGAGCTGATGGAGATAAATTTCTACCCTCATCAGACTTTAGATCGGTCTATCTATACAAATTCTTACTTTTAGCGTTTTTCTAGCTTGGCTTTTTTTCACCTAATAACTCAGCTAGCTCACCCGAGCGACGATTAGCAGCATTTAAAGCGGCTTTGACGATATCGCGTAAATGAGCACTCTCAAAGGTATTGATTGCTTGCTCTGTTGTGCCACCCGGCGAGGTAACTCTGCGACGTAACTCTGCGGTATCAACATCACTTTCTTTTGCCATTTGCGCGGCACCGATGGCGGTTTGTATTGTCAGTTCACTGGCAGTCTCACGGCTTAATCCTAGTTCAATTCCGGCATCGATCATGGCTTCCATTAATAAGAAGTAATAAGCAGGGCCGCTACCTGATACTGCGGTTACCGCATCTATTTCTGCTTCGCTTTGAACCCACTGCACGATTCCAGCTGCTTTAAGAACCGTTTCAGCCAAGTTTCTTTGCACTTTAGAGGTATGTTCGTTGGCGAATAAACCGCTCGCACCTAACTGAATAAGAGATGGCGTATTCGGCATGCAGCGTACGATAGCTTGCTTTTGTCCTAGCCAAATTTGTAGTGAATATAAATTAATACCCGCGGCGATAGACACGAAAAGTGGCTGCTTTGCTCCCTTTTCGATAGCTAAAGCGACGCTGGTGGCGACCGCTTTCATAACTTGAGGCTTTACCGCGAGTACCACGATATCAGCTCCGGCCATCGCAGGGCCGCTGTCGGCAAATGCATTGATCGAGTATTGCTCTATTAATTGTTGGCGTTGCGATTCGTTCGGATCACTGACACTAATAGAACCTGCTGGGTGCCCCTGGGCGATTAAACCGCCAATTAAGCTGGTGGCCATATTGCCGCCGCCGATAAAACAAATGTTGCTCATGTAAATTCCTTAGGAAATTTTAAAACTCTCATCAACCATGCTTTTCTATATTTAATCACGGGTGCCAAAAATATCGGTACCAATTCTCACCTGGCTGCTGCCGTGTTTTATTGCTAATGCTAAATCATTCGACATACCCATCGATAATACNGTGCAGTGCGGGTAATTGTTAGTAAGTTGTTTTANCAGGCTTTGCATTTCATCAAATTGAGCGGCAAGCTTGTTTTCATCTGNCGTGGCTTCTGGAATACACATTAGNCCTTTTAATGATAATTGTGGCGACTGCTCAATAAAGCTAGCAANCGTTTCAACTTGCTCAGGGGTAATACCACTTTTTTGCTCTTCTCTACTAATATTAACCTGAATTAAAACTTTTAATGGAGGTAATTCGAGAGGACGTTGATCGTTTAAGCGTTGAGCAATTTTTTCTCGATCAAGGGTTTCTACCCATTGAAAGTGCTCAGCAATGATACGNGTTTTATTTGATTGTATCGGGCCGATAAAGTGCCATTCAATATCTGGTAATTGTTTTAATATGGTTATTTTTTCTACAGCATCTTGCANATAATTTTCACCAAAAGANCGTTGGCCAAGTTGATACAAAGTTTCAACCATGTGAGCGGGTTTTGTTTTGCTTACCGCTAATAATGANATTTCATCTTCAGAACGCTGTATTTGTTCACAAGCTGAGGAAATATGGGCCTTAACGTCTTGATATCGCTGCTCGAGTGTAGACATTCTTTATAACTGCTTTAGGATTAGTTCATTGGTAATTAGATACAGTAGCGAATCATTCTCTATACTGAACTTTAGGCACACCATAATATAGGTGTCCNNNATACGCGACACCAAATAGTATAAGCGAAATCCCCGGTTAGGTTGAGGAACAAGTATGGATATTACTGAGTTATTGGCATTTAGTGCGAAGCAGGGCGCTTCAGATCTGCATTTATCAGCTGGTATGCCCCCNATGATTCGCGTTGATGGCGATGTGCGTCGTATCAACTTGCCGGCGTTAGACCATAAAGAAGTACATTCTTTGGTCTATGAAATCATGAACGATAAGCAGCGTAAGGATTTTGAAGAATTTTTAGAAACTGATTTCTCCTTTGAAGTTCCNGGTGTCGCTCGTTTCCGTGTTAACGCCTTTAANCATAATCGCGGTGCNGGTGCGGTATTNCGNACNATTCCNTCAAAAATNCTGAGNATGGATGATTTNGGNATGGGNCANATTTTTAAAGATTTGGCGATGACTCCTCGAGGTCTTGTATTGGTAACAGGGCCAACAGGGTCGGGCAAGTCGACAACNCTNGCAGCCATGGTCGATTATATTAACGATACTAAATATGACCACATTTTAACCGTTGAAGATCCGATCGAATTTGTGCANGAATCGAAAAAGAGNTTGGTTAACCAGCGNGAAGTCCATCGTGATACNTTGGGCTTTAATGAAGCACTGCGGTCAGCATTACGTGAAGATCCAGACGTTATTCTCGTAGGTGAAATGCGAGATTTAGAAACGATTCGCCTTGCGTTATCGGCGGCAGAAACTGGCCATATTGTATTCGGTACACTGCATACTAGTTCAGCGGCAAAGACCATTGACCGTATTGTCGATGTTTTTCCGGCAGAAGAGAAATCCATGGTGCGCTCGATGTTATCGGAGTCTCTGCAGGGTGTAATCTCGCAAACGCTATTAAAGAAAGTAGGGGGTGGNCGTATTGCGGCTCATGAGATTATGATTGGTACTCCAGCCATTCGAAATCTTATTCGAGAATCAAAAATCGCTCAAATGTATTCTGCAATTCAGACGGGCTCTTCACTGGGCATGCAGACNATGGATCAGTGCTTGCAAACCATGCTGGCTAAAGGTTTGATCACGCGCGAAGTCGCNCGTGATACAGCTAAAATGCCAGAAAACTTTTAATCTCTAAATCATTAATTACATATTTATACGCTCGGAGTGATAGCACATGTCGATGGAAAAATTCTTGCGGGTCATGGTGGAAAAAAACGCCTCTGACTTATTTATTACCGCGGGAGTGCCAGCTTCAATTAAAGTGCATGGCCGAATCATGCCTTTGACTAAAAGCCCATTAGCGGCAGAGCAAAGCCGAGATATTGTTTTAGGTTTAATGAATCAGCGTCAGCGTGCTGAATTTGAAGAGCATAAAGAGTGTAATTTTGCGATTAATGCTACCGGTATTGGCCGTTTCCGCGCCAGTGCTTTTTATCAGCGTAATGTTATTGGTATGGTATTGCGTCGGATTGAAACTAAAATCCCATCNGTTGATGAGCTCGGTTTGCCTGATNTAGTTAAAGAGTTGGCGATGGCAAAGCGNGGNCTGATNNTATTTGTGGGGGCAACGGGGGCGGGTAAATCAACCTCATTAGCGTCTATGATTGGTCATCGTAATNGTAATAGTAAAGGCCATATTTTATGCGTTGAAGATCCGATTGAATTTATTCACCAGCATCAGGGCTGCATCGTTACGCAGCGTGAAGTNGGCTTGGATACCGAGTCTTTTGAAATAGGCTTGAAAAATGCGTTACGTCAGGCGCCGGATGTGATCATGATTGGTGAAGTTCGTAGTTCGGATGTAATGTCCCATGCNATTACCTTTGCCGAAACGGGACACTTAGCATTGGCAACCTTGCACGCNAATAACGCGAACCAAGCATTAGATCGAGTATTGCACTTTTTNCCGACCGAGCGTCATCCGCAAATATGGATGGATTTGTCGTTAAATTTACGCGCGATTGTNGCTCAGCAGNTNATCCCCACNCCTGATGGTAAAGGTCGTCGNGCCGTTGTNGAAGTGCTGGTTAATACACCTCTNGTNTCNGATNTNATTCGTAANGGCGATGTGCATGAGCTGAAAGCCTTNATGAGNCGTCCCAACGACGANGGCATGCAGACNTTTGATCAGGCATTGTATGCNCTTTATGAATCTGGCGAGATTACTTATGAAGATGCCATTTTACATGCNGATTCGCCGAATGACTTACGCCTGATGATTAAACTTGGATCAGAAACCGATAGTGATCAATTAAATGATGCTGCAAAGGGGCTAACCTTACAGGATTAGCAAGTTGGTTATTGGTATCAAAAGTTACAAATTTTAACGGCAGTCGCGCTATTAATTTATTATGCTGCATTGAATAATGATAAGAGTGAGTTAATACATGGGTCATAGGACTTAGTTTGCAGGAAATTTTATCTCCTCTTAAAAAAGTGTTGTCTATAGCACTGTCTCAGCACTGGTGGTTTCCACTGGTAATGGTATTGATACTAATACCGGTCAGTCAGAATCATTTTATTCTTTTTCATACATTAGTTGAATTCTTTGCGATATCTGTTGCCATTATTAGTGCAATTGTTGCTTGGCATACCTACGCATTGGCTAAAAATCATTACCTATTATTATTAGGTTGTGGCTATTTCTTTATTGGTGGTCTTGATCTAGCCCATACCTTTACTTTTAAAGGCTTACCTTTCCTTGAACAAAATTCAGGCAATATTAGTCTGCAATTTTGGGTCGGCGCGCGCTTTTTAGAAGCNATTTTATTATTAATAGCGCCGCTTTATATTTATGCAACGTTTAAACCTATAAATTTGATTTGGTTATTAACAACGATCTCATTGATTTTTAGTGTGGCTATTTATAATGCTTGGCTACCAGCGCTGTTCGTTGCAGAGCAGGGCTTAACGCTGACAAAAGTTATTTCTGAGTATTTAATCATACTCTTGCTATTAACGGCTTTATTCTCTTTTTGGCAAGTAAGAAATGAAATTGAGCACAGAAATTTTGTATTGATTAGTATTTCTATAATATTGACGATTTTTGCTGAATTCACATTCACCTTATATAGCGATTTCAGTGATGTAATGATGACTCTTGGGCATATGCTAAAGTTGTTATCGTTCTGGGCTATATACGTTGTATTGATTGAATCCAGTTTGCGTGAGCCATTTAAAAGCCTAGCTCGTGATGCGAATACCTATGATGCGGTTCCCGATGAAACTTTAGTGGTTGAGTGCTCGGGTATTGTGCGCCAAGTTAACGAGGCGGTAAGACGAGTAGCCAATAAAGATAAAGAGGATTGTATTGGGGAGAGTTGTCATGAATTGCAACATGACCCTTCGATAGCCGAAGAGAATTGTGAAATTTGTAAAAGTATCAACGCTGGGGAGAATTTAACCAAGTCTGTTTTTTATAATGCACAACAAGAACAGTGGTTTGAAGTCACACTTTCCCCGGTCAGGCATGGTGATTATTCACTTGCCATGGTGCACGTGCGTAGAAATATTACCGTGGAGGTAGAAGCGCAGCAGCGTTCAGAAATCTTCAATCGCTTATATACCGTATTGAGTCATACCAATAAAGCGATTGCTAATGCCAGCTCTAGGCAGATGTTATTTGCTGATATCTGTGAGTTTGCTGTGCGTTACGGTGGCTTTAAGATGGCTTGGATTGGTTTGATTAATAACCAAGTAGTTAAACCTCAGGTGCATGCGGGTGATGAAACGGGTTATTTAAGCACGATGGAAATACGTGTCGATGAATCGGCACTTGCCCGCGGGCCTGTTGGGCGGGCAGCAAAACTCAATCAGGTTGTTTGCGTCAATAATACGCAGCTAGATGCAGACTTTGCTCCTTGGCAAGATGCGGCCAAAGAACGAGGTTTTCAGGCGTTAGCCGCTGTGCCACTGACGGTGAACAATAAAGTTATTGGTATCTACTCAATTTATTCTGAAAAAAGTGATGTATTTGACGACAAGATGATTTCGTTGCTCGCATCTCTAGGTCGAGATATGAGTTCTGCTATGTTACGCCTGCAAGAGCGACAGAAACGACAGCAAGCAGAAGCAAAAATACAACAACTTTCTCAGGTAGTAGAGCAAAATGCTCATGCAATTTTAATTACTGATACCGATTTTAAAATTGAATATGTGAATAGGGCCTTTACCGTATTAACGGGTTACTTGCTGCAAGAAATTTTACATAAAACTCCAATGTTACTACGTAGTCGCTATACCGATGATGATACTTATGAGGATATTAATCGCACCTTAAAAGCAGGTCGGGAATGGAGCGGTCAAATTCGGAATCAGCGTAAAGATGGATCGCTCTACTGGTCTCTGCAATCTATTACACCGATTAAAAATGAGGATGATGACGTTACTCATTATGTCTTTACCTCGGAAGATAATACGGATCTGCATGACGCTCAGCAGACGATTGAGCAGTTGGCATTTTATGATCCATTAACCAATTTACCTAATCGACGTTTACTTTCAGATCGCCTACAGCAAGCTTTAGAGCATGCCCAGCGTGAACCGGGTAGTATGATTGCGGTGATGGTTTTTGATCTGGATAACTTTAAAACAGTAAACGATTCATTGGGTCATAATTATGGTGATGAGCTGTTAAAGCATGTTGCTCATATATTTCAGTCTCAAGTACGCAGTGAAGATACCGTATCTCGCCAAGGGGGCGATGAATTTACTATTGTACTCGCTGGCATGAGCCAGATTGAAAAAATTGCAGAAATCGCCGATGGTATTTTACAGAAGTTATCGCATCCGATTAACCTGTCTGGTCATCAGGTGGTTATTGGTACTAGCATCGGCATCGCGGTATACCCAAATGATGCGCAAAGCTATGACGAGTTATTACGCAATGCTGATATGGCGATGTATCATGCAAAAGAGGAAGGGAAAAATAATTTCCAATTCTTTATGCCTGATATGAACAAGCAGGCGCACCATCGATTATTATTAGAGAATAAATTACGTCATGCTATTGAGCAGAATCATTTTCAGCTTTTTTATCAGCCTCAGGTAGATTTGAAAACCGGTGATATCATTGGTACCGAAGCTTTAATTCGTTGGTTTGATCCAGAGCAAGGCATGATTTCCCCTGCTGAGTTTATTCCGTTAGCGGAAGATACGGGTTTGATCGGTCAGATTGGTGATTGGGTTATACAGACGGCTTGTCGAGAAATGAAAGCCTTGCAAGATAAAGGTTTTCCAAAAATCAAGGTCGCGGTTAATGTCTCTGCTTTTCAATTCCGCCATGGTAAGCATCTTCTGAAAGTGATCAGTGATGCGTTGGAAGAATATCAGTATTCGCCAAAACTATTAGCGTTAGAGCTTACTGAAAGTATCTTAATTGATGATATAAAAGAGACTTTAATTACTCTTAACGCGTTGCGTGATTTAAAAATTACTTTAGCGATTGACGATTTCGGTACTGGCTATTCTTCCCTCAGTTATCTCAAACAACTGCCAATTGATATTTTGAAAATTGATCAATCTTTTATTCGTGATATTACTACTGATATGAGTGATAAAGCCATCGTCGGTGCAATTATTGCTATGGCGCAACAGCTGGAAATAGACGTGTTAGCGGAGGGGGTGGAAACCTTGGAGCATCACGCGGTTTTACAAGCCAAAGGCTGTGATTATGTGCAAGGTTATTTGTATTGCAAGCCGATTCCTGCAGATGAGCTACTTTCCCGCTGGCAAAAAAATAGCTTACTAGAGTGTAAGCTATAATTTATGTCGAGCGTAGTTCATCACCATAATGGCCGCGCTTTTTAAGCGCGGAAAACCTCGCGCCCAGCACTGAATGTTAGCTTAACTTCTCCCATTAAAGTCTCTCCTAATATTGGGCTATTCTTGCCACTAGACGCTAAGCTTTCGGCGCTATAACAAACCTCAGCGGCCGGATTAACAATAACGAAGTTAGCAACTTGGCCGACTTGTAATCCTTGGCTTAGGCCTAATATCTTGGCCGGTAAAATAGAGCTAGCATTAATCATCGCCTGCAGCTCTAACTCTTCTTTATGTACTAGGGTTAGCATCATCGATAACCAGCTATCTAAAATACTCATACCCGCTTCTGCGGCGGCAAACGGTGCTTTCTTGGCGGCAATATCTTTTGCTTGATGGTTCGAGCAAATAGCTAAGGTGCCATCATTAACCCCTGCCAATAAGGTTTGACGATCCTGCTCGCTGCGAAGTGGCGGTTGCACATTAAAAGTACTGTCAAAACCATTCACATCTAAATCGGTGAACATCAGGTTAGCAATGGCTACATCAGCGCTAATGGTCAAACCCTGAGCCTGAGCGTTACGAATCATGTCTACTGAGCGGCCGCAGCTAAGTTGGCTAAAATGGGCACGACAACCGGTCAATTCAATCAGTAATAGTTGTTGCGCGAGCGATGCGGTTTCAGCCACTTCGGCAATACCTGTGAGGCCTAAGCGGTTGGCGGTAGCGCCTTCATGCATTTTGCCGTTGGCACTGAGGTCATAATCTTCCGCGGTTAGCATTATTAGTATGTCGTGAGTGGCTGCGTATTCCATAATACGACGTAAAACTAAGGCATTTTTAATCGGTGCGCGGGCATTTGAAAGAGCAATACAGCCTGCTTGCTTTAGGCTATACATATTCGCTAGCTGCTCGCCTTCTAGGCTTTGTGTGAGAGCACCTAAAGGAAGTAACTGGCTATTATTTGCTGCGCTTGATGCTAGTTGAATTGAATTAACAGCCGCAGGGCTATCAATGATGGCTTTATTGTTCGGTTGCGCACATAAAAGGCTAATACCACCTTTAGCCGCGGCTAGGGTTTCACTTGTTACATTGTTGATATGGGCACTTAAATCGATGAGTCCAGGGAGTAGGAGAGCATTGTTGGCGTCAAATAAAGAGCCGGCCACTGTCGATGTACCTGACGCGGTAATGGCGACTATTAGGCCATTCTCAATAACCACGTCACGTAATTGCTTAAGGCCTTGGCTAGGGTCCAGTAGCTGTGCATGGGTTAGGGTTAAATTACTCATGCGCCAGCTCCGTTATTGTTGCTTTCATTTATTTTTGCTTGCTCAGAAACTTGGCCGCTCATGGCCATGGACATTACTGCCATGCGCACGGCAATACCGTAGCTTACCTGGTTGAGAATAACGGATTGTCTGCCATCGGCAACAGCAGAGTCAATTTCAACGCCGCGGTTAATAGGACCCGGGTGCATAACAATCGCATCAGCTTTGGCGAGGGCTAACTTGGTTTCTGTTAAACCGTAAAGCTTGAAGTATTCCTCTTCACTAGGCAGCAGTGCGTCTGACATGCGTTCTTTCTGTAAACGCAGCATAATAATGACATCGGCATCGGCAAGACCTTGTTCCATATCGTAATAAATATTGGCACCTAGGTCGGCCATTTCTTTGGGTACTAAGGTGGCAGGGCCAATGACTCGAACTTCTTTTGCGCCGAGTGTTTTTAAAGCGTGAATTTCTGAGCGGGCAACGCGAGAGTGTAATATATCCCCGACAATGACAACGGTCTGACCTTCAATCGTCCCTTTATGGCGGCGAATAGTTAGCATATCCAGCATAGCTTGAGTTGGGTGAGCGTGACGTCCATCTCCTGCGTTAATAATGGCAACACCAGGGGTTACTTGTTCGGCGATGAAGTGCGCTGCACCACTGTCGGCATGGCGCACTACGAACATGTCGCTATACATAGCTTCAAGATTCCATAGTGTATCCATTAACGTCTCACCTTTAGAGGTGGCAGAGCGGGCGATATCGAGATTAAGAATATCAGCACTTAAGCGCTTTGCGGCTAGCTCGAAGGTTGAACGCGTGCGGGTAGAGTTCTCGAAAAATAGATTCACCACCGTTTTGCCCCGTAGTAGAGGTACTTTTTTAACCGCGCGTTCTTGGGTGCTGATAAAAGAATCTGCAAGGTCTAGAATTTCAGTTAATAGCGCTTTGCTTAAACCTTCTGTGGTTAAAAAGTGCTTTAGGCGGCCATCGGCGGTGAGCTGTACCTGCGCTGGATCTGAATGACGTGTCATAATATATTCATTTTCAAGTTAATCGATGGAAAGTTAATCTATTGAAAGAAGTAGGGGGCTAGGCCCGGACAGTTTAACTTTTTGTGCTGTGGCCAGTTCAAATCGAGCGCCGACGACATCCGCTTGAATAGGCAGCTGACGCTGGCCTATATCGATTAGAGTTACTAGTTGNATGCTGGTCGGTCGGCCATAGTCAAANATTTCATTCATCGCAGCGCGAATGGTACGGCCACTCATCAATACGTCATCGACTAATATAATGTCACGATCTTCGATAGAATCCGGTAGNTCAGAGCCTTTTGCATGAGNCGATAATCCACGNTCATCGAAATCATCGCGATAAAAACTGATATCTAATATGCCCAATTCAGGAAGCTGTAAGGCTTTTTGTAANCGCTGAGCGACCCAGACNCCGCCAGTGCGAATACCAATTAATAGTGGTTGTTGTAGATTTTTATCACGAATTAATTGCTTAACGTCATTGCTTAGCTGCTGNCATAAAATTTCAGCGTCTGGTAAAACGATATTAGTGCTTTCCATAAATAATCCTTATTCGCTTTGATCAGCTTGTTCGGGTTGGTCAGAATCATACTGAGTCAAAAAGCTTTCTAAAATAATTTGCGCGGCAATGCCATCAACGGAGTTTTCACCAAAATTGCGATTGCCTCCCATCTCGATGACTCGGCCCTTAGCTTCGTAACTGGTTAAGCGTTCGTCATGGGTGAAGGAGGGTTTATGGAATC
This sequence comes from Oleispira sp., assembly GCA_016765295.1. Lineage (GTDB taxonomy): Bacteria > Pseudomonadota > Gammaproteobacteria > Pseudomonadales > Oceanobacteraceae > Oleispira. The sequence continues at coordinate 25,872 of JAESQF010000129.1, forward strand.
NGCCTTCAAGNCGATTAGCAAATTTATTGGCTCGGCGACTCAGNTCACTTGGGCTGCCATCCATATTTAACGGCAGGCCTGTTAGGAAGGCCTGGGGTTGCCACTCAGCAATAATTTTACCCAACTGTTCCCAATTAGGAATGCCATCACGGGCTTTAATTGGATCAATTGGCGTTGCTTTACCGGTAAGGCGTTGGCCGACGGCAATGCCGATACGCTGAGTACCAAAATCAAAAGCCATCCAGTGATCATATATTTTTGCCATTTACGCGTGACCTGCTTCTGCACTGAGAAAACCTTCGTCTATACCCANCAGTTTTAATGCTGCTTGATACATTTCATTCTCTGGGGTATTGAAGATGATGTCTGCGCTGGCTTCGACGGTTATCCAAGAGTTATCNAGTAGTTCTTGCTCTAATTGCCCTGCTGACCAACCGGCATAACCTAAAGCGACCTTGTAGTCATTCGGGCCAGTGCCTTGGGCGAGCGAGGTCAGAATGTCTTTTGAGGTGCTGATATGGATATCATCGGTAACAGATAAAGTAGAGCGCCAATCGCCTTTATCTTTATGTAAGATAAATCCGTGGTCCTGATGAACTGGCCCCCCTAATAAAACGATGCGGTCGTGCCCGTGCGCGCCTTCAATCTCAAGCTGTTCTAATACTTCGCTGAGATCCAACTCTGTTGGCTGGTTGATGACTATGCCCATGGCACCGTCACCATCGTGACTACAAATATAGGTGACGCTATGTTCAAAAGATGAATCTTTTAGAGCGGGCATAGCGATTAAAAAATGGTGTTTTAAGCTGCTGAAAGAATTAGACACGGTCATTAGTTCATTTCCGTCATATAGCGGTTGCCNTTGAATTGCCAGGTGCGAATTATTTCTAATAAGTCGATATCGCGTTTCATCTCCTCGCTAAAAGGAGCGAAAGGTGCAGAGCGTCGAACAATACGAATCGCTGCATCATCAAGCACCTTTTTACCTGAAGAGGCCAAAACTTTTAAGTGGTTTATGGTGCCATTAGGGTTGATTGAAACCAATAGGCGTAAAGAGCATTCATTGAAGCAGTTCTCTGCTTCACGAGGGTAATTTATTCGTCCCATGCTTTCAATCTTGCGGCGCCAGCTATTCACATAATAGGCATCATTAGCCTTCATCGTTGATGCCGCTGTTAAGCGTTGAATGCGAGGCGCCTTGGCATAAATTTGGCGCTGAGTATCCAGCTTAGCTTCTAAACTGGCAATTTCTAAGCTGCGTTCTAATAAGGATTTTCTGGGGCCGTCTGGAATGTTACTTGGCTCTGTTGATTCTTGCTCAGGAGATATTTGAGTTTTAAAGCGACTGGCATTAGTGGTTGATATTAGCGCCGCTTGTTCGGGTTTCACTTGCGGAGCGCTGGCTTGCTGCTGTTGAGGCGAGCTTTCTTGAATGCTATTAGCATCAAATTCAGCATCAATATCGGTGGTCAGCATTTTAGCTTCATCAAGCGTGCCACTGCCAAGTTGATTTTCTTGCGCTAGGAAATCAGCCTTTTCCGGAGCTTGGTCGCTTTTGTAACTAGCCAGCGTCACTTCTAAGGTTTGTGACATCTGGCTTGAGTCGGTCGTGGTAAAGCTAATGCCTAAAATGAACGCTGCATGGAGCAGGACGGCCAAAAAACCGGTAAAGGTTAAGCGGTCAGTGCTAGTAACGGTAGCAGAGCTACTCATGGGCGATCTCACATCTAGTTGATGGTGGTAATTAGGCCCTTAGTTTAACAGCGCACTTTCTGTAGTAAACAGTCGATTAGCTGGCCAGCGATATCAATGCCAGAATCGCGACTGATTTCACGTACGCAGGTTGGGCTAGTAACGTTAATTTCAGTTATATAGTCACCAATCACATCTAGGCCAACAAAGTATAAGCCTTTTTCTTTTAATATAGGCCCTATCTTGTCGGCAATAGACTTCTCTTTGGCGGATAGCGGCATTGTTATACCAGAGCCCCCAGCGGCTAAGTTGCCTCGGGTTTCGCCTTTTGCTGGGATTCGAGCCAAGGTAAAAGGCACTGCTTCGCCATCAATCATTAAAATNCGTTTATCACCGGAGGTTATCTCAGGGATGAAGCGCTGGGCCATTATCTGCTGCTGACCATGATTTGTGAGAGTTTCAATAATGACACTGACATTGGGATCGTCTTTCTTTAAACGGAATATTGAGGCGCCACCCATACCGTCGAGAGGTTTGAATATCACATCACCATGTTCAGCATGAAAGGCTTTGAGCAAGTCTGGGCGGCGAGTTACTGTCGTTGGGCTCATTAGGTCTGCAAACTCTGTAGCAAATACTTTTTCATTGCAATCACGTAAACTTTGCGGATTGTTAGCAATGAGAACGCCTTCTTTTTCCGCTCGTTCTAATATGTAGGTGCTATAGATAAACTCACTATCAAACGGCGGGTCTTTGCGCATTAGAATTAGCTGTAGGTCACCAAGTGGACGATCAATGGCTTCCTCTTTGCTAAACCAGTTGTCCTCATTCATCGCCACTGTCGTTTTCGCCATGCGGCCAAAAGCCCGGCCATTTTGAANGGAGAGGTCTTGTTGCTCCATATAATAGAGTTCACAGCCTTTATTTTGGGCAGCAAACATTAACGCTAGAGAGGTGTCCTTGTGGAAACTGATATCTTCTATGGGGTCCATAACGATGCCGACTTTGATGCTCATGCTTGCTCCAAAAATTTGAATATAGAATATTAAAAAATATTTTACCCTATCTATTCACTCTTGCAGTGGGATTAATTGTTCCAACTGGTTCTAACTTTTAGCCGAAGGCGTTGTTAAGGCCTGCAATTGTATGTTACAAAGGTTATAACCAGCGTACCCTCATACTTAGAGGTTAGCCGCTATCACAAGAATATTAATACGTAGATGGTTGAAGGCTCTTATATGGACGATAACTTTGATAACCTGAAAGTTATGGTTATTGACGATAGTAAAACTATTCGTCGTACTGCCGAAACCTTATTAAAAAAGGTCGGTTGTAACGTAATAACTGCAACTGATGGCTTTGATGCTTTAGCAAAAATAGCCGATACACGCCCGAATATTATCTTTGTGGACATCATGATGCCTCGTCTAGACGGTTATCAAACATGTGCACTCATTAAAAATAATTCTAAATTTAAAGATACTCCGGTCATTATGTTGTCGAGTAAAGATGGTCTTTTCGATAAAGCGAAAGGTCGTATTGTAGGTTCGGATCAATATTTAACCAAACCCTTTAGTAAGGACGAGTTGCTTGGCGCAATCCGCAACTTTGTGAAATAGAAGATTGGTTAGATAGTTGGTACATAGAATTATAAATTAGAGGTAAATTGAGAATGGCTCGTGTACTAGTAGTTGACGATTCTCCAACAGAAACACATAGCTTCAAAACGATGCTTGAACAGCATGGTCATGAAGTATTGACGGCTGAGAATGGTGCTGATGGTGTAGCACTTGCTCGTCAGGAAAAACCTGATGTGGTCTTGATGGATATTGTTATGCCAGGACTAAATGGTTTTCAGGCAACTCGACAGTTGAGTAAGGATCCAGAGACTCAGCATATCCCAGTCATCATTGTGACTACAAAAGATCAAGAAACCGATCGTGTATGGGGTAAGCGACAGGGTGCTAGTGGTTATCTGGTTAAGCCTGTACCTGCTTCTCGTTTGATGGAAGAAATTGCTTCGGTTATGGCGGAATAATGATGTCACCATTTGCTCTGTTGGCTGAAATCGCTAAAAAAAGTCGTAAGTATGCTAATGAGTTACCGCAAAAAACNGAAGCGGTAACCTATTGGCGTGGTATCGGTTTTCTGTTGGCAGGGCAAAAGTTTGTTGCACCGATGGGNGAAGTGGGAGAAATCTTACAAACCCCTCGTGTAACTAAGGTACCGGGAGTGCGAAATTGGATGCNTGGCGTATCTAATATTCGTGGTCGTTTGGTGCCTATTTTAGATTTGGCGGGTTTGTTGACNGTGCCTTCAAAGGCAAATTGGCGTACGCGTAGAGTTCTTGTTATAGGTCAGGGTGACCAACAACATGGTTTACTTGTGGATGCGGTTTTAGGTATGCAGCAGTTTCCTTCCCATTTGATGAGTGATCAGATGTATGTAGAGGCGAATTATGCGCCTTACGTACGAGGTGGATTTGAGAGGGATGGTGCTAACTGGCCCATTTTTAGTTTTACTGACTTGGCTTCAGCGGATGAATTTCTGCAGGTAGCTGTTTAATATAAAATCACTGCAGTAAAGTTTGTNANTTGCATTGAATTAACAAGAAAANCAAACGTGNAAATATAGTACGGAGATATTGGAATGAGTAAANCAACAGGAAACGTTTGGTCCACAGTATTTGGTAACCCTCGCNCGGGTTTCTTTTCTGTGTTNCTGATTGTTTCAATCTTAGCATTCTTGGGGGTNACCGTTTTTGTAAACACAAAGGCGAACCAAGATAAAGAATATATTAACCACGCGGGTGANCTACGNGTNCTCTCGCAACAATTAGCCAANAACGCNGTGGAAGCCGCNGGTGGTAAAGCAGAGGCTTTCTCTTTGCTNCGTAAAGCGCGGGATAATTTTGAAACTCGCTGGGANTATTTACACCTAGGTGATGCTAAAACNGGCTTGCCTCCTGCAGAAATTGCAGCNATGACCAATGTGCAGGGTATTTGGAATAAGGTTTCTAATAACGCCGATCAGATTGTAGAAGCTCAAGATATTATTCTTTCTTTGCATGAAGTTGCNGCGACATTNGCTGAAACGATTCCTCAGCTTCAGGTTGAGTATGATGAAATTGTAGAGATTCTATTGGACAGTGGNGCACCGGCCGATCAGGTTGCTGTTGCTCAGCGTCAGTCTTGGTTNGCGGANCGTATTGTTCGCTCGGTGAACAAGGTNCTTGGCGGTGGTGAAGATGCNGTGATGGCTGCCGATGCTTTCGGTCGNGATGCATCGCTTTTNGGTCGCGTACTTAACGGTATGATTGAAGGNAATGTNGCGATGAACCTAGGTAAGGTTGCGGATGAAGAAGCTGTTTTTGCTNTGGCGGAAATTGCGGANTTGTTTGAATTCGTATCCGGTTCGGTTGATGAAATTCTAGAAACTTCTCCTGAGTTGTTTCAGGTGCGTGAGGCATCGGATGCGATTTTTGCCGATTCTCAATTATTACTTAATGAAACATCATCTTTGACTCAGGGTTTTCAAACCAGTACTGAGAATTTGGGTATTTTACANTTAATCGCCTACTTCTCAGCTTTAATGGCTGTTGTGGGTATGGTGGGTTTGGGTGTTATCTCGTATCAAGATACACGTAAGGATTTATCTGAAACNGCTNATCAAAACGAACAAAACCAGATTGCTATTTTACGTCTANTAGATGAAATTGCCGATTTGGCTGATGGTGACTTAACAACGCAGGCAACGGTAACGGAAGACTTTACTGGTGCGATTGCTGACTCCATCAACTACGCGATCGATCAGATGCGCTCATTGGTATCGGCGATTAANGAAACCGCGGTACAAGTATCCTCNGCTGCACAAGAAACTCAGGCAACNGCGATGCATCTTGCGGAAGCATCTGAGCATCAAGCACAAGAAATTGCAGGGGCTTCAGCGGCCATTAATGAAATGGCGGTGTCCATTGACCAAGTATCGGCAAACGCCTCTGAATCATCTGCGGTAGCAGAGCGATCGGTTGCGATCGCCAATAAAGGTGCTGAAGTNGTNCAGGCAACGATTCANGGCATGGATAANATTCGTGAACAGATTCAAGAAACGTCTAAGCGTATTAAGCGTCTAGGTGAATCGTCGCAGGAAATTGGAGATATNGTATCNCTAATTACCGATATTGCNGATCAAACAAACATTCTATCGCTTAACGCCGCAATTCAGGCATCGATGGCGGGTGACGCAGGTCGAGGCTTCGCAGTTGTTGCCGATGAAGTACAGCGACTAGCNGAACGTTCTGCAGCGGCAACCAAGCAGATTGAAGCTNTGGTGAAAACGATTCAGAACGATACCAACGAAGCGGTTATTTCAATGGAAACCACTACTTCGGAAGTGGTACGAGGCGCACGTCTAGCACAGGATGCGGGTGTAGCACTTGAAGAAATTGAAAATGTATCGAAAAACTTGGCAGACTTGATTCAGAATATTTCCAACGCTGCTCGTCAGCAGGCATCTTCTGCCGGTCATATTTCGAATACGATGAACGTTATTCAAGAGATTACATCGCAAACATCTGCGGGTACTACGGCGACNGCTAAGTCGATTGGNAACCTTGCTGATATGGCAAATAAGCTACGTGAGTCTGTAGCAGGCTTTAAGCTTCCAGAGAATGAACAAACTCTGTAGGTTGAAGTTTAAATGAGTAATCCGTCAGATTTTTTTTCAAATAAGCGTTCCAGCTTTGGCATGATGCCAGACATGGATGAGGAGCAGTTTTTGCGTTGGCAGAATCTGCTCGAAGAGCGCACGGGCATGTGCCTAGCGCCGCAGCGTAAATCATTCTTACAAACCAGTTTAGGCATTCGTATGCGTGAGTTGGGCTGTGATGATTATGAAGATTATTACCAGAAGGTGATCNCTGGCGCAGGCGGTGCTATTGAGTGGGCTACGTTATCGGACCGCTTAACGGTACAGGAAACACGTTTCTTTCGTGACCCAGATGCCATGCTATTTGTAAGGAATTGCTTACTGGAAATGGCAGAGTCTTGTGCGCAGAATCAATCGATTGATATCTGGAGTATGGGCTGCTCTTCTGGTGAAGAGGTCTACAGCTTAGCCATGCTAGCGGAAGAGTGTTTGACGCCGTTGGGGGTTAANTTTTCCGTAACAGGAACAGATTTGTCGACGGTAGTATTACGCAAAGCTCGACAGGGTAAGTATCCGATTAGGAAACTTGAAACCCTGCCTGTTTCATATCGACAGCGTTATTGCAGTGAAATTGCTAANAACGAATATCAAGTCATGCCATTTTTGCGTGATCGTACTTGCTTCACTCAGGTGAATGCATTGAATTTAGACGCTTTTCCCGTAACGGGTTTAAGCGTTATCTATTGTCAGAACTTACTGATTTATTTTCGTCGTTGGCGTCGCAGAGAAATTTTGAATGCGCTCGCTGATCGCCTAGTACCTGGTGGGATTTTAGTTACCGGATTAGGTGAGATGGTGGATTGGCAACATCCGAACTTGATTCAGATCGATAATAATAAATTATCTGTATATGTTCGACGTGACAGTAATAAACGAATAGGAGACCGCTAGGCGATGAGCCATGACTACATCGCTCTGGAATGGGTGAAAGGCGAGATCGAAGAAACCCTTCTGCAGGCGCAACAAGCTCTCGAAGCTTACGTAGAAAATACACAAGACCGTACTCGTCTTAAATTTTGTTTGAGCTATTTGCACCAAGTGCATGGCACTTTGCAAATGGTCGAGTTTTACGGAGCTGCATTATTGGCCGAGGAAATGGANGCTTTAGCGAAAGTTTTAGCTGAAGGTGATATGGCTAATGAGCGAGATATTCTTGAAGTATTAATGCAGGCTATCTTACAGCTCCCCGGTTATCTTGAGCATATCAAGGTGGGTCGTAGAGATCTGCCTGTTATTCTATTGCCTATTCTCAATGAACTGCGCGCAGCTCGTGGCGAAAACCTGATGTCTGAAACGGCCTTGTTTNCTCCTAATATTGAAGCTCCGACGTTATTATCTGCTGAAGAATTAGATAAATTTAATGACCCAGGTTTTTCTCCTTGGTTGAAAAAACTACGTCAGATGTTGCAAGCTGCGATCTTGCATGTCTTGCGTAGCGAGCAAGAAGGACTTGCGATTGATTACTTAAATAAGGTATTCACTCGTTTAAATAAATCATTAGGTCATACACCTCAGGGATTAGTGTGGTTACCCGCATTGGCTTTTGTCGAGTATTTAAAAACTCAAGAAGCTATTCCTAAAAGTGCTAAACCTTTATTGCGACAGCTGGATGCTCAGCTTAAGTTGATTCAGGAGCAAGGGGTCGGTGTTTTAAATACTCCGGTACCGAATGAGTTATTAAAAAATCTACTGTATTACATCGCTAAATCACCTTTAGATTCAGGCGCCATTTCGGCNGTGAAGAAGAAGTTTAATTTAGCGGATGCATTGCCGAGTGAGCGAGAAATAAAAACTCAGCAAGATGCATTATCTGGTCCGGATAAAGATACCGTTGGCAGCGTTGTCGGTGCTCTAATTGAAGAAATAACTAGTCTCAAGGATAAGTTTGATTTACTTGTTCGTGCTGATGAAGGTCGTGACGANGCATTGCGGGAGTTATTACCTGCGTTTAAACAAATCTCCGATACCATGGGAATGCTAGGTCTTGGTATGCCAAGGCGAGTATTGCAAGAACAGCNGAGCAATGTGGCTCGCTTATTAGACCAGGGTGCTGTATCTGATACTGAATTGATGGATACAGCAGGGGCGCTTCTTTATGTTGAAGCAACTCTTGTTGGTATGCAAAAAGAAGGTACTTTAGTAGAAACTCGTCCAGAAGAGATGTCTGTTAGTAGTGCACAAGCAGCAGTATTGCATGAAGCTCGTAATGTTTTAGAGCAAGTTAAAGATTCTGTTGTTGAATACATTGCTAAGCAATGGGATGCCAGTGAATTAGAAGAAGCTCCGCATTGGTTGAGGTCAATCGAAGGCTCAATCAACATGATACCTTTGCCGCGAGTTGCAAAAATATTGCAACGAGCAGCCGAATTTGTTGAGCAGCAATTAATTGCTGAAGGTTTAAAGGCGCAGTGGACTGTGATGGATAACTTTGCTGATATCCTCACCAGTGTTGAATATTATATTGAGCGTTATTCAAGCAGTCCTATCGAGGCCGATGAAAACTTATTACAGCGTGCCGAGTTGGCCTTGTCATATTTACCGGGACAAGAAACACAAACAGTAGAAAGTGCCGCTATTATCTCTCGTGAAAGTGTTGAGGTAGCTGAGGTTGTTGCCCAAATTGACGTGGTTAATGAGCAGGTAATCGACGACGTCGATTTGACCGCTGAACTTGATATTGCGATAGCGGATACTTCAAATAACATCGCTTTAGACTTAGAAACTATTGTTCATGATATTAATGTAGAAGAATCATCTGATACTTCCTCTGAAGAAATTATCATTGAGGTCGCCGAAGAGGATGACTTGATCGATGATGAAATTATCGAGATTTTCTTAGAAGAAGCAGAAGAAGTATTAGAAACACTGCAGGAATTTTGGCCAACTTACAGGACTGATCAAAAAAATATTGAATCACAATCAACAGTTCGTCGTGCTTTCCATACCCTAAAAGGTAGTGGCCGCATGGTAAAAGCTGTCGTTATCGGCGAATTGGCTTGGTCTGTAGAGAATATGCTAAATCGAGTTATCGATGAAGCAATTAGTCTGTCGGAAGATGGTTGTTGCTTAATTGACAATGTTATTGCAATGATCCCTGACTTAATCGAAGATTTTCGTCATCGTCGAGTAGGTAGTGTTAATACACTACCTTTAATTGCTTATGCTGAAGCCTTATCAAATGGTGAGGTAGTTGAAACGTTCTCAAGTGCGTTCGATGCTAGTGAAGCAGTTGAAGCAGTTGAAGCAGTTGAAGCAGTTGAAGCAGTTGAAGCAGTTGAAGCAGTTGAAGACGATAGCCTGCTTGATGATACTTTAATTGAAATCTTTCGCATTGAAGTCGCAACCCATCTAGAAACTGTTAATGAGTTTATCGAGCTTTCCAAAGAAACTGATTACAGTAATGATTTATCCGATCATCTACAAAGAGCGCTGCATACCTTAAAAGGTAGTGCGCATATGGCGGGGATTTCCCCGATTGCCTTGGTTGCATCACCACTAGAGAAATTGGTAAAAGAATTACGCGCCTATCAAATTAAAAATACACCTGGCTTGGTTGATATTTTATTGGAAGGTGTGGCGTTAATTCAGTTAGGCGTTGAGCAGCTAGAAACTAATCCTATCGCACCATTGCCACTAGAAGGTGATTTTTTAATAAAAGTTGCTGCACTGGAGCAATTATTATTAGCTCCAGTTGATAATGATGATGCTGATCAGAATCTACCTGATCCGCAGCAGTTAGCACAATTCTTAACTCAGGGTATGGATGTTCTGCTGGATGCGGATGATATTGTTAAAAACTGGGTCTTAGAGCCAGAAGATAATGCTGCAGTAGCCACATTAAATGATGAATTAGTTCAGGTAGTGGCAGGGGCGAAAAAAGCAGAGATTCCAGCGGTTGCTGAGTTAGCTCAAGTCTTGCATGAACTTTATAAGCAAATACTATTAGCTGAATCAAATTCTATTCTTAATCCAGCGAGTTTATCTGAGATTTTATTAGAGGCTCATGAAAGCTTATTGAATATGCTGGATTGCCTAGCAGCTGGTCAGAGCTTGACTGTAGACAATGAGNTTTTGGCTANNGTAAAGGATGCTGCGCGTCTATTGCAGCAGTCTTTCAGTGAAGCGGCTGATGAGTGTATTGCTGACTCTGGTGGTGCTATTGATAAAATAGAGCTGGGCGGTATTGAGTCAGAGCTTAATACAGAGTTGGTAGTTGAGCATATACAAGAGATAAAACTTGATGTTAGTAATGACATTGATGAAATCGATGAAGAGCTATTAGAGATATTTCTTGAGGAAGCTCAAGAAATTATGGAAGCGGCTGGTGTAGCGCTTCAGCGCTGGCAATCAGAGCCTGAAAATTTAAGAAGTGTCGCTGAATTACAACGCGAGTTGCATACCTTAAAGGGTGGCGCTCGCATGTCTGAAATGAGTGAAGTTGCTGATTTATGTCACGAGCTAGAGTCTATTTATGAAGGTTTGCATGATGGTCGAGTGCAGTTCAAGCAAGGATTAATTCCTTTGCTAAGCCGTTGTCATGATGTTTTAGACGATATGCTCGAACAAATTCGTAATGGTCAAAAAGTACATTTAGACGATCAGCTTTTACAGCAAATTCATGCTGTGGCAAAAGGCGCAGATCCTCTTACTCTTGATCAGGATTTGAACCAAGAAGTTACCTCGCTAGAAGAAACTTTTGTAGAAGACATCGCAAAGCGCATTAGCGAAGTAAGCCAGCTGCCTATTGCTGATGTTATTGCTTTAGATGTCGATGACAGTGATCGAGAAATTCTTGAAATCTTTCTTGAAGAAGCGCAAGAATTACAGCAAGAGCTTGATAGTGTTTTACAGGAGTGGCAAAAAGCACCTGAGAATCTTCGTGCTACTGAAGAAGTACAGCGTATTATGCACACTTTAAAAGGTGGTGCACGTATGGGTGATCTAACGGAAGTTGGTGATCTCGCCCACGATTTTGAAGCCTGGATGGTTAAGGCTCAGCAAGGAGAAATTGATGTTGATGATAGTTTCTTTGCTGAAGTTTATCAGCGCCAAGACAAATTAGCTGCGAGCATTGAGCAGATCAGCCATAGTTTGAGTCAAGCGAATCAAATTGTAGATCTTGAAGCTAGTACTGAATTACACGATCTGGATAAGCCAACTGAATTTATAGATAGCAGTATCGTAGCTGTAGACGATACGAATGTTGTACCGTTTAAGTGAAATGAGGTTGAGGAAGGGGCTGCTATAACTACTTTGCCTGTGCCTAAAACAGATAAAGTATTAACACAACTAGATCAAGAAGCTGCGAACAAGCCTCAACAAGGGCGTCGTGGTCCACAAGAGATGGTAAAGGTCTCTGCGGAGTTATTAGATAATTTAGTTAACCTTGCCGGGGAAACATCAATTTCTCGTGGTCGACTTGAGCAGCAAGTAACGGATTTTTCCTACTCCTTAGAAGAGATGGATTCAACACTTGAGCGACTACGAGATCAGTTACGTCGCCTAGATATCGAAACGGAAGCGCAAGTATTATTCCGTCAAGAACGACAGACTCCAAGCTATGAAGATTTTGATCCATTAGAAATGGATCGCTATTCGCAAATGCAGCAGCTAGCACGTTCATTGGTTGAATCGGCATCGGATTTATTGGATATTCGAGAGTCGTTGACGAATAAAACGCGAGATGCAGAAACATTGTTACTGCAGCAGAGTCGAGTCAATACTGAGCTTCAAGAAGGCTTGATGCAAACGCGGATGGTGCCTTTTCAGCGCTTGGTTCCTCGTCTTCGACGTATTGTGCGTCAAGTTGGTCAAGAACTTGATAAGCAAGTTGAATTTAAAGTCTTCAATGCTGATGGTGAGATGGATAGAACCATTCTAGAGCGTTTGATTTCACCCTTAGAACACATGCTACGTAATGCTATGGATCACGGCATCGAAGATAAAACTACTCGAGCAAAAACCAATAAGCCAGCTCAAGGAACCGTTGAGTTAAGCATCTCCCGCGATGGCGGAGATGTACTCGTTATTCTAAAAGATGACGGACAAGGTATTAATATTGATGCGGTTCGTAATAAGGCGATAGAGCGGGGATTGATAACAGAAGATAGTAAATTAACCGATGTTGAGATTACGCAGTTTATTCTGCATGCAGGTTTCTCAACGGCCGAAAAAGTAACCCAGATTTCAGGTCGCGGCGTTGGCATGGATGTTGTTAATAGTGAAATTAAGCAAATGGGTGGCACACTATTTATTAACTCTATTGCAGGAGAAGGCACAGAGTTCCAAGTGCGATTACCTTTCACTGTATCGGTAAACCGTGCCTTGATGGTTCGAGTTGGGGATGACCTATACGCGGTTCCATTGGATAGTATCCAAGGAATTGTACGTGTACCCATTCATCAGTTAGAGAGTCTATACCAGCAACCAGTAATGGATAGAACATTTGAATATGCTAACGAAAATCATCGTTTAGAGTATTTGGGAAGTATGCTTGGCACAGAAGCCCAGCCTAAGTTTGCCGGGCAAAGAATGCCCGCACCAGTGCTGCTAATTAAAGGGGATACTCCCTACGCATTACAAGTTGATTCATTATTGGGCAGTCGAGAAATTGTTGTAAAAACCCTAGGTACGCAGTTTAGTTCCGTTATGGGAGTTTCTGGCGGCACTATTCTTGGTGATGGTAGTGTTGTAATTATTCTTGATTTACCGGCGATGATTCGTAGTCAAAGTAATCTTGAATATCAGCATGCTAAAGCTTTAGATGCGATTGAAGCTGAAAAACGTCATGAACTTGAACAAAGACCAAACCGTATTTTAGTGGTGGATGATTCTGTAACGGTAAGAAAAGTAACGACTCGATTATTAGAGCGGAATGGCTTTGAAGTATTTACCGCGAAAGATGGAGTCGATGCAATTGCGACCTTACAAGATCATGTTCCAGATCTAATGTTACTCGATATTGAAATGCCTCGTATGGATGGATTTGAAGTTGCTTCTGTCGTTCGCCATGATTCTCGATTAAAGCATGTGCCGATAATTATGATCACTTCTCGAACAGGTGATAAGCATCGAAATCGAGCATTTTCTATTGGTGTTAATGAATATTTGGGTAAGCCTTTCCAGGAAGATAAATTACTTGCCACTATTGATAGCTTATTAACTGAGGTGGTAGAGCAGTAATATGCCCGATGCAAAGGCTGCTGCTAAGATTGGCATTATTGCTGATGATTTATTACAGCAGCACTTGATAAAGACAGCACTGATGCAATTAGGCTTCAATGTGGTTTTGGCTACAGCACCAGATAAAATATCTGACAGGCCAAATTTTAAGCAGGGAATTGATGCTTGGGTCGTTGATATTGTCGACGATGACGGCGAACAACTTGGCTGGCTTGATGATTTACTTGAGGGTGAAATTCCTGTTTTGTTTGGCATGGGTGAGGCTCCGAAAAGAAGTTGCGAAAGTTACCCGCGCTGGGAAAAACGCTTGTTTTCGAAAATGAAGGAGTTACTGGCAGATCAATCCTTAGCGATTGCAGATGTAGCAGTAATCAGTAATTCAGAAACGTATGCTATTGATAGTGATGGCCCGCTAATGCTACCTGCAGTATTTAAAAACCTAAAGCTAGGTTCGCCCGCAGAGCATATCTGGGTACTTGGTGCGAGCTTAGGCGGGCCCGACGCGGTAAAAGAATTTTTGGATGCCTTACCTCACGGTTTACCGGTTGGTTTTATATATGCACAGCATATAGACGCTAGATTTCAACAAGCCTTGATTCAAACGTTAGGCCGTCATGCTGGGATCACAATGGTCCCTTATCAAGAAGGTCAACGAATCAATACTGGGGAGGTTATGCTTGCCCCAGTGGAAAAAGAGTTTACCTTTGATTATGAAGGTAGGACTGTTAGTAAAAGCACAGCTTGGCCAGGCCCTTATGGCCCATCTGTTGATCAGGTTATGCTAAATGTAGCTCAGCACTTTGCGAAAAGGGCTCGTTATATCTTGTTCAGTGGTATGGGTAATGATGGAGCAGAAGCAGCGGTTAAAATCAGTCAAAGCCCATCAATAATTTGGGCGCAAAATAGTGAAAGTTGTGCAAATAGCTCAATGCCAGATAGCGTGGTTGCGACGGGGCATGTTTCTTATATAGGAACCCCAAGACAATTGGCCTCGCAGCTGGTAAATTATTTGCAAACGCAGTGGATGAGATAATATGAGTGCAGAAATAGTAACCCAGGATGGTATCAATGAAGTTGCCAGCTTATTGCTTCCACTTCACGATAAGCAGCTCATTCTACCTAACGTGACAGTTGCTGAAATTATTCCTTATCGAGCACCAACGAGCATTAGCGATAATGCAGGCTGGTTATTAGGGCAATTGGAATGGCGTAATATTCATATTCCTGTTATTTCTTATGAGCTAATTAATGGTGGCAGCGCACCCCCTATCGAAGGGGCTCGTCTAGCGGTAATTAATGGCACCGGTGTTAATCGAAATTTACCATTTTATGCTGTTCTAATCCAGGGTATACCTAGGTTAGCGCACATTACAGAAGATGATATTGTAAGTGTAGAGGCAATGCACTCAGGCCCCTATGACCAGATGGCCGTGAGTCTATCAGGAGAGCAAGCAATGATCCCTGACTTAGACATGATTGAAAATGAATTACTACGATATATTGGATAAAACATGAAATTCTTATTAGCCAAAATAGTCATTCTTTGTACTCTTCTGCCCGGAGCATTTGTTAATGCTAGCGGTTTACAGGAGGGGAGTTTGGCCAAAGAAATTATCTTGTTTGAGGCTAATAGCTATCGAGTAGTGACTGAGTTTAATGTTTATTCAATGCAAAAAGATAAGGTTTCTGAGCAACGCTTATTTGATGTGCTGTCAATTGGGGATCGACTTAGTTTGCTATTTAGCGAGCAGTCAAAAGATTTGGTTTCTAACTGGGACCAATATAGAGCTTTTGCTTGGCAAAAACATGTCCATGCTGAGGGCGATACCTATGTATTTAATGATATGCGAATTTTACATCGCGACTTATTAGCAGCCGTCACCTTGGTGAAAAACCAGCTAAACACTGATTTATTACCCAATAGAGACTTGAATAAAATAAATGCTATATTATTAATTGAGCAGTTAGCGTCTGAATATTTAGAGTTGTCCGCTGCCACTTTTGGCACTTTTGGTTTTGCTGGTAGCGAACAAGCAATCCAAATCGAAGTGCGCAGTGCCGCTTTCGAACGAACGATTCAAGAGCTAGCAAAACTATATGCTGAAGATACTGTGAAGCTAAAGGCTGTGAAAAAGGTTGCACTACGCTGGAGGTTTATTAAAAATACGTTGTTAGCGTATAATGAGCGTTCAGCACCTTTTGCAGTATCTAAAACTGTTGGCTATATTCGTACGCAGCTGGCTGCCATTTAACTTTTAGCCTCCGAAATATTTAAATACTAAGTTGATATTTAATGTCAGATACATCAGGTAAACATTTTATAATCGGTGTGCCAACATTTAATCGTGCACACTTAATCCCCAGGATCTTAAGTTCAGTTCAAGAGCAGAACTATACAAATTGGACATTGCTTTTTGTCGATGATTTTAGTATTGATGACACAACGAGTGTGATTTCTGCGTTCTCTGATAGTAATCCTAAAATTCAATATCGTAAAATGAATCAGAATAGCGGTGTTAATGCTGTTAGAAATCGTATTATCGATGAAGCCAAGGCTATCGATAGTAAAGCTTTTTTGCTATTTATTGATGATGATGACTATTTAGCTCCGGAGTCGTTGGCCCTTGCTGATGAGCAAATTACTGAGCATGGGGAGTTCAGTTGGTTTTCTTTGAATTGTCACCGTCAAGATGGAAGTAAGCTTTCAAGAGTAGCCGAGTATGGTGCCTTATCGTATTTAAATGATTATATGTTTGGCAAGAAAATCAAAGGAGATCTTACTCATATATTAAAGTTGGAATCTTTAGGAGATGAAAGATTCACATCCGAATTCAAAAATGGTGAGGAATGGTATTTCTGGGTTAATTTATCTTTAACGCATGATATGTATGCGATTGATGGCCTTGGGTCTATTAAGGAATATCTCAAGGGTGGGCTGACCGCAGAAGGGATTAATAAAGATAAGGCTATTCAAGTCCTTAAATTCAAAATTGATACATTAGAGCCTATTGTCGGTAAGAAAAAGATGTTGCACCAATATGTATCGTTAGCAAAACATTATTTAGCAAAAAAAGATTTCCTAGCGGCAAAGGTAGCATTAAGCGAAGTGTTTAAGTCATCACCTTTCTATTTTAGGCAGTATAAACACTGGGCCGTCTTGTATTTATCAAAGTAACGAGCACTACGAATGAATAATTTGATATCGAAAATACTGGTACTCAATAAATAAAGGTTTGGTTAAATGAGCAGCAAAGAGACATATAACGTAGTTTGTTTAAAGTGGGGTACTAAGTACCCAGCAGAATATGTAAATCGGTTGTTTAATATGGTCAATAGAAATACAACGATTGAATATAATTTTTATTGTATAACAGATAATGCAGAAGGGCTTGATGAAGCGATAGAGGCTAAAATGATCACCGATCTTAGTCTTGTTGGTTGGTGGTACAAGCTAATGATATTTAAAGAAGATTTTTATGGTATCTCAGGTACATCCATTTTTCTTGATTTAGATGTGGTGATAACTTCAAATATTGATGATTTGTTTACTGTGGATCCTGGTGATTTTAAAATTATTAGAGACTTGAAACAAGGCTTTAATAGCTCGGTTTTTAGATTGTCTATGGGGAGTATGGCTTTTGTGTGGGATGACTTCCTCAAAAATAAAGACGATATTATTGGTAGGTTACACGGTGATCAAGACTGGATAGCAGAGTCAGCACCAGAGCAAATGAATACGTGGCCCGCAGAGTGGGTTGTGTCATATAAAAAACAATGTGATGCAAGAGCCAGTCGAAGTTATGGTCGCATAGGTCAGTGGGCTCGGAAGCACGGCTTAATTACTCCTCCTCAAGGCAAAGCGAAGCTGCCAAAAGGGGCCAGGATAGTCATATTTCACGGTAAGCCTGACCCTGAAGATGTCCAGAATGGACCTTGGGATATGTGGAAACACGCACCTTGGATAAATGAGAACTGGCACTAATATAAGGATTAGTTATCTTTATAAAAAAATACTGGTTTGGGATTGGGAGTTATTTACAGCGCAAGTAGGCTAAGAAATACTTGTAGCGTATTTTATTTTTTAGTGACATATTATTTAATAGCCTTCTAGCCTCTTCTTTCTGCCCAGACTTGGCTAGTTCATTAGACAATGAAATTGTTTGTAGAGATGTGTATTTTTCAGGCAAGAAGTCCCTGAATGTTTCTAGCTTATATTTAAGAACCTCTATCTTTTTGTCCTTGTTTACCTTACTTAGTAATAATCCAGTAGGAAGAGTCTCTACTATTTTAGCATCGTAATTTATCGTAAATAAGTCATTTTTTTGGGCAATTTGAGAGAAGAAAAACCATTCTTCTGAATTCTTAAAGCGTGTAGTGAAGCGAATGTCACCAATGATGTCGGTATTTATGAAATGCGAGAGGTCTCCTCTGATTCTCTTTCCATACATATAGTCAAAGATATACGAAGCAGGACCGTAGGATTTTATTTTAGAAATTTTGCTACCATCGACTCGAATGCAGTTAGCAGTAAACCAATTAGAGCTCACAGTTTCTTTTATAATATTTGTAAATTCTTCAAAGCACTGAGTTTTGAATCTGTCGTCATCATCTAGCAGGGTTATATAGCCACTAAGATTCTTCTCTTGGATAATATCAATAGCCTTATTTCTAGCTTTATTAACCCCAGCATTTTTTTTAAAAGAGTGGGTTGATATGCGGGGGTCTGATAACGATTCAAGGTATTCTTTTGTGCCATCTTCAGACCCATCATCTACGATGACTAGCAGCCAATTAGAGCTGGTTTGCTCTGTTATCGACTGTACAGCATTCAATAAACGATTTTTTCGATTGAAAGTAGCGATAATAACAATAATTGGATTTATATCATTCATCGTATAATACTAAAGGGTCAGGACCTTCAAATATAGCAGGAAGTGCTATGAAGTAATAGTGAAGAATCGCAAACTACAAATCAAATGAGAATATTTCCATTTATTAAATATTCACACTTTAGATATCTTCAAGCTGCTTCTCTGGCATGCAATGGTTATTTAATGTTGCCATCTGTATACATATTAATAGCAAGAATAAAGTTAAAGACGATGCTCTATGCGCAGGTACATCGGTTAACCCACACAGAATAAAGCCAAAACAAATTGATAGACCAATAATGGCTAATTCATTGTTTTTTATTTTTGTTACAAATAACAGTGTGGGGTAAAGAATAAAGAATAAAACCATTGTCCCAAAAATAAGTCCCATGCTTAGCCATGCTTGTATGAAGTCATTATGCATATGATCAAATTGAATCACTGTATTTGTATTGATGTTAATACGTTTCTCTTGATCTAAGATTGCGAAGTATTCGATATAACTTCCTGGGCCAATACCGATTAAAGGATGATCAGTCATAGCAACAAGTGATGCTTCCCACATGTCTAAGCGGATTCCTGTCGGAGTGGATTGACGTTTTCCCTCTTCAAAGGCAGTAGAAATATTATTTATGCCATGCTGAAAGCGACCCTTAATATTATCTAATAGCTCTGACTGCGAAAGGAATAAAGTGATAATGGTGCAGAAGGCTAGAAAAATAAGTAAAGAATATTTTTTACCGTTACTTGGTGAAGATGCAAGTAAGTAATGAGAAAATAAAATCACCAATACTATAACATTTGCAATAATTGGTCCTCGACTACCAGTAAAGAGCGTCGCAAAGAAGCCCGCGCATATTGCAATAAAGCATAAGCTCACTATTCCCCACTTCTTATGTGTTAAGTTTTTAAAAAACTCAGCGCTGATCCAGCTAGTTAATATAACCATGCAAGATGCGTAAATTATCGGCATATTCAGGAAGCCAGAAGTTCTATGGGCTGGGTTACCACTAGATATAAAATCAATAATTCCTGAACTCGCCATAGCAATGCAAGAAAATATTCCAGTATATAAAACAATCTGCTTATCACTACTTTCAATTTTTAATGATGGCAGAATAATTGAGAAATATAATACTGGGTAGAACATGCTTGAAAAATGCCGCTCAGATATTGGATTGTTATATATCATGAAATAAACGAAAGTTATTGTTGCGCTAATCAATAATGCAATAACCATTCTGATAGTTAGTTTGTTAAAAGATATATTTTCTAGGGATCTATCTTTAATGGCGAATAAAATATTAATAATTGATAGAAAAGCAGCCAAATGAATAAATGCTTTAGCAACATGGTAGTGTAGCCCATAGCTAGCTAAGGCCAGTAGAAGGGAGTAAAGAACGCATCTTTTAATCTTCATAGTAATACCTATACTTGGAAAGTATATATTGAATATTTTAACTATCGGTTTTTAGTATAAGTTCTTGGAACATAATTGTTTCTTTTTCGGACAATGTGTTACCTCGATCATTACAGTAAAAAATAAACCGGTTTATTGAATGATTGAACTTGTCTCTAAACTTGCTTTCATTGAGTTTGTTATAGGTTGTGACGCCAGGATCAATCCAAGTAATATCCCCCAGTTCATTGGAAAATACATTGTCTAGGTGAAAGTCAGAAAATACAATGCGATGATCCCGCATTTCTTTAAGTCCACGATAGACGGAGGACATTATTTTTCCACGCATTATTTCATCAATAGCATTGTCTGTAATTAGCTTGGACAACTCTTGAAAACCAGACAATGAGAGATTCTCCATTATGTAGTATCCAAGGTATTCATGTTTTTTGTTGGGTATTATACCAAAACCCACTTCATGAATTATCGGGACGGTTAGTCCTAATTGTTGTAATAACTCACTGCCTTTGATTTCTTTAGTTATGCGGCTGTGGTTCCAAAGGAGTTTGATATATTCATGCCAGCTTCTAGCCCTGATGAATTTAATAATTAACTCTGATTCTTTGAGAGTACCGACAAGAGAAGGGATGTGATCGACTAGTATATTATTTAATATATGATGCTGAGGAACTGGGTTGTGTCTTGTGGTAAGAAAAAGCTGTGATTTCTTTCCTTGAATATCGAAAGCTGAAAATTTCAAAATTAAGAACCTGTCTTATTTAGTGACTTTTCAATTCTAGCGAGTTTTATATCTAAGCTTTTCCATGCTTTGATAATTGCCGAATTAATCAGACTGGTGAAGCGAATTGTTAATGGATTAATATTAGAATTACCAATTCCATCAATAACGATTAAATTAATGCCTTTAGTTGTATTTTGGCAAATGATGTTTGATGGGCTAATGTCACGGATGCAAATACCACTGCTCAATAGATATTCTTGTAGCATTTCTAACTTTGGTTGAATGTCCTTGATGGTGAAGATTTGTTTTTCTAGGCTTTCTCTTAAGGTTAGAGATATCTTTCCATCCTTATTTCTAACCAGTTCAAAGCAAAATCCAATTCCTTGGTTTGTTTTTACCTTGCCCAAAAAAACTGAAATCTGAGACATATCGACACCTCTCTTTTTGAGAAAAGAAAAATATCGAACTTCTCGTCGTGATTGTTTGTGAGAGCTGATAGAAACTTTAATGCATTGTTCTTTGATCGTAGGGTGCTCATAACAGATGCGGTCACGCCCTGTCCCTATAATTAAATCATCTGATAGTTGAATTGTTTCTGACACAGAGACGATACCTATAGGTTCTTTAGAGTATGTATATCTTCAACGTTCACCATATCGATCTCAAGGGATGAATATAAAGAAGAGAAAAGTTTTGAGATCGAAGCTTTATTTTCTAGCGCTGCGATCACTTTTAAATCAGGGCGCAACCAGCGTGCATTGAGTAATACACTGGAAAAATCCCCTATGATAGTTCTGTTTTTGGGAAAAATTAATAACAGAGCTTCAAAATTAACCTGACTAGGAATTAGCTGGCAACCTGCCTCTTGTAAATTTAAAGCATCAACCTGGCTATCTCTTGGATGATATTTCACTGCGACATTTTTATTTTTCTCTTTCAGCTGAATAATCAAGTTAAGAATAGAAGACTTATACATTTGATTCTGCGCAATGATAGACTCATGAGGCAGTGCAATTAAAACATCAACAGCGCTAACAGTATCTGAATTCATACCTTTGGCCGAGAGTAGCTGCTTAGAAAACTCATTTAAGCTCGGGGATTCTAACCACTCTGGATCTATCGCTACGACTTCCTTCTGTTTAAGAAGAGGATGTATTAGCTTTGGAAAGGCAACATAAATAGAGGAAATCCAATCTGAACCGCCGATGGTTATTGGGTTTTTCCACCACATTCCATATACCAATTTTTTAACCCAGTTATCAACAATAGCATCTTGAAATGACTGAGACTGCTCCCTGCCAATATAAGTATAAGTGCCTTCATCAATATAATGCCCTTTGGCTCCACCGTACTGCTGGCTTCTATGCATACAGTATTGGAATTCAATACGACGATCGTTGCCTATATGGATATCAGTAGGCTTAAATTCTGCTATTAACTGAGCAAGCTGTTTGAAGGTTTTTTGTCTAGAGCTGCGTTTCTTTAATAAGCCTTTAATGCGCCCAGGAAATATGTGAACTTCTTCAAAAGGAGAGCTTTCCCACAGATTAATTTGTTGAAGATAAAAGTTATCTTCAACCTCGGCTTGATCAATAAAAATTAGAATGTTCTTTTTATCGCTATGTTGTAAGGCAATAGCCGAGCTAAGGAAGAGATGAAGTGGTGTCGATACCAAATAAAATGCACATTCACGCATAAATCGGCTTAGCCTCGTCAAAGTTGGCAGGGAATAAAATAAAGATTTTACAGCTCTTTGAGGGGATGTTCTAGGTTTTATACAATACCTTGCAAGATGCAAGGTATTGTATAACTAGCAGGTGTATTAGTACTTATAAGATTCAGGCTTATAAGGACCTTCAACAGGAACCTTGATGTAATCCGCTTGCTCTTGAGTCAGTGTAGTCAATACACCACCAAAACCCGCAACCATGTCAGCCGCTACTTCTTCATCTAACTTCTTCGGTAGAACTCGAACGTAGATGTTTTCAGATTTTTCAGCTTCTGCAAGATCAGCAAACTTAGCATCCCAAAGATACATCTGAGCCAATACCTGGTTAGCAAAAGAGCCATCCATAATACGGCTTGGGTGACCCGTTGCGTTACCTAGGTTTACTAGACGGCCTTCAGAAAGAAGGATCAAATGATCGTTACCTTCGCCACGAATGATCTTGTGAACCTGAGGCTTGATCTCTTTCCATTCCCAGTTTTCACGCATAAACGCCGTATCGATTTCGTTATCGAAGTGACCGATATTACAAACAACTGCGCCAGATTTTAGTGCCTGAAGCATATATTTATCACATACATCAGCGTTACCGGTAGTGGTTACGAGTAAATCTGTTTTTGATAAAAGGTCTTTATTGATGCCTTCCAATGTTCTTGTATTAATGCCATCGATGTAAGGAGACACAACTTCAAAGCCGTCCATGCAGGCCTGCATCGCACAGATTGGATCGATTTCAGAAATACGAACAATCATGCCTTCTTGGTTCAGTGATTGAGCAGAACCTTTACCTACATCACCATAACCGATAACCAAGGCTTTCTTGCCGGCAAGAAGGTGATCAGTACCACGCTTGATGGCATCGTTCAAAGAATGACGGCAGCCGTACTTGTTATCGTTCTTAGATTTAGTCACTGCATCGTTTACGTTGATGGCTGGAACCTTAAGCTCGCCTTTCTCCATCATGTCTAATAAACGATGCACACCCGTAGTAGTTTCTTCAGAAATACCGTGGATAGCTGGCAGCATCTGTGGGAACTTGTTATGCACCATTTCAGTCAGGTCACCACCATCATCAAGAATGATGTTGGCATCCCAAACTTTATCAGAACCTGTTCCAGCTAAAATAGTCTGTTCAATACACCATAAGAATTCTTCGTCTGTTTCGCCTTTCCAAGCAAAAACAGGAACACCCGCAGCGGCAACGGCAGCGGCAGCGTGGTCTTGGGTAGAGAAAATGTTGCAAGAAGACCAGCGCACGTCTGCGCCAAGGTCGACTAAAGTTTCAATCAATACAGCAGTCTGAATAGTCATGTGGATACAACCCATGATCTTCGCGCCAGCTAAAGGTTGAGTCGCTTTATATTTAGTACGCAATGCCATCAACGCTGGCATTTCGCCTTCAGCGATATCAATTTCCATACGGCCCCAATCTGCATCGGCTTTGAAAGCTTCCGGGGTTTTTGCTGCAACACTATAATCTGTAAAGGTAGTCATATTCTTTCTCTTAAATTCTATTAATTAGATAGCTGTTAATTCGTTTTCTATTTATTAGGAATATACGTTTGCTGCAGTTTTTAGCGCATCAATTTTATCGGTACGTTCCCACGTGAAAGCAGTGAAAGTCTTAGACTTCTTCTCACCACGATCTTCATATTCGTAGGTATGTTCATATGGCTCGCGACCAAAGTGACCGTAAGCTGCAGTGATCTGATACATAGGGTTCAATAATTCTAGCTGGTTTTGAATGGCATACGGACGCAAGTCGAAAACTTCACGAATCACTTTCGCCAATTCGATATCAGTAATCTTGCCGGTACCAAAAGTATTCACCGAAATTGACGTTGGCTGAGCAACACCAATGGCATAAGATACTTGAATCTCGCAGCGCTCAGCTAATTCAGCGGCAACGATATTCTTTGCCACATAACGACCCATGTAAGCCGCAGAGCGATCTACTTTTGAAGGATCTTTACCAGAGAAAGCACCGCCACCGTGACGAGCCGTGCCGCCATAAGTATCAACAATGATCTTACGACCGGTAAGGCCAGCATCACCAACAGGTCCGCCAATAACGAAGTTACCGGTTGGGTTGATGTGGTAAAGCGTATCTTCAGTTAACCATTCCGTCGGTAAGACAGGCTTGATGATGTTTTCTAAAACCGCTTCGCGTAAATCTTCTAGCGAGATGCTTGGATCGTGCTGGGTGGAAAGTACCACCGCATCAACAACCGGATGAGCACCTTCATAATTGATCGTCACCTGAGATTTAGCATCGGGGCGCAACCAAGGAAGGGTACCGTTGGTGCGCAATTCAGCTTGGCGTTGAACCAATAGGTGAGCGTAATAAATAGGAGCAGGCATTAACGACTCAGTCTCGTTGGTAGCGTAACCAAACATCAAACCTTGGTCGCCGGCGCCTTGATCTTCTGGTTTAGAGCGATCAACACCCTGATTAATATCCACAGACTGCTTACCAATACCGTTAAGCACGGCACAAGTTGCGCCGTCAAAACCAACATCAGAACTGTTATAACCGATGCCTGTAATAACATTACGCACTATTTCTTCAAGGTCGACGTAACAAGATGTTGTTACTTCGCCCGCGACAATCGCCATGCCGGTTTTAACCATTGTTTCCACAGCAACACGGGCATGGGGGTCACGGGCAATAATGGCATCCAGCACCGCATCAGATATCTGATCGGCTACTTTATCTGGGTGTCCTTCTGAAACTGACTCAGAAGTAAAAATTGAATATTCGTTCATTGTGTCTCCTATTATATCTATAGTAGCTAAAGCCTTATGCTTCAGCGCGACGGAATGTTCTAAATTGGATTTGGAATCCATTTCGTAAAGCTAAAAACTGTGTTTGCTCTTCCTCTAACTGAGCTTCTTTGGCCCAGCTGGTTAAATCTTCGGGAGCAAACCCTAACCACAGATCACCACAAGATTCACGGGCCCAAGCTTGATCATGGGCGCATAAATCAGTAATTAATAAACAACCACCTGGCTTTAATAACTGAGCGCTGTGGTTAAAAATTTCTTTCGGTGCAGGCACATGGTGCAGCACCATATTGCACGTCACTAAATCGGCCTGCACATTCTGTTCTAATGCTAGCTGACAATCGCCGTGCAATAAATTGATATTCTCAAGTTGCTGCTCAGTCACTTTAGCATTGGCTTTTTTCAGCATGGCTTTTGATACATCCAAACCAATCACTTGCTGAAAACGCTTCCCTAGCGCGGATAACAGCTCCCCTTCTCCTGGGCCAATTTCTAGCGCCGTATGGGTTTGGGGTAAATTCAGCGTAGCCACTAAATCCTCTAGGGTTTCACCATATTGCTCATGAGAGGCAATTAAATCTTGTTTCTGATGAAACTCAGCAGCGTGCTTAGTAAAAAACTCTTGAGAGTTTAATGCACGCTCTCGATACAGGTGTTGCAGGCGTTCATTAATAGATTCAGCGAGGGCCAGTGTATCTAAGGTAGAAAATAAAACCTGAGTTAGATCAAACCAAGCAGCATTAGGAGTTCGAGTATTTGAGCTCTGGGAATTTCGGTTTAATAAGGCCCGACGATAAAAAATCGAATTACCTTCGCGCCTAGTGGTCACTAAGCCAGCGTTGGCCAAAATCTTTAAATGATGGCTCATGCTGCTTTGTTTAATTTCAAATAGCTGGCAAAGCTCCAAAACCCCAAACGAACCTTCACCCAGAATACGTAAAATATTCAGGCGTAATGGGTCGGCACTGGCTTTGGTATGAGCCGCTAAGGCATCAATATGTGAAACTATTGTATCTAACATGCGAGGCAGTTTAGCAGAAAGCGAACCTATATCAATTTATTTCGATATAGGTTTTCAATAAGACTGATGTAATAAGCCAAAAAGAGTAGTCATATCCCCCTACTTTCTTGCCCCTGCTGCCCAATTAAGCGACAATGGCGCGCCATTTTTATCCGTCTGATTAATCTATTTGTCCAATGTGACAGTAGAGGCTGCAAAGTCAGCAGATCAGGCGCTGAAGGCTAGTCTTAGAAGCTAGCATCGAATTTCATTTTAAAAACCGTAATAGCCGGAGAGTCATTTCATGACATCACGTACAGAGCTTGCCAATGCAATTCGCGCACTGAGCATGGATGCCGTTCAGAAAGCCAAATCTGGTCACCCAGGTGCACCCATGGGTATGGCTGATATTGCTGAAGTTCTATGGAATGACTTTTTAAAGCACAACCCAGAAAACCCAGAATGGGCTGATCGCGACCGTTTCATCTTGTCGAACGGTCACGGTTCTATGTTGATCTATTCGCTATTACACCTATCTGGTTACGATCTTTCGATTGATGACTTGAAAAGCTTCCGTCAGATGGATTCTAAAACTCCGGGTCACCCAGAGTACGGTTATGCTCCTGGTATCGAAACAACGACGGGCCCATTAGGCCAAGGCATTGCTAACGGTGTGGGCATGGCGCTAGCTGAGAAGATTTTAGCTGCTCAGTTCAATAAACCGGGCCATGAAATCGTTGATCACAATACTTACGTATTCATGGGCGATGGCTGCATGATGGAAGGTATTTCTCACGAATCTTGCTCTTTGGCGGGTACCTTAGGTCTAGGTAAGTTGATTGCTTTCTATGACGATAACGGCATCTCGATCGATGGTGAAGTTGAAGGTTGGTTCACTGACGATACAGTACAGCGCTTCCAGTCTTATGGCTGGCAGGTAATTCCGAAAGTAAATGGCCATGATCCAGAAGAGATCCGAGCGGCGATTGAAAACGCCAAAGAAAATCCAGATCAACCGACGTTGATTTGTTGCAAAACCATTATCGGTTTTGGCTCGCCAAACAAAGAAGGCAAAGAAGATTGCCACGGCGCACCACTAGGTGAAGAAGAAATCAAGCTGACCAAAGAACGTTTGGGTTGGAAGCACGGTGCTTTCGAAATTCCTGAAACTGTTTATGAAGGTTGGAATGCTAAAGCTTCTGGCGCTGAAAAAGAAAGCAGCTGGAATGATAAGTTTGCTGCCTACACTACTGCATTTCCAGAATTAGCCGCTGAATATAAGCGTCGTATTACTAACGAACTTCCTGCTGATTTCTCAGCTCATGCTGATGCTTACATCGCTGAGTGCCAAGAGAAAGGCGAAAGTATTGCTAGCCGCAAAGCGTCACAGAATGCGTTGAATTCTTTTGGTCCTAAGCTTCCTGAGTTTTTAGGCGGTTCTGCTGACTTAGCGGGTTCTAACCTGACACTTTGGAAAGGGTGTGAAGGTGTGAGTGCAGACGATGCTTCTGGTAACTACATGTTTTATGGCGTTCGTGAATTCGCCATGAGTGCGATGATGAACGGTATCGCTCTGCACAAGGGTTTCGTTCCTTACGGTGCAACTTTCTTAATGTTCATGGAATACGCGCGTAACGCGGTTCGTATGGCTGCATTAATGAAGCAGCGTGCCATTTTTGTTTATACTCACGATTCTATCGGTTTGGGTGAAGATGGCCCAACGCACCAGCCAGTTGAGCAGGTTGCGAGCTTACGTAATACACCTAACATGCACGCATGGCGTCCATGTGATTCGGTTGAATCTGCGGTTTGTTGGAAGTCAGCAATTGAGCGTTTAGATGGCCCAAGTGCATTAATATTTTCTCGTCAGGCTTTGCCGCATCAAGAGCGTTCAGCGGCTCAGGTTGCAGATATTGCTAAGGGTGCTTACATCCTGAAAGATTCTGTAGGTACTCCAGAAGCTATTTTGATTGCTACCGGTTCTGAAGTCGGTCTAGCAATGGACGCAGCGAAAGCACTCGAAGCGAAAGGCAAAAATATTCGCGTTGTGTCTATGCCTTGTGCTGAAATCTTTTGTAAGCAAGATGCCGCTTATATTGAATCGGTATTGCCAGCCTCTGTTGCCGCTCGTGTTGCGGTTGAAGCGTTGCACAAAGATTACTGGTACAAGTTTGTTGGCCTAAATGGCGCAATCGTCGGTATGGATACTTTCGGTGAATCAGCCCCTATCGCTGACTTGATGAAGCACTTTGGCTTTACTGTTGAGAAGGTTGTTGCTGCGGTAGAAGGCGTACTTTAAGTATTCCTTTCGTTAACGGACTAACAAGGTAGGGCTAGATGCAGGGTAAAACTAGATGATACGCATAGCAATTAATGGATTTGGTCGTATAGGGCGCAGTATTTTACGCGCGCTATACGAGCGTGACTTGCAGGATCAACTGCAAGTCGTCGCCATTAATGAGCTAGCTGATCTTGAATCAGTTAGCTATATGCTGCGTTATGATAGTACTCATGGCCGCTTTCCTGGCTCGGTTGAGATCAATGAGAGTGGGTTTGGTGCTACAGGCATCACCGTTAATGGGGATGCCATTCAGGTATTCCATGAACCTGAAGTTTCTAGCCTGCCTTGGCAAGCCCTTGAGATAGATCTTGTTTTAGAATGTACCGGTGTCGTCACAGACAGTGACCACGCCGAATTACATTTAGTGCAAGGCGCTAAGCGCGTATTGATTTCGCACCCCGCGGAATCAGGCGTTGATGCCACCGTTATCCAAGGTTTCAATCAGCAGACACTGCAAGCTGAAAATAAAATCATCTCTAATGGTAGTTGTTCGACCAACTGCTTAATTCCTGTTTTACAGCTATTTAATACTCAGTTTGGCATTGAGCGTGGCATGACCACCACCATCCACTCGGCTATGAATGACCAGCCCGTGATTGATGCTTACCATTCGGATTTGCGCCGTACGCGTGCTGCCGTACAAAGTATTATTCCTGTTGAAACAGGTTTAGCGAAAGGTATTACTCGATTAATACCAGAACTTGAAGGCAAGTTTGAAAGCCTGCACGTTCGCGTACCGACGATTAATGTATCGGTACTGGATGTCACGTTACAGCTCAAGCAAGATGTCACCATTGAGCAAGTGAACAAAGTATTAAAGCACGCAGCTGAGAATGAGTTGGCAGGCATATTAGCCTTCACTCAAGAGCCACATGCGTCAGTAGATTTTAATCACGACCCACATTCGGGTATCGTCGATGCCACGCAAACCCGCGTTAGTGATGGTTCATTAGTGAAGCTATTGATCTGGTTCGATAACGAATGGGGTTTTGCAAACCGTATGTTAGATACGGCATTGCAGTTAAAGAATATTTAAACGCTTGCTAGGCAAGTTGATACAAAAATTATAATTGGACGAGACCCTATGACTGTAATCAAGATGACTGACCTGATCGCTTCAGGTGAACTTAAAGGCAAGCGTGTTTTAATCCGTGAAGACCTTAATGTACCTGTTAAAGATGGCAAAGTAACATCAGATGCGCGTATTCGTGCGTCTTTGCCAACGATTCAGCAAGCTCTTGAAGCGGGCGCTAAAGTAATCGTTATGTCTCATCTTGGCCGCCCTACTGAAGGAGAGTTCGAAGAAAAGTTCTCCATGCAGCCAGTGGCTGACCACTTGGCAGGTATGTTAGGTCGTCCGGTTGAATTGATTAAAGAATTTGGTGCTAAGCTGAATGTTGCTGAAGGCGAGCTGGTTTTACTAGAAAATGTTCGCTTCAATAAAGGTGAAAAGAAAGATGAGGATCAGCTAGCTCAAGCCTATGCTGAACTGTGTGATATTTTCGTTATGGATGCATTTGGTACAGCTCACCGTGCTCAAGCGTCGACTCATGGTGTGGCTAAATTTGCGCCTATCGCTTGTGCAGGGCCACTATTGGCCAACGAATTGGAAGCGCTGGGTAAAGCATTAGATAATCCAGCACGTCCATTGCTTGCCATCGTTGGTGGCTCTAAGGTTTCGACTAAGTTAAGTGTATTGGAAAGCTTATCTGATATTTGTGATCAGATCATTGTGGGTGGTGGTATCGCCAATACATTCCTGGCAGCTGATGGTAAGCCAGTGGGTAAGTCTCTTTATGAAGCCGACCTAGTTTCACAAGCAAAAGCTTTAATGGAAAAAGTATCAATTCCAGTGCCGACAGATGTTGTCTGTGCTAAAAAGTTTGCTGAAGATGCGACCGCAACTTTAAAAGATGCATCTGAGGTGACTGCTGATGATATGATTTTTGATATCGGACCTGATTCTGCGAAAGCGCTTGCAGCTCAGATAAAAGAAGCAAAGACTATTATATGGAACGGCCCAGTAGGCGTATTTGAATTTGATCAGTTCGGTGAAGGCACTAAAGCAGTGGCCTTGGCAATTGCTGAGTCTGATGCTTTCTCTATCGCTGGTGGTGGTGATACGTTAGCGGCTGTGGATAAGTACGATATTGCTGATAAGATATCTTATATCTCTACCGGGGGTGGCGCTTTCTTAGAATTTGTAGAAGGCAAGGTTTTACCAGCGGTTGCTATGCTAGAGGCACGCGCTGCGAAGTAGATTAGCAATTAGGTTTGCAATGACGGCGAGGTGATAATCATGAAGTTACTAGTACCCATAAAGGTAACAGTATTTAACATCAGCTCGTTAGCTCTTTTTATCAGCCTGATGGGCTGTGCGACTGAGCCGTTTGTGACTGATGACGGCAGTGCAGCAGCTCAGCACGCTGATCGTCAGAATATAGAGTTTCTAGAAGAGGGCGTACCGAGTCGCCCAATTGATACTAATGACTGATCGTTATTAGTGCAAAATAAACAATCCTTTGCGGTTATTTCTCTTAACCGCAGAAGCCGCTAGAATAGCGGAAAATTTAATTTAAATATTTAAAGGGTATTAACATGGCACTTATTTCCATGCGCCAAATGTTGGACCACGCGGCCGAGTTCGGTTATGGCGTTCCAGCTTTTAACGTAAACAATCTAGAGCAAATTCGTGCCATCATGCAAGCCGCTGATCAGACTGATTCTCCAGTGATCGTGCAGGCTTCTGCGGGTGCTCGTACTTATGCAGGTGCTCCTTTCTTACGTCACTTGATTCAAGCGGCAATTGAAGAATTTCCGCATATTCCTGTGTGTATGCACCAGGATCACGGTGGTTCACCGACGGTATGTCAGCGTTCTATCCAGCTGGGCTTCAGTTCAGTCATGATGGATGGTTCTTTGGGTGAGGATGGTAAGACCCCAATGAGCTATGAGTACAATGTAGCGGTGACTAAGCGTACGGTTGAAATGGCACATGGTTGTGGTGTTTCTGTTGAGGGCGAACTGGGTGTTCTTGGTTCTCTTGAAACAGGTCAAGCGGGTGAAGAAGATGGCGTTGGCGCTGAAGGTACGTTGACTATGGATCAAATGCTTACTGATCCTGAAGAAGCCGCTGACTTTGTTAAGCAAACAGGTGTAGATGCGTTAGCAATTGCTTGTGGTACTTCACACGGTGCTTATAAGTTTACTCGCCCACCAACGGATGACATTTTAGCCATTGATCGTATCAAAGAAATTCATAAACGCATCCCGAATACTCACTTAGTTATGCACGGTTCTTCTTCTGTTCCACAGGAATGGTTGGCAGTGATTAATGAATTTGGTGGCGAAATTCCAGAAACTTATGGTGTGCCAGTTGAGCAGATTGTTGAAGGTATTAAGCACGGCGTACGTAAAGTAAACATCGATACAGATTTACGCTTGGCTTCTACGGGTGCGATTCGTCGTTTCCTTGCTCAGAACCCATCTGAATTTGATCCACGTAAATACTTAAAGGCTTCTGTTGTTGCGATGCAGGATATCTGTATTGCTCGTTATGAAGCGTTTGGTACAGCGGGTAACGCGTCTAAGATAAAAGCACTATCATTGGATGCGATGTTTGATCGTTATCAGTCAGGCGAGCTAGATCCAAAGATTAAGTAATCTTTCGTTCTGATATGAAGAAGCCCAAGTTAAGAAATTAACTTGGGCTTTTTTGTGTCTGCTTGAGCGCTTATTTAGGAAAATACACCTTCTCATTCTCCGCTTGCCATGGCTTATATTTTTCCATAATGGAAGTAAACAGTTCAGATTCTAATAATTCACTAAGCCACTGAATCAATCTTGGATAAGGACTCTGCTCAAACCACGTCTTATCGACATGAGCAAACTGACGCACGAAAGGAAATATCGCGATATCGGCTAGGCTCATTTCTGCTGTAAATAGATAGCGATTTCCCTCTAATAACAGCTCAAGCTTGGTCAAGAAAACTTCCCCCAGCTTCCTATAATGCTCCTCACTTTCTGCAAAGCGATCTGCGTATTTATAGTGATCCAAAGCCCATTTAAAGGTGCCGTCATTCTCATCAATCAATTCATCGATTTCTAATTGCAGATGAAAGGGTAGGTATTGCGTCTTAAGTGCATTAGCAGCTTGATCGAGTGCCCAGCTCATAA
Organism: Oleispira sp.; assembly: GCA_016765295.1. Classification (GTDB taxonomy): domain Bacteria; phylum Pseudomonadota; class Gammaproteobacteria; order Pseudomonadales; family Oceanobacteraceae; genus Oleispira. The sequence goes on from JAESQF010000129.1 coordinate 58,492, forward strand.
TATCGCGACTTTCATCAACCAAAGTGGAATCTGCTAACTGTCCTCCTGATACGAGTAACACGGGTACAGTGGCTTTGGGGCTAATATCCAATAGCTGCTGCGGCTTATTCTTCAAAGCCACCTCTCTCAATTCCAAACTTTGCGGAGGTAAAAATAGCGTACAGGCTAATCGTGCGCGCATGGCATACGGGCAGCGACGAAAAGAATATAAAATACCGAGTGTAGAGTTAGTTGGAGCATCTGACATAGTTAAGGTCTAACAAAGAATGATGATGAGATTATAAAACGAAAAGGCAGGCAAAAAAAATCCCAGTATGAATTAAATCAAACTGGGACCTTTTTATTAGCGATCAGCTTATGAATAATAAGCTGATATCAGCAGAAGCTTAGTCTTTCTTAACTTTCTTCTTACCGAAGCGCTTACGATCGGTCTCTGTAAGATGCTTCTTACGTAGACGAATGCTTAACGGTGTTACTTCAACCAATTCATCATCTTCGATGAATTCAAGTGCTTGTTCAAGCGTATGCTTAATAGCAGGTGTTAGGTTGATCGCTTCATCCGTACCAGAAGCACGTACGTTAGTAAGCTGCTTACCCTTAGTTGGGTTAACGCTTAGGTCGTTATCACGGCTGTGTAAACCAACGATCTGTCCTTCGTAAACTTGTGCAGCAGGTTCCATGAACATACGGCCACGGTCTTGCAAACCAAACAATGAGAAGCCAAGAACCTTACCAGCAACCATAGAAACCATTACGCCGTTATGGCGAGTAGCGCCTAAGGCCGTCTGTACTGGACCATAATGATCGAATACGTTGGTTAAGATGCCAGCACCAGAAGTCATGGTTAGGAATTCGCCACGGAAGCCGATTAGGCCACGCGCTGGCATGATGAATTCTAAGCGCATACGACCTTTACCATCGGGAACCATGTTAGTTAGTTCGGCTTTACGGTTGCCCATTTCTTCCATGATGGCGCCTTGATGTTGCTCTTCAAGGTCGATAACAACTTGCTCATAAGGTTCTTGCAGTTCGCCGTCAACCATTTTCTGAACAACTTCAGGCTTGCCAATCGCCATTTCGAAGCCTTCGCGACGCATGGTTTCGATCAATACTGAAAGGTGTAATTCACCACGACCAGAAACTTTAAACTTCTCTGGAGAATCGCCTGGCTCAACACGCAAGGCAACGTTGTGGATCAATTCTTTTTCTAGACGGTCTTTAATATTACGTGAGGTAACGAACTTGCCTTCTTGACCAGCGAACGGAGAGTTGTTCACTTGGAAGGTCATGCTAACCGTTGGTTCGTCGATACTTAGTGGTGGTAACGCTTCAACACAATCTTTCGCACAAATAGTATCAGAGATTAATAGCTTATCGATTCCTGAGATACATACGATGTCGCCGGCTTCTGCGTCATTAGTCGCTATACGATCTAGGCCTTTAAAACCTTTCACTTCCTGAACACGAGCTTTACGAGTAGTGCCGTCTACAGAAATAACTTGTACGTCAGTACCCGGCTTCAATTTACCACGGGTGATACGACCAACACCGATAACACCAACAAAGCTATCGTAATCTAGAGCAGAGATTTGCATCTGTAGAGGCGCTTCGACATCTACTTGAGGTGCTTCAACATGATCAATGATCATTTGAAACAATGGCGTCATGTCTTCGGCCATTTCACTTGGATCAGTACCGGCAATACCATTGATGGCAGAGGCGTAGATGATCGGGAAATCTAATTGCTCATCGGTAGCACCAAGCTTATCGAACAAATCGAAAACTTGATCGGCAACCCAATCAGGACGAGCACCAGGACGGTCAATTTTGTTGATTACAACGATAGGGCGCAAACCCTGCTGGAATGCTTTTTGCGTAACGAAGCGAGTTTGAGGCATTGGACCGTCAACGGCGTCTACTAATAGACATACCGAATCAACCATCGACATAACACGTTCTACTTCACCACCGAAATCGGCGTGTCCAGGAGTATCTACGATGTTAATGCGGTAGTCGTTCCACTCAATTGCAGTGTTTTTTGCAAGAATGGTAATGCCACGTTCTTTTTCTTGGTCGTTCGAATCCATGACTCGTTCGCCAGCTTGGTTACGCTCAAGTGTACCTGATTGTTCAAGCAACTTATCAACCAAGGTAGTTTTACCATGGTCAACGTGGGCAATGATGGCGATATTACGTAAGTTCTTGATCACAATTAGGGACCCTGAGTTATGCCCGGGGCTGAGCAACAATGCTAGCTTGGATGGGCTTGGCTATAAAAGGCCGCGATTATACATGAGCTAGGTTTGGATTGCTGGTTAAATTACAGGAAAGCTGATTGATTTTTGTACAAATAATAGTAAAAACAAAGAAAGCCCTGTTTTTGTGCTAATAAAGTTTTATCTTGGGGCATAGATGAACCTATAATGTGCCAATCCACAGTGTGTTTGTCTGATATTTACAACTGTGCACTACTTTGGGCCTGTAATATTTATCGCGCCTTATTTTGGTGCGCTAATGTGTGGTTTCTAAGGCTTAATCCTTGGGATTATCGGCTTAGTGGTGATTTTATTAAATGGCATAATAGTTGCTGTTTGATTCTTAAACTTAGGTGGTAGCTCCTTTTGTGTGGGCTGCTGATTAGATAAAAATACATCTGGAGAATAAAGATGTCAGTAAATACTTTGAGCATGATCAAAGAGAATGACGTTAAGTGGGTTGACTTACGTTTCACCGATACTAAAGGTAAAGAGCAGCATCTTTCTATTCCTTCTAGCTATGTTAATGAAGAATTTTTTGAAGTAGGCCAGATGTTTGATGGCTCTTCAATTGCTGGTTGGAAAGGCATTAACGAATCTGACATGATTCTTCTTCCAGATGATACAACGTCTTTCTTGGATCCCTTCACTGAAGACGCTACCTTGATCTTGCGTTGCGACATCATCGAACCTTCTACTATGCAAGGTTATGAGCGTGATCCACGTTCTGTTGCTAAGCGTGCTGAAGCATTCCTACAGACTACGGGTCTTGGTGATACCGCTTTCTTCGGTCCTGAGCCAGAATTCTTCATCTTTGATGATGTACGTTGGGGCTCAGACATGTCTGGCAGCTTCTACAAGATCAACTCGGAAGAAGCAGCTTGGAACTCTGGCGCTAAAATCGAAGGCGGTAACATGGGCCACCGCCCAACCGTTAAAGGTGGTTACTTCCCAGTTCCACCAGTAGACAGCTCTCACGATATGCGTGCTGCTATGTGTAATACCATGATGGCTATCGGTCTTGATGTTGAAGTTCATCACCATGAAGTGGCAACTGCTAACCAAAACGAAATTGGTGTTCGCTTTAATACACTAGTTAAGAAAGCTGATGAAGTTCAAATGTATAAGTACGTTGTTCATAACGTTGCTGCTGCATATGGCAAAACAGCGACTTTCATGCCTAAGCCAGTTATCGGTGATAACGGTTCTGGTATGCACGTACACCAGTCTTTCTGGAAAGACGGCGAAAACATGTTTGCTGGCGATAGCTATGCTGGATTGAGCGAAATGGCTCTTTTCTACATCGGCGGTATCATCAAGCACGCTAAAGCGTTGAATGCGTTCACGAACCCATCAACGAACTCTTACAAGCGTCTGATTCCTGGTTTCGAAGCTCCTGTAATGCTTGCGTACTCTGCACGTAACCGTTCTGCTTCTATCCGTATTCCTTACGTTGCGTCTCCTAAAGGCAAGCGTATTGAAGCTCGTTTCCCTGATCCAATGGCGAACCCATACCTAGCATTCTCTGCTATGTTGATGGCTGGTATCGATGGTATCAAGAACAAGATTCACCCTGGCGATGCAGCTGATAAAGATTTGTATGACTTGCCAGCTGAAGAAGCTGCAGCAATTCCACAAGTTGCTGGTAGCTTGCGTGAAGCGATCGATTGTCTTAAAGAAGACATGGATTTCTTGATTCAAGGCGACGTGTTTACTGAAGACATGATCGGCGCTTATATCGATCTAGCGATGGAAGACGTTTACCGTGTTGAGCAAACTACTCACCCAGTAGAATTCGACATGTACTACTCTCTATAAGTTTTTGGCTGTTTCAGCCTTAAGCTAAAGAGTAAGAGAAAGGTCACTTAGGTGGCCTTTTTTTATGCCTGCGATTTGATGGTATCACTGGGGTGAATTATTTAAGGAGCATAAAAAGACCGCATAAAGCGGCCTTTGTTAACTTAGATATTTAGTACTACTTGATTCAGTGATAGATTAATTACCAAAAAAGTTGTCGGTAAGTAGTTTTTAAGTTCTGCAACTCAGCTTTCGCATTTTCTGTAAAGAGATTGTTCATTAAATTAATGCCTGCAGAGTTATACTCTATCGAACTTAGCCCCACTGGTATTGCTGAAAGCTGATTATCCGTAATAATTAAAGACCTTAATTTTGTATTGTTAGATACATCCATGCTGGTAAATTCGTTATTGCTGAGGTCGAGCGACTCTAATGAGGTGTTGGCAGTTAGATCAATGCTGCTCAGTAAGTTGTTATCTAGCAACAGTGTTTCTAAAACGGTATTGGCATTTAAGTTTATTCTAGACAGCTTATTATTCCTGATATACATATACTTTAGTGATGTATTTGGGCTTAAGTCCATTCTAGTTAATTCGTTATTGCTTAAATCTGCTGATATTAATGCTGTATTGGCACTTAAATCTACATTGGCCAAAATGTTATTGTAAGCACTTATATATTTCAATGCCGTATTGTTTGGTATCTCTAATGTGGTCAGTTGGTTGTGATTCAACATTAGATATATCACAGAAGAATTGGCACTTAGGTCCACGCTGGTCAGTTGATTTTCATACAAGTACAGCGTCTCTAATGAGGTATTTACGCTCAGATCGATACTGGTCAGTTGATTTCTATATACAAGCAGTGACTCCAGTAAGGTATTGGCGTTTAGGTCGATATGAGTGAGTTGATTGGCCCCAATACTCAACGACTTTAGAGCAGTGTTGCTGCTTAGGTCCACGCTGCTCAGCTGGTTACCTGTCAATGATAAATCCACTAGCTCGCTATTGAAGCTTAAGTCAATAGTGGTTATTTGGTTGACGCGAAGGGTTAAAGTCAGCAATCTGGCATTACCTCTAAGGTTCAAATTGGTGAGGCGATTATTATTAAGGTCTAGATAGGTAAGGTGAGTGAATGCTTCTATCCCGTCTACTGACTGAATGTTTCTTTCTGCACAGTTAAGGCGGTTAACATTATGAACGTAAGTTTCTGCAAGATTGCTTAAGCAAGATTCGAAGTTGATATCTGGTATGTTCGGAAGTAGGTCACTGATACGAACACTGTTAAAACAATTGATATCTTGATTGGAAATATCCCGATCCGCCATCATGGTATTCAGATTAAACTCACAATATTGTTCGTCAGTCCCGCCTGAAACCGCTAAGGTAAATTCGGTAGCTTTTGCTAATTCAAAACTGAAAAAACCGTCTTGAATAATCTGTTGTTGGCCTCCCATTGATAATGTTAAAGGTACAGCTGAGCCGTTAACCATGCCAGATACCAGGAATAGGTAACGACTACTATCTAAGGGAAAGGCATCAGCGTTATCACCTATATTATCACCATCGCTGTCTAAGGATTCTGACGAATCATACGGGAAGGCGTCTTGCTCATCATTTACGCCGTCGTTATCGTCATCGATATCAGCGTTATTGCCTACGCCGTCGTTATCGGCATCCAAAGTTTCAGAAGAGTCTAGTGGGAAAGCATCAGTATTATTGCCTACGCCATCACCATCACTATCTAAAGTTTCAGAAGCATCTAGTGGAAATGCATCAGCATTATTACCTACGCCATCGTTATCACTATCAAGGGTTTCGGAAGGGTCTAGCGGGAAAGCATCAGTATTGTTGCCTACGCTATCGCCATCACTATCTAAAGTTTCTGTCGGGTCAAGCGGAAAGACGTCTTCATCATCATTGACCCCATCATTGTCGTCATCTCTGTCAGCGTTGTTACCTGTCCCGTCATTATCGGTATCCAGGGTTTCTAATGGGTCCAGTGGGAATGCATCCTGCCAATCTCGGACACCGTCATTATCATCATCGGAATCGGCGTTATTGCCTATGCCATCCAAGTCAGTATCCACCCACTCTCTGTAATTTAGCGGAAAGGCATCTTGCTCGTCATTAACACCATCACCATCGTCGTCGGTATCAGCATTATTGCCTATCCCGTCATTATCGGTATCCAAGGTTTCAGATGGATCTAGTGGAAGATCATCTTGCGTATCATTTACGCCGTCATTGTCGTCATCGGTATCGGTATTATTGCCTATCCCATCTAAGTCAGTGTCCAGCCACTCTCCAGAATCCAATGGAAATGCATCCTGCAGATCAGGCATATTATCGCCATCGTCATCGGTATCGGCGTTATTGCCTATTCCGTCATTGTCGGTATCTAAGGTTTCGGAGGTATCTAGCGGAAGGGCATCTTGTGCGTCATTGGTACCGTCATTATCGTCATCGTTATCGGCGTTATTACCAATAGTGTCGCCATCCGTATCTAGGGTTTCAGATGGGTCTTGCGGGAAAGCATCCTGTTCATCGTTGATACCGTCGTTATCAGTATCGTCAGAATTGTCCCAATCAAGTTTCTGGTAAGTTGCTTTAAGGCTCTTCAGTCTAATTCGAGCATCGAGTATGAAGTCGTTATCTTTTAAATCAATTGCTGCTGCAGTGTCCTTGATTAAATGTAAGTCAGTAGGTATTTGGGTGAGTTTGTTTTTATGAAGATCTAAATACCATAATGCCGTATTACTCGATATATTCAGGTTAAGTAGTTTGTTGTTACTTGCCCCTAATACCTCTAGGCCGCTATTGGCACTCAGGTTTATACCAGTCAGATCATTGTTATCAATATCCAACCTAGTTAGTAATAGATTTTTGGTTATATCGATTGTGCTGATTTCATTCGATTCGAGTCGTAAGATCTTCAGTTGGGTGTTTTTGATACGTCAATACTGGTTAGTTTATTGTTATAAATAAGTAGTGTTTCCAATAAAGTATTGGTGCTCAGGTCTACATTACTCAGGTCATTTTCATATAAAGACAGTGTTTTTAATGCGGTGTTAGAGCTTAAGTCCACACGAGTTAATTTATTTTTAGATAGTAATAAGCGTTTTAATGCGGTGTTAGCGCTAACATCTAGGTCGCTCAATTGATTGTATTGAAGGGATAGATCCACCAATAAAACATTGTAACTTAAATCCATATTAACTAATGGGGTCCAGCTAATGTCCAACTCCAGTAAGGCAGTGTTTCCACTCAGGTCCAGGAGGGTTAAGGGATTATGACTGAGATCCAGAATAGTTAGGCCTCGAAATTGTTCTAATCCCTCCGCCGACTGAATATCCAACAGTGTGCAACTAAGTTCGGTCACCTGGTGTGCGTAGACATAACCACCGGTTTTTTCACGTAAGCAGGCCCTGAAGTTACTATCTGGTATGGTTGGTAGTAACTCGCTGAGGCGAAGTCCATCAAAACAATCAATGTACAGGTCAGCGATATCACGATCTGCAATGAGAGCTTTAGCGTCGTAGGTACAATATTGGTTTGCTGCGATGGACGATACTGATAGAGTAAATTCGGCCCCTTTTTCTAACTCAAAACTAAAGCCTCCATCCCTAACCTGTAGTGTTTTTCCACCTAGAGATAGTGCTAAGCGCGCTGCTGAGCCAGTTACTTCCCCCGATACTATGAACATTTGGCGGCGAGCATCATTTGGGAAGGCATCTTGCTCATCATTGACCCCATCATTGTCGTCATCGGGATCGGCATTGTCGCCTATATTGTCGCCATCGCTATCTAAAGTTTCAGAAGGATCGAGCGGGAACGCATCTTGGGCATCGTTGATACCATCGTTATCATCATCGAGATCAGCATTATTGCCTATACCATCTCCGTCTGTGTCCAGGGTTTCTCTGGCATCTAGTGGGAAGGCATCTTGTGTATCTATGATACCGTCGTTATCGCTGTCTTTGGTTTGGTTACTAATAGGTGATTGCTGGGGGATATTTTTTGAACTTTCAGGCCCTGAGCCGCCACCACAGCCGGTTTGGAAGAGCAAAACAAATAAAACGAGATATATTCTTATCATGAGCATCCTTACTACTAAAATTCAGGCCGGATTTATTATATTTAGAGTGTACTGACACGTGCGCTAATTGCACTTCAGTATCCGGCGAATACGATTTCCGTGAATGATAAATCAAATATCACAAATATTCGAATAATATTGATACTGTCACTAATCAGTTATCTGTCGTCATTCTGTGAAAATCACAGACCGCTTACATAGCCTTTTTATGTATAACCCAGCCCTATAGAATTCTTTGAGCTGAAAACAGCTATTCTGCTATTTAGTACGGCTGCAATATTTCTCTTTCTAGTCGTGAATTCTTAACCTAGCCTTGCTACTCTTATAGCAGAATCAAAAATAGCCAATAGGATGTGATGAGTGAAGACGCCCAACTGGGACAGTGATGAATTACAGCATGCGTTAAAGCCACTAGACTGGCACAACCTGCTTGAGCTTTCTCCTGTTCAGAAACGCTATCTACATTATTATCAAATCGATTTTTCTTCTCAATATGCCGCAGTGAGCCATCATGTCGGCAGCTTGGATATTGCGGGGTATACGGTTGCTACTCATGTTTATCTGCAAGAGCATGCCAAAGGTACGGCGTTATTGGTACATGGTTATTATGATCATGTAGGTATTTATGGCAGCTTAATTGATTTTTGTTTGCAGCAAGGACTGAATGTTGTGGCCTATGACCTGCCGGGTCATGGTTTATCCAGTGGTGAGCGGGCAGCTATAAGTAGTTTTGAGGAGTACGATGCCGTCTTTTCGGCCTTGGTTGAGCAATGTCAGCAGCAGTTATCAGCAGACTCCAGCAATCTTTATGTTTTTGGTCAAAGTACAGGCGGCGCTATTATAGTGAACTACCTGTTAACGCGAGGTATTCAACAGAATAACTCTCCTTTTGCGGGTATTTCCTTATTTGCTCCCCTTGTGCGGCCCTGTGGCTGGGCGAGAGCTAAAATTTTACACACACTATTTAGCCCCTTTATTAAGCAAATAAAACGAAACTTCGCACAAAACTCAAATGATGTAGAGTTCTTACGTTTTATTGCAGAGCAAGATCCTTTGCAGTCATTGAATCTGTCCGTAGACTGGGTTGGAGCACTGAAAGACTGGATTGAAATGATCGAGCTAAGTGAACCATCTGACTTAGGGATTAATATTGTGCAAGGAGATCATGATGAAACAGTTGAATGGCGTCATAATCTTCCGTTATTATTACAGAAATTCCCTCAGCGTCAGCTATTGTTAATTAAGGATGGGCGTCATCATTTAGTTAATGAAGATTTGGATAAAAGGTCGCAGGCTTATCAATGGCTGCAGCAACAATTAAAATGGACACGTTAGAGAAAGTAATGAAACCCTTAAAAAAAATAATAGTATGTTTATTTATATTCACGACGGCTTTTATTTCTGGCTGTGCAACTTATGGCAAAGGCCTAGACGGTGCACTAACGGATGCTAAGTCTGGGAACTATGCGGCCGCTGAAATTAAAATGGCAAAAGAACTTGATCCCAATGGTGCTGATCGTCTGTTGTATCACATGGAACTTGCAGTACTAAAGCATCTACAAGGACAGTATAAAGAAAGTAATCTGCTATTAGATAAAGCTGAAATTATTGCCGAGCAATTAGAGACAACCAGCATTACTAATTCTTTAGCCGCCTTTGTTACTAACCCGAGACAAGGAGATTATGCCGGTACAGACTTTGAAAAAGTCTTTATTAATTACTACAAAGCGCTGAACTACATTGCCATGAGTAGTGAAGCAAAAACCCGTAATGGTTATCTTGATGGGATAGAGAATGCACGAATCGAGTCGCGTAAATTAGGCATTCGCTTAAATGCGCTGAATGCTGACAAAGGTAATTATACCGAAGCCAAAAACGACAAGCAGTTATTTTCGACGCTATTAGACATATTCTATAAATTACGCCGTGACCTGATTGATTCAAGAAAGTTGGAGTATCGTGATGATGCCATGGCGCATTATTTAACCGGTATTACTTACGAGGCTAATGAAGAGTACGATAACGCCCGCATTAGCTATCAAAAAGCCGCTACGTCTTATGAAGATGGTTTCGCTAAACAGTTTCAATTGGGCGATAGCATGACCAAGCAAGCTTGGTTTGATGTTGTACGAATTATGCGCCAATCCGGTGATTATGAAAATGAATGGCCGCGCTTAGCTAAGCAGAAGCTTTCTAAAAAGCAAATTAGCCAGCTTTCACTATACGATAACAAATCACAATTAGTGATTATCGAGCATGTTGGTATTGTGCCACAGCGTCAGGAAATGAATATCGAACTGTCAGCTGATCCGCGCAACAAGACGTTAGAATTACGACCTTATATTGTCGGTGGTGGTAAACAACTGGATATCCTTGCTTGGTTTTATATTGTTTATGCCGATAAGAGTTTATTGGACATGGCGATTAATTATTATGATTCATCTTTCCATGGTTTCGCTCTTAATGGTTTTACCAAAACTATTTCTCTTGGGCCTGCGTGGCAGAGTGCTGTTGATATCGGTTTGATACAGGCAATCGGGTCAGGTTTAAGAATTACCGTACCTTATTATGCCTCTCCTAGAAATAAACCTGGGGCTTCTTTTGCATCGATAGATGGTGAAAAATATGCTTTACTGCCTGCGTCGAGTCCCGCCATTATGGGGATTAATGAACAAATATTAAGTGCGGGTAGTGATATCGAACTGGCATTGGCTCGAGTATCGCTGAAAGCGTTAACCGCACAAAAGATCTCTGAAGCAGGGCAGAATGAGTGGGTTACTCTCATAGCCAGTGTAGGGCGTTTAGCGAGTCAGCTAAGTGATGCTGCGGAAACAAGAAACTGGTTAATGCTGCCATTTGAAATTCGAGTAACTCGAGTGCCGTTAGATGCCGGTAGTCATGAAATTACGATTAGCTCAGTGGTTCATAAAGGCCAACCTGCAGTTAAGCAAAAGCAGCAAATCATTTTACAAGAAAACGAAATACAAGTAGTGCAGGTACGTTCAATGCCTGACCTAAATAAAGTAGTTGTTACTCCTATCGTGCCAGGTGAGAAGGTGCCGAACACTCCTTCTCAGCCAGAGAAGCCGGAAGTAGAAATTGAATTAAAATCTGTTGCTAAAGCAGAGCAGTAAACCATTAGAATTAATATTCACACCAAGGAAATGAATATGATAAAACAAGTCAAATTATTAATGATTGCAGCAATCGCCGTTAGTGTTGTTGGTTGTGCTGGCACTCGTGTTACCCGCGTTGATGCTAATGAAGAGATAGCACTTTCTGATCGTTGGAATGCAAAAGATTCACAATTAGTTGCTGAAGAAATGGTTACTGATATGTTGTCATTTCCTTGGGCGCGTGATTTTGAAATGAAAAATGATTCTCGCCCTACGATTATTATTCAGCGTATCTCCAATAAGTCTCATGAACATATAGCGATTGATACATTCGTTAATGATATCAAACGTTCTGTGATTCGTTCTGGCCGTGCTGACTTTGTTGCAGGTGGCGAAGAGCGTCAATCAATACGTGATGAGCGCCAAGATCAAGAGCTAAACGCTGCTAAAGGTAAAGAGCAAGGCAAAGAACTAGCGGCTGATTTTGCTATTTCTGGCAGCATTAACTCAATCGTCGATCAGGTCGGTGGTGATCGAGTTACCTTCTATCAAGTAGACATGAAGTTAATTGATATGGCCAATAACCGTGAAGTATGGAATGGTCAGAAGAAAATTCAGAAACTACAAGAAAAAGGCGGCTTTGGCTTCTAAATGAAAAACATCGTTAATCACCTCAGTATTGCATTGTTAGCGCTTGGGCTTGTTGCGTGTAAGAGCAGCCCGAGTAAACCTTCTTCAGAGCTGAAAAAAACCTTTGATGCCCCGGAATGGGTTACCAATATTCCTGAGCAGCAAGGTATGGCTTTTGGAACGGGTTCTGCAGATATTTGGGGTGATAAGAACGATGCGGTGCGCCGTGCCGGTGAAGCTGCACGAGCTAATCTAGTCAGCCAGTTACGCGTCACTATTAGCAGTGAATCTTCACTGGATATTGAAGAGCGTAAATCCACAGGAAAAGAAACTCAACTAGTGCAGACTATGCGTAATACTATTCGCAGTAGTGTTCCTCCGGTGGAGTTAGATGAGGTGAAAATCACCGAGTCTCATGTTGAAGGTAAGTATGCTTATGCGTTAGCGGCGCTGGATCGCCAACAGGCCTCTGCTAGAATTCGAAGTCAAATAACTGGGTTGGAAGAAGAAGTTATCGCGATCAATAAACGCCCTAGAGAAGGCGATACGCTTGAGCAGGTGCGAGTTCTATTACCAGCACTGCAGCTATTTGCTCAGCGTGAACGCTTAGCCGATCAGTTTGCATTAGTAAGTATGCAGCGAAAAAAGCCTGCGCTAAATGAAGAGCTGGCCAGTATTCAGCGTTCAATTTATAGTTTATTCGATAAGCTACAAATTCGCATTAGTATGAAAGATAGTGGTGCCCAAGAAATTGCGGCAGGTGTTATTGAAGCGTTAACCGAGCAAGGTATGCGCATTAATGATCAGGGCCAATATGATTTAATGATAGAGGTTTCAGTGGTGCTTCGCCCCGTAGAAAAAGACGGCTTACATTATGTCTTTGCTGATAGCCGAGTAACGATAAAAGATAACAACTCACGCACACTCAGTACGTTTAGCCGTCAGGCCAAGGGCACTTCCGGTCATGCTGAGTTAGCTCAAGCTAAAGCGGAGAAAAATGTTGCTAATATGTTAGCAACAGAGCTTGCCAATGCTTTGGTTGATCGAATTAAATAAATACGGTTACCTATGCTCTAAATCATGCCACCTATCAGGTGGTATTTTTTTGCCTTTTATTTATTGAGAATACAGTTAATATAAACATTCCTTATCTTTATTACCGACGAGGTAATTCTATGTCCAGCGAAATAGATAATAATAAGCGCTTGGAAGAGAATAAAAAATTAGCAGGAAAATTTATCGAGCTCACTTGGAATCAAGGGCGGTTTAATCTCGCGCGTAATTTGGTGCGGCGTGATTTTAACTACCACGTTAGTTTAATGAATCAAACCTTTGGCTATGATACGACTGCACAAATGATTCAGATGATTCGTAATTCAATGGAAGATTTTGAAGTTATGATCGAAGACGTTATTGCAGAAGGAGATCGGGTGGTTACTCAGTCATCTTTTTGTGGCACGTTAGTCAAACCGATGTTTGGATTTCAACCAAGCAAAAATGTCGTTACCTTTGCTGCTGTTTCTTTCTGGCAGATTAAGAAGGGACAAATACAAAGCTTGAGTACTTTATTAGATACTGCTGAGCTGATGCGGCAGATGCATCACGAAGGTAAAGAGCTTGAATTAGATCTAGCCGAGCTAGAAATTGGCTAGTTTTTCTGACAAGTGTGATTCAGTCGTCTCTTTTGACTTGTAAATATTCTATTACAATAGATAATACCCCGATAAGAAAAAAGTATTAACTAATAAAAATAACAATACGTAATTAATACTGCACACAATATAAAAATACAAACTTGGCCCATACATTGTCTGATTAATGCTAGTTCATTTTAAATGATGTATTGCGCACAGGATTAATAATAAAACAGTAATTTTTTAGCTTAGAAAAGCTATTTTTAGACAGTTGTCTATGGGGAAGAAAAAATGAGTACCAAACCAGATGTATTGGTTATATTAGTTGCTGTTGTCGCTTTAGGCGCGTTACTAACAGGATTTATAGCACCGGACGCAGCACAATCGACAATAATTATTAGCGAAAATATGATTCGTTAGCTATTTAACATCTCGGCTAATTTTCAATAATTCCTGCTAGTTGAATATCCCAGCTTTCTGTAGGTAGCTTGTCTACTTGCTGACACTTATGCGCTAGGCCAA
>JAESQF010000007.1 GCA_016765295.1 Oleispira sp.
TAAAGTCTAAATAAAGGATGCGAAAAACTAATTTTCTAATGTCAATAATGAAAAATAAAGGATTATCAATCTTGACTTTTATTTTATTCACCCTGTTGGTTACCAATCCAAGTAATTCAGATTTCAAGGAATACCTAATGGCTAAAGGCGACAGTAAACAATATGTCGATAATGTTGGGGGAAAGACCTTGAATCTTTTTATTTTTTCAGTCTTTGAAATTAATTATAAACGGACTGGTAAGATACCACTTGTTTATAGGTCTGTTGGTGTTTTAGAAAATTTTATAGTGATTAACGACTATAGAGAGGAATTCTAAAAATTTCAATAAAACGATTGTATGAAATGAAAAATTTCAAATTTNAAGAGCTTAAAGATGAAATATTGGAGTTTGCAATAGAAAAATCGGAAGGTACAACAGTTTTTTCCAACAGAATAGTGAGTATTGATGAACTTAGAGAGAAATATGAGCACCTCTATGATTCAGATGTATTTATTAGAGCAACTAATGAAATAATTGCTCATATCCCACATATAGTTAAACCCAATAATTCGAAGGAGGGAAGACTTAGTGCCAATTCTTTTACCAAAACGTTTTTAGATACTGGGGGGTTTACAAAATTACTTCTGGACAAAATTGTTAATCAAAAAAGGGAGTCTAAGAAAGAAGAGTTCGATTTTCGAATTTCAAGGTTTCTGGCAAAAACCCAATGGCTTCCTCATTTAATTTCTATATTAAGTATAATTATTGCGATCATATCTTTGTGTATTTCGATTTTTTGTAGGCCATAAGCAAATTTAAAGTTCAAATAAACGATGGTATTCACTACTGGTTATGGTTGGTTAGACTTGATTTATTTTATTTTAGCAGTTGGTCTTCCAGCTCTTTATGTTTTTAAACCAGTGAAGGAAAAGTCCAAGGAAGATAAGAAGGAAGATAGGAGAATTTTAGGAGGTGAGTCAAAGGCTGGTGGTAGAACAGGTTATTATACTAAAGGACAACAAGATTTTAATATAAATATGTTTCTATGGGGTTTCCTAGTAACGTTTTTTCTAATTATTTTGCCTTGGATATTTCAAGAGATAGGCTGGTTTTCTTTCTGATAGTTAAAGTCTAATAAAACGATACATAACCTGATAAAATTAAAAAAGTTACCATAGTGGTAACTTTTTTGTATATTTGTCTTAAAGAATTCAATTTGAGAGTAATTGCAAAACGGACTTTAAGGGATTTTTGGACAAAGCATGCGGGTAGTGAACAACAATTGACCGCTTGGTATAGGGAAACTGAAAAATCAACATTTAAAAACTTGAATGAATTAAAAATCGAATATCCGAACGCAAGCATACTGAAGGATAATCGGATTGTTTTCAACATAAAAGGTAACAGGTATCGATTAATTGTGAAATTTAATTTCGAGTACCAAATCTGCTGGATTCGCTTTGTTGGAACTCATGCAGAATATGACAAAATAAACGCAAACGAAATTTGACATGAAAATAACACCTATTAGAAACGAAAAAGACTACCAGAAAGCACTTGAAAGACTTGAAATGATTTTTGACGCTAAAAAGGGTACAGAGCAAGGAGACGAGCTCGAAATTTTGTCAATTTTAATTGATTTCTATGAAAACGAAAACTTCCCTATTGGAATGCCAGATCCTATAGAGGCTATAAAATTTCGAATGGAACAAATGGGAATGAAACAAAAAGACTTAGCTGAAGTTGTTGGATTTAAAAGCAGGGTAAGCGAGATTTTAAGCAAAAAACGCAAACTAACGCTAGATATGATTCGAAAACTCAACACTACCTTACATATTCCCACGGAGGTCTTGGTTCAAGACTACTAAAAGAAAAGCCCTAGTCTAGTTCTCTAAAGTTCAAATAAACGATAGGTATGTCCATAATAAATATTTAAAATGAATACCCCTAAGCAAGTTGAAGAGCTTTATAAAGAGTTAATCAGTTCAGATCAGTATAAGTTTCCTGTTACAGGCAAGGTTCAAGTAACTGATGCTAAAGGAGTTTATATAATTTATAACGAGAAAGATTCGGTACTTCATGTTGGACGTACTTATAGAGGGAAAAAAGGAATTAACCAAAGGCTATGCGATCATCTCACTGGTACATCTTCATTTAGGAATAAATATCTTAAACCAAATAAAATAAACTTGAGGGAGAATTATAAATTCAGGTATATTGAAATTGACGATGATGCCAGATTAAGAGGGCTGCTTGAAAATCTTGCAATTGGTAAACTTTGTCCTGTACATTTTGGAACTGGAGAAAAATAATCACGTTGCCTATTAATAAAATTGAAATATGAAACCAAGACAAAAACTTTGGAGTACATTTTTTCTATTCGCACCTGTTATTTATATTGGATTGAAATTTGGTTTTTGGAATGGNATTCTTGCCCTGGGAATAAACTTTATTTTAGGAATGATGATTGGCTGGATTTCCGTCTTTAGTGTTCCGGAAAGGTATATGGGTAAATTGGCTTATTTGAAAGGGCCAATTATTGCTGGTATTATAATTTTTGGATTTAAGTATTTCCTAGGTTAAAAAACGATGTTCAGAATGTCTAAAATGAATGAAAAATTACCTTATCTTTTATTCATACCACTCCTGTTTGTTTATGGTATCTTATTTAAGTTTCTTGAAGCAAATATGGGTCAATTTACCTTTGCAATTGTTGTGACTGTTTTCTTTATTCTTGGGTCACAACTATCCGAAAGTTGCTTTAAAAAAATAGCTTGAGAATCCCGTATTTTTGGTTTGCAAACTTTAAATACATTTTATGGGACTCTTCAAGCGCACTAAAAATACGAATACCCCTTTAATCCGACAAATAATAGATTTGGTTCCCCGTTGGATACTTTCTCGTTGCACCGCAGAACATAAAAGCGACAAAGGTAGTAGTAGGTATAAGACCTACGATCAATTTGTAGCTTTAACTTTCGGACAGCTGAACAAGTGTTTTACTTTAAGTGATATTTCTACGGGCATTGGGGTTAGTGGGACATTCATCTCAAGTCTGGGTCTTGACCAAAGCCCAGCACGTTCCACCATGAGCGACGGTAATAAGAATAGAGATTATAAAGTGTTTGAGAGTCTTTATCACAGGCTATTGACCCATTATGGGCATCTCCTTTCAAAGCGGCATGAATCCCATATTATCAAAGAAATCAAAGACCGCAGCATAAAATTGATAGATAGTACCATTATAAGCTTGTGTCTATCCATGTTTGACTGGGCAAAGTTTCGGACAGCAAAAGGGGGTATAAAGATACACACCTGTTGGGACGACACTATGATGATTCCCGATATCGTTAATATCACCCCTGCCAAGCTCCATGACAGGTACGGCCTAGAGCAATTGGTCTTCGCCAAAGGAACCATAGTAGTAGAAGATAGGGCCTATTTTGATTTTCAATTAATGTTACAAAGAATAAGGGCAGAGAATGTTTTTGTTACCCGCATCAAGACCAATACCGTATTCGAGACTATCCGAGAACTGGAACTGCCCAAAGATCAAGATCAGGATGTTCTAAAAGATGAGATTATAACCCTCTCTAGCAAGAAGGCTGTTAAAACAGGAATCGACCATGTAGAATTGCGATTGGTGCATGTTTATAAACCAGACGAGAATAAGGTCATTGAAATCATTACCAATCAATTAGACTGGACCGCTAGAACCATTGCCGACCTTTACAAAAAACGATGGGACATAGAACTGTTCTTCAAGGCCATTAAGCAGAACCTGCAGATAAAGACTTTTGTGGGAACAAGTGAAAATGCCGTAAAATCGCAAATATACATAGCATTGACAACCTATTTACTGCTTCAGCTCATCGTCAGGACGATTGCCAAGAAGAAACATGCCTTTTCCAATTTTGTGGAGAAAATAAGGATATGCCTGTCTTTTTATCTCACTCTGGACTATGTCTGCAATCAAGTAGGCCAAGGGGCGAAAAGAATCAGGGGCCGGCCACAAGCCGAATTTTATTATGCAGCCGACTTATTTTCTGGCTAAATCGAAAAACGGTGCCTGTTCTCAGGGTGTGACAGATCGTTTTTGCCGATTTTTAAAAACTTTCGGATGCGAGTGTTCTTGGGTATATAATTGGCGCAAATGAGGCAAAGCAAATGAAAAATATTTCTTTAAAATTCTCTTTTATTAGTTCATTTGTAATAGTTTGCTTTTTTACTGGCTTAATTCCAGCATGGTTAACATTCTTTAGCAACTTATAATGAATTAAATATATAATAGTTGTTGAGAATTTAGAACAAGCCTAAAGTCTAAATAA
>JAESQF010000054.1 GCA_016765295.1 Oleispira sp.
GACGGCCTATGTTCAATACATTACCGACCTCATCCTCTTCTACCACCAGTAAGCCCGCATCACACGCCATGCGCCTTGCTGCAGTGGGTATTAACCACCTGCCATCTAGCTCAGTATCTAATGGAGTTCCTGTTTTATGGCCTGCCCCTGCCCGTACATGCATAATTAATTGGCAACGTTCTGCACCTTTTAACGATTCAAGATCAGGGTTAGCAAGATAATGCTCTGTCATTGCGATTAACGCATCTGCCCTGCGCTGAGGAAAGGTAAGTTTCTCTTCCTGTTTATCGAGAGAAAACGTTTCAGCTGAGGCCGTGTGAAAACGCATCATTTCAGGCACAATACGCACTTCGGAAATAAGAATAATATAGTGATGCGACATAAAAACGGTGAAGATAGATTTCAAACTACTTTACTTCCAGACGCCATTGATGATTTCGTAGCAGATGACCATCCGGTTCGTGTTATTGATGCCTTCGTTGACTCTCTTAATTTTCAAAAGCTAGGGTTTAGCAAAGCTCAAACTAAATTAACGGGACGAAAACCTTACCATCCTGGTGATTTACTCAAGTTATATTTATACGGCTACCTCAACCAAATAAGTACTAGTCGTCGGCTAGAAAAAGAGTGTAATCGTAATCTAGAAGTTTTTTGGCTTATGCGACGACTCGCCCCTGACTTCAAAACCATTGCTGATTTCAGAAAGGATAATGGTCCAGCTGTGCGCGGAGCGTGTCGTGCATTTATCCAGTTTTGTCGTCAGGCAGGTTTGCTAAACACGCGCCTAATTGCAATTGATGGTAGTAAATTCAAGGCTGCTGCCAGTAAAGATCAAGCATTGATGCGTACTCATTTGCAGCGTGATCGCAAGCTGATAGAAGAAAAAGTTGATAAATACCTGAATCTCCTTGAACATTCTGATAAAAAGGATGAAGAGAGAAAGATAGATCGAAGCCAAGTATTAGAAGCTCTAAAAAACCTAAAAATTAAAAAAGATAAATTAGATATCCGTGAAGCCACAATGGATGAGATGGGTAGCAATCAACATTGTGAGACTGAACCTGATGCTAAAATCATGCGCTCAGGCCGCGATGGAATGGTGCTCGGTTATAATTTACAGAATGCCGTTGATGCCAATACTGGCTTGATTGTGCATCATGATCTAACAGACGAAGGTGGTGATTTTAGGCAGTTACTACCAATGGCAGAAGCATCAAAAAAAGTATTAGGTGTAGAAACTCTGGAAGTACTTGCTGATGCGGGTTATAGCAACGGGGAGCATCTAAATTCGTGTGAACTACTCGGAATTACAGCAACCGTTCCTCGTAGAAAAATTCCTAGTAGTAATAAAGATCTTTATCAGAAAAAAGATTTTAAATATATTTCTAAAAATGATAGTTTTATTTGTCCTGCTGGAGAGATTTTGTGTCGCTCAGGTAGTGATAAGCGGCGTAATCTCTATCTGTATAAACGAAAAGGCTGCAACAGTTGCGAATTACAGTCTCAATGTACCAAGGCCAGCACTCGTACAATCACACGACATTTTTTTGAGGATGCTTACAACCGATCGGAAGCCCGTCAGAAAGCTAATCCTGATTTAATGAATCAGCGAATGGGAATTGTTGAACGCCCCTTTGGTATATTAAAACAGGCAATGGGATTTCGAAGATTTTTATGTCGAGGTATAAATCGCGCGAAGTCAGAGATCGCGATGGTGATTACTACGTACAATATTAAGCGAATGTTTGAAATTCATGGCGTTCCCAAGTTATTAATGTTGCTGGGGAGTACTGGTTAAGAAAACGATGTCTTGTTGGTTAGTGTGTGGCTCAAAGGTGCTGTTATAAATGAAAATTGAATTATTGATATCGTCGTTTATATTTTAAATTTCAGTGAAGGCAGAAGTGACTCGCCTGTAGGACGCTAGAAACAATGTATTTAGGACTGTAATTCGAACTTCTTGGTTTTCACACGCCCTCCGCGGAAACGTTTTCGCAAGATTCAGATGAAGATTCTTATAAACCAGACAAGCTGACTTTTCCTCAGCGCCGTGCGGATGCCTTGGTTGCTTTGTCTGAGCATTATTTGGCTTCGAATAAAGATGCGTCTTCAAACCTTTTTGCTGCTAAGGCCGCAGATCGTTGTCAGCTTGTATTACATGTGCAGGCTGGTGATGGCGCTAATCATCAAGATACTAATTCGGATGCCAACCTAGGTGGGCGGTGGTTATTACCGGATGCGGCTAGGCGTTTGGCCTGTGATGCGGGGTTGCTGGTTGTTAGGGAGGATAGCGCGGGTAATGTTTTGGACATTGGCCGTCGGTCTCGAATTATTCCGATTGCGATGTCACGGGCGTTGGCAATTCGTGATGGCGGTTGTCAGTTTCCGGGCTGTTGTGAAAACCGTTATGTTGAGGGGCATCATATTAAGCATTGGGCCGATGGCGGTGAGACTAAGTTGGATAATTTGGTGACGCTGTGTCGGTATCACCATAGGGAGTTGCATCGGGGTGCTTTTTTCCTTTCTGTTAATCCTATTAGCTCTAAAGAACAGGGGGGTGGTAAGGCTGTGCACTTTAGGGAACGTTTGTGTTTCTCGACAGTTGATCGTTATTTTAATTCGCCTATTAATCGTACGGAAGATTTTGTGATTGCGGCTAACCCCGCTGAGTTTACCTGTGCTTGTTGTGGTTTTGCTGAGTTGGAGAAGCGGTTGGAGGAGGATGTGAGTGAGGTTATTACTGCGACGACGGCGGTTACTAAGTGGTCGGGGGAGAGTATGGATTTGAGTATGGTGATTGCTGGGTTGTTGTGGTCTGAGGGTGGTCGGGCTGGGTTGGGCTGATGAGGAAGGAGCATCCATCCTTCTAGGTATTTTATATGGGATATATGATGATTTAAGTGTCATACGTTTAAGGTTGCACTTTGTTATTAGTTTTCAAATTGTATTACCGACTTCACTTCTATTAATTAAAAGAACTTGTAAAATCACCTATGATTGAGTGGGCTGGGATTAGAGCTTTGAAATACTGTACTATTTTGGTTATTTAGAAAATATATAGGTAAGTGCTTAATTTTTGTGCAGTAAAGATGAATATTGGTTGGAACCAATAAATTATACTACGGAGAGTAATATGCAGAATGAAGATCAGGATTATAATGAAATATTTGAAGCGACGATTAGAGGATTGGAGTCTGAAATAGCAAATATTGGTGTTCATGCAACTTTAGATTCTGAAGCTCGTCGGGCATATACAAAACAGATATTTGCTATGTCCTCTGAGTTGAGGTTAAGTGCGAGTTCGGGAAAAATTAGCTGGTTAACTGCAGCAACTCAAGCTCAAGATACTCGAAATATTGTTATGGAGGTTATCAGATCTAGAAGTACCCCTGTAGGCTTGGCAATGGCGCAGCGGCTTAAGAAAGAAGGGAAGACGCTGAATGAATTAGTTGCAAGAAAAACACAACAGCTGCACGGTAGGGGGGCTGTGTTTGCTGGCCTTTCTAAGGTAGATCAAAACAAAGTATATTCGGAAATTGTAAAGTCGGCAGGAAAATCTAATCCCAAAGTTACTGCGCAGATGAAAACTTCATCTTATGCGGGTAGAGGATTAATATTTTTATCTATCGCATTATCTGTATATACGGTAGCTACTGCTGAGAATAAATTTGATGCTGCAGGAAAAGAAATTGTGATAACTGGCGTGGGGATTGGTGGCGGTATCGCTGGCGGTGCCGCAGCAGGGTTGATTTGTGGTCCTGGCGCTCCTGTTTGTGTGACAGTTGGAGCATTTGTTGGTGGAGGTCTAGCGGCCTTTGGTGTAGGCATGATTTGGTGAAAAGTATGAGAG
Organism: Oleispira sp.; assembly: GCA_016765295.1. Taxonomy (GTDB): domain Bacteria; phylum Pseudomonadota; class Gammaproteobacteria; order Pseudomonadales; family Oceanobacteraceae; genus Oleispira. The sequence continues at coordinate 3,851 of JAESQF010000054.1, forward strand.
CGTTAACAGAACAAGAGTTTAGTACAAGGCCGTCGACCTCAAATGATAGTTATATATTGTTAGATGGTAAGCAGACTCAAAAGGATATCGAAGGTGCTTATTTAGAGCTTTGTCTTAGGGTTGGAGAAAAGTATCTTGTTTTTATGACAGACGATATTCCTGGTGAGGATATGCTTCATATCCACCTTCTAGGATCTGATTTAAACATTATTGACTCCGCAACAATTGGAGGGATGTATTCAACTGGTTCTTTTAAAAATCATAACGTAAAAGGACCCAGTGAGATAACATTCAACTTTATTGGTGGCAATGAATGGAGAGTTGATATATTGGAGGATAAGGTGTTTTCACTGCCATTTATGTCGTCTCCTAAAGGGGTTGCCAGGAAACATCTATTTCATCAGTATTTTAAAGTGTATGGGGATCCACGGCCTGAGTAGTTAATTTAAAGTAAATGGATTAAGTATGAATTATAAGCTTTATTGGTTTTTTTCTGTCTGTTTACTATCAGGCTGTAGTAATACGTTGCTGGACGATGTTTATAAACACACGAATAGTACAGATAGCAAAGAAATGTATGCTGCCTTTATTATTCTTTCGAATATGGAATTGAATGACGTCTCTATCGTAAGAATTGAACAGGACTATAGGGCTGAGAGTGATTTAGTAAAACGATACCTTTTTGAGTTCGTGTTAGCTAAAAGAACTCAAGAAGAAAGCTATATTGTAAGTTTTATCGATAGCTCAAAAAGTAACTTACCATTATTAGCGAGAAATGATTCGAATTGGATATCACTAGGTAGTCCTGTTTTAAAGTTGTTGTCGATTTATAGTACAACAAGTGATGAGGCTTTAAGTATTCTATTTTTATTGATTATGGATACTAATAATGCCAGTCCAGGAGCCATATCTTCTGGGTTACGAAGAGTTCATAAGGTTGATCCTGCTAGATTTTCACGTATTGCTGAAAGTATGGGGTTGAATTTAAAAGAAGTACTCATGTTAATGGTTGATGAGTAAGAGAAATTAAGAGACTGTAGGTGAATCGGCAGTAACTGCTTATCGAAGTTGTAATAGTAGCTCCGTGTGTGAGTGGTCACTGCCCCGGTTTCTTTGTATTATTTACCTATGCTTAACGACCTCCTGTGTTTGCATGTGTCGATCAAGGATTTGATATTACATTATGATCTTATATTTCAGAATTTTGACTTCCATATTTTTTTCCCTATTAACAATATCCGTTCTCACTTCATTTGTTGTGGCAATCTATTCATTCAGTTCTGATTCGTTTGTTTTTTTTGAGGTTCTGCTAGTGTCATTAATTATAGCTTTGTTGGGCTTGGTATTGTTTGGCTTTACAGGTGCTCTTTTTTGGTCTGTTTTATTCAATATGTCAAATAGATACTTTAAGACTGATTTTAAAGCACACGTGTTTTTAGTGATGTTGTCAATGCCGATAGTTATAGCTATGCTTCTAAGTTTTCAGAGTGATACGGACTATAAAGCAATGTTAAAGATAGCGTTGATGTTTACTTTATTTATAGTTCCTGTCGCTTTTTTAAGTCTTTATTTTTATAAAAGATCATATTTGAATTCTAATTCAGTAGATGTTTAAGAGATCAATATGCCAAATAAGTTAGTTGCGAATTAGTTCGGTGATCTGCATCCATTGTTACAGTAGCTGCCTAAAGATTAACTTTCTCGGTTTACCGATACCGCTTTGGTTAACGCCTCAAGCGAATGCTTATAAAGTGATTGAAAATGGTCAATATCGTTTTTATGTTGAGTTCTCGCTACCTATTATAGGTTCTTTGGTCTGTTATCACGGGTTGTTGCGTAGGGAAGATAGTGAATGAATATTGAAATTGTAGATTTTCCAGAAACTAAAATTGCTGTGGTTGAGCATTTCGGTGCTCCTGAGAAGGAATACGAATCTGTTAAAAAACTGGTAGCGTGGCGCATGGCTAACAAGCTGCCACCTTCTGACCTGCATAAAAGCTATGGCATTCATTATAATGACCCTAACCAGGTATCTTCCTCAGAATATCGTATTGATCTTTGCGTATCGGTACTGCAAGAGGTTTCAGCTAACTCATTTGGGGTGGTGAATAAAACTATTCCTGCTCTTCGATGTGCAAAGGTTAGACACTTGGGTTCACGCGAGAATGTTACTGCTGCTAGATACCTTTATGACGAGTGGCTTGCCAGTAGTGGTGAGCAGCTTGCTGAGTTCCCTGTGTTTTTTCACTACGTTAATGTCGGGCCTCATGTTCAGGAATCGGATATGATTACTGATGTTTACCTTCCTCTGCTTAATAATTTAGATTAGAAAAATACTGAGTTCGTTGGAACAATAATCCTGTTTGAATCCGTGTATTGATGTCCTTGGTGAACATCCTTCTTATGTGTTTTCGGCGTTGTTCTCATTACTTTCGTTATGTCATCACTATTATGTAATTTACACATTAGCCGATTTTTACAGCTGAGTAAAAATCGATTAGGATGGTATCTATGTGGTTATTCTGGTGGTAAAACGCAGTTCGATTCGGGCCGATATTTCGTATCACTACGTTCACTATGCAGTGCTGATTCAAATATATGTTTAACATACCCGTCAGCTCTTGAGCTGATACTGGAGGAAATGACAATGAAAAACGTAGTTACACTATCTATTATGATGCTATTGGTAAGTGGTTTGTCAGAGGCGAAGGTGTCTTCGGAAGTTGCGAAGGCACTGGGTGAAGAATTAACAGCTGTTGGCGCTCAAGCACAAGGCAACACAGCAGGTACGATTCCTTCTTATGCTGGGGGCTTAACACAAAATAGTGAAGCTGATATCTATCAGAATGTTTTTGCTAAAGAAAAACCATTATTTATAATTACTGCGAAAAATTTAGCTGAATACAAAGAAAATCTAAGCCCCGGTCAGTTAGCGATGTTTGCCAAATATCCAGAGAGTTACACGATGCCGGTCTATACGTCTCATCGTACGGCGAGTATGCCTGAGTCAATTGAGGCTAAAGCGAAAAAGAATGCAGTGACAGCGGAGTTGGTTGATGGTGGAAATGGCTTAAAAAACTTTGATGAGGTCTTACCTTTTCCTATTCCCGCAAGTGGATTGGAAGTTGTGTGGAATCATATCACTCGTTTCCGTGGTGGTAGTGTTGAAATTAATCAAGCGATTATACCTGTGCAAAGTGACGGTTCTTTTTCTCCAGTAGTAATTAATGCGCAGCTAACGCCTCCGCAATATTTGAAGGGGGGTAGTGATAAAGAATTGGATGAAAATATCTTGTTTTATTATACCGGAACAACAAAATCTCCTGCGCGCTTAAGTGGAAATATATTATTAATCCACGAAACGATTGATCAGGTTAAAGAACCCCGTAAAGCTTGGATTTATAATGCAGGTCAACGACGAATTAGACGTGCTCCTCAGGTTGCTTATGACGCCCCTGGTTTGGATGGCTTACAAACGGTAGATCAGACCGATATGTTTAGCGGCGCTCCTGATCGCTATGATTGGACGCTAGTCGGTAAAAAAGAGTTATATATTCCCTACAATGCTTATCAAATGATGGATAAGGACGTGGAGTACGATGATATCATTGCAAAAAATCATATCGATCAAAAGAATACACGTTATGAATTGCATCGTGTTTGGCAGGTTGAAGCTACGTTGAAAGAAGGTACGCGTCACATTTATAGCAAGCGTACTTTATTTCTTGATGAAGATAGCTGGCAGGTTGCTGTAGCGGATCATTATGACAATCGTGGTCAATTATGGCGCTTATCAGAAGGTCATATGGCTCAGTTTGTTAATGCAGATACTCCTTGGTATGCCGCCATTACAAGTTACGATCTATTCTCTGGTCGCTATTTAATTTCACTGACGAATGAAGAACGAAATGCTTTTAAGTTTGGTAAATTACTAAAGCGTAAGCACTTCACTAGTGCTTCTGTTCGCCGCAGTGGTAAGCGTTAACAGTTGAATCTAAAATGATGCAGTATGAAAATTTGTTTCGTGAGAAATTCTTAGAAACGCTAGGGAAAAATGGTTACATTAACGGTTATGACTTCGAATTAGCCAGTGTAACGGTGCAAGAAAGCACGGGTTATAGCGTACCAAGGGTCGTTGGTGTTTTGTCGTATGAGGGTGATGTTATTTATATTCCTCAGGGTGTGCAGTTCGAAAGTATATACGAGCTTTCAATGAAGCTTTTAGAAGGCGGTATGGAGTTCTCAGAGCGAGATCGGGGTGCAAGTTTACGTTATTGGGCTGAGCCTGATTATGGCTCTGATTATGACTCTAAGGATAGTGAGGAAGCGGTTATTGTAAAAAAAGGGCCTTACCCAGGTGTTGGGTATTTTGCAGATGAATTAGACGCTATTCAGCAGTCTCTTCTCAAGCATAGGCCTGTACTTGTTATTGATGAGCGCTTTAATGAAAAAATCAATTTAGCGGATGTTGTGTTTGAAAAATCACCTAATATTTATCAAGTCTCAGAAGAAGTGGTACAGATTGCCTTTGTTTATGATGCTAGTTCACAGATTAATTTTGGCTTTAAATTCCATTATAATTTGAAATCTGGAGCGGTTTCTATAGTAAGTCGTATGTCGCCACCCAGTTTTATGTAGGTGAGAACCTGTCACATAAACAGTCTCAGCAAAACGACTATACTGCACAGATACAAACTCTCTCGATTTAAATGATCAATATGAATATATCTAATCCCGTTCAATACCTTATTACGTTTATTTTTCTGTTGCTGCTCAGTGCTTGTGGAGGCGACGGCTCTGACGGCGGTTCGGAGCAGGAGTGTGAGATCACTCCAGATCAGCAAGAGATGTTGAATCAGGTGAATCAAGCGCGGGGCAGTAGTCGTTCTTGTGGTGACGATGCTATGCCAGCGGTTGCTGAGCTCAGCTGGAGCTGCCAATTACGCGGTGCCGCTCAGCTTCATTCCAATGATATGGCTTTGGTTGATTTTTTTAGCCATACCGGTTCCAACGGTTTGAGTGTTGGTGATCGAGCAACGGCTAGTGATTATGAATGGAGTAGTGTGGGGGAGAATATTGCGGCTGGTCAAACAACCATCACTCAGGTGATGACGGGGTGGCTAAACAGCCCTGGTCATTGCAGCAATATCATGTCTGCTAGGTTTACTGAATTTGGATCTGCTGTGGTAATAACGACAGAGTCTGAATACTCTTATTATTGGACTCAAGTTTTTGGTAGCCCGCGTTAGGAATTACGTCATCACTTTTTATATAACAGAATAAATCTAATAACTTCTGGATATACCCATATGTTTGGTAAGTCTATTGTTTGCATCTATGCTGAATAAGTCGACTTAGGCACTAGTAGGTAAGACACTAGCAAACAAAGGTATCAGCATGGCGCAACAGAATGTTAATACAATTATTGTGGATGATTCAAAATCCATAAGAGTGGTCCTTGATGCTATTTTAAATCAGTTAGGCGTAGCTGGTATTGCTCATTGCGGCACGGGGCTAGAGGCCTTGCTCATGATTAATAGTCGCCCTGATTATTACCAACTGCTCTTTGTTGATCTAAATATGCCTGAAATGGATGGCATGGAGCTGATTCGACATCTTGGTAATCAAGACTTCAAGGGCAGCATCGTCATTATATCGGGCATGGAAATCAGGGTGATTAATCTTGCATCTGATATAGCTCGGCAGAATAAAGTCCACTTGATTGGCAACATTGTTAAGCCTATTAGGGTGGAAGAGTTAGAGCATATTCTAACGAAATTTCATTATTTCAATGATCATCTTGATACGAGTCAATTACCTCTTAGCAAAGCAGAGCTTGAGCAGGCGATTAGCGAGCAACGTATTGTTCCGTATTACCAGCCTAAAATTGATAGTAATACTAACGAAGTCCACAGTATTGAAGTGTTAGCTCGAATTGATAATCCAGGGCATGGGGATAGCATTCTTCCTATACGTTTTATTAAATGTGCTGAAGATAATAACTTGATTGATGCGCTTACCTTTCAGCTACTTGCTAAGTCGATTATAGATTACAAGGAGATGCGAGAATCTTTTGGCAAGTCATTAGCCCTTGCTTTTAATCTTTCGCCGGTACAATTAAACGACCTTGAAATGCCCAAGAAGTTGGATTCTTTATTTAGTCAGTATGACATTGGCCCCAGTCAAATAGTCATTGAGGTGACTGAGGAGTGGGCGCTGCAATCGCCGAATCAGCTAGAGACATTAAATCGCTTACGCATGAAGGGTTATGGGGTATCGCTGGATGATTTTGGTACCGGGTTCACCAATGTAACGCAGCTAAAGAGCTTGCCCTTTAGTGAAATTAAAATTGATCGCAGCTTTATTACCGATATTCATAAAGATTACTTTTCACAAGTTATCGTTAATACCTTGGTAGATATCACTCAAAAATATCATTGCGAACTTGTTGCAGAAGGCATAGAAACCCATGAAGAGTATGAGTATCTAAAAAGCTTAAAAACTAGGATGTTGCTGCAAGGCTATTTGATCTCTAAGCCCAAACCTAAGAATGAATTAATTCGTTGGTTTCATAATTGGAAAAAAATGTCTGACGAGGATGCTGAAGCAGGTGTTGAAACAGGTGTTGTGAATAATAGGACAGAATATTAATCGCAGGGGCATTAAGGAGTAAAGATTCCTGATGTTAGTGGTAAAGCATTACTCGGTCTCGAAAATAATAATAATAGCTCAGGTCGTTTTGCGTATTAGCCCTCAGAATATTTCACCTTAGTTACCTACTATAGTTCCGTCAGTTAGATTCCTAGCTCGGAGAGAATAATGAACATCGCCATACCAAGATTGAAATCCTATATCCAATTTATAATGCTCAGTTTTATCTTGGTATTTACCACTGCGTGTAGTGTTAGCGAGACTGAAGAGGAACCTGTTGATTTTAATAAAGAGCAAATTCCAGGGCCGAATCCAGAACCGAGTCCAGAACCCGCACCCACTCCAGAGCCCACAGTGCTGGATCCGGTCAGTATCAGTCAAGGGAGTGATGATGGTTACAGTTGGGGGAAGTACGGGAATAGCGACTGGGAAGCAGACAATGTTGATAATGATTTCATCAGATTAGGCGCCGCTGGCAACGAAGACAGAGATTACATTTCATCTTATATGTTTCGTGAAGTGAATATTGCCCCGGGTCAGAATATTCTAACGGCCAAAATTGTTTTCACCAAACATACGGAAGAACCTAGCGACAGTGCTACGCTCGACCTAACTATTAAGGCAATAAATCCACTTTCACAAACTACTTTTTCGGTCGGTGATCTCGGCCAAGACCGCGCTGTCTTATCGGCGCAGGAGCAGTGGAATAGATCTGCAAATAACTGGCAAACACCAGACTTAGCCAAGCTAATTCAAGCCATTGTTTCAAACTCTAGCTGGGATGCAAACCAAGCGATGGGTTTTGTTATTCAAAATACCTCGGGTGCGGGAGGTAATGGTCGTCATAATATTTACTCGGCGAATAGCAGTAATAGTGACAATCACCCTAAGTTATTAATAACCTATGGCGATGATGTAACCGCCCCGCGTATTTCCAATCCAAGTCCAAGTGGAGTGTTATCGTTAAATACCACGAATACAGTGCTTAGTATTAATACTGACGAGCCTGCAAGTTGTAAGTTTAGTGAACAGGCCGATACCTTGTATGCTGATATGGCAAGCACGCTCAGCACCTCAAGTATAAGCAGCCAGAAGCAACACCAAGCAAGCTAAACGGGTCTTACTCAAGGTACTGACTGTCACTATTATATTCGCTGCGCAGATGTAGCGGGGAATACGACCGGTGTAGATTTTATGATTAGCTTTGCTATTGCTAATTTAACCGATCCGCTGGTCACTCTTACTGTTAAAGAGCCGGCTAATTCAGTTCGAGATAATCAAATTGTTCGTACTGGAGTTCCTTTTCCAAAAGGCTTGGTGCAAGCAGACGATGCCATTCAATTAACGACGGCTGGATCAAATACCCCTCTGCCTCTGCAGACTCGTCCTCTTTCTTTATGGGACGATGGCTCGGTACGCTGGTTGCTGCTGGATACGCAAATTTCATTGGCCGCAGAAGAGAATAAAAGCTTGCAGCTTAAATATGCTGCCAGTGCAATTACCAATGACAGCCCATTAAGGATCAGTCAAACCGCTGATTTTATCAATATCGATACCGGCCCATTGCAGTTTTCTGTGCCTAAAAAAAATGGCGGTATTATTCACAGTGCAATACTGACTGAGGCAGGAGAAACTCATACTTTAATCGCTGCACCTGTGGGCGGAATTACCGATCGTGGTCCATGGATTTCAGTGGCGGGTGAAACGCACTTTGCTGGTTTATTAACCTCAAATTCAGTTCCTGCGGCCAACGATCCAATTAAAAAATATGAAAGCTATATCGCTAATGACTGGGGTGAAGACTTTAATCAATACGGCCTCTGGGATTTATCGGTGACGATAGAAGAGCAGGGCGATCTGCATGCGGTTATTCGTATTTCCGGTACGCATTTAGATGATAATGGTATTGCGTATTCGTCGTTTATTACTCGCGTACATGCTTATCGTGGCCAGAGTCAGTTAAAAATTGACCATACCTTAGTCTTTACCGGTACCGGCAATGACCAGATTAGCGATTATGGTTTCCGCTTACCTTATGCCGGCACCAGCACTCTTATTGAAGGTATTGCCGCGAGTACTGGGGAGGTTACTCACCTAGAATATGCAACTTACAATACTCCAGGCGCCGCTAATGTCGCTGGCCAAGCAAACGGTTATATCACCCGTCAAAATAGTAAAACAAATATCTCGGTAGTATTAAAAGACATGGCCGAGAATTTCCCCAAAGGTTTAGTAGCAACGACTAAGGGTATCGATATTCAACTTTACCCCAGCTCCGCGCCCGCTCTTAACCTAGCGCGTTATTCATCATCAATTGATAGTGACAACGGCGAAACGTCCAGTATTACCAAAAACCGCAGCTCGCAAGGACTTTCAAAAACAGATACGTTTGTTATCGACTTTGGTATGGGTAATTTAAATCAAATATTTACTGAAAATCTTGCTCGGCAAGTTAACGCGGGTCCACTTTTAGCGCTGGCTGATGGCGATTGGTATTCTGCTGCAAAGGTTATGGGGGTGGGTGATTTTTCTTTTAATACTGACAAGGAAATTTCCGAGCGTCACTTTCGTATTGATCGTAAATTAAAAGTGATCGAAGATTTCATGCGCTTCAATCAGCGTAAGCAATTCAACTGGTATGGCATGCTTAACTATGGCGATATTCGTGGTTATTTTAAGGGCGGCTGTGCACCGGGTCATAGTGCGGATTGTACGTGGTCTGAGCAGGGGCGTTACGGTTGGTCGGGTAATTCAGGTGAGCCAAGCAATCAACTTTGGCTGCAATTTTTGCGCAATCCTAGTCGTGATTTATTCACTGATGCCAGTGCACTGGCTAAACACAGTCAAGACTTACAGATGATTCATTATGGTGATGCCACTAAACACTCTGACGAATCTATGGCAGGTGGTCGTAATCGCGAGTTCGCGGTGGGTTCAATGCATCGCCATGGGGTAGATGCTTGGTCGGGTTATGGGCAGCAGCCAGAGTATTCTCATGTTGCGGGTATCGAAACGTATTATTATTTAACCGGCGATGGTCGCGCGAAAGAAACCTTATTTGAAGCGGCTGCGTTTATGACACGTTATTCAATCGGGACTCCAAGCCATACCGCATTGGTTAATGGTATTGATGTATTAACTCGTGCTGCCGCCGTTTTTTACGACCAGCCAGCAGCCTTTAACCGCTTCAACGATCGCTTAGAAATTTTAGTGCAAGATACCTTTGCTAATGACGGGGTGGATAATGAATTAGGCGATAGTTCGTTAGGGGAATCTTTTGGTTACTTTGTACGCGGTGCAGCAGGATTGATGTATCACCATGAACTGACGGGGGATAGCCGTAGCGCAAAGCTGATTCTAGATGCTGCCGATATTATTAGCCAAGGTGGTGATAAATGGGGTGTTGGTAATGACGGTGAAAGTGGCAGTGTTTGGTATTACCTAAATAATCTGACCTATGCCCATAGTATTGCTGATGAATACGGGCGTAATAAAGCTCCGTATTACTCACTGGTCAATAATGTTTTAGGCCACAATGATCATAGCAGCGCGCAGTCTGGATCGGATGCGATTAGTTTGGCTTCGTTTGCCGCTATGCCTACCGATTGGAAAAACTGGCGCTGGGATTGGGACGAAGGCGAGTTAGATCCAGCGGCTCCAGCGTTATTGCACATTACTCGTCAAATGACTTACCGTAATAACTTTATGCAAGACTACCATTCGTATCGCGCTTTTGTTCACTTGGCCACAGCAGCGGCGCTTATTGCTCCTGAGTAAGTAGCTGTTAGCTATGCTTATACATCGGTCGGTTGAAAGGCTATAATTAGCCCTATTTTTGCATCAGTGAATGAGAAGGTCGGCCCCATGGTCATGAATACGAAAATCTATAAGCAAGTACATACCTTGGCTAAAGACTTATTGAGAGCTTCTGAGTACGAAGATCAAGAAGGTTTTGATAAGTGCTATGCACAATTGCAGCAAGTATGTGAAGCGCATGAAGGCACAGCAAAAGATCATCCGGTGCAGTGGGAAACCCTTGCTGACTTTACCGAAGATTTAGCATTAGCCGTTACTGTCTATGATAAGGCTTTGGTTAAAGCGGAAGCGATTAACTCGGTCGATTTTTGTTGTTCGATTGGCTATTCAACCGCGACTATGAAAATTGAGCTCGGTGATGAAGAAGGCGCCATTGCCTGCTTAGAAAAAGCTAAAATCGTTTCTTGTGGTGACATTGAAGATAAGAATTTGAAAGCCGAGATTCATGACTTGTTGACCGAATTGAAAGCGCCTAAAAGCACGATTTAAGGCTCTTTACTAATATCACTATGCAATGGCTTCTTGCGAGTTTAAACGCGCCAGAGGCCTTGCAGTGTAGTGCTAATGGGGGAAGTGTGAAGTAAAAACCGAATATTCCCCCTTTTTCTCCGATAGTTCGTTATAATGTATTGTCTTATAAATAAATCGTTACTTTTACAAGGAGCACCTTGTAGTGCAAGCCAAAATTACCCTGATAGTTGATTACATAAACGAAGTAAAAACTCGCTGTACTTTCAATGCGGCAGCTGAAGCGGTAGGTATTACTCCGCAAGCGTTTAAAAAAGAGCTAGGTGATGCTCGCCCGGAGGTCTCTTGGTTTGTTAGTCCAACGTCCGGCGAACCTATGCGTTATAGCGATGAAGAAAAGCACCCAGAGCTGTACCGTACGACGCGAATCATTACGTCATCTAAGGTTTTAAAGCGTAATCTTGATCTGTAAGTATTAATTCCGGGTTAAAAGCGATTGGCGTTAGTCGTCGCTTTAGCTTGGTATTTACTGAACGCTCTGTTTCATCCTCTCTAAAAAACACCTGTTTGAACGCACTTAATTGTGTGATTTTTTGCGTGGGTGTAATATCAGAAATTAAAGGTTGGTATAATGGAATTTACCATTACGTTTATTAAAATTTTAATGTGGGGTCTCTATTTGATGGCTCCTATTATGATAATGATGTCTCTTATTATCGTTACTTTGGGGCTTATTGTCGGTCGAATTGAATCATGGACTAAGTTTGATTCTCTTTATTGGGCTTTTATTACGGCTCTGACGATTGGTTACGGTGATATAAAGCCGCTGAAAAAAAGATCAAGAGTGATATCAATCATTCTTGGCACGTTTGGTATCATGCTGACAGGGATGCTCGTTGCAATTACGGTAGAGGCATCATCAAGCACCTTTAAGATGCACACTAGCCCTGAGCAAATACACACAATTAAGCAAAGTTTGGACTGAGTTCTTTACTCGCACTAGCAAAAATAATAAAAATACTATTCAGAAGAATTGAATATCAAGGATGTGTCATGAATTACGGACTATTACCGCCTACCTCTGCCCAACTTTTATTGGGGTGCTTATCACTTTGGCTAGCACTTTGGTTGTCACTATGATTATTTCTTTTATCGCATTTTTAGTTGGTTTTACCCTGATTGGTCTGTCATCGGCTTGGAAAAGTCGTGGTACAGCCCAAGATTATTATCTTGCTAGCGGTTCAGTGAAACCTTGGCTGGTGGGGTTGTCTGCGGTGGCGACCAATAATAGCGGCTACATGTTTATTGGGGTCATTGGTTATACCTATGCGACTGGGCTTGCCTCTATTTGGTTGATGATCGGCTGGATTCTTGGGGATTTCTTATCTTCTTTGTTTGTTCACTCTCGTCTTAAGAGTGCGGTTACAAGAACCGGAGAAGTCAGTTATGCCGGTGTACTTAGCCATTGGTACGGCGCGGACAACTCTCGCTTACAGCGTCTAATCGGCATAATTTCTTTGTTCTTCTTACTTGCTTATGCCAGTGCGCAATTGGTTGCGGGCAGTAAAGCTTTGCATGTACTTTTCGATTGGCCGTTATGGGCTGGCGCAGTACTGGGTGCGGTATTGGTGACCTTGTATTGTTTTGCAGGGGGCATTCGGGCTTCTATCTGGACGGATGCTGCTCAGTCTGCAGTGATGATTCTAGCCATGGCTCTGCTTATGATCGTGGCGATTGTGTCACTGGGTGGTATGGGTGAGGTCGTGATTCAGATGCAAGGCGTTGAGGGGTTTCTAGATTGGTTTCCACGAGATTTAGCGTTGCCAGGTTTGGCGGGGGGGATTTTGTTTGCCCTTAGTTGGTTATTCGCAGGTTTCTCTGTGATAGGTCAGCCGCATATTATGGTGCGCTTTATGACGCTCAATGATATTGGTGAAATGCGTAAAGCGAAGTCTTATTATTACCTATGGTTTATTGTTTTTTACATGCTGGCAACGGCTGTGGGTTTGCTGTCGCGTATTTATCTAGGGGAAAGCAGCAGCTTTGATGCTGAACTGGCGTTACCTGTTATGGCACAGCAACTTTTCCCTCCTGTTTTAGTGGGTTTAGTTTTGGCGGCTATTTTTGCCGCGACTATGTCAACGGCTGATTCGCTGGTATTGAGTTGTTCCGCGGCCTTTACTCATGATTTATTGCCACAAAAAATTCAGCGGCCAATATTTATAAAGTTGGCCACCGTGGGCATCGCGTGTGCAGCTTTGGGGTGGGCCTTAATCAATGAACAGAGTGTGTTTAGCTTGGTCATTATGGCTTGGTCGGGGCTGGCCAGTGCATTTGCGCCGTTACTTATCTTCTTATGTTTAGGTAAAAAGCCAAGTCAATTGCTTAGTGCTGTAGCGGTTGTAACAGGACTCGCGGTTGCGATTGTTTGGCGCTACATGGGCTGGCACTCAGCGGTATATGAAGGTTTGCCTGGGATCTTGGCAGGACTATTCGTGCTGAGTTTTTCTTTACGCCTTTCTGCGAGTGCAAATGAGGATGAAGTGAAGGCGTCTGTTCATGGATGATATTTACTGTTTATTTTTTGATGAAGAGATTGATCAAGATCTTCCATCGCAACCCGAAAACTCAGAAGAGGCGATATCCATTTTTCGGAAATTTCAGTGGCAAAATAAGCACGCTGAATCGACTATGAAATTATTAATTTTCAAATCGAGCGATGGCAGTGATCCTTCTGTATTTATTAGTTGCTTAACAAAAGACAAATGGTGTGTCGATACCAGTATATTGAAACGCAGACAATACCTCGGGCCATTTTTTAGAAAAACTATTTTCAGAACTTTTATTGATTTGGGTAAGTCTGAAGTCGAAGAGTTATTACGTTCATTCTATGGCAGTTCCCCTGGAGAGTTTATAGCGCTATTAGAAAGAAATGAGTCTGGAGAATTTTTTAGTTGTTAATAAACACAGCACAATACTGAGGTGAAGGTATTCGTGCTGCATTTCCTTATCGAGTAAATCGCTCGGGTCTTAGTACTAGCTTGCCCTTTGACTCTTCGCATGTTCCTTTTAATGTATCACCTCGCTGATTTTCGAATTGAGATGTATCCCCTGTATTTTTACCTTCGCATGCGGTGAATGCTTCTGCTGGTGGAGTGCGACGTTTGTCTGGGCGTAAGACTAACTTCCCTGCATTTTTCCCACGTGGCTCTTCACAAGTCCCGGTTAATATTTCTCCCCGTGGGGTTTCAAACTGGGCAATATTCCCTTCATTTTTTCCTTCGCAAGCGGTGAATGCAGCAGGTGGTGGGCCGCGACGCTCAGAAGATTGCTTGCTGTTATTGGATTGTTCTCTGTCGTAAGCATTACTGGGTTGGCTGATGACTATTAAGACTAGCAGTAGGGCTGCTGAGCTTAATAGGGTCAGTTGGGTTATGGTATTTTTCTTCATCGTATTTTTCATAATATTCTTCTTAGTTGCTTTCAAGATGGTTTGATAAAGCCAAGATAGCGCCCAAAGGTTGGGTAATTATGAATGAATTATGCAAAAAATGCTGAAGTTGTTATTAAAGGAGTGGATGAGGCGTGCAGCAAACTGTACTGGGTTGTACATGTTGCTGCACGGCCTAATGCTTGGTTAGCGATTTGAAATTATACTCACTTACAGGCAGGTAGCATTATGCTCATAAGCGCCCATACTCCAGTTAATTGTTCCATTTCCTGTACGTGGCGCACCCTCATTATCGTCATTGAAAAGCCATGATAATGCAGTACCATCTTGGCCACCTTTACTGATCGCACAGGGAGTTGTATTGCTTAAGTGCCAGTCATTTTCTGCTTGATTAACAAAGTTTGGATTTAGGTTAGTATTGCCACTGGCAAAATTTCCTGTATTGCTTACCTTAGTTTCTAGGTCGGCAATTGTTAATAGTGACTCATCTGGGTTGTAGTCTTGATAAAACGCACTAGGGCAATCAAAGAAATTGTTATTATTAAGCGTAGTGATTATGTTAGGTTGGCTATCTTCACGTAAGCATTCTCGAGTGCCACCTCCGACTGTAAATAATAAGTTATTGTTTATTGTGGCAGTCGACCCGTATGTTAATTCAATCGCACGAGCATGAATCGTACCACTGCCACCTGAGATGGTATTGTTATATATATTTGCTACTGCTGCTACGTTTGAAATGCCAAAAGATGCACCTGATGAGGTGCCACCGTTAATCGTATTATTGTAAATAGTTGCAGTTACGCCACTAAAGTTCTTTATACCATAAGAAAAAGAACCACTGGTGCCAGCATCGATGTGATTATTGTAAATGACCGCTGATGCTGCCCCCTCGTTGACTATGCCTCGTGATTTATAAATACCAGCACCACCGTTGATGGTATTTTCATAAATAATAGGGGCTCCCGAATTATTGTGAATGGCAGTGGAGCCATCACCCGCGGTGCCGCCGAAAATTATATTATCAAAAATATTGGGGCTACCCGCTATATTATAAATGCCATAAGAAAAATTCTGGCCTGCACCACCGTTGATTGTATTACCTGAAATGATGGGGCTGCCAACATTAATATAGACAACATAGGTATTATTTCCGCCGCCATAGCCATTAATAATATTGCCGCTAATCGTCGGTGACGAATTATCAATATATATGGCATAAGATAATAAATTATCTGGGCTATTTATAGTGAGGCCATCAATTATCGTGGCGGCTGTTATACCTGCTCCGACAAAAATAGTGTGGTCAGCATCTTCGTTACTGGTATAGGTCAGAATTGATGGGTAAAGGCTAGGGTCTCTCAAAGACCAGTCAACAGGGCTATAACCACCGTAAATTGAGATGTTTTCTACCATCACTATTTTACTCGAGGCACTATCGGCACTGTAATTACCTTTAGCAATTTTAATGTTCATCTTGCCAGGTAGTGTGCTGGCAAAATCGATTGCTGCTTTGATGGTGAGGAAGGGCTCTTCCTTAGTACCAGTACCATTGTCGGTCGCATGCACATCATCAATACTTACGTAGAAGTCGGGTGAGCAAGTAACCGAGATTTCTGTAATATTCGCGCCTGTAATAGTACCTTGGTTATTTGATATTCGACAAGGCTGAGTCGGGGTGTTGGGAGGGGTTAAAATAGTAACTGAATATGCACTTAAATCGTCGATTGGAGTAGCGAAGGTAAATGCACCACTGATATCGATTGTTAAATTATCACCGGCGTTATTTTGTAATACTAAGTTCGTGCCCGTTAAATCTGTAACGGTGCCGCCAACTGTATATTGTTGTGCTACGCAGGTGATATTGATATTGGTGACGTCTTCATTCCCTAGATTACCGTTCGCATTTGTGACATTGCAGACTTGATTAGGGTTACTTGGCTGAGTTAATACTGAAACTGCATATATTTCTGCTTTAATCAGCGTAGTAGGAAAGTTAAAGCTGCCATTGGCGGTAATTGTTAAGTTGTCCCCAGCATTATTTTGCAATACCAAGTTGCCTATTTCGTTGAATCCAGAAACTGTTCCTCCCAGAGTGTGTGTATTGCTGGTACAGGTAATATTGATATTGCTAGTAAGTGTTAGCTTGCCTGTTGGATTGTCAATGACGCAGGTTTGGTCTGCGTAAGTTGGCTGATTTGATACCGTAATATTGTAGTTCGACAAATGGTCAAGGGGGGTGGCGAAGTTGAAATTGCCATTGCTTGAGATTTTAAGGCCATCACTGGCATTATTATACAAAATCAAACCACCAGAGTTGGCTAGTCCTGATACCGTGCCACTGACTGTGTATTGGGTGGTAGTGCAGACAATGTTGATATTAGTAATGTTTTCGCTCGCCAAATTACCGTTCCCATCTGTGATATTGCAAGTTTGATTGGGATTGCTTGGTTGGGTCATTATTGAAACCATATAAGCATTTGACTTAATCAGAGCTGTTGGGAAAGTAAAGCTGTCATTGGATGTAATTGTTAAATTGTCGCCGCCATTGTTTTGTAATACCAAGCTACCGATCCCGCTGAATCCAGAAACTGTTCCGCCCACTGTGTGTGGATTGTTAGCACATACAACATTAATTTTGCTTGTAGGCTTGAGGCTGCCAGTAGGATTTGAGATAACGCAGTTTCGGTCTGCGGTAATAGACTGAGTGGATACGGTAATATGGTAGGGGGCTAAATGGTCAAGTGATGTTGCGAAGGTGAAATTTCCATTGGCGGAAATCGTCAGGTCGTCTCCGGTATTGTTTTGTAGAATTAAACTTTCAGTGCCAGTTAAACCTGATACCGTTCCATTTATACGGTATTGAGTGGTTGTACAGGTAATGTCGATATTCGAGATATTTTCATTTGCTAGATTGCCACTGGCATTTGTAATATTACAAATTTGATCTGGATTGCTTGGCTGAGTGACTACTGAAACGGTATAGGCTTCTAATTCATTAAGCGTTGTTGAAAAACTAAAGTTGCCATTGGCGCTGATGCTTAAATTATCCCCCGCATTATTTTGCAATGTAAGACTGGCAGATTCACTAAGACCCGAGATGGTTCCGCCAATAGTAAAGCTAGGGTTTTCTTCGCTGCCTTGCTCACCATTATCAGCACCGCTTCCACCGCTACCACTTCCACCGCCACAACCGATTAATAGTGTCACTAAAGAGGTGTAAAGCAGCGCTTTAACTCCCCCTAAAGAAGCTAGCCTGGGGCTGATAATATCCATTTTTTAACACCTTCCGTAAATAATCTTTAATGCGAGTCATTCAGCGAGGCATTATTACAGTATTATTAATATTCTCAATATTAATAATACTTTTTTCTTATTTGCTTTGTATATCTGGGGGATGGCTCACAAAATAACTTCAACCAACGTTCGTACTGATATAAGTATTGATTCTATCAGCACCCCTTTGATTACTAATCGGTTTTAATTTATATCTGACTAAGGCCGATAGCCTAGGTAATACATTCGACTGAGTCGTGGTTTCCCCATGAAAATATTGTCTTCGCAAGTCCAATTGACCGGTAAACAATCTGAATCATCAGTCACTATGGATATTCAAAGTTTGTCTGTGCGAGAGCTGAGTCAAGGCACTCGTGTTGGGAAAGGTGATGGTGTGGAGGGTGATGGCGGGGTAAGAAATGATAGTGGCAGTGTCACTCTGTCTTTAACCAATCGAGTGGCCGAAGAGCAACGTATTGCGACGCAGTCGACGGTGCAGGCAGTGGTGGTGGAAGATGGCGAGACTGTTATTAAGCATCATCAGTCATTACAGATTGCTAAACATGTGGCTGAGCAAAGTACCGAGATGGAATTAACTGTGCGGGAGGTTATTCCGTCTGCCGGCGGCCAAATTACAGGCACTGAAACCGAGAGCTTTCAAATAGGGGTTGGTATTAGGGTAGAGGTATTGAGTTTATTCACTCAAAACTCTTCTGAAGCTTTAACCTTTGAGGCGTTGGGCCAGGTGACAACGGAAGACGGTCGAAGTATCGATTTTATGCTGGCCCTGGATTATCAGCGGTCGATAAGCAGCGAGCAAGTGAACCAGTTTGTGGGTAATAGAAATTTAATCGACCCATTGATGATTAACTTAAACGGTGGGGCGGTAGAGTTTACTGACCTCACCTTTGAATTTGATCTGAACTCTGATGGCAATATTGATGGGAAGTCAGAGCGGATTGCACAAACCGCGAGTGGTTCTGGTTTTCTAGTATTCGATAAAAATCACAATGGTGAAATTGATGATGGCAGTGAAATGTTTGGTCCGCAGTCGGGACAAGGTTTTGCTGAGTTAAGCGCATACGACGATGACGGTAATGGTTGGATTGATGAGAATGATGCCATTTATGCTGAGCTTGGGGTAATGAGTTTTAGCGCTGAAGGTCGTGTGATGGAATCGTTAATGGATGCAGGGGTGGGGGCGATTTTCTTAGGCTCGGTTGCATCTAATTACGAATTGAATACAGGGTCAGGAACTTTTGTTGGTGAGATTTCTCAATCGGGAGTCGCGCTGGCTGAAGATGGTCGTACGCTGTTGATGCAAGAGGTGCATTTACAGGACTTCTCCGCAGGTGAAGCGCGAAATGTTATTAATTCTGGAATTCAGTTGGATGCGATCCAATTAAATGCAGGGACATTAGGAATTGAATCGCCGTTGGGCTTCTTTCAGTTTGAGGATCCATTAATTTCTGCGCGTAATGAGCAAACTCAGGTGAGGATTGGATCGGCGTCTGCTTTCAACATTGAGATGCAAGCCGAGATGAGCTTTAGTCTGGCTATAACAGTGGCTTCAGCTGGTCAGCAAACCTTTGATCGTGCAGCGGTAGCTCTAGAATTAAGTGAGTGGGTGGCCAGTGCGATGGTTGATTTTAAACCGCGAGGGGCTGAAAGTAATTCGCTACTGCAGCAAAGCAATGTCTTCTTCGAGATAGCGCAGGTTAAATCTCCGGTTTTTGATCAGGCCTTAACTGAGTTAGATCTTGAAGCGCTGAAATTGGAGGCTTCTCTCAGTACCATGCGCTCTATGGTAGAGAGTCTGCGTGAAATGCGTGTGCAAATGGCACAGTCACAAACACAATCGCAGCCTCAGTTATCGGTTTATCAAAGTATTAATCGTTTCAAATAACTTCACGTTTTTGATCTAGGCCTTAGATGTCGTACTTCTGTCCTTGTATGTCATTGAGATAAAAGCCGAGTCGTTTTATGGTGGGGTATATTTCGAATATTAATGACAGAATAAAGATAAAAGAATAAAAGGGGCAGTATGAGTAACGGCGCTAACACTTTAATTAAAACGCTTTGCGATTCTGGGGTTGATACCTGCTTTAGTAATCCTGGGACGTCTGAAATGCATTTTGTAGCGGCGCTAGACAGCTCTGATATGCGTGCGGTTTTATGCTTATTTGAAGGGGTGGCAACGGGGGCTGCTGATGGCTATGCCCGTATTGCTAATAAACCTGCAGCAACTTTACTGCACCTGGGTTGTGGGCTGGGTAATGGTATTGCCAACCTACATAATGCGCGCAAAGCTCGAGTGCCAATGATTAATATTATTGGTGATCATGCCACTCATCATAAGCAATATGATGCGCCGTTAGAATCCGATATTGAAACGATTGCGCGTAATGTTTCCAGCTGGATTCGTACTTGCCCTGCGACGGAGCAAGTGGGTGCAGATGCGGCAGAAGCCATTGAAGTTGCACAGAAATTCCCTCAGCAGATATCGACACTTATTTTACCCGCTGATG
This sequence comes from Oleispira sp., assembly GCA_016765295.1. Classification (GTDB taxonomy): domain Bacteria; phylum Pseudomonadota; class Gammaproteobacteria; order Pseudomonadales; family Oceanobacteraceae; genus Oleispira. The sequence goes on from JAESQF010000054.1 coordinate 24,038, forward strand.
TTTCTTGGGGTGAAGGTGGAGAAGCTAAAGTAGCGGATCTGAACCCAGTAGCGGACGTCGCAACGGAAGAAGTACTGAGCCAAATTGCGGATGCGTTATTAGCGGGTGGTAAGAAAACAGCCATTTTATTAGGCAGACGTGTGCTATTGGAAGAAGGCTTAGTAGCTGCTTCAAAAATAGCTGAAAAAACCGGCGCGAAATTATTTACCGAAGTTTTTCCTACTCGCTTAGAGCGTGGTGCAGGCTTGCCTCATGTAGAGCGCATTGCCTATTTGGCTGAAATGGCATCGGTGCAATTAAGTGGTTATAAGCATTTGATTATTATTGATTCGATGGAGCCCGTTTCCTTTTTTGCATACCCTGGGAAGAAGAGTTATTTAGTGCCGGATAAATGTAAAGTCCATCACTTAGTTAAGCCGGATCAGGATGCTCTAGCAAGCTTACAGGCCTTGGTTGCGGCGGTGGGCGCACAAGATACTCAACCTAAGCTGCAACAAGAGAATCGTCCTGAATTGCCTAAAGGTAAGCTCAATGCGTCTAGCGTTTGCCAAGCAGTTGGCGCTTTGATGCTTGAAAATACAATTATTTCTGATGAAGCTCAAACCTCAGGAATAAAATTACCGCTACATACTGAGGGTGCGCCAAGGCACGATGTGTTGACCTTAACCGGTGGCGCAATTGGCCAAGGATTACCGGTGGCGATTGGTGCATCGATTGCTGCCTCGGCTGGCGCGACGCCTACGAAAAAAGGTCGCCCGGTGATTGCGCTGGTGGGTGACGGTTCGGCTATGTATACCATTCAATCTCTTTGGACGATGATGAATGAGAACCTTGATGTCACTGTCATTGTTTTAAATAACCGCTCGTACGCCATTCTTAATATTGAATTAGAGCGGGTAGGTGCCGAGGGTGCAGCAGAGAAAGCAAAATCTCAATTAGACTTGTCGAAAACCGAAATTGATTTTGTTTTAATGGCTAAGGGCATGGGTATGCCTGCGGAAACAGCAACCAAGGCGGAAGAATTTAATGATGCCCTCGCCAGAGCGATCAGCGAGCCTGGTCCGCATTTAATCGATGCGATTGTGCCGAGTGAGTATGAGGGTTTGAAATTGAAGTTTCTTCCTCATGTATTAAGCGCCATGGGAAAAATCCCATCACCGCTGGCGAAAGCAATAAAGAGAAAAATCGCGCCTTAAATCAATGTGTCCAATCGGATTCACAATAAACCAAATGCGCTTTCGGTTCGGTTTGTAGTTGTGCCAATATGCCTTGCTTCGAGTTTTGATAATCGAGCAAGCGCTTCTCATCTTTGTTTAACCATAACTGTGGCTGTTGCTGTTTAAAGCGAATTAACGTTGCTATGGCGTTATCAGTTTCTTTATTCTCAAAATAGGCGCGGGCTAAAAAGCTAGCTTGTAAGCGAGTGGTGATTTTATCGTCGCTCATAGCGATGACTGCTGTGTAGTCTTGACGTTCTAAATGGATGCGCATGATGGAGTAGCTGCTATAACCAAAACTGGTTTGCATATTTAATTCTTTGTTCAAACCCTTTGCTTGGTTTAATACCTTCAGTGCCTGATCGTAATTTCCCAAATCAGAGTATGCCCAGCCGAGAAACACCAATGCGCTGGCATGATAGTAGGGCGCTGGTTGGGTTTTGATGTAGTTATCCAGCAGTATGATGGCTTGCTGTAATTTGAGCCTTTGGGTTGGATGGCCTCCGAGGGGCGTTTGATCTAGGCCTTGATCGAGCATGGCAAAGGCGATGTAGAAATCGATATTGTTTAGCAACGGTTTTGAACCTAGCTGAGCGGCAATCTGTTTTGCTTTGTTGAAATATCCCAGGGCTTTTTCGCCCTGATGTAATTGCACTTGGTAGAATCCTGCATAGATTAAAGCTTGAGCTAGCTCAAAGGGTTGTTGCAGCTGTCGATACAATACCAGCGCTTCATTCAATGCGAGTTCACGACTGGCTAGGTCGATGGTGTAATTTTGTGCAATGGCCAGCTGGCTTGCCGCTATCATTGGTTGGTTGTTGAGCTGCTGATAAAAATTCAGTGCTTTCTGTAATCGTTCTTGGTTCAGTAATAAATCATTTTGTGGATTTTTTTCTAACCCTTCATTACTGGGATTGCCTAAATAAAACAGTTTGTCGGCTTCTATGGTTAGGTCGTTGCTGGCGGAAAATAATTGGCTGGCCTTGATCATCCATTTGTTATGACTTTCCCAATTCATGGCATTCCAGGCGATACTGGCTTGCAGTCGATAGTTCTGCGCCATTTGTTTGGGGTCGACCGCTTGCTCGGCTTTTTCCGTCGCGTTATCGACTTGGGATTGCAAATGGTCATCACCTCTTCGGTAGGCGAGTTCGGCTAACCAGTAAGCGATGAACGCATCTAGGCTGACATCGTCTTGTCGCTGTGTCGGTGTTATTTCATTGAATAGCTTTTCTGCTTCGTTCCATTTTCCTAATGCGTAACGGCTGCGCGCTAACCATGCTCGGGTCCACGGGCTGTCTGCTTGAATGGTGAGTGATGCTTGAAAGTACTTTTGCGCGCTAATCGGGCCCGCTTGTTGTAATGCTTGCATACCTTGGGCGAGCGCTAGGGCAGCGATGGGGTCGAATATTGCTTCGCTATCCGTTGTGTTTGTCTGTCGCGGTTGACCGGGTCTTAATAAATATAACAGTTGTTGGCTAATCGATTGTGCGGCGGCGGGCAGTGATGGATAACTAATACTGCCTTGTTGAGTACGGCCATCGGCATGGATAAGTTTAAAGTCGAATACTTGTTGGTCGTTGTGTAAACGCACGCTGGCTAACAAGGCGCTATCGATATTTTGGTCGCGCAATAGGCTGCGGATATGTACGGGTAGCGTTGGCCAATCTAATTCTGCAGCGAGTAATAAGCTATTTGCCAGTGCCGGCGGGGTGACTTTTAATTGTTCAGCATTGAACGGTTTACTGCGTTGCAAATCGATGGCAAGCATATCGGATAGGCCAAGTTCTAACCATGCCATGGTGGGGTCATTGGTTGCGTTAATAAACGGCAATACTAATAAACTGGTTGAGTTGATACTTTGATTGGTGGAGCTCTTATATTCATTACTGGAACTCGACAATGGGTTGCCGAAGCCAATCCAGCTGCCTAAGCCGATTAAGAGGATGAGAGCAATTAAAGGTATGGCGACGTTAAACTTGGTAAAGCGATTTGTGTTTTGCTGATTTTGTTTTTCTGTTTCTATTAACGGAAAAATCCACTGGTAGCCACGTTGTGGGTAGGTCTTTATATAGCTGGGGTTCTTGGCGTTATCGTTCAAAGCTAGACGCAATTCACGAATACTTTGGGTCAGGGAGTTTTCACGGTAGTCACCGTGTTGCCATAACTTTTCTAGCAGTTCTTCTTTACTAATAATCCTATCTTGATGCTCGAGCAAATATTGCAGAAGGCCGGCGACTTTGTGTCGCAAGGCTTGTTCTGGCTTATCGCTATGGCTGAGCACGCCGCTTTGGCTATCGAAAGAATACTGCTCGAACTGAAAGGGCATGTGTAAGGCAATCCGTTGTTTAAGAACGCAGTGATTTTACGTCTTGTAGGGGCTTTAGGGCAAGTTGAATATTTTTATGAGGAATATCTAAGTCATTGATAGTTAACGATAAATATATATTTCACTTTTGTTTTATATCGATTTTATATCTATTTAATAACGATATCACTGCGTTTTGATAACCCCTATTTGAAAATTGGGTATAACTCAATCAGCAAAATACACAGCAGCAGATAACAATTTAACCGATAGCGGGCAACGCATATGGAATCTTTTATACAGGCTTCTCTTTTTGAGCAGCAGTTTTCACTTTGGGCGATAGCCGCAGTTTTTGCAGCGGGTCTACTGACGAGTCTAACTCCCTGTGTTTATCCGATGATTCCGATTACGGTTTCGGTAGTGGGTAGCCAAGCGAGCGGCCGAGGGCAGAGTATTTTGTACTCTTTGCTTTACGTGTTTGGCTTGGCTTTGGTTTATGCGGCGCTGGGAGTTTTGGCGGCAAGTAGTGGTGTGCTATTTGGCACGGTGGCTTCTCATCCGGTGACCCTTTTAATTGTTGCTGCCTTCTGCCTGTTGATGGCGGCTTGGATGTTGGGTTGGGTTCGATTGCCTATGGGCTTGATAACAGCAGAGCTTAAGTCTAAATCGGCGCCGTTTAATGTGTTCTTAGCGGGTGCTCTTTCAGGCTTAGTGATGGCCCCTTGTACCTCGCCTGTATTGGGAATGTTGCTGATGTATGTTGCGGGAGAAGGTGATCGCCTTTGGGCGGCGTTGCTGATGTTTGTTTTTGCTTTTGGTATGAGTGCTTTATTGATCGTAGCGGGTAGCTTTAGTGGCGGCTTGTCTATGTTGCCACGCTCCGGCCCTTGGCT
>JAESQF010000130.1 GCA_016765295.1 Oleispira sp.
GTCGTTCATATAAGTTAAACTCTAGTATTTGCCTAACGCCTCATTTAGAGGCTAAAAACAGTTGGTTAAAATAAGCAACGAAGGAGTAAAAACCAACTGATTTTTGTCCTTTTAAATGACTTGTTATATGCAAATTACTCTATATAGGTTTTATCATATGAACCGTTTCAGGTTTAAACCCTATATTTTGGTAGAAGCTATCTGCTTTTTTATTATTGGCGAATACCTCAAGATGTAACAACCGACAACCTAAGTTTTTAGCCCACGTTTCACCGTGTTCAATTAAAAGTTTACCTAAGCCCAAACCTTGTGATTTAGGTGATACGGCAAGAAGGGGTATAGTTCCACAAGTTTCACCTGAAATGCTATCTTCATGTGTTCGCACATGAATAAAACCCAATGAAACATTATTGATCTCAGCGATAAATGTGATATTTGGTTTCGATGTTTCTGCAAGCATCTCAAAAATATAATCATCTTGCATTTTTTGAATGACATCATCACTATGCCAATCTAACTGAGCCATTCCAGCTAAGTAAGGTGAAAGCTCAAAAATAAATGAGTGATCACTTTCCTGTGCTTCTCTAATTACTACTAAATTTCCCATACGACCTTTTGAATATTACTCATGAACCCGAATTGCAATGTGCGGCAGACTTGGAGCGCAGCGGAAAGGCTGTCCAGTGCAAGCTTGCTTGCACGATGCACCATTGTCTTGTTATGCAAAATATATTGCGATGGATGCAATAATTGCTGAAACACCAACTAATGGTGTTAATGCCATCGATACAGTAAAGCCTGGAATTATTACACTAAATCCTGAATTTACTGGATTATAATAAACCTTCAAATCATCTTTCAGTGCTTTTACTTGCTCTATTGCCAATTTAGCAGATGAACGTGTTCCCAATGTATCTGCAAACCTGACATCTCTACAGGTATGTTTTACGCCACCAACTTCATATTCCACGACTACTGCTGGCTTGTAAATAAATCCGCTAGTGCCACTCGAGTGACGTACCACCAATGCAGTTTTCAACACACCTTTTTCAGTTGGCCAGTTAATGCTGTTTATTGAATCTGTAATTGTTTCAATCCCTCCTATGATCATAAAAGAACCTAGAATAAAAAGCATAAGTAGAGAGCAATTTTTGGATAACGCACTACCACCTGAAATAGCGAACCAGAATATAGAAGCTATAAACATACAAATAACAACACCTGAATATTTATTAGCAAAATTCATGATGGTAATCCTCAGGTGCATAACGCCAACCACAACTGCGTAGCATGCTTGGCGCTTTTTGTGCGTCTTTATGCACAAAAGGTGACACGCTTGCGGAGTCTGATTGCTGGTTTTTGTTACGTGTCATCATTACCACTTAATAAGAATTCACTTATGGATTTTCGTAAATCAAGATCTTCAGTTTTAACAGCATATTCATTTGCAGCATTGGCGCATAAATATGCCTTATCATGCATTCCCAGTTCAACATATCTTTCAGCTAGAGCCAATTGTATAGATGCCATATATTCATTCAGACTTAATGCTTTAGCAAGATTGAATGCTTTACCATAAAGAGAAAGAGAAGCACTATCATCTGTAGTAAAATCAGCGAGAGTTTCCCACTGAAAAGGATGATCTCTCTTCGTACTATCATTTGATTCGCAAATTACTTCCAGCGCATGATAGAGCTTCCAGTAAGCCTTAGTATCATCAATTGCGGATGCATTTACCAAGTCGCATACGATCTGATGAACTTCGTTATAAATATCAATATCCATAGTCAGCACACGTAACGCTTGCCAGCAAAGGCGAGTGAAACGAGTCCAGCCAGCTTGCTGGCGATTTTGGCTGGCTTTGTTATGTAATTAGCTTTGAGAGTACAACCCCTTAAACCAAAGCAACTCGCAAGAAGTGCAGTGATATAATACAGGTTGCCCATCTACTCTCTTAAATTCAACGGGTTCTTTAATTAATTTCTTACAGTCTTTGCATTCGAAGTCATTCTCAAGAAAAGAAACATGAGTGCGTATGTTTTTTTCATGTCGCTTTCCATCTCGAGCCATCAGGAAAATAAAAAATAGAAGTAAAACAAAACAAATTCCGACGTTCAGAAGTACATTTTCACTAACTGTGAAGATAACGACCGAAAACGAGCCCATTATAACTAACAGCAACATCGTAACAAAACTTGTACTTGTTCCCTCTAATTGTGCATTTTTAACTTTAAGAGTCATCTAACCCTACCTACATAACAGTGCGATAGAACGGACCCTTCGGTCCGTATATTCGCTTTTTATGAAATCCAGTTACTCTCATTCGTAACAACCCACTTGTTCTCTATTTTTTCGATAGTATATAGAGTTCCAGTGCCATGTTTTGGCCCAGAAACTATTCCAGTATTAATGTTAATACAAACACTGTTGTGTACTGAAACATTTAAGATATTTTTATTCCCAATTATAGGGAGTATCTCGCCTAAGGCTTTATTAAACTCGGCTTTATCAATACCAATAACTGGGTAAGTTGGAATAATCCTTCTTCCATCCCTTGTTTCGCCACATGAATATGAAAGAGGTGAAATAATCATAACAAGGAAAAGAAACAATATTTTAAATGAATTCATATGCTTCGCTTTCATAACGCCCAAATAACAGGCTAAGTAATGGTTGGCTAAAATTGTGCAGCGAAGCGAAACGTAGCCAACTGTTACGTGTCCTAGTTGATTTGCTTGTTAGCAGTTTACTACTCTGCTTCTTGTTTTTGATTACCCAAAAACTCAAACTCATATTTTAGAGCAGCAATGTATTCATTGGTTTTAATATTTATTGCACCAATAGCTTGGGAGTCGTCAGTTTCTTCAGCCTGAATGATTATAACATTGACCCTTTCACCCGTTTCTTGATCAATATGAACAGCATATTGGGGTATTAAAATGTCAATTGGTCTACCAATATTTTTACCATCGACTTGAAGCATAAACACGGCAGCACCGGAATTAATATCCTCTTCTGTAGCTTGCCGTCCACTGGTAAATTTATAGTCACTCAATGGAGGCCACAACATAGTATTTTTTCCGTGAAGTAAAGTTGATATTAGAATCAACGATAAAATTAATAATCGATACATGATTTAAACTGCTAACATTTTATTCATAGGCATGCGCGTTTGCACGGAAGTGACTTTTCTAGAAAAGAGGTCAAGGATTCGTGGCAACTATCTGATTTAATTTGGTAATTTACAAAATCCATTTCCAAGTTCCATCTTTCCATTACAGAAATCCGCGCATGCGCGTTTACCTAAATAACGAGGGTCTCGTTATTTCTGGTTCCATATTGATAATGCATTGATTTTGCACGAGTTATTGAAATACTTCCAGTGTAAACAGGCATGGTTACAATTTCTTTCGTGCAAACGCGCATGAATTGCCCTACCCTTCAAATATCAACTGTATATGCATACAGTCTTTTAGAATGCAGCTAAAATACACATTATGAACATCTAAGAAGGCCTAATTATGCTTCTACGTAGCCCTTTCATGCAGCAAATTCAGCAAAATATGCGTATGCGTGGTTATAGTTTGCGCACAGAAAAGACATACCTTTATTGGATCAGAGACTATATCCGCTTCCACAATCGCCAGCATCCCACTAACTTAAGTTCAGACCATGTTGTGCAATTCTTATCTTATTTAGCCAATAGCCGAGATGTTGCGATCAATACTCAGAAATCAGCATTGAATGCCCTCGCCTTTTTATATAATCAATTCTTAAATCAACCCCTAGGCGATATAGGGTTTCATTATGCAAAGAGACAGCGAAAAATTCCTATCGTAATATCCAGTCATGAAGTGCAGGCTATTCTCAAGCAGATGCTACAGCGTGATCGCATTATCTTTTCATTACTGTATGGCTCGGGCTTACGCATAACAGAGTGTCTACGCTTACGCATAAAAGATCTTGAATTTGACCATTCCAGCATCATTGTTCATGACGGCAAGGGAGGGAAAGATAGGAAGACTATTCTCAGTCCTTTATTGCATAGTTCTTTAAAAGAGTTGATTCAAGATGCCACCCAGTTACAAGCTCAAGACAATCAAAGAGGTATTGGTCCTTCATTACCTCACATGCTCGGAAAGAAATACCCAAATGCTTATCGTCAACCTGCTTGGATGTTTATTTTTCCTTCAACGACTATTTGCCAACACCCGATCACAGGAAAAGTATGTCGTCATCACCTGCACGATTCCGTACCTCGAAAAGCACTAAAGAAAGCCGTAGCAAAAGCAGGATTAAATACCAAGAAAATAAACTGCCATACTTTTCGTCACAGTTTCGCGACTGAATTATTACGCGCGGGCCGTGACATACGCACAGTGCAAGAACTTTTAGGCCACAGCGATGTATCCACCACGCAAATTTACACCCACGTTTTAGGCCAGCATTTCGCTGGCACCAGTAGCCCACTCGATAATTTAGTTTTATAGAACTAATTTTTAGTATCTAAAAGTAGATTAGTCTTTAGCGATACGGCTAAAAACGGCACCTTTCTGGCCTTTATACTTTGCATCCGCTCGCTTGTTATAAGGGCGCAGTGCTGGGCTAGATAATGTTTCAAACGACAGTGCACAAATCACCATTTCTGGGCGCAGTGCTAACGGTAACTTTCCGTTATTAAAAAACTCTAATACGATCTGTCCTTCCCAACCAGGATCAATTCGGCCAGCGGTTACGTGAACCATTAAACCTAAGCGGGCTAATGAACTACGACCATCTAACCAGCCGACTAGATCATCAGGAATAGTGACCGATTCTAACGTTGCCCCTAATACCAATTCGCCTGGGTGAATAAAGAAAGGCTCGTCGTTTTCAACCGTGATTTCTTTACTCATGATACGTTCCATATCACGGGTTAGTTGTTCGCGATCACCGGACAAATCTAGATGCGTTACGGTATTATTACTGAATACGCGAAAGCTGTTTGCTAAGCGTAAATCAACACTGATACCGGCAATAGATTCTGGTGCAGGGGCAGGTTCGATTTTTATTGAACCTTGCTCAACTCTTTTCTCAATATCACCATCACTTAAGCGCATGGGATTTTTCCTTTTATCTTTACAGACGTTAGTCGTCAGAGATGCTGATGTTTGGTATTTGCTGATCGTTCGCAGTGCGTTTGGCTAACGCTACGGCAACGGTACGCGCAAGGTTGCGATACATTAATGCAACGTCGCTATGTTCTTGTTCAACAACAACAGGGACACCTGCATCACTTTGTTCACGAATAAACTTGGATAACGGCAGTGAACCTAATAATTGCGTATCATACTGGTCGGCAATTTTTTGCCCGCCGTTTTCACCAAATATGTGTTCTACGTGACCGCAATTTGAGCAAATGTGCATCCTCATATTTTCGATAATACCCAATACCGGAATATTCACTTTACGGAACATTTCGATGCCTTTTTTCGCATCGAGCAAAGCAATGTCTTGCGGCGTGGTGACAATAACAGAACCTGCTACTGGGAATTTTTGCGACAACGTTAATTGAATATCACCAGTGCCCGGTGGCATATCAATAATCAAATAATCCAGTTCGCCCCAAGCCGTTTGAGTCAAGATCTGCATTAACGCGCCAGAAACCATTGGCCCACGCCATACCATTGGGGTCTCGTCGTTGGTTAAGTACGCCATCGACATGGTTTTTACGCCATGGGCTTCAATCGGTACAAACCATTTGTTATCGATGGTTTTAGGACGAGTACCTTGGGCAACGCCCATTAATAAACCTTGGCTTGGTCCATAAATATCAGCATCTAACAAACCGACTTTAGCGCCGTCTTTGGCCAGTGAAATGGCAAGATTTACCGCGGTGGTTGATTTACCCACGCCGCCTTTACCGGAAGCAACCGCGATAATATTTTTCACATTACGGATGGCTTCAACGGTATTTTGTGATTTGTGAGCGCTCACTTCCCAGCTAATATTGATGCTGACGTTTTCTACGCCTTCAACATTACCGACCATCACTTTTAGGATTTCTTCGGTGCCGCCTTTCAAAAAATCTGACGGATAAGGCAAGTGAATATCAATACTCACATCACTACCTGCACCCGCAGCTTGAATGTTGATGTTTTGCACAGCGCCAAAACTGACGAGATCAGTATTTAAGTAAGGATCTTGATAAGACGATAGCGCGGTTTCAATAGCTGCTTGAGTTAAAAGAGTATCAGTCATGGTTTATCTGTTTATCTATTTAGTAGGCAAAACTTGCATTGTATACGAGTTTTCGGACGGATATGGAGCTATTTAAAGGAAGTAAACTAACCAGCGCTATACTTATAACAAAATGAGCTTAAAAAACCCAAAAACATACTTGAAAGAAATAACGCCTATTTGGGATAATACGGCACCAAATTTTAAGCTGTGTTTATTTTTCATACAGAAGCAGCCAATACGATGAGTTCTCTTAAATAAAGAGAGAGCTAGATTATAGTGAGCGCCCAATTATGACCGATTATTTATTAATTCTGGTCAGTACAATTTTAGTGAATAACTTTGTACTGGTTCAATTTTTAGGCTTATGCCCTTTTATGGGTGTTTCCAACAAGTTAGAAACCGCTATCGGTATGTCTGCGGCAACAACTTTCGTACTCACACTGGCCTCGGTTTGCAGCTATTTGGTTTACACCTATTTGCTAATTCCCCTTGAGCTGGAATATTTACGCACCATCAGCTTTATTATGGTGATTGCGGTCGTGGTGGGATTCACCGAGATGGCAATGCGCAAAACCAGCCCTCTACTCTATCGAGTGCTGGGCATTTTCTTACCGCTTATTACAACCAACTGTGCGGTATTGGGTGTCGCATTGTTAAACGTTAAGCGCGATAACAGTTTTGTTGAGTCCATCTTGTATGGTTTTGGCGCTGCGCTTGGTTTTTCTTTGGTTATGGTGCTTTTTGCTGCAATGCGTGAACGTATTGCCGTGGCCGATGTACCTAAGCCGTTTCAAGGTTCTGCAATTTCGATGATTACTGCAGGTTTGATGTCTTTAGCCTTCCTCGGCTTTACTGGTTTGGTGAGCATCTAATAATGAGTTCTATTTTAATTGCCATTGCGTTGTTGGCGACTCTTGCCGTTATTTTTGGTGCCATTTTAGGCTTTGCCGCGGTGCGCTTTAAAGTTGAAGGCAATCCGATCGTCGATCAGATTGATAGCCTATTGCCGCAAACTCAGTGTGGTCAGTGTTCTTATCCTGGCTGCAAACCCTACGCCGAAGCCATTGCGGCTGGGGCAAGTATTAACAAATGCCCACCAGGGGGTGAAAGTACGATTATTGCCCTTGCCGATTTATTAGGGGTTGAACCTGAACCGCTAGATGCCGAACACGGCGCCGAAAAAGACATCGTTATGGTGGCCATCATTCGTGAAGACGAATGTATTGGTTGTACTAAATGCATTCAAGCCTGCCCTATCGATGCCATTATGGGCGCGGCCAAGCAGATGCATACCGTGATTGCCGATGAATGCACTGGTTGTGATTTATGCGTAGAGCCTTGCCCTGTAGATTGTATTGATATGATTCCGATTGAAACAACGCTGAAAACTTGGCATTGGGAAAAACCTGAAAACTTGATTATTAAGACTGAAGAGGAGCTGCACTAATGCAACCAATTACTCTGCACTCTTTTGATGGTGGAATTCATCCACAAGAAAATAAAGACCAGTCTACGCAAACGGCGATTGCACAATTGCCTTTGCCCGCTAAGCTAACCGTTCCGGTTGGCCAGCACATTGGCGCACCTGCGGATGTCATTGTCGCCGTCGGTGATTTGGTTTTAAAAGGCCAACTGATTGCTAAACCAAAAGGTTTTATCAGCGCGGCTATTCATGCACCAACTTCCGGCAAGGTGGTCGCCATTGAGCAGCGTGAATTGCCTCACAGCTCTGGCCTTGATGGTATTTGCGTCATTATTGATAGTGATGGTAAAGATCAGTGGTTAGAAGAAATTGCCAATGGCTCGCAAGGCATTGCTGATTATTTAGAAGCGGATAACGATGTCTTAGTGAGCCGTATTCGTGACTGCGGTATTACCGGCATGGGTGGCGCAAGCTTCCCGACTTCGGTGAAGATGGCGGTTAAAGGTAAAAAAATTGATACCTTAATAATCAATGCCGCCGAGTGTGAACCTTATATTACCGCCGATGATATGTTGATGCGTGAACGTGCTCTTGAAGCGATTCGCGGCATTCAAATTTTCATGAAGTTAACCTCAGCTGATGAATGCTTAATCGGCATTGAAAACAATAAACCCGAAGCCATTAAAGCGATGGAAGAAGCTTTGCATAAAATGCACGGCGAACATCACATTACTGTGGTCACTATTCCAACGAAATATCCTTCTGGTGGCGAAAAGCAGTTAATTCAAATTCTTACCGGTAAAGAAGTGCCTAATGGTGAAATTCCTGCAGCGATTGGCATTGTCTGCCAAAACGTCGGCACCTGCGAAGCCGTTTATCGTGCAGTTGCAGAAGGTAAGCCATTAATTTCTCGTATCACCACCATCGCTGGTGAATCAATAGCCCAGCCGCAGAATGTCGAAGTATTAATCGGTACGCCTATTAAGCACTTATTAGAGTTTGCGGGTTTTAGCCAAGAGAAAAGTTTATTCCAAAAGTTCTTAGGGTCGTTAAGCCCTCAAGCAACAAATTCTGATAGCAAGCCGCGCATCATAATGGGCGGCCCGATGATGGGCTTTACCTTAAGCAATGATGAATTACCGATATTAAAATCCAGCAACTGTATTTTAGCCCCAAGCCAAAAAGAATTACCGGCTAATGATATTGCGTCTGCTTGTATTCGTTGTGGTTTATGCACCGAAGCTTGTCCTGCTGATTTATTACCGCAGCAACTTTATTGGTTCAGTAAAGCCGGTGAGTTAGAGAAAGCCGAACAACATAACATTGCTGATTGCATCGAATGTGGCGCCTGCTCTTATGTTTGCCCAAGCCAGATTCCATTGGTGCAGTATTATCGCCATGCCAAGGGCGCTATAAAAGAAGAACGTGCGGCAACTGATAAATCGAATCGATCTAAGGTTCGTTTTGAAGCGCGCCAAGATCGCTTAGATCGCGAGGTCGCAGAAAAAGATGCGAAACGCCAGGCACGCGCAGCGACTGCTGAAAAAGCACAAGCTGCTAAAAAAGCTGCGGCGGCTAAAGCCGCGGAAGAAGCGGCTAAAAATGGTGATCAAGAAGGTTCTGAAGCTGCTAAGCCTGAAGTTATCGATTTAGAAAAACTGCAAAAGCAACTTGATGCTGCCCAAGCCGGTTTGAAAAAGTCGATGGATAAAGTGGCTGAACTAAAAGCGGCTGCCGAAGAAATGGGTTCAGCTGAGATAGAGAACCTTGAGGTCTTCGAAAAAGCGGTCGCGTCTCGCCGTGACAAGGTGAAGTTATTAGCACTGCAAATAGCAGACGCTAAAAAATCGATGCCCCTAGTGAAAAAAGAAGTNACTCGCGACGATATCGAAAAGAAATTACGCGCNCAGCAAGATCGNATTGATAAAACTCANCAACGATTCCAGCTNGCACAAGAGCAAGGTCTAGATACCTTGCCNGCATTACAAAAAGGCTTAGATAAACAGATGCAAAAACTAAAAGAGCTAGAAACCGATTTAGCTCAGTTTNATAAGGCAGGTGTATAGACATGAGCCTNTCTAATACAAGCTTTGTTAATATCACCTCACCTCATGCTCACGGTGGCAATACCACTAGCCGCATTATGCTATTGGTTATTTTGGCCACGGTGCCAGGCNTTATTGCACTGACNTACTTTTTTGGCTGGGGNACNTTAATCAATATTGCCTTAGCCAGCGTNACCGCGATTGCCTGCGAAGCCTTAATTTTAAAAATTCGCAAACGCCCTATCAGCTTTTATTTAAAAGATAATAGCGCACTNCTAACCGCTATTTTGNTGGGCATTGCCTTACCCCCTTTTGTCCCTTGGTGGGTGACCGTTGTNGCGGTTAGTTTTTCNATGGTATTTGCNAAGCATTTATACGGNGGNCTGGGTAATAANCCTTTCAACCCTGCCATGGTCGGTTATGCCTTGGTTCTAATTTCNTTTCCGGTACAAATGACNACTANNTGGGCAACCCCCTTCTTTTTAACTNCNGATACATTAATACCTGGCCAAGNATTAATAGCNGGNCAAATAATGAGTTTTACAGATACTTTCAGTGTTATTTTTTCCAGCAGTGATAGCTTAACTCGGGCTCTAACCGATGCATACTCGGGCGCGACACCNCTCGATACTTATAAGCATTTNGCCAAAAATGAAACCGCGATTGAAATNCTACAAGGTCCATTATTTGCCAANGATACCTCTGGNGGCTCNGCCAGTAACTGGTTCGCGGGTGGCTGGGAATTCGTTAACATTGCGTTCTTAATCGGCGGNTTAGCTTTATTAGCATTGCGTATTTTCACCTGGCATATTCCTTTCAGNCTATTAGCCGCACTGGGCACTTGCTCNATGATCTTTGGTTGGGATGCAGATTTATACGTACCTTGGTCNCTGCATATTTTCGCTGGCGCAACCATGTTAGGCGCCTTCTTTATTGCGACNGACCCNGTCACCGCATCAACCACGCCANTAGGTAAGCTTATTTATGGCGCNGGTATTGGTATTTTAATATTTGTCATTCGTACTTGGGGTGCTTACCCAGATGCNNTTGCNTTTGCNGTTTTATTAATGAATTTTGCTGCNCCNTTAATTGATACCTATACCCAACCAAGAACGTATGGCCACGANAAAGCCAAGCGTGGNATGCCTGCTAAGCCTGATGCNGCGTCTAACAACTCAAGCAAGGAGGGCTAATAATGAGTGATACTAGTAAGAAAGAAAATGCTGCAATAGATATTTGGACNTCNATTCGTAAAAACGCCATCGGNCTTGGCTTGTTCGCNATCGTCACCGCGGGCTCTATTGGTATTGCCCANGTCACAACCAAAGATAGCATTCAGAAAAATATTCAAATNGCTCAAGCCAANGCTTTGCACGAGATTGTGCCTAAAAGNTCTTATGATAANGACTTATTAAACGATACNATCTCACTCGCNAGTAATGANTCTCATGATGATATTCATGCCCGCTGGAATGTGCGTTTATTAGGCCCNATTGCCGATGATGCCGTCGCTTATGTCGCCCGCAAAGACGGTAAAGCCCATACNATAATTTTACCGGTCACCGCACCAGACGGTTATACCACTAACATCGATATGATCGTTGGNATTAAGTTAGANGGCACANTAGCCGGNGTACGNGTAATTAATCACAAAGAAACNCCGGGNCTAGGGGATAANATTGAAGCGAAAAAGCACCCTTGGATTCTTCAATTCNCAGGTCTTTCNNTATTAAACCCNGCAGAAAAATCTTGGGCGGTGAAAAAAGACGGNGGTGANTTCGACCAGTTCACCGGCGCNACNATTACTCCAAGAGCCGTNGTGCGNTCTGTGCGCTTAGCGCTAACGTTTTTCCAGCAGCACGGACAAGAGCTGGCGGTTGATAAAGACTACATTATTAAATCCGATACTATTAAATCCGATACTATTAAATCTGACACTCTTAAATCCGATACTCCACAGCATAAAGAGGACCTTGCTCATGGCGAATAAATCTCTACAAGATATTTCTTTAGATGGTCTGTGGAAAAATAACCCNGCACTTGTTCAGCTATTAGGTCTGTGCCCGNTACTCGCCGTTACCGGTACTGTGGTGAATGCNATCGGCCTNGGCTTAGCGACTATTTTAGTNTTGGTCGGCTCNAATGTTGCGGTCTCTATNATCCGTAATCACGTATCCGATGCGGTACGCCTGCCAGCGTTCGTTATGATCATTGCTTCCTTTGTGACGGTGACCGAGNTAGTGATGCAAGCCTTAACCTACGAGCTGTATCAGATTCTAGGAATTTTCATTCCACTGATCGTNACTAANTGTGCAATTCTNGGTCGCGCCGATGCATTCGCCTGTAAGAACGGANTAATCCCTTCTGCNGTNGATGGNTTTACCATGGGTCTTGGCTTTACTGTGGTATTGANTCTATTGGGTGTCATTCGTGAAGTGATTGGCCAAGGCACTCTNTTCACCAATATGGATTTGATCTTTGGNGAAATGGCNGTGAACTGGCAGATCGTGATTTTTAACGATTACCCAGACTTCTTATTCGCNATTCTGCCACCCGGTGCTTTCGTCGCTATGGGCTTGATCATTGCNNTTAAAAACCTAGTCGATAACTANCTTGACGAAAAGGCCGCCGCNAATAAAGCAGACGTGGAAGTAGGCTCTAAGCGTGCNCGTGTNACGGGAAAGATTAGCTAGNATTTAGCTCAANTTACCTAAAAGAGCTAGTTTCGCTAAAAGAGTTACTTTCGCTAACCAAGCCATACACTCTGTAACTGGTATATTTTTCAAAATCTTCGATACTGAATACTCAAGGAGTGAGATTCAGTATCATGCAAGCGAACCAAAACTTATCTCTAACTGCCTTCATAACGGCAGCTCAAACCCTGCTGGGCATTACTCGCCCATGGCTTATCGCTACCTGTCTACTTATTACTGCGCTGTTATTACTGCCTATTATTGGCCAGCTCGAGACTCACTATCAGACGCTTTTAACCTACTTGCCTTACGGGTTAAGCATCCTGGTGATTATATTAGGCCAGCAATTCGTGCAAGGCCGCATTGCCATGGCGGCGGTTAATCTTTTAGTCGGCTATGCCATTATTCAAACCCAACTACAGGCTCCTCTAGAACAGGATGCTATTCGCGCCTACTTCACATTACTCAGTATTTTTTGGCCGCTGAATTTTTTCATTATTTACTGGCTACCTGAACGCAAACTTATCTCTCCTTTAGGTGGTTTATTATTGATCGTTATCAGCGTTCAAATTACGAGTACTTATTTACTAACCCATTACCTTACTGATTCCCCCTCGATATTTAGCCATTATCTTGCGCTACAGCCCTTTGGCCAAGATTCCGAAAGCTTTATGAGTCGCTGGCTTTTACCAAAACTAAGCAGTTTAGTTTTATTACTCGCGGGCCTCATTTTATTTATTCACACCCTGATTAAGCGTGATCGCAGCCACTGCGTCTTATTCGTCTCTATGATCATTACTATTTTGATCTGCGCTTGGTTCGATCATGCCGGCATCTCTAGTCTCTTTAGTAGCTTGATCGCTAGCGCCCTGCTGATTACTTTATTGTTCAATAGCCATGACCTAGCCTTTCTCGATGAATTAACCGGCTTACCCGGGCGCAGGGCTTTAATGAATGAGCTAAAACACTGTGGTAAACATTATTGCGTGGTGATGGCTGATATCGATCACTTTAAAAAATTCAATGATACCCACGGTCATGATACTGGCGACGATGTTTTAAGAATTGTGGCGCAAGAATTAGCTAAGGTACGTGGCGGAGGTAGAGCCTTTCGTTATGGAGGGGAGGAATTTACTATCTTGTTCAAGCGTAAGCCTGCGGAAGAGGCTACCCCTTTTATTGAAGCTATTCGACAGAGTATTGCTGACTATCCATTGATGATTAGAGATAAAAAAACCCAGGTTCAAGTCACCGTCAGCTTTGGCATTGCCCAAAGACTTACTGAGCAAAAGCCAGAAGCCGTCATGAAAAGTGCTGACCAAGCGTTATACCGAGCAAAAGAAGATGGCCGCAATTGCATTGCTCTATAAAACCTCGTGATAAATCGAAGACATAAAAAAACCGGCTCTCATGTTTCCATGAGGCCGGTTTTTCTTAGCTAGCTTGAGCGGCGATAAACGATTAGCTTAAGAAGCTGATCATTACACCTGCTGCTACTGCAGAACCAATAACACCCGCAACGTTTGGACCCATTGCATGCATTAATAAGAAGTTCTGACCGTTAGCTTCAAGGCCAACCTTGTTCGATACACGTGCCGCCATTGGTACAGCGGAAACACCTGCAGAACCGATCAAAGGATTCACTTTATCTTTAAAGATAAGGTTCATACCTTTAGCCATCAATACACCTGCCGCAGTACCTACGCAGAATGCACTCAAGCCTAGAATTAAGATACTGAGCGTATCGAAATTTAGGAAAGATTCAGCACTCATCTTAGAACCAACACCTAGGCCTAAGAAGATCGTAACAACGTTGATCAAAGCATTTTGAACGGTATCACTTAAGCGATCAACCACACCCGATTCTTTCATCAAGTTACCAAAGCAGAACATGCCTAATAGAGGTGCCGCAGAAGGTAGGAATAACGCTACCATCATCAACAATACAATCGGGAACAAGATTTTTTCTGCTTGGCTCACTTCACGAGCCTGAACCATAACAATCTTACGTTCAGCTTCACTGGTTAATGCTTTCATAATAGGCGGCTGGATCATAGGAACCAAGGCCATGTATGAATAAGCGGCTACCGCAATCGCACCCAATAATTCAGGGGCGAGCTTAGAAGCGATAAAGATAGACGTTGGACCATCAGCACCACCGATAATCCCAATAGCGGCTGCTTGCTGGATGGTAAAGTCCATATAGCCTGCATCGGTCGCAAAAACTGCACCCACAACGGTACCAAAGATACCAAATTGAGCGGCAGCGCCTAGCAATAACGTCTTAGGGTTAGACAATAACGGACCGAAGTCCGTCATTGCGCCCACACCCATGAAGATCAATAGCGGGAATAAACCCGTTTCGATGCCGCCATGGTAGATGTAATACAATAAACCTGCCGGGCTATCTAGGTGTCCATCTGCAGATATTATAGGGGCGTCATAAAAGCCAGCACCTGGAATATTTACAAAGATAGTACCAATAGCGATTGGCAATAGCAGTAAAGGCTCGAATTGAAACTTCGGATGTATTGCTAAAAATAGCAATAAACAACCGATAGCAATCATCGAAAACTGGCCAAAAGATAGCTGATAAAAACCAGTATCCTGCCAAAGATTAATTAAGCTTTCCATTCGTCAGTTCCTTAAGCGATGGTATACAGAGTATCGCCAACCTTAACAGCAGCGCCTTCACTGGTAGTAACACTACCAATAGTGCCTGCTTTAGGTGCACGAATCTCAGTTTCCATTTTCATTGCTTCAAGGATGAGTACTACATCACCTTCAGCAACTACTTGACCAGGCTGAACCAGAACTTTCCAGATGTTACCGGCAAGAGGAGCTTTCTGCGGCTCTCCACCACCAACAGCAACTGGAGCAGCACCTGCAACAGGAGCGGCTCCGCCCATGCTAAGTGGTGCACCATTAATCGCGGCTAATTCTGTAACATCACCACCATCATCAACTTTAACAACGTATTCGTTGCCATCAACTGTGATGGTGAAAGTATCTTCTTTATCTTTCGGAGCAGGTTCGAATGCGTCTGGATTACCACGATTTGCCAAGAACTTAGGCGCAACCTGTGGGAATAAAGCATACGTTAATGCGTCATCAATCTTGTCTGCTGCAAGCTTAAAGCCTTTTTCAGCGGCAAGCTTGTCAACATCAGCAATGATTTGATCCATTTCGTTTTCGATCAAATCGGCTGGACGACAAGTAATAACTTCAGCACCGTCTAATACGCGAGCTTGTAGTTCAGCATTCATTGCTGAAGGAGCTGCACCGTATTCGCCTTTCAAGATACCTTTGGTTTCTTTCGAAATCGTCTTGTAACGCTCGCCCGTCAATACGTTAAGCACTGCTTGAGTACCTACGATTTGAGACGTCGGTGTTACTAGAGGTATATAACCTAGATCTTTACGTACACGAGGGATCTCAGCTAATACTTCATCAAACTTGTCAGATGCGCCTTGCTCTTTTAACTGGTTTTCCATGTTTGTTAACATGCCACCAGGAACTTGAGCCACTAGGATACGAGAATCTGTACCACGCAGTGCGCCTTCAAACTGAGAGTATTTCTTACGTACGTTACGGAAGTAAGCAGCAATTTCTTCTAGCAATAACAAGTCGATGCCAGTATCGCGCTCAGTTCCAGCCAATGCGGCCACAACAGATTCTGTTGCCGTATGACCATAAGTCATCGACATAGAAGAGATTGCAGTATCAACACGGTCGATACCCGCTTCTACGGCTTTCAGGATTGTCATATCAGACAAACCAGAGGTCGCGTGAGCGTGTAACTGAATTTCTAGATCAGTTTGTGCTTTCAACTTGGTAACAAGTTCAAAAGCATCATACGGAGTCAAAACACCCGCCATATCTTTAATGGCGATTGAGTCTGCACCCATATCTTCAATTTTCTTCGCCAAGTCTACCCAAGAGTCCAGTGTATGTACTGGGCTAGTAGTATAAGACAATGTGCCTTGCGCGTGCTTACCTTGCTTTTTAACCGCTTTCAAAGCAGTTTCAAGGTTGCGCGGATCGTTCATCGCATCAAATACGCGGAATACGTCAACACCATTATAGGCGGCACGTTCAACGAATTTTTCCACAACATCATCTGCATAGTGACGATAACCTAAAAGGTTCTGTCCACGTAGCAGCATTTGCTGAGGAGTATTAGGCATAGATTTCTTGAATTCGCGAATACGATCCCAAGGGTCTTCGCCTAAAAATCTAATGCAAGAATCGAATGTCGCACCACCCCAAGATTCAAGTGACCAATAGCCCACCTGATCAAGTTTTTCGGTGATGGGAAGCATGTCGTCAATGCGCATGCGTGTCGCCAGTATAGACTGGTGTGCGTCGCGTAATACGACGTCTGTGATACCAAGAGATTTCTTAGAATCGGTCATGGATGATGGCCTTTTCTTCCGTTTACGTTGTTTACGTATAGGTTATCCGAATTCGTACGCTACTTTTGGCGCGCACGATGCTCTTTTACTGCGGCTGCTAAAACTTTCAGCAACTGCGGGTCTGCACTCTGAGTCGATGCGATTACCGTTTCCGGTATAACAACAGGCTCGGGGACAAACTTATTTACTATTTTGGACATCAGGCTGGTAGCGAAAATCAGTAATACCAAAAAGGAGAATACTGTTCCCATACCGAAAGCCATCAGTTCCAAACCACTCGAAACTAGCTCAGACATGCCGGCTGATCCTTATTTAAATAAATCACTTGCCCATTTTTAAGCATAACTCACTTCCCAAACAGGCCAAAAGGCAGGCTAATGTACTGAAAAACGTCCATTTTGACAAGTTGAATGATGCTTTTTGACATATTAACTGCACATTTCTGCAACTAATGACTCCATATTGAGTAAAGGTTTGTAAAAAATTGACTGCCTGACCTGAGGATGCCCCTGCAAAAAATCTGGCAATTGATACTCAACCGACCCGGTATGAATTAAAAACTGCAATCCCGCCTGCAACCTCTGAGCCTGTCTTATGAATTGATCCCCCGCCATACCAGGTAAACGCATATCAACAATGGCAAACTGTGGCCGTAAAGTTTTAAGACAGATCAACCCCTGCTCACCACTTTCCGCAATACAGACTTGATACCCTTCGTCTTCTAAGTAAGCCTGAATATTACTGTAAACAGATTCGTCATCATCGACAATTAAAATCAAATCACTCACCTGCATCTCCTTTGCATTTCTCATTTAAATTTTTAGCGCAACCAACTTTTTGCCACAGCAAAACTTTTTAAGCTATTTAAAGTAATGAGTAAATTATCGGCTAACCGCGAATTCAAACTAAAGCATGATCAAAAATACGCCAGATTTTTATAACGACGTAAAAACAGAAAGTTTCAGGATTGAAAATAAGAAAATAAGAAAATAAGAAAACGTATCACGATGACGGATCAGCGATGACGGATCAGCGATGAACTTTTGCAAGAATATTTTAAAGGGGGATTTTAAATCTAGGAGTTCGTTTAAATGGTGCGCTTGGCAGGAGTCGAACCTGCGACCACCTGGTTCGTAGCCAGGTACTCTATCCAGCTGAGCTACAAGCGCACTTCAAA
>JAESQF010000055.1 GCA_016765295.1 Oleispira sp.
GCGTTGTTTATTAATCCATTGTTCATCTTGCAAGGCCAGTTTTCCTAGGTATTGAGCAGGATGACTAACCACCCAAGGACCGAGCATCTTTTGCAAACGACGAGTCGTTTTTTCAGCCGATAAAACAAAACCCAAACGCAAACCTGCTAAACCAAAGAACTTGCCCACAGAACGTAATACAAATAACCCTTCTCGCTCTATATGCCCCGCTAGACTGTGCTCTGGGGTCGTATCCATAAAGGCTTCGTCAACAATTAACCAGCCCCCACGGCGATGTAAAATAGACCACCACTTTAATAATTGCTCTGCGGGCCAGCGATGACCACTGGGGTTATCTGGGTTTAATAAAATCAACACATCAACCGGCTGCTGAGTTAATAGCTGGGAAATATTATCGCATGCGACTTTGCCTACTCTATGCCCCTGCACTGCCAATAATAAGCGCCATCACTGCCCCTAAGCCCATACCTTTAGCGGCTAAAGCAGCACTTAATGGAATAACCGCTTCCGCTCGAATGTATAATGGAATACCAATTACCGCGGCGACAGGAATAGCAAATGGATTTTCATTACTGGCAATACTGGCGACCAATTCCGTTGGTATAAACCCATAAATCATAGAGCCAACAGCGATACCACCAACAAGGTAAGGTAAAACGCCTTTAAAGTCTTTCCATGTTACCAACCAAATCTTAAGCCATTTGTTCACCTCTATATCAGGTTTACCGGTGCAGCCTGAACTGGCTTGAGGTTCAATATAAGCCTCTGTTTTAACGTATTTCTCAAAACCCATTTTTTCTAATGCATATCCCGCTATTACAGAAACACTCATGGCAATCACAAAATAAAAAACGGCCACTTGAATACCAAAAGTAACAACAAACAGCCCTATGATAATGGGATTCAATAATGGACTAGCAAATAGGAAAACCATCATAGTGCCAAAACCTGCTCTAGCGCGTAACAATCCTTTTAAAAAAGGGATGGTTGAACAAGAGCAAAAGGGGGTTATCGCACCTAAAAAAGCGGCTATTACATAGCCCCTGCCATGCTTACTGCTTAAAATACGTTGAATCTTAGCTGGGGGGATATGTTGCTGCAGTACCCCTACTAGGTAACTAATTATCAAGAAGAGCAAGGTTAGCTCTACCGCGAGAAAGACAAACATATTTAAGGTTTGCTCAAGCATTTCAGTTGTTATCGTCATTTTCACCTCTCCAGCCCCCTTACTCAGAGCTATCTAATAATTAATATCTACATGGCCAATCACGATTGAACCGGTAGATTATTCGATATTTCTAGATTTATGGAAATATTGAATTGCAAATATAGAAGATGAAGATTCCTTCGTCAAGATATTTCCAGTATTATCGAAATATAGTAAATGCCATTCGTCACCCGCATTAAGGTTTATTCCATGGAATTAGAAATCATTGCCAAAGCGCTTAAAGAGCTTGGCCACCCTACCCGTTTAGCGATATTCAAGCGCTTAGTGAAGTCAGGACATCAGGGAATAGCCGTTGGGGTTGTGCAAGAAGAGTTAAGCATTCCCGGCTCTACCTTGTCTCATCACCTATCCAGCTTGGCTTCTGCNGGGTTAATTAGCCAACGCCGGGAAGGCAGAACACTTTATTGTGTTGCCCAGTATGACAAATTGGATTCGGTGATNCACTTCTTTCAAAATGAATGCTGCAGTGATGAAGCGGTAAAGTAAGGGGTTTTAGANAATGGTTAAAAGTAACAAAATNAANACCANCACTTTCTTTCTCNATTCAATAATTTTCACATCAGCGCCTATTTAATATCAATTTCTAACATATACTTATTTTAATACTAATGCACTGCAAAGTGAGACCGTTACCATGAATACGACAATCTACAAGCAA
This sequence comes from Oleispira sp., assembly GCA_016765295.1. Classification (GTDB taxonomy): domain Bacteria; phylum Pseudomonadota; class Gammaproteobacteria; order Pseudomonadales; family Oceanobacteraceae; genus Oleispira. The sequence continues at coordinate 1,887 of JAESQF010000055.1, forward strand.
GTTNATACTTTANCNGAAAGNTTAATGGAAGCCGTTGAACANGAAGATCAAGCCANCTTTGATAANGACTACGCTCAACTTCTACANATCTGTGAAGANNATGANGNCACNGATAAGGACCACCCAGCGCANTGGGAAGCCTTAGCAGATTTTACCGGTGAGCTAGATTTAGCCATTGCTATTTATGACAAAGCCTTGATAAAAGCCGAGGCAATAGATTCTATTGATTTTTGTTCATCGATTGGTTTTTCTATCGGGGCCATGAAGTTAGAGCTGGATGATAAAAAAGGCGCCATTGAAAGTTTAGAAAAAGCGAAGGTCGCCTGTGAAGATATTGAAGACAAAGAATTAAAAGCTGAAATTCATAATTTATTAACTGAGCTTACCGCTGCTAGGCGCTCAGTTCATTAAAATGAGCTGATAGCAGCTGNGCTAGGTCACTTGGNTTTAATTCAATTTCNAATCCACGCTTGCCAGCACTNACAAAGATTGTCGGAAAACCCTGAGCAGAATCATCAATAAAGGTACGTAGCCTTTTCTTTTGTCCTAGTGGACTTACGCCGCCTAAAACATAACCCGTCGATCGTTCTACTTCTTGTTTATCTGCCATAGCCGCTTTTTTCGCTTTCGCAGCTTTGGCGATATGCTTCATACTCAGCATCGAAGAGACTGGAATAATAGCGACCACCAATTCTTTATTATCCAAATTGACTACCAGTGTTTTAAATATTTTCTCAGCCGCAATGCCCATTTTATCGGCGGCTTCTTGCCCATACGATTCACCACTGTAAATAGCACTAGCATCATGAGAATACTCATGAACGCTATGGGGCATTTTATTCTTTTTTACGAGTTTAATGGCAGGGGTCATTAGTGAATAATCTCAAACTTAGTTTCAATAAATCCAATACTTATCACAACATTATAACCCCTTTGCTGAGAATACATATTACTGCTCTTTCTGCTTCATCGATTCTTTAAACTCAGCCTTCAATTTATGACCCGCAATAGCAGGCCCAGCAATAGCACTAATCGCCAAGTGAGTAACAAGTACCAAAGCAGCCGTTGCCAAGGCATCTAAAAACCAAGCAAGAGGTAAACCTGCAGCACCGAGATAGGCTGGCATAGTACTGAGCGCAGGCAAAGTTTGTAGCCCAGTTAAAGCATGTAGAGCTAATGCGATCCAAAAACCAGAGCAGTAGGGACAGCGCCAATCAGCATAGAGTTTTTGCAAAGGTTTAGGCAGAGCCTCGATAATACGATTAAATAACGTTCCCCACTCGGGTAATTTTTCCCAAAAAAGTAGATAAATCGCATACCCTATAATCACGAGTTCGAAATTAATACTTTGCATACAACAGCTTCCTCTAAAATCGGCAATAATTAATATTCATATATATTAACTGGCCTTAATTAAGTATTTTAGAGTGGATTTTGCTCAATAATCGGCATATCTTAATATTTATACTATTTGGCTTTAACTTTATTTTTAACTTTAAGAGATACCAATGAATTACTCTCACATTGTCAGCATGGGTTTTGCAAAGGTCGATAATGCTGTACAAAACCAACACCATAGCCACAATGAAAACGTCATAACCCTGTTAACTAAGGGCAGCATTGTGATGGATTGTGGTGAGGAAATTACTCTAGTGCCCGGTATGGTAATTGTTATTCCTGCGGGGGTTCCTCATAAGACCCTAAAAGGTGAAGCAGTAGAATATGTTTGGTTAAGCTTTTGCAGCGGCTGTTTAGATCTTGAAACTAGCCCAGTAATGTTAAATATTTTTAACCTAGTACAGACCGGCGCCGTCCCTGTTTGGAAGCTAGGTTCTAAAGGACAAAAATTCTACCTGTCTTTGATAAAAAATTTACAACAAGAAATAGCCCAAGACTCCAATATTACGCCAGACATCATTCGCAGTTACTTAACCTTGTTATTGCATCAAGTATCTCGCGGATCACGGCTGGAATTTAGTAAAAATATCCGTTCAGAAATTGTGACCAATGCCTTAGCGTTCATTCAGCAGCAAAGGCTGAACAATATTTCATTACGCGATGTGGCCAGCAAGGTGAATAAAAGTGAAGGCTACTTGGCTAATCTAGTCAAAAAATCTACCGGTTTTACCGTCGGTGACTGGATCCGTAAATCTCGATTAACAGAAGCTTGTAAACATTTATTACATACTCAAAAATCAATCGAAGAAATCGCCTTTCAGACGGGCTGGAATGATACCACCCACTTTATTCGTCAATTTAAAAAAGAGTTTAATATAACGCCAGCCAAGTGGCGGAAGTCGAATTTATCTAAAGTGATTACCTAACGTTATTGTCTAAGAAATTAAAGGATTTTTTTACAGTTTTGAAATATTAAATGGGCAACCTGTTATTGAACTTTTAACAATTTTATCTGGCCCTAAAATACTGTTCTGATAACCATCGGGGTAACTTTTATAGTATTGACCTAGATAACTGCTTTCAAAACCCTTTTTCTGCCAAGGGTTTATATAGCGCTGCAATCCCTTACGTATAAACATAATAGCTCGAATAATTTTTTGTACTATATAGGCAGGCTCTTTCTGCCCAGTAGCCGCTAATAACTCTGGATCGTTAATTAAGGTTAATATCACCGGGCGAACCAAGGGTCTGATAATAAAGGGGAACATTTCTTTCATGCCGCCAATCAAACCGTCGGTTACCTTTTTATTATCAGGATGATAAAGCATATGCTGACTGCGATAGTTTTGGTACCAAGCAACAAACTGATCACGACTTTCCGGAATATCTTGTATACCCATTGCCTGACCTAGAGATTTAAATGCCAGGTAGCCGGCATATTTTTCTCGATCAGTTAAGGGCCGATAGCCAAAGGTCTCCATCCAGCGTACCGGTTCAATAATAAACAGCGCGAGAGTATAGAGATAATCATCATTGCTGATTTCATAATGGCTGTGAATCCAGTTCAAGTGTTTTACCATGTGCTGACCACGAGAACTCTCTACTGAATCTGTCATGCATTCGGTTAGAATCGCACGAGTATCATCTAAGCGCTTCAAGCCATTGTTTTGATATTGCTTAGTTTGCTGTAGAAGCTTACTAATACTGGGAATCGCAAAGGTCTGGATTTGCGCGAGCTCCCCTGAAATTAAATAATCTAACGGAGCATCATAGTCAGCAAGGTACTTCACAATAGTTTGATAGTGTTCTTCTATATTTAACTGGCTCAGCTTGCGTAATTCTTTATCATTTCTTAAATACATAGCGCTTTCTCAGTTTATTGTTAAGTTTCGTGTAATTGAGTTGATTTAAGCGCACGAGATCAGTAGCCTCAAATGACAAAATGTACAGCTGTCCACTAATTTACAGAATTGCAATTATGTCGTCAAAAAATGAAGATCCTAGGGTCGTTCGTACTAAAGCACTAATCATCCAAGCGTTAGTTGAGCTAACTGAAGAAACACCTTATAAAAAAATTAAGATTCAAGACATAACCCAAACAGCTACAATTGCCCGCCAAACCTTTTATCTTCATTACAAATCTAAAGATGCGGTTTTAGTCGATTATATTGATAATGTTTTTGATTCTTTCTATCAAGAAATTGAAGACCATATCATTGCGTCTCCAGACCCTGGCGACATCATTGCTTGGCATTTATTCAATCAATGGCAGCAACATGCTGATTTTGCCAAGTTGATTATTGCCGCAGATGTTGAGCACTTAGTAATAAAGAGTTTTCGAAATTATATCACTCGCGTAATGGGGCTTTATATTCGTAATCATTCTATGCAAATACACGACCCTGAGGCTCTTGGCTTTATGGTTGATTATTTAGCCGGTGCCTCTTGGATGGTTTTACAGCGCTGGATCGAAAGTGATTTCCGTTACCCTCTGGATAAATTAGCCAAGCTTTACTCTCAGATTAGTCGCCCAGGTATCTTAAGCGTGATTCATAACGGCGGAGACCTTTAACGAAAATCCTCTCTGCATTAGGTAAAGACATGCCTGTCATTGCATCAAATCATCTGTACTTTGTCGGTTAATCACCTTTAAAAGCTAAGGTTAATCAGTCAAGCTTGCTTCTACTGTTGTCATAATGCCAGCCATAATAAGAAAGCGAGCGGTTACTCTGATGAAACATAATGCTAAGCAAAATGAATACTATGATGTCTTAATTATAGGCGCTGGCCTATCAGGTATCGGTGCTGCCGTTCATCTACAAAAAGACAGCCCAAATAAAAGCTACGCCATTCTTGAAGGCCGAGAGGCCATTGGTGGTACCTGGGATCTATTCCGCTACCCTGGCATTCGCTCAGATTCAGACATGTATACCCTTGGCTATAATTTTAAACCTTGGACTAGCCCAAAAGGCATTGCTGATGGTAAAGATATTCGTGAATACATCGTTGAAGCGGCTAAAGAACACGATATTGAAAAGAATATTTGCTTTGGTCATAAGGTACTAACCTCTTCTTGGTCGAGTACAACCGCACGCTGGACAGTTGAAGTTCAACTGACGAGTACAGGAGAAGTTCGATCTTACGAATGTAATTTCATGCTCTGTTGCACCGGTTATTACAACTACGACCAAGGTTATCAGCCTGATTTTAAAGGCAGTAAAGACTTTAAAGGCGATATTATTCATCCGCAGAAATGGGATGAAAACTACGATTATTCAGGTAAAAAAGTCGTCGTTATTGGCAGTGGTGCAACCGCCATTACTTTGGTGCCGGCAATGACGGATAAAGCCGAACACGTCACCATGCTGCAACGCTCTCCTAGTTACGTAATAGCTTTGCCGCAAGACGATCCAATGGTGAACGGCTTACGTAAATTTTTACCGGAAACTTGGGTCTATCGTATTACGCGTACCCGTAATATTGCCTTTACATCGATGATGTATAGCTACTGCAAAACATTCCCCAATTCTGCTCGTCGATTAATTCAAAAGTTAATTAAAAAAGAAGTCGGTGACGACTTTGATATGAAACACTTCACGCCTAAATACAATCCATGGGATGAACGTTTATGCGCTGTGCCTGATGGCGATATGTTTAAAGTATTGCGTGAAGGTAAAGCCTCAATCGTCACTGACCATATCGATCAGTTTACTGAGACAGGTATCAAATTAAAGTCTGGTGCTACTTTGGATGCCGATATAATAATCACCGCAACCGGCTTGGATGTTCAGCTATTTGGCAAGATGAAACTCTTTGTTGATGGCCAGCCTTTTGATGCGCATGGGAAAATGGTTTATCGCGGTGTATTATTAGAAGACTTACCTAATGCCGGCATGGTATTCGGTTATACCAACGCCTCTTGGACCTTAAAAGCGGATTTAATTACCGAGTGGATGTGTCGCTTATTAAATCATATGGATAATACTGGCAAGAAGATTGTGATGCCGCATAACTTTGATAGCTCGGTTGAGCATCGCCCTTTTGTCGATATGCAATCAGGTTATGTGCAGCGAGCGTTGGAAAAAGCCCCTCAACAAGGTTCAAAACTGCCTTGGAAGCTGTATCAAAATTATGCGTTGGATTTAGCCACCTTGCGTTTTGGTAAAGTGAATGATGAGACTTTAGTTTTTTCTAATCCTCGAATGAAAGAGCATGAAGAAATAGCGACTAATGAAGCAGAAAAAAGCAGTCCGGCTTAGTCGTTCTAAAATAAACTGCTCAAAACATATCACCAAGTTACTCCGGTGATATGTGTTGAAGATTTACCTATCAATAATTAAGAGTACTAATTAAGAATACTGATTAAGAGTTTAAAAACTCCACCTCGCCGGTTTTAACATTATAAATGCCACCGACCAAAAGAACTTTTTCTTGATCAATCAAGTTGCGTAATACGCTACTCTTTTGATAAACATCTTTCATGGTTTGCTGAACGTTAATTTCAGTAATACGCTTAACAAAATCTGTATTTTTAGCATGACGATCATCGCCTTGAGTCTGTGTTTCTTCATGTACACAATGGGCGATTTTATTGGTAATAACGGAAAGGTTATTAAAGCCCTCACCGGCATCCGCTTTGTCATCGCCTTTGGCAACAAGGTCTACCGTAGCCGCAACCGCACCACAACCGGTATGGCCTAATACTAATATTAACTTAGCACCGGCAATACCACAGCCATACTCCATGCTACCCAACTCTTGTTCTGCTGCTACGTTACCTGCTACACGTAAACTGAATAAATCACCGAGGCCTACATCAAACATCATCTCCGTCGCGACTCGTGAGTCCATGCAGGTTAATACCATCGCCTGAGGGAATTGACCTTCAGCAGTATTATCAATTTGGCGACGAGAATCACGAATAATTGGCTCACCAGATACAAAACGTTTATTACCCTCTTTCAGCATTTCAAGAACATCACTTGGCTTGGCTTTATTTTGGATCTCTCGGGTCGTCACATCGATATAGCTAATATGATCATCTTTATCGTAGTGATCTTTGAAACCTAATAAGCTGACCTTAATTTTATGGGCTGGGGCGGTTTCTTGCTCAAATTCATGAATCAAGGCAATAATATCCGAGTCCATATAATCTGTTTCTCGCGCATCCAATACCAACTGAGTACCCGCTTCAATCTCGTTAAGGGTATCCAATAATGCCGCTCGATTCATAAAGGTTAACTGGCTAGCCAACTCAATACGCAATACCTCACCACCGACATGGCGTTCTTTAATTTTTCGCAATGGGCTTTGTAAGTTGTTATACAAGATGAATGCCGTCGCAACCGCCATACCGATAATAATACCGATTAATAGATCCGTAAGAACAATGGCTACAATCGTCATAATAAAAGGTAGGAATTGTACTTTTCCTTCTGCCCACATATCTTTAAAGACTTTTGGCGCTGCCAGTTTAAAACCGGTAAAAATCAAAATTGCCGCCAAAGCGGATAACGGAATTAGATTTAATACCTGGGGTAGAAATAAAACCGAAACCAATAACAGTACACCATGAATGAACGTCGTCATGCGGGTCTGACCGCCTGCGCTAATCCCCACAGAAGAACGAACAACTACTGAAGTGATTGGCAAACCACCGATCAAGCCTGAAGTCATATTACCAACACCCTGTGCAAATAACTCACGGTTTGGAGGTGATACACGTTTCTTCGGATCCAACTTATCCACTGCTTCTAAGTTCAACAAGGTCTCTAAACTTGCAACAATGGCAATGGTAATCGCAGCGATATAAACCTTAGGGTCACTGAGTACCGAAACATCCGGTGATGGTATGCTGGCAATACGTTCCATAATGCTGCCAGTTGAAGGCACTTGCACCATGTCATCGGCCATTATTCCCCATAACAGACCCAATTGCGGCATTGCTTGAACTAATATTACGCCCACAATAACGACGACCAGAGGCACTGGAATAGACAATTTCTTCATTGGGGTTTTATCCCAGAACAACAAAATCAGTAATGAAATAATACCAATGAAGGTCGCCCCCGGATGAATATTCGATGCACTTAAAAATAATTCGGAAAAAGTATTCTCACCGCCTACCGTATTAAACGTCATATCCCCAAACCAATCGGGGTTATAACCAACCAAGAAGGGAATTTGTTTTAAGATTAAGATAATACCGATTGCCGCCAATAATCCCTTAATCACACTGCTGGGGATGAATACCGCTAGCGAACCCGCTTTAAGCGCACCCAATGCCATCTGTAGCATACCCGCAAGAATAACGGCGACTAATAATGCTTCAACCGAGCCTAATATCGCAACTTGTGCAGCAATAATGGCGGTTAAGCCTGCAGCAGGGCCAGAGATACTGGTATGAGAGCCACTTAACCAAGCGACAATAATACCGCCCACTACGCCTGCGACAATACCTGAAATCATCGGTACCCCAGACGCCATAGCAACGCCTAAGCAGAGAGGTAGTGCTACGAGGAAAACGACCAAGCCAGCTTTTAAGTCTTGCGGCAGGGTCTTTAGATAGTTCGGGTGTTCGGCCATTTTTTGGCAACTCCGTTGCGTAATATTAATTGGTTAATAATCATCTACTTAATAGAGCTAAAAATTAGCCATTGGTTCATGTAAAGAAACGCAATTCTAGCAAGCGGTTTAAACCTTCAGCACTATAAATCTAAGCTATGCTTAAAACTATAATTATAACCTAGTTATATATCAAGGAAGTTACATGAACCCTAGGGATATTAAAACCGCCGAACACGCTCGAGAGCTGGTTCAAAGCTTAAAACCTTCTCATATTAAAGTCGGAGTTTTCGATATAGATGGCTTCTTACGGGGCAAATATATGTCTCGTGAAAAATTCCTTCATGCCTTAGAAAAAGGTTTTGGCTTTTGTGATGTGGTCTTAGGTTGGGATATGCGTGATCAGCTATACGATAATAGCCAATATACCGGCTGGCACTCTGGCTACCCTGATGCGCCGGTTCGCATATTGCCCAGCAGCTGTCGCGCGATGCCGCTGGAGAATAATGATCTTTTTTTCCTCGCCGAATTTAGTGGCGAGGCCGAAAAGATCTGCCCGCGCGGACTTTTGCGTAAGGTTTTAAAACGCGCAGAAAACATGGGTTTAAAAGCATTAGCAGGCTTTGAGTATGAATTTTTTGTATTTAACGAAAGTCCTGAATCTGTACGAGAGAAAGCCTATAAAAATCTCAATGCCATGGCCCCGGCTGAATTTGGTTATTCAGTCATCCGCAACAGCGTGCATGATTCAACCTATCGCAACATTCTTAACCTCTGTGAAAAAATGGACTTCCCCCTCGAAGCTCTGCATGAAGAAACAGGCCCTGGAGTTTTAGAAGCCGCCATCACTTATGATGATGCGTTAGAGTCTGCAGACAAAGCCTCGTTATTTAAAACCTTCACTAAAATAGCCATGCAAAAAGAAAATAAAATGGCTACCTTCATGGCCCGGTGGAACGATGAGCTAGCAGGGCAAAGTGGTCATATACATCTTTCATTAACCGATCTACTCGGTACGCCTCTCTTTCACGATGCACAGCAGCCAGATGAGATGAGTGAGCTGATGCAGCACTTTGTCGCAGGTCAGCAGCAATTGATGCCGGAATTACTGAGCATGATTGCCCCGACGATTAATTCTTATCGTCGCTTAGTGCCAGGCTTTTGGGCACCGACCGATGCCAGTGTCGGTGTCGATAACCGCACCTGCGCTATTCGTATTATTCCTGGAGATAAAAACAGCCATCGTTTGGAATACCGCATCGGCGCTGCTGATGCGAATCCCTATATTATTTTGGCGGCGGTCATTGCTTCCGGTTTATGGGGGATAGAAAACAAAGCTAAGCTCAGGCCCATGGTGAAAGGTAATGCCTATCAGCAGACCTTTAGCGATGATTTAAAATTACCAGAAACTTTATGGGCATCCGCGCAGCGATTAAAGAAATCAGACATGGCGCGGGAGTATTTTGGTAATGAGTTTGTTGATCATTTTGTGGCGACGCGAGAATGGGAGGTACGAGAATTTCGTAAACATATTTCCCAGTGGGAACTCGATCGTTACTTCGAGATTATTTAGTTTTAAATCATTTAGCTTGAAAAAAGCATAATTAAAATGAATGAGTAGTCAGATGCAACAAAAAATTTATTCCCCCAGCGATGGCACTCTGATAGCAGAGCGCGATTTAGCCAATGATTTAGATATTTCCGATTGCTTAGCCAATGCTTTTGATGCGCAAAAAAAGTGGCAAGCCACCAGCATAGAGCAACGCGCTAAATATTGTACTGCTGCAATTGCCTGGTTCATAACTAACAAAGTAGAACTTGCAGCAGAGATCAGCCAATTAATGGGACGACCTATAAAATATGCTGAAGGTGAGATTTGTGGTTTAAAAGAACGTGCCGATTACATGATCAGTATTGCGGAAAGAGCATTAGCGGATATAGAGATTAAAGTAGAAGACAATGACTATAAGCGTATTATACGGCCGACTTCATTAGGCACGGCTTTTATTATTGCCCCTTGGAATTACCCCTATCTTACCGCGATTAATTCTATTATCCCTGCTCTTATGGCTGGGAATTGCGTCATATTAAAACACGCCTCACAAACCCTATTATGTGCAGAACGCTTTAAGCAAGCCTTTAAATCCGCAGGATTGCCAGCGGGTATATTTCAATATTTACATTTATCTCATGCACAAACACTGGCGACAATTCGAGAGCAAGATATTCATTATGTAAGCTTTACCGGTTCTGTTAGTGCGGGGAAAATCATTGAGGCCAACCTCGCCGGTTACTTTAAACCCTTAGCATTAGAACTGGGTGGTAAAGACGCGGCCTATGTTCGTAAAGATGCAGATCTCAATTCTGTGGTAGAAAGTCTGGTTGACGGTAGCTTTTTTAATAGCGGCCAAAGCTGTTGTGGTATTGAGCGTATTTATGTCGACGCAGCACTGTTCGATGAATTTGTTGATAAGTTTGTTGAGCAAACTAAAAAGCTAACCCTAGGCCATGCCCTCGACCCAAATACTAGCCTAGGTCCAATGATTAATGCCAAAGCCCTTAGCCATGCTCAAGCGCAAATAGATCAAGCCATTGAACTCGGTGCTCAAGCCCATATTAGCCATGATGCAATGACAGAGTTGGCTCAAGGCCATTACATGATGCCGCAAGTACTCACTCAGGTGAGTCATGATATGGATATTATGCGGGAAGAAAGCTTTGCTCCTGTCATAGGAATTATGTCAGTTGAAAACGATCGCCAAGCGATAGAACACATTAATGATTCAGCTTACGGTTTAAGCGCATCTATTTGGACTCAGGATGAAGAGGTTGGATTAGCCTTGTGTAATGACATCGATACCGGCACGGTATTTATCAACCGCTGTGATTATTTAGACCCATGTCTTCCTTGGAATGGTATTAAAGATTCAGGTCGTGGCTGTTCATTATCCTATTTAGGTTATCAGCAACTCACGCGCCCAAAATCTATTCATATAAAAAGGCAGGCTTAATACTATGCCAGATTGGAATTACCCGACTGCCATAAAATTTGGTAACGGCCGCATAAAAGAGCTGTCAAAACTGTGTGAAGAATTCAATATGCACTGCCCTTTAATTGTTACTGATCCTGGCTTAGCGCATTTTTCTTTTATGATGAAGATCGAACAATCACTGCCTTGCGCAGGTATTTTCTCTGCTATCAAAGCCAACCCAAATGGCAGTAATATTGAAGCAGGTGTTACCGCTTTTAAGCATGGCAAGCATGACGGTATTATTGCTATTGGTGGTGGCAGCGCGTTAGATGCGGGAAAAGCCATCGCACTAATGGCTGGTCAGTCTCAGTCTATTTGGGATTTCGAAGATATCGGTGATAACTGGAAAAAAGTCGATGCAGCAAGAATGATCACCACTATTGCTATTCCCACTACCGCAGGCACAGGTTCTGAAGTCGGCCGCGCAGCGGTAATTGTGAATGAAGACAGTCATAGTAAAAAAATTATATTCCATCCAAAGCTAATGCCCGTTACGGTTATTTGCGACCCAGAACTCACCGTTGGTATGCCGCCAATGATTACCGCAGGCACGGGTATGGATGCCTTTGCCCATTGTTTAGAGGCATATTCCAGCCCGCATTATCACCCAATGAGCCAAGGCATAGCATTAGAAGGCATGCGCTTGGTTAAAGATAATCTGCTCAATGTTTATAAAGATGGCAATGATCTAGTTGGCCGTGCCGAAATGATGTCAGCAGCTGCAATGGGCGCAACTGCATTCCAAAAAGGCTTGGGCGCTATTCATGCCTTATCGCATCCCATTGGCGCGGTGTATCACACCCATCATGGCACAACCAACGCCGTTGTCATGCAGCCCGTGCTTAACTTTAATCCCTCATATATAGAAACTCGAATTGAACAA
>JAESQF010000001.1 GCA_016765295.1 Oleispira sp.
AAAACCGAATTACTGATTCTATATATTCTTATATCATGAAAAGGCGTCGTATAAAATATGGCGTTTATGTTGCTGCTGCATCTGTAGTTGTAATGCTGTCAATAAGACTATTTAATAATACAATGCACAATACATCTCCAATTGAAAATTTTGTAAAAACGTTAGGAGACGGTGATATAGAATCTCTTCAAAATGTAAAACTTATTTTAAATGACAATCAAAATATTGAGATAGTAGAAGAGAATACCGCTATATCATACTCTAATACTGGTCAAGAAGTTAAAATTGGAAACTCAAAATCGGTATATCAAAACCCTTCAAAGAGCAAAAAAATTGTTTTCAATACATTAATTGTTCCTTACGGAAAGCGGTCAGAAATTGAATTAGCCGATGGCAGTAAAGTTTGGCTTAATTCTGGTTCAAAATTAGTCTTTCCATCCTCTTTTACAGGAAGTAAAAGAGAGGTTTACCTAGAAGGTGAAGCGATATTTGAAGTTGCTCATGATAAAACCTATCCATTTATAGTCAAGGCAAATAGCCAAGAAATAGAAGTATTAGGAACTGTTTTTAATGTAAGTAATTATGCCAATGATAATTTAATAAGTACTGTACTTAAAAGCGGAAGTGTTCAAATAAATTTTAAAGACAATGCCTTTAATAAAAACATAAGAATTACTCCAGGGGAATTAGCTGTTTATAATAAAGTAAGTAATACAATTCAAACAAAAATAGTTGAAGTAGAAAAGTATTTTTCATGGCGTGATGGAATATTCATTTTTAAAGATGACTCATTGCGTTCTATTATGAAAAAAGTATCCAAATATTACAATATAAATATTGTAATAAATAATGAAGATTTAGCAAATCAGGAGTTTTCTGGGCTTTTAGATATAAAAGATAATGTTGAGGGTGTGCTAAGTACCATTCAAGAAACCACAGAATTTCAGTACAATATAACCATTGACAATAAAATAATTATTAACTAAAAACTAGAAGTTATATGAAATAAAATAACGCTAACAAATTAAAAAACCAGAAGATGGGCGAACACCTTCTGGCTAAAAATTAACATCGCTGTGTTATACAGTAATATTAACCGTAAAAACCAAAATTATGAATAAAAATGTTAACCTTAACACTTTTAAGGCATTAAAAACCTTAAGGTATTATTTGCTAACTATTATGAGAATATTTCTCTTATTAATTACTATTGGTCTTAGCTCTGCTTTTGCAGACTCTTCCTACTCGCAGACTAAAATCAGTATCGACGTTAATGACATTAAACTTGAAGATTTATTTAAAGAAATTCAAAGTAAAAGTGAGTTTGTGTTTTTTTATAAAAACAATGTTTTAAAAAAGAAAGAAAATATTACTTTAAAATTTAGCGAAGTTACTCTTGCTACTGTTTTAGACCAAGCTTTTTTAAATACAGATTTAAGTTACAGTATTGATGATAGACAAGTCGTTATAACTAGAAATGTTAAAAGCATTTCAAAAGAACTAGGTATTGAAAAACAGCAGCAAAAAGAAATTAAAGGAACTGTTGTTGATGAAAATGGTGTACCATTACTTGGAGCAGCCATCTTAGCAAAATCGACATCCAAAGGGACTCAAACAGATTTTGATGGAAATTTCACTCTTGAAATGCCTAGTGATATCAACGTTATTATTGTTTCTTATATTGGTTTTAAAACTCAAGAAATTAATGTTGAGGGGCAAACTACAGTACAAGTAACAATGATTGCTGATGCAGCGGCTTTAGATGAAGTCGTTGTGATAGGTTATGGTACATTGTCTAAGAAAAGAGTTACAGGCTCTGTTGCTTCTATAAGCGCCGAGACAATTTCAAATATTCCTGTTATAAGTGCAGAAAATGCTCTTATTGGTCAGGTGGCTGGGGTGCAGGTACAAGAAGTGTCAGGAGAGCCTGGGTCCAGTCCAAATATCAGGATACGTGGTGCCGGATCAATTTCTGCTGGAAATGATCCATTATTCGTAATAGATGGAATCCCTGTTTCTAAAAACCTAGCCGCATCTGCAGGCATACAAGGTACTATCGCGAGAAGAAGGGTAGCTTTCCAAGCACCACCAGTAAATCCATTAGCGTCTATAAATCCAAATGATATAGCCTCTATCGATATTTTAAAAGATGCATCGGCAACAGCCATTTATGGATCTAGAGGAGGAAATGGTGTTGTGCTAATTACTACAAAAAAAGGAGCTAATAATGATGAAGGAACTTTTTCCTTCGATTCCTTTTTTAGTGTACAAAATGTAGCTAACAAAATTGACTTAATGAATGCGCAAGAGTTAATTGATTTTACAAGAGACGCAAGAAATAACAACTACTTGGCTTCAGTTCCAGGAGCATCTATAAACGATCCCATTGGACCTGGACAACGTGGAAATGCAAATTATGAATTACCAGAATCTTTTATTAACTGGGATGGTACAGACACTGATTGGCAAGATGAAATTTTCGAAACGGGCTATACACAAAGCTATAATTTCTCTTATGCTTCTCCGTTGAAAAACAATACTTCGTTTTATGCTTCTGCAGGTTATTTTTCTCAAGAGGGAGTCGTTCCTGAAACTAGTTTTGAACGGTATAGTTTAATGATGAATCTTAATTCTCAGCTTACCGAAAAGCTAAATTTAGATTTAAGAATTGCACCTTCAATTACCGAAAATGATAGAAAACCAGCATCCTCTCCTTATTTTGCAAGACCTCCGGGTATTGTGTATTCAGCTTTAGTACACTCGCCAACAGTAAAACCATATAACGATGATGGTACTATTAATCAATTAAATAACCAATCTTACCTTGGTGGAGGTACAACCTCTGCAAGTAACCCACTTGCTATTATAGAAGCCATCGACGATAAATTATTTCAGTTTCAAACAAGAGCATCGTTAGGACTTTCTTACGATATAACTCCAGAGTTCACCTTTAAAACATTTGCCGGTGTTTATTTAAACACTTACAATAGTGATTTTTATAGAGCAAACACGCTTTTATACAGAACTTCGGCACTGGGAGAGTCATATGCACAAGCATCTTCTTCTACCGAGTCAAACTGGTTATGGGAGAATACTTTAAACTGGGAAAAAGAATTTGGAGACCACTTTATTAATGCTGTTCTTGGGTATTCTGCTCAAAAAGATAACCTTTCAGTAAAGTTAGTTCAAGCAAATAATTTTCCAGATGATTTGGTACATACAGTAAGCGGTGGACAAGTTTTTTCAGGTACAGCTATTAAGGAACAATGGTCTTTAGTCTCAACGTTATTCCGTGTAAATTACAGCTTTAAAGATAAATACTTATTCACAGGAACTATTCGTTCTGATCGCTCTTCAAGGTTTGGAAAAAATAATCAAACAGGGTATTTCCCTTCTTTTTCAGCAGGATGGAGACTAAACGAAGAAGATTTTATGAGCGAAATCGAAGATATTTCTGAATTAAAAATTCGTTTAAGTTGGGGGCAAACAGGAAATTTTGAAATCCCAAATTATGGCGCTATAGGACTATTATCTCCTAATAATTACAATTCATCAGGAAATGAATTAAACGGATTAATTCAATCAACAATTCCAAATCCTGATTTAACTTGGGAAAAATCAGCTCAAGTAAATGTAGGATTAGAATTAGGAATGTTTAACAATCGTTTATTTTTATTAGCAGATTATTATAGAACTGTAACTTCTGATCTATTATTGAATGTGGGAATNTCTTCTGTTTCANGATTTCAAACAACTTTACAGAATTTAGGTGANGTAGAAAATAAAGGATTTGAAATAAAAATTAATGCAATTCCTATTCTAACAGATGATTTGAATTGGGATTTAGGGTTTAGTTATGGCTATAACGAAAACGAAATTACCAGTTTATCTAATGGAGATGATAGTGAAGTTGGTCTATTTAGTGGCCGCCTTCTCGTAAATACTGTTGGGTTTTCAAGAAATACGTATTACTTGTACCACCAAGTGTACGATACCGATGGTAACCCAATAGAAGATCAAATGGTTGATCTTAATAGAGATGGTAATATAAACGAGAAAGACAGATATAGATCAAAAAGTTCATCACCCAAGCATAATTTAGGATTTAATACGAGTATTAATTACAAAAAATTAAACTTAAGTATGGCATTTCACTCAAACTTAGATCACTACATATTTTATAAGCCAAACGATAATTTGGCATCTGTTTATGATGGTATTTTTGGAGGAAATATAAATACAGCTTATTACGATACGAATTTTACACAAAGCGGAAATAGCAATCAAAAGTTTAGTGACTATTATTTACAGGATGCTTCATTCTTGAAAATGGATAATATTACGCTAGACTACGATTTGGGCAATATACTTAACCGAAAAGAGAAAGATAATAATGTAGTGCTATCAGCCTCTGTTCAGAACGTTTTTGTAATTACAAATTTTACTGGTGGAGATCCTGAATCACCATGGAATTGGGGAGTGAATTCAGGAGGTAATTATACGTCACCTAGGACTTTTTTAATTGCTTTAAACCTTAATTTTTAAGTTAAAAAATATAAAAATGAAAAAAAAAATAGTTAATAAATGTGTTGGAATTCTATTGCTTTTATTGGGCTTTACTTCTTGCACCGATGATTTAGAGCGTTTTCCAACCAATGCCATAACCAATGAAGTCCAATTTAGTTCGATTGACGGTTACAAGCAGGCTTTAGTTTCTGCATATATACAATTTTCTGGAGCTAATAATTTTTTCTACAGATATTATTGGGAATTACAAGAAGTAACGACTGATGAGATTGTAAATACATGGGGAGATCACCAAGAAACTACATTAGATTGGTCATCAGATCATGATCAGTCGGCTGAAGTGTATGAAAGCGGGTTGTTCCTTATTACGTTGTGCAATAACTTTATTATTGAATCAGAGCCTAGTCTTGTAGCAAGTCGTGGTTTATCAGAATCGGAGCAAACTAAAATTTCTGTATTCGTAAGCGAAGTCCGTTTTATTAGAGCGTATGCATACTGGATGATGATGGACTTGTTTGGAAACCCAACATTTGCAACAGAAGATACATTGGCAAGTGGCTCAATTCCAGGTCAAATAAAAAGTGTAGACTTATTTAATTTCTTAGTATCTGAATTAAAAGAGATAGAAGGATCTTTAATCGATGCAAAATCTAATGAATATGGTCGTGCAGATAAAGCTGCCGCATGGTCATTACTTGCAAGATTGTATTTAAACGCAGAAGTTTATAGTGGTACAGCACATTATACAGAAGCAATAGAATACAGCAAAAAAGTGATTGATGCAGGTTATTCATTAGAGTCTAATCATGCTTGGTTGATGCTTGGCGACAATAAGCAAAACACAAATGAGTTTATTTACACATTTAATTATGATAATGCACATGTAACAACCTGGGGAGGTACAAATTCGTATGCTCTAGGTGCTTCTGGTGTACCTGCATCTATTAATGGAATGAGCTCTAGTTGGAATCTTTATAGGGTAACGCCATCTATTCCTGCGTTGTTTCCTAGTAATGAACCGAGTATTGATAAAAGAGCCGTTTTTTGGACAGAAAATGATGAAACCAACCGTACACTAGAAATAAATGCTCTTTCCAATTCTAAAAATGGTTATTCGATTTATAAGTATAGAAATGTTAATAGAGATGGCTCAAGTATTCCGCAAGAAAATACATTTAACAATTTAAGTGATATAGATTATCCCGTATTTCGTTTAGCAGAAATGTATTTAGTATATGCCGAAGCTGTATTAAGAGGAGGGACAGGAGGAAACACTTCTACAGCATTAAATTATATAAATAAAATTAGAGGAAGAGCCTATGATAATAATCCAAATAGTTTACTTGGAAACATTGCATTAGAAGAATTAAATCTTGATTTTATTATAGATGTAAGAGGACGTGAATTGATGTGGGAAGGCTTTAGAAGGACTGACCTAATCAGATACAATAGACTTACAACAGGAGATTATCTTTGGGCTTGGAAAGGTGGCGTACAGAAAGGTGCAGCCGTTGATAGTAAATTCAATTTATTTCCAATACCAGCTTCAGACATATTATCTAATCCAAATTTGACACAAAACCCAGGTTATTAATAACTCTTAAAACTTTACTAAAATGAAAAATATATTTTATTCAATATTATTAGTTGTTAGTACATTCTTTTTAAATGCATGTACCGAAGACGCTCCAATTTTTATTGCTGATCTAAGTTCAGAAGAAATTGCATTTCAAAATACGTTTGCAAATGACTACTTGTTATCAGAAGAAACTCAAGACAATATTGCAGACCGTTTTATTTGGAATGAAACTACGCTTGGTACTAATAATGATTATGAAGTTCAAGGATCTATAGATCCATTATTTGGAACCTTTAATTCAATAGGAAGAACAAATGATACTAACTATCCAGTATTAGTCGGTCAATTATTAACTTTAGCCTTTGAATTAGGTTTAGATGATGACCCTACAACTACTGATGATGATGGAAACCCTAATAACACTGGAGTGGTTTACTTTAGAGTACAGGCCTCAATAGGGAATGATGGTGCCGGTAGTGAATCTATCCTTTCGGAAATTCAAAACATCAATATTACACTAATAGAAAAAGTTGTTGAAACAGATGATTGTGATGGAATTTGGGTAGTAGGAGAAGCTGTTGTAAACATAGGTTGGACTTTTTCTGCTCAAACAAATTGTGAAGTCGATGTGCAAAGCATAAAATTGGAATTTCAAGCTGGGATTTTTAATTTTTTCGAAGTAGAAGGTGATTGGGATTCTGGGTTAGGAGGTTATACATACTTTGTAAATCAAGGATATACGATAGATCCTAATTTGGAAGATGCAGGAGATGGAGATCATAATTTCAATTTTGTGGGTACTCCTGGAATCTATACCCTAACAATTGATGGTGTTAATAAAACAATTTCACTTGTAGCTTCAAGCTCTCTTTGGGCTGTTGGTGGAGCCGTTAATGGAGGATGGGGTTTTAATGATGATACAGTAGAATTAGTCGAAAACACCCCAGATATTTGGACTGGATCAATTACATTTTCAAATGATATTTTTAGATTCTTCTCAATTTGGGACTCTTGGGATCTCGATAATAACTTCGCTTATTATGTAGAGGAAGGTTTTACAATAGATTCAAACTTTGAAAATGATGGTGAAGGTGATGCCAATTTTAATTTTGTTGGTACACCCGGTACATACGAAGTCATAATTAACGCAGTAGATAAAACAATAACCTTGAATTAAATAATTACATAGGGAATACAGTTATTTCTTGTATTCCCTATGTTTATCATTTAAATGAGATTTAGAAATCTCACGTTTTAAATTAATCTCAAAATTATAAAAAGGAAATTACTGTTTTTAGCAACTTTGGATAATTATAATGAGATTTTATTCTCTATTTAGCCAAATCAAACATCTAATGTTTTTTTTAAAAAAAGAATTAATTAAATATTAAAAATATGCCAATACGAAATACTATTTATAGAACATTAAGCAATCTTGCAATTTTTTTACAATTAAGTTGTAGTACAAGTGAGAATTCAGAACCAATAGACCCTATTGATCCTACAGGAGAAAGCAATATTTTTTTTAAAGGAACAACCATGGGCTTTGTTAGTCATCAAGAAATCCATGGTAATGTGGTTTTTAAAGAAAATGGGATTGCTAAAGACCCTTATAAAAGTATTTATGACCATGGTGGTAATATGGCACGTTTTCGAATAGATTTACCACCTTATAATAACAATTATACTGTTGGATTTCCGGATGTTGATTTTCGTTCTTCTGAAAATGTTAAATTAGGAATGCAAAGAGCAAAGAACGCTGGTTTAGAAACTCTATTAACCTTTAGTTATGCATCTATGGCATTAGATCCTGATAAAAAGTTAAATAATTATGTAGCCCCATTAGCTTGGCAACCTATAGCAGAAAATCTACAGCAATTGAAGGCTACAGTATATAATCATACATATGATATTTTAAAAGAGTATGTTGATGCAAATTTAATTCCAAAAATTGTATCTGTAGGTAATGAAATCTCATGGCGTTTTCTTGAAGCAAATAAATCTGAAAGTGATTTACCAGATTATGATGCCTCACGCGTTTCAACTTTATTAAACTCAGGCACCAAAGCCGTACGAGATATTAATAAAGAGTACAATATTGATATAAAAATTGCGCTTCATGTAGGTGGAGTAAATACTTTAAAATGGTGGATGGAAACACATATGCCCTTCAAGTTAGATTTTGATATTATGGGGCTTTCACATTATCACGAGTGGACATCTAGTTTTAATGATTTTTCTAGTTGGAATCATGTAAATTCATGGTTAAAAAGCAATTACAATAAAAAGTTTATGGTTTTGGAAACTGCCCAATTATTTACCACTGGCGGAAATGATAGACATGTTGATATACTTGGCACAGGAAACATTCCAACGGGGTATCCTAATCCACCAACGACAGAAACTCAAAGGCTATATTTAAAAGATTTT
>JAESQF010000056.1 GCA_016765295.1 Oleispira sp.
AAATCCGCTCCGTGTGTGGCTTCCTATGAGGGCTCAATCCACTCAAATAGAAATCTGGTATAGGCACATACCAATTCAGTTTAATCTCTTAGAGGGCCTTTAAATCACCTATGTAATTCAATTGGTAATTGCAAGTATTTCGCTTATTTAGAATCGTTACAAATAACCTATAATACTAGGTATTGTCAGTAATTATAGTTACGTTTGTTATTCAATAATTAAACCACTAATACAATAGTTATGAAAGTAGAAATAAAAACAACTGAACATTCTGATTTAACATTTCCTAGGTATCTATTAGGGGACAGGACAGGCGATATATATTTAGCGGTGTCTGAGAGCGAATGTTATCGAATAGCTATAGGGCCTATGAGCGGTACTAAATTAGGACTAGTGTCGGGTCAATTGCCGTCTTACACCAGCGTACCAAAGACTATTTTGCTTAGTATAGAGCAGTAAGGAGGTAAGAGTGCCTTACTGGTGTATATATTGATAGATAGAGCCTACTCAAAGCGAGTGGGCTTTGTTGTGTAGGTATTAACTAACATTATAGTTGTATAACTAAGTCAATGCTAGTATTAACTGCTATTATAGTAGCGATAACAGTACTAATAGTTACGTAACTAACACTATAGTAGCACTGTCAACCAATACCCTGACACTCACTGTCATTAAGTCAGTCTATAGCCTGCCACACTGTCACATATAGAAATGAGCTATAACTAATCACTTAGTAGCTCACTAGCACGCCTTAGTTAATCAACTGTAGTCGTAGTCGTATAACTAAGACCTTAGTCTAATCAGTGATTGCACACTCATACAAACGAATTGACATACGTTCATATTTATATATGTTGGTTTATTAATATGTCCCAGAGGGGGATGGGGTGTCCCAGAGCGGGAATTCTTCAGGAGCAAGTGGGGGTAAGAAAATTGGATCAAAACAATTATTGACCCTTTTTCACAACCTAAATTTGAAAAAACCAAATTTTAAAACGACTTTAGCTTCCACAGCTTAACATTTAATCTTAAACACATTCTGATAAGTGGAACTTGAATAAACAAGCCGGTGACAAACCACTCACCTGAATTGTGAGTTTGTGACCAAAATCTAGAGAAAGTGAGAATTCCAGAAGGTTTTGCAGTCCATAATTCGATTTTAAGACACCTTTTGTGGAATAATTTTTGATCTTTTATTGCACCACCTATTGCATATTTCCTCATAATCTAATACCTAATTTTGTCTAACTTTATAATATTCTCAGCCGCCTCTAAGGATAGGGCTGAAACGTCATTACTTACTTTAACCCAGAAAAATAGGCTTCCTATTCCTCTCTTGAGTCCTTTGTATTTTAAGGACTGCGGTTGGTTAGACCAACCTAGTTCAATTTTATAAGTGTACTTCATAATCTAGTTTAAAAATAATTTTACTGGTTTAGGGTCGCACCACTCAGAGAACGTAGACCCAATTTTTTTACCCATCATATACAGGTAAATCCTCGAATAACTATCCCTGAAGGTGAATACTACTGTTTGTGTTGGTATATTTATTTTCCTCATAATCTAACTTAAAAACAAAGGCAATACACAGCCTCTATATCTGAAGACTTTATAACTAAGTAATCCCACTCTGGACACCAGTGATAGGTTTTATCGTACCTTTTCTTTAATATTAACAAGGCTCTTTTGGCGATAGCATCATCCTCGTTGAATGTAGCAATCTCAAATAATCTATTTTCTGTGTTACTCATAATAGTCTATTAATTGAATCGACAAAGTTAGAAACCTCTTCTGGGGTATCTTTATATACGTTTGTTAGGATTGAAATGATAAATCTAGCCTCTGAATCTTCTTCCGATATTCCAATTGTTTCTGATTCGGGTGTTAAATCTACCTCAATAACTTTAACAATCCCGCCAGCGTCCACGGATAATAATTTTATGTATTCGTGATTGTTAATCTTAATCCAGCTACCAATTAATTTATTGGCTGCCTCGACTGATTCTAATCTCAGATAATTTTCTTTTTCACTTCTTAGTGTTGCTAGAACTTTAGAGGCTTCGGCAATTTTGGTATTTTGTTCTTCTATATTTATCATACCCAAACCTAACAAAAAAAAGCCAGCAAACCTAATTACCGGCAATTATTTGAAAGGGAATAACGTACTTCTTTAATCTTCTAATTCCAATCTACTGGCCAAACAGTACTCATAACTCTTCATAATAAAGTACTGTGATGCTAATAAGTTAGACGGCTGGGCAGGTAATTCGTTGAATTCTCTAGAGCCTTTGAAATTAGCTAATTTACGTATTTTAACCCTCAATTCCTCTAGTTCTAGCTCTATTCTTTTTCTATAATCGTTGTCCATAATTCCTAATTCCCCTTATCCTTTAAGTCTATTTGCTAACCTAGCAATTTTAGAGCGTTTAATATAGCCAACTCTCTTACGAACCGACCAATATTCGAGCATCATTTTTGTTTGCTCAATCATTATCTCAGTATCAGCAATTTCACCCGATATCTCGTTAATTGTTTCTTCGGACGGCCCTTTTCTGTACAACCTTCTAGTTGCTAAGGATAATTCTAGAGATTCCTCTCCTAGCATTTGTAATTGATTTTCTATTCCCCACTTCTGAAGTGCTGCTTTGTAAATTTCTTTTCTTCTGTTTTTCATATTCCTTGGTGCCTAAGTGGAACTAATTTTCCTTTAACCCACTGAAATTGGCCTAATAACTCGCCTTGAGCTACAACGCACTCCGATAAGAGCCCTAAAAATTCTACTAACTTAGTTTCTAAAGTGTACCCCGCAGGGTGAAGCAATATCGCCCAATCTGCACTGGCACCGCGTCTATACCCTAGAAGCTTCCAGCCACTATAAAAACCCTGATGAACCACCTTTACCTTAGAAAGTGTTTGAGGTAAATGTTCTCTCCACCCCTCAAATTTCACTGGAATTGAACCATCTTTGTTTAGTTTTGTTAGAAACCCAACTTTTCTAAAGTCTAGTCTAGATTCAGACGGGTTAGTCCACACCTTTAGTAGGTATTCGTCCTCCTTTAATTCTGTATTTATCATACACTAAAGGTCAAAAAAAAACCTCGCAATAGCAAGGCTTATTTCAATTATTTTAGCTTTAACTGTTGTGAGGGAGATTCTTTTTTTTACGTGAAAAAGAATAAGTATCATCACTTAGTTCGTGAACTAAATCAAGCCCGCCCTCCGCATTTCTATCTGTATTGAACCTTAAAGAGTTATTTTTATATTTATAAATCAAAACAAAGTTGCTACCAAACAGTACTTTAATAACACAACTTACCCTTACCTTAATTAGGTTTATTAGTGTTTTTGTTTTACCTGAATTGATCCGCTTTTTAAAATTAGTCATAATGCTTCATCTTAATTGTTTAGCGTCAGCCACCCTGAGATAGCTAACTGTTTTTACTTTCTTTTTTTGATTACCAAACTCTGTGTTCTTCGGCATATCCTTTTCAAACCACTCTATATTCATTTTTGGGTCTAATTCCCAACTGTAAATTCCCTTTGGAGTG
>JAESQF010000057.1 GCA_016765295.1 Oleispira sp.
GCCCTCCAAGAAAATCCCCGGTGTGTCTCTGTGTCTCTGTGGTTCATAATCGACTTTCTATCAAAATAACTCTCGACTGCATATGAGTTACTTGGTAGTTGCTAATTTTTCGCTTAGTTCCATTATCTTTCTTAATTGTCTTTGAATAGTTCGTTATATTTTGAAGTAATTGAGTTGGCTTTGCATTATTTGTAGAATCTTTTTTAATGTTTTCATTGTTTAAAAGAATTCGATATAATTCCTGATATAAAAAAGTTCCGTGAGCATCTCTTCCGTAACCTCTAATGTAAACCTCTTTATTATTCTCAACTGATTCTATTAAATTTCTCCAATTATTTTTAATTTCATTTTTGTCCGGATATATAGTATCAATTTCAATTCCAAACTCTATAATATCGGAAAAGTCAATTTTAAAATACTTAAAAAAAGTTTGGTACGAATCTCTCATTTAATTTTTGCTAACGGTTCGTATAAGAATAGTAACCGTATACGTAGCACTTCCCTGTCAAATCACAAAAAAGTTAAGGTGGCTACAAATACTTAAATTACTCACGGTTACGGCTATTGTTTTTATACATTGTTGTAGCCAGTTTTTTATCTCCCATTGTAATTTGTGAACTTTTATCAATATCAGGTTTCACATTTACCGTATAGTGTTGAGATGGAATTCCATAAGTTTTACAAATCAAATCAATTAAACCAGAATAATTCATGTCTGGATAATATATATCTAAAGCATTTCCTTCATCATCCGTGAGCAAATCAATACCACTAGCTTTAATCTCTTTAACTTTTAAATATAGAACTTCATTTTCTAACCAATCTTTTATTTGAATTGGTTCGCCTTCAAAAACAATCTCAATTTTTATCGTTTCATCTTTATATGGAAGATATAATAAATTAGTCTCATACTCTTTTAAAACAGTTTCTATAAAAGCTATAGAGGGTTTTAGCCTATCTAGATCAAGAACTTCTAAAACTTCATTTATAAGGTAAGATTTTAAATTATCGTTTCTGAAATTGTTCGAAGAATCAAAATACACTTCGTATAAAATACCAGAATATAAATGATTTATGAAATAATCTGAATATTTAGTCAACCTTTGTCTTAGGTTTTCAATAAAATCAACTGCTGAACCAGAACCACCACAAGCAGATTGATAAATGTTTCGACCTATTACAAATATACTATCACTATTAGATTGTGATTCTTCTAGCCCTAAAGAGTCAAACAGTAATAGATTGTCAATAGATGGGTTCTGAACATACCAGTTATATGATTTTAATTGCTCAATAACTTTTGTGAAATATGTTTTATCAACAAGAGGGAAATCTCTATCTGCAAGAGCATAACTATTATATGGAAGTAGTTGCACTTCTAGTTCATGTGTCAATTTTTCATTTGAAATTTCAGTAGGTTCAACTTCTCCTTGTAAAGGGACTTGAGCCAGTGTTTCAACTATTGGCTCATCAGGTGGGCTAATAGCCTCATTAGATTCACTATTACTCTGTTCTTCATCAGAATGTGAATCATCCGATTGAGTATGCACTAACTGTAATGCACTTGCAAGATTTGTAAAACGACTACTTATATTTTTAATCAAAATTCGAGTTAGCAATTCAAAACTAATAATATAGAATTCTTCAGAATCAGTTGCTACTTTAAATTCATGAATTAGTCTTGGGTCCGCTATTTTAAATTGAGGTTTTGAATTATTACTCTTTTCTATTGAATTAAATATCAGCTTATTGGGTGCGTAAACCCAATCTTTTTTTTCATCATCCGTTATTAAAATAGCTTTTTTAATCTTATTATCTTTACAATCTTTTAGTATTTCATACCACAAAATCAAATCGCCATGAGCATTCAAATTCTTTTTCCCGTCTTCAAATCCTGGTGGTAATTTATGATTATATCTAATTAAACCTAGTGCATCTATTGATTCTAGAATATCATCTATATTACTGTTTAAAATAGAATTCCCTAAAACTTGGTTTATTTCATCATGAATTTTTAGTTTATATTTTTCATCTTTATTTTTAGCGGTAAATGCAATCTTTTCAAATTTTTCTTCGATTTCCTTTAAATCCTTATGAAATTCATTTATTGATGTATATTTATTTGAGGGTAAATTAGATTCTTCAATATGCATTTTCAAAAATGCACTAACTTGTTCAAATTCCTTTTTTATAGTTGATACCTTTTTCAGTGGGCTTAAATAGTCTTGGATTTGATTACGAATAAACCTGTTAGTGTATTCATTTATTACCCACACAGGAACCTTTACACGATTCTTTTGTATCAATAATTTTAGCCAATCAAAGAATTCTTTCCTAGCAGAATCATGTATCCCATAAAACAAAGCAATTATGTTTGTATCGATATAAATTCGACAATCATCATCCTTCAGTAATTCATAAATCTTATCATGATATTCATTGACGTCTATTTTTGATAATGGAAATTTCATTGGTTAGTTTTTATTAAGCACTGTGGTTTCGTTAAATTGGCCACAATGTGTTTGTATAAGTTTTTTTGTGTTTAAACACTTAATTTAGTAATTACAAACCCAACTAGAAAATCCACAAGGATTTGCGTAAGTAGAGTAGAACCAAGTAATTAATTATATGCGTTGTTAGCTGTATTTTTTATCGTTAGTATCTTTCTTATATCCGAAATAAGGACTAAATTTGACTTATAACGTTCTCCTACAGTTGTAGTCAATATAGCTTGTACAGTAGCATCTTCTGGAAGTTTATTCCAAATCGATTCTAATGAATTACGAACTAATTCATAATCAACACTTGCAACTTCTCCATATTCTAATTTCACAGGGAAATTGACAGGTCTTAACATCTTTGTTCCGTAAAATGCATCTGTTCCTCCTTCAAAGGCTTCTGATAATTTGAAATATGGTTGATTGAAATATCTATGTTCTTTTTCAATATTAGTTATGGTAACACCTAATGAACCTCCAGAAAAACCAGAGTATTCGCTTATTATAATATTTGCGGATAAATAAACTTGTCCGCTATTATCTTGTTCTTTTTCTACTATTGGAATTGACGGTTCTTTGCCAAGTTTTAATAATATGTTTTCAGCAAGTTGGGATGGTGTAATTTTTCTTAAATCTAAATAGCCAATTGTTGGTCGAATTCCGTCTATTTCGGTATCATCAAATCTAGCAGGTAAAATATATTCTTCGTTCGAATTAATTGCTCTGGAAATAGCCGTTTTGATTTCGTGATTTGTCCAAATTTTTTCTTTATAAGTTGATGATATAAATGGAATGCAATACTTTGCAGCTTTTCTGTAGACATAATCGAAATGTACACCTAAATCTTTACCCCAAAGGTCTATTTGTTCAAACATATCATAAAAGACTGTGACACCATTGTCTTTTAATAATTGTGCTACTTCTTCTACATATTCTCTGTCTTCTCCAGAAAAAGAGAATGCTATATCGTACTTATATTCCATATTTTTTTTAAAAATTAGAGCTAACTAGTTATATAGAGAACAAAGTTCTCGTTTGTGAATTTCATGTTTTGGATAAACGGAGCATTAGCTCCTAATTTGCAATTTTAATTGCTAATGTACTAAAATAGAAGACTCAATATTTATGGGTATCCATAATTATAGTCAATATCAGTAAAACAGGTATTTATACCTAGTGTATTTATTTTAAAGTGTAATAAAAAACAGGAGGGAAGTGCCAAGTTAATTATTCGTTCTTAAGACTATAAAAATTAAGTGCTACCAACCCTAGCACATTGCACACCAACCACCAGTAGTTTTGGTTTGTATTTCGTAAATATATTTCTCGGTCACTGTGTTAGGTATCCTGAATTTAGTTCAGGAAATACAGCACCCGTAAATAGATTTACTAAACACAGCTATATTATTTTACTGTTGGTTGGCATCCAAAGAGCTATAAAATTCAGCTAAATAAGTATGCCTGTAGATTGCTTACAAATACAAACAGGAATTTCAAAGCTGTAATTACTTTTAACATAATTTTTCACGTGAATTTTAATTGATACGTAGCGTTCTTGAATCTATAAAAAGAATTGCAAGATTTTACAAGACTGGTAATCTCTCAAAAAGTATGTTTGTCTTTTTAATACATAAACATCATAACAACAAACAATGAGAAATTACCACTTTATATTTTTAGCAGGTATGTTTGCGCTACTTTTAAACGGTTGCAATACTTTAAAGCAATCATCAAAAAACAATGATTCACCAACTAAAGTACTTCATGAAGTCTCTGCATCTCGTATAAATTCTACCGAACACAGTACACCAGCAGTTACCTTAGGAAAAATAGCTACACTTCAGTCAAAAGTGTTAAACAAAACAATTCCCCTATCAATCCATTTGCCTGCTAACTACGATAATTCTAGAAAAACCTATCCCGTGCTGTATATGATGGGTTCAGATTACCGAGCTCGGTTCGCCATGTTAGCTTCTACACTAGACTACATGGGCGAAGGACAAATTCCTGAGATGATACTTATTGGAGTAGATTTACCCGAAGGAAATCGTATTTTGTTGCCAACACGGGAAAATCAAGACACCACAATTCCGGATAATTATATTAACTTTTTTGAGACAGAGTTGATGCCGCACATTGAGAATACCTACAGGACCGCTCAGTTCAAAGTCCTTTTTGGTGGTTCTAACAGTGGGTTTTTCTGTGTGTACACGCTGCTCAACAACCCTTTGCTGTACAATGGCTACTTCGCAAGCAGTCCGTCTCTTAGTATCATACCGACAGTGCTACAACAAAAAATAAAATCAGGCCCGTTAAAAACGCTTTCGAAGAACAGATTTCTACACATCGTTTACAGCGATGATGAGGGATTAACAAATGACGTTTCTGAATTCACGCGTGTTTTAGCCAACCATAAACCAGAGAGTCTTACCTATAAAGTGGATGCGTTGGAGAACCAGGGGCATGTACCTGCAATGGATTTCACCCTGTTTCTTCATGCATTATATCCTGACTATAATCCTTTCAATTTCCGTGAGAACATGGTATCGTTGGAAACAGTGAAACAACATTTCGGAAGCTTA
>JAESQF010000058.1 GCA_016765295.1 Oleispira sp.
CAAACTAAAGGCGATAGCGAAACGCATGCAAAGCTATCACCGAATGATGAATTCGCCGACTATGAAACTTGGGATTTTGGCAATCTTGATTTAAGCGCAAAGAAAACGGATGACATGCTGAAAACAGAATATACCCGTGCGGCTTTAAAAAACGGCTTAGTGATTGATTCTGAATTAGGAGTTAATCCTTTTAAGTTAGGTTTTGTGGGTGGTGGTGATTTGCATACGGCTTTGGTTACCCAGGATGACGATAACTTTTTTGGTGCTTTTACTTGGATGGAACCCAGTGAAAAACGGGCCAATGCACCAGCTAAGTACAATAAAAAACTCGACATCGGTTATGATGCATGGCGCTATGCCAGCCCAGGGCCAACCGCGGTATGGGCTAAAGAGAATACACGAGCAGAAATTTTCGATGCGATGAAGCGCAAAGAAGTCTATGCCACTACCGGCCCACGCATTCGAGTACGTGTCTTTGCCGGTTATGATTTTACTGCGGCTGATTTAAAACAGCGTGATATCGCAACTATCGGTTATGACAAAGGAGTACCGATGGGTGGTGATTTAGCGATGGCTAAAAAAGGTCAAACCCCGAGTTTGTTAATTCGCGCTTTGCGAGATCCCGAAGGTGCCAACCTTGACCGTGTGCAAGTCATTAAGGGCTGGGTGGATAGCAAAGGCGACGCTCATGAAAAAGTATATGACGTCAGCTGGTCAGATAAAGCATCAGGAAAACGGAAAGTTGATAATAAAGGAAAGTTAGCCGCTGTCGGTGATACTGTTGATTTGTCGATTCCAACTTGGAGCAATACTATCGGTTCTGCACAGCTTGAAGCTTTATGGGCAGATCCTAACTTTAATGCTGCAGAGAAAGCCTTTTATTATGTCCGCGTTATAGAAATTCCTACCCCACGCTGGACTGCTTATGATGTAGTGCGTTATAAAGTGATAAAGTTACCTAAAGGCATAAAATTGAAAACCCAAGAGCGGGCCTACACATCTCCCATCTGGTATAACTCCAAAGGATAATAATGACCTCTTTTTTTAAAGAACCCTTGCTGCATTTTTTGTTATTAGGCGGTGTTCTGCTTTTTGTTTATTCGTTTATTGACGGTGAACCAGACTTCGTTGTATCTGCAAGTGAGATTACGCTGTCGGATAATAAGCTGGCTCAGCTGACCTATGCTTTTAAAAAAACCCACCAACGTTTGCCGGATGAGAATGAGCATAGCGCGCTGGTGGTGAATTATTTAAAAGACGAGGTAGCCTATAAAAAAGGAGTAGAAATGGGCCTGCTTGAAGGTGATGCGTTGATTAAAAAACGTATTCGCCAAAAGCTTGAGTTTATTATTGAAGATGCTGCTCAAAATATAGAGCCTACAGAGCAGCAGCTAAGTGACTTTTTAGCCGAGCGGGTAGAAGAGTATCGTGCCGATGAAATATTCAGCTTCTCTCAGGTTTATATAGATCCAAAAAACTATAAACATGCGGGAGCAGAATTGAATACGCTGATAGCGCTGTTACAAACCAATGAAGCACAAGATCTATCAAGTCTAGGTGATGCCATATTTTTGGAGCCCAGCTATAACGATACCTCTTATCGCTTCATCGCCCGTGATTTCGGTAGTCAGTTTGCTGATACATTAAAAAATCTGCAACCTGATATATGGCATAGTGGTATCAAATCAGGTTATGGCCTGCATCTTGTTAAAGTTACCGCTAAAAAAGGTGGCGAAGCTCAGTCATTAGGTAAAGTAAGAGATCAGGTGAGGCAACAGTGGTTTTACCAGCAGCGGCAAAATATAATGAAGGCATTCTATGACTCGCTTTTTAAAGAATACGGTATCAAAACAAGTTAATATTTCACTATATTGAGCAAGTTGCTATTCATGATATTATTGCGCTTCAGTCTGATTGAAAGAAGAATGCTTGATGAATGCCAATCCCGCCTTATTATCGTTATCTGATATCGCCAGCCAAGCTCATGAGAAAATCCAGCAGGATTTCGAAGATATCAATCCTGTGATTGGTGTTATACAAGGTATGCGTAAAGTGGGCATTCCTGCTGATGCGATAACGATCGATTGTTTAGTTAGTAATAAACGTATTCTTGTTATTCTGCATGATAATCATCCAGACATTATTCGCTATCAATTTACTTTTTCTGATAAAGATCCTAGTGATGATTATCAAGAAGCTGCATCTGCTGATGTGACTAGTGAAACTATGTATGGCTGGATTAAAGAATATTTCTCTATTGTGACTTAACGATAAACCTAAGCGACTATAAATTTTAAAAAAGGCCACCGAAACTAATCGATGACCACTTTGACTAAATGGCTAAGCCACTGTTTGTAGACTTCTTAGCTGCTTTTGCTGCTTTCTTTTCTTTTGGTGTTAAAAGCGGCTGCTTCTTAGTTGCCTTTTTACTGTCTTGTCCCTTACTCATGATGCTTTCCTTTCTGAGGTATCTCTTAAACTTAAAGTCAGCTTGTGCCAACATAAGGTGTTAGATGTAGCCATATGAGTATGGCCCTATGGATGATCAATAGATAGGAATAGCTTAAACTAGCGGCCAATAATTTAAAGAGATAATCGATGCTTAGATTTGAGCACTGTAATGCTAAAACTTGTGTGGATGAGCTATTGGCCTTAGGCAATGACAACATGAAGATGTGGAACATCTTTGAGTGGTTAGCCAAGCATGATGAGCTACAAAATGGCACCCAGGCGGAAATCATTAAACTGTATGTCGATGGTGAGTTAGTTGGCTATAGTCTTCTGGAAAATTACCAAGCTCGTACCGATAAGGTTGTGCATCATCAGGGCTCTACTTATCAGGAGCTAGGGGTTGTTCATTTTATAACCGTTCAGGACCATCGCAATAAAGGTTATGCCACGCTGCTCGCGAATGCTATGTATAACGATATTATTCAGCCGATGTTGGCAGATTATGATGAGAAGCAAACTTCTACCCATGTTTATGTCACAGCCACGGGGCGTGCGGTGCCGTTGATGGAGCGCTCTGGAATATCTTCTGCTAATCTGATTAAACAGTTTTATTCAGATGTATCGTTTGAAGTGAAGGTGATTAAATACCTAAGAGAGCAGAAGACAAGAAAGCGGTGATATCTGACTCTATAATTTCGAGTACTTTCGAATTTTTTAAGTGAAGTATCATTAGATCCAACCGCATAGCATAAGCCGCTGCGCTAACAAGTGTAACGCAGCAACTAAACTTATGACGTTAAGTGTATTATTTTACTAATTCAAAATCACTAGGCTGCCATGTTTTATCAAACCATGGCTGTAATGGGCCATAAAGTCGAAGCATTGCAAACCAAGCCTTATTAGGGGTTGTTTCAGTCCAATTGGCCTTAGGTGTTCCTTGGGGGGGCTTTGGACCAAAATAGAGTGTTACCGAACCATCTTTGTTATAAATTAATTGGTCCCGTTTGTTGTTTTTACTTGGGTACAATGAACCGCCAGGTACTTGTAGTTCTGAGCGAGTTTGCGGGTCATAGGCAACCATCGACCAGAAATCTTTGGCAGGTGCATCGGCTGGTAGGGTCACTTTATACGTTTTTTCACCGTATAAAATATCTCCGTTTTTATCACCGGTTGTTAAAGCATAGTTTGAACCAATTCCAGGAATCTGTAATGCCATTGCGGGCGTGTTAACAGTGGCCAGATAAAAGAACAAGGTTCTTGCATCCATGTTGCGTCCTCCATTCCCTTCATTTTTTAGCCAGCGATAATCGCGACCAATAAAACCGGTGAACCATTGTTTGCCTTCAAACATAATTGCTTCTTTATCGCGTGACTTGAAGGCAATGCTTCTGGCGGTGGCATTACCTACTGCAACGGCGTCTTGGAGTATCGTTTTTAAGCGCGCATCGGGTTCAAAGGGTTTCCCCTTTTCAATTCCGATGGCGGACAATTGGCCACGAAGCTCTGGATCTAAAAACGAAATAGGTTCTTTTTGTATTACGTGCCAGATTTCTTCATAAAATTTATAGCTGTTGGCGTGAACCGTATTAAAGAACTTTCCTGAGCCATTAATAAACTTCATCTTTGGAGGGTTAGCTGCCTTAGCAAGGGGATATACCTTAAGGCCTGTTCTCCACATATTGGAGGCGTGATCAGGTTTGCCGTCTTTCAGGAATCCCCTTAGAATCAGCCAGTTTGAGTAGGAGGTGGACTGAGCGATCCATACTTTTTTGTCCACACCACCTACCTTTATCGAAACTCTTGTATCTTTACCACGGTCTTGCATGCCGTTGAGCGTTGGCTTGAAATCGCCTTTGTAGTCAGGAGGTAAAATAATATACATCCCTCCTTTTTTAGCATCAGGCCCTGGGGCTCCCATATCGACTACAAACCGAAAAAAAGCATCATTGACTGTGCCTGGGCCAGCACCGGCTGGAATTTCTACTACGGTCACTCCATCTTTTTCGAGATCGAGCATGGCAGCAGCATAAACAGTATCCGTATTGCCAGTGAGAAAAAGAGGGTTTGAATCCATAAGATTATCAAATATAAGAATTTTGTTAGAATCATCTACTCCAAGAGATTTCATACCAATGCGAATACCCTCAACAGAATTTGCTGGGATAAAGTTTAGAAATACATCCACACCACGAATAAAATCCAGATTATCATAGACTTTTTTAAGGGTTTCCTTAGTTGGGATTCCATCGTAAAAGTTTAGATCTCCAATGCTGGTTTCCACCTTATTTGGCGTCATAATCTCTGTAGGAATACTTTGGTTAAAACCAGGAGTCGGAGTTGTTGCGTGACTGTAGGGAATGGCTGATAATGAAACTGAAATCGCCAATATTGTCGTTATTGTTTTGAGTCTTATTTCCATAATAATCTCTAATGTATGTAATTGTTGTTGATGAGTTTGAGCGTATAAAAGGGAATTATGACGGAGGGTAGGTTACTTTGGCAAGAGGGTCATTTGTATAGAAAAATCTTCTAGAAAAGCAATTCAATAATGCTGTTGATTATGGAATAATAACCGTTTTAAATTCATTAAAGTAGGTATCTACTTTAATAGGGGCGTTACCTAGGTGCTATGTCAATAATGAAATCTATATCCTTCCGAACTTATATCAACCCTGAAATGTTTCGTCAATTTTTGGTGGCTTCTGTATTGTGCATATCACAGTCGTATTCATTTGCCGCGAACGTTCGTAGCGCCGGTATTGATAACCCTGAAGGCGTTGTAGCAAAATATTACCAAATGATGTCATTTGAAGCGGGTTCTCACCCAAACTATAAAGCAATTCGTCCGCTCTTTTCCGACGATGCAGCCGTTCTCTTACGCTCAGGTTCGGGAGATGTGTCACTCGCAGGTGCTGGCGAATTCATTGAGCGACTTAATAATAAAATTGACGAGATCGGATTTCAAGAGTTTGGCATCAGCTTTATACCCAAGAATATCGATTGTAAAGTTAGCACAACAACTGCCGTTTGCTTAACTTTGTTGGTAGTTGAATACCCTGGGCTGGATACACAGTCTATAAACTCGACCGCTGTGAGTACGCTAGAATTGCAGGAAGGCATCTGGCTAACTACGTCGAGCAGTCTATTCGTTGAAGTACCGAATGTCACACCCCCTTCAATTATCTCGTTCCCTGTAAAAGAAAAAGCGACTACCCGTACCCGAGTAGTTGGCAAAAAATGGGACCGGCCTTTACCCTTTTTTGCACAAAATGTTATCGATCGTGGTTTTGAGCTGCCCAAGCCGTTTGGGATATCCATTATGCCTGTTGTCATGCGCCAGGATATGATTTTGACGGATCTTGATTTGTCTATAAATGGTGGGCCGGTAACGGATATCGATTTTATTGATTTTAGTACACCGACTGCAGAAAGTAATACCTTGCAGATTAAATTGGATGCCTGGTTGTTTCCATTTATGAACATATTTGGCTCCGTCGGCTTGGTGAAAACTGACGCGACAATTCCGATTGTTATCCCTGGAGCAAGCTTGTCGGAGCTGCTCGGAATAGATTGTAATGGTGGACCGTTGCAACCGGATCTTTGTGTGCGTACTTTAGCGGGAGAAGCGACACCGACATTGCAGGGTACTACTTTTACCGTAGGTTCTGTTTTAGCAACAGGTTGGGAGAAGATGTTTTTTGCCGTGCCTTTTTCCTTCACGTGGACGGAGCTTGAAGGCAAAGGTGATACTTATACCGCTATGAATATATCCCCTCGTATTGGTGTAACGGGCGATGTTCGCAACTGGGGGGCAATATCCACTTATATCGGTGTGACTTACCTTGATTCAACGAATACCGTTAATGATACTTTCTATTTTGACATAGGAGAGGGCAATACGTTGGCACTGGATTACCAAATAGACCAGACAAATAAGGATAAGTGGAATTACCTTATAGGATTCAACTGGAATCTATCAGACAGATGGGGCGCACAGGCCGAAGCGGGTTTTGGTGGTTCACGCAGTAACCTTATATCTTCGCTAACTTACCGATACTAGCTAAGAGCTTCTCTTGGCTATTGTTTTGCGACGAATACAGCACTAAAATAGTGCTCTTTTTCTATTATTAGGTACCCTTCATGAAGCGCTTTGCTCTATTAATCTCTCCCCGTGCTAAAAGTGCTTATTTTAACGACTACCTTGAAGTGGCTAAAGCGGAGCTGGCGTGGCTTTTTCCTGATCTAGCTGTTGAGCATTTGAAAATTGCCCAGATGGATTTTTTATTACTATCGGTAGCTGAAGACTGCTTACCTGCGCTGGCGCGACTGTCTTGTGTCTACGGCATATTTGAACAAAAAGGTGAGCAAGAAGATGGACAATTATTGCCCCTGGCCGTGACCACTGACTTTGATCTTAATGAAGATTTTGTCTTTGGTTCTAAATTTAAGGGCAAGACCAATGAAACGTTAACCCAGATGTTAATGAATGTGGGTTTGGCGAGCATTGAGTACGATGATATTTCGAAAGTTAAACTGCTAGACCCTATGTGTGGCCGCGCGACGACCTTATTGTGGGGCATGCGTTATGGCATTAGCGGTAAAGGCATTGAGCAGGAAAGTAAGGCGCTAGCGGATATCGAGCAAAACGTTAAGAAGTGGTGCAAGGTGCATAAGCAAAAGCATCATTTTAAAGACGGTTTTGTCGGCGGCTCTTCTGGCAAGCAAAGTAAGAGTAAAAGTAAGAGCAAGCAGGGCAAGAATAAATTTATCGATTTTAGCGCCAATGATGCCACCATGCGCATTATCACTGGGGACTCGGTGGATACCGCGAGTCTATTGAAATCGGATAAGTTCGATTTGATTATCAGTGATATCCCTTATGGTATTCAGCATTTCACCACGAGTAAGACTCGTAATCCTTTGGCGGTACTCGAGGAGTGCGCCAAGGGTTGGAGTGAAGTATTGAAAAATAAGGGGGTGATCGTACTCGCCTTTAATAGTTATATCCCTAAGCGAGTTGAGCTAATTGCTGCTTTTTGCCGTCATAACCTTGAAGCATTAGAGTTCTCGGCTCCTCATCGTATGAGTGAGTCGATTGTGCGTGATGTTGTCGTATTCAAAAAGGTATCGTAGATTCTTGATGCAGAAAAATAGCGTTCAGTATTTATCTTGTTATAACGTTTTAGTACTCAGCATAATTCTGCTGGTCGGAAATAAAGCTCTGGCCAATGATCAAGATTGGGCTAGCACCACCTTAGCGCCGAATATGGAGAACTTCTGTGAGGTTCAGCGGGGACAGCGGGTTGTTAGCTCTAAACATCTATTATTGTGGCTAATCGACTTGGTAGGCATTAGTGATACTGCCATGGATCTTGATGGCGATGGTAATACTTTATATCATGAAAAAGTGACACTGATAGCCGATGAGACCGCTTTTTTAGCGTGTATTGAATCTGGACGCTGTGATTCTTTGGATCAAAGTAAGGTTAAAAACGTTCAAGATATTATTTCTAGTCTATGGGCTCCTGCACCTCCTAATCCTTTTGAAACACGATTTTTACCGGGCTTTGAAGGCAGTAGTTCGGTGATCAATTTAGCGTCGTTTTTATCAGCTGAATCCGGTATTGAAAGCCTTTGCCCTGAGCCTGAGGCGCTTTTACCCGATCCAGAAAGGGAAATCTTGATTGAAGAGGGGGTTATTGACGTTGAGAAGATCGTTCCAGTTCCAGGTACCATGTCGGCGGAAAAGTCCCGCCATTGGAGTGATTTGATATTATTACGTGAAACCTCTGATGATATTATGAAGCCGTTCTCTGAGGCGGCCCCAGCCAGCTTATCGTTTGAAGGTAATGAGCAGAATAATACTCGTGATATTGAAGTTGATATGGTGGTTGCTTATTTGTACGACGAGTCTTTTTATGACAAATTCTCTGCACAGTATTATGCTTATGGCCAGTTCGATACCGATATTGTTAAAATTGATGGAGAAGAAACTGACTCTAGCCGTAATGCGATTACCGTGGGGATCTTAGGTGAATATAAGCTAGGTAAATATGATGATCAATACTTTTCTAACCATATTATTAGTGTGCGCCCGAGCTATACCGCGGATACTATTCAGAAAACAAGAACGGCAAATATCATCACGACCTGGTCACCGATTCCTGACCTTGGCAAAAACAATTTTGTTCTACAGCTAATTCCGATCAGTACACTGATAAACTTTAAGTTAAGTGGCGATCTTCGAATGGAGGGCGGACGGGTTTTAAATGAAGGCAGTGTCGCTGTTTTTGACGGTCATGATACCTATATGGATTTTGGTTATAATTTTAATATGCTATTTACTGGTACTAAAAACTCAGCGTTAGAACGTTTTCAGTGGGACACAAATTATAAAAAGCTGTATGCCACGCTTTCTGGCCAACCTGAGAAAGAGTATTTAAGCAGTAAGTTACGTTATTACTTTAATGGAAACTTTAATATTGGTCTTGAGTATGAGAGAGGTCGCAAAGGCGTTCAGTTTAACTCAGTTGATACGTGGGAAATTACCTTCGGCGCTAAGTATTAAGAAGCTAGTAGCTTTTATAGCGGCTTTGCCCCGTTCGTGGTATTTTAGCGGCTTATATTTTACCCTATGAAGTAGTCCCTGATGAACCAAGTATTGATCAATAAAGAGCCTGTCGAATTATATAAAATCCTTAAGTTTGAAGGTCTTCGTGCAAGTGGCGCAGAAGCGAAAGCCGCCATTGCTGACGGTCATGTGAAGGTGAATGGTGAGTTCGAGACGCGTAAGCGTAAGCAAATTGTTGCTGGTGATGTCATTGAATGTGATGGTGAGACCTATCAGGTTCAGTTGGAAGGCTAGTTTATAATAGCTGTTTGCTAAAGATATCAGTTCGGTGTCGTGGCTATCGATGTCTTGATAGTCAGGTACGCCAGAATATTCGCGAAGGGATTCGCGCGATTTCAGATACAAGCTAAAATAATAGTATCTGGGTCAATATTAATAATAATCGATATTTAGTGATGGGCGCATGACTATATTCAATAATCTCTCTATCAAGTACAAATTAATTATCGTTGTCTTACTTACCGCTACGATAGGCTTAACCTTGTCTGGGGCTGTTTCTTTATCTTATGCTCGAATCATGCAGAAAGAATCACTGGCAGAGAATATGCAAATTCTTGCTCAGGTTATTGCCCTTCGTAGTGCGGCTGCTTTGAGTTTTGGTGATACCCATAATGCCTTAGCAAACCTTGAAACATTAAGAGCTAGCAAGCCGATTGATCTTGCTTGTATGTACGATGTCGAAGGTAACGAGTTTGTTAAGGCCGTTATGGCAGCAGAAAATCAACGTTGCCCAACGCAATTACAGCAAGATGGCGAGTATTTTTCTGATGGCTATCTTGAGATTTTTCAATCCATACGTCTTAATAATATCGTTATTGGGACTGTGTATTTACGTACTGGCTTAGATGTACTTGATCAACACTTATATCAACAAATAATATTAGGGTTTAGCGTATTAATTATTTCATTAATAATTTCTTTTGCTCTGACTGCCCGCATGCAGAAAAAAATCTATAGCCCTATTATTCATTTGGGCGCCGTTGCTACTGAAGTTATGAATCACAACAATTATTCAATTCGTGCCCCTGTTGAAAATAATGATGAGGTCGGTGAAACCGTACGAGCGTTTAACGATATGCTGCATGAGATTGAGCTGGATAAAAAAGAGCTGGTGCATTTAGCCTATTATGATCATTTAACAGGTTTACCTAATCGACGACTATTTTCTGAAGATTTGGAAATTGCATTGAATGAAACAGCATCTGACGGTGATAAAAAACTGGCATTAATCTTTATGGATGTTGATCGTTTTAAACAGGTCAACGATACGTTAGGGCATGATATTGGCGATTTATTGCTGAAGGAGTTTTCGAAACGTATTAACGCAGTTATACCTGAATTTTCAGCGGCTTATCGCTTAGGCGGAGATGAGTTTACGGTAATTGTTAATAATGCTGTGAGTGAAGAGAATGTTGAAAATATTGCAGACTCGATTCTTAGTATATTGAAAACTCCTTTATTGGTGGCAGGAGAAGTTCTAACTATTTCTGCCAGTATCGGCGGCGTTATCACGGATGGCAACGATACTCTGCAAACCATTATGAAGAATGCCGATATTGCACTTTATCGCGCTAAAGATGCGGGGCGTAGTAATTATCAGTTGTTTGGTGACTCTAATGATGAACCTATTTGGTATTAATAATTCTGGCTAGGCTTAGCAAATCAGAATCAATTAACAAGCCATTTTCAATCGCTTTGGATAAATTTATTTCAAACTTATGTTGATCTTTGGTTCTTAAAATATTCACTATCCCCCCTTTATCGGTGAAACCTTTTACATTTCCTATGCTTAATACAAATAAATGATTGAGGTTGTTAAATAACTTTTCAATGGTCCCGAGGTGCTCTGTGCCGACGAATAATATGTGGCAACCTGACTTTGTTTCTTCAATCTTAGACGTTCTTATTATCATTAAATGGCGATCTCTTATCTTCACGCCATTAACCGCATCCAAGAAACCACCAAAAGGGACACTGCCGTATAAACACATTCTTAACGGTGTTTCTTTATCTTCAAATGCATCCGCGGGCCACTCAACAAAATTTGCAAAGTTATAGAGGAAGAGCGCCTTAATATGGAATTCTTTAATTCTTTGCGGTTCACTTTTAACATCTGCCATGGGTGTTCCGTGACCCAAGGTTATAACGATGGCCAGAAGTAACTGGCTACAGAGTGTTTTAAATGATTTGTAGTTACTCAGCATCATCATCCTTAAAAACTAAAGCTTATGTGAGCGTAAATATGTGACCCTTTGGGATCAATATCCAGTTGCTTACTGATGTTGTAATGTATCGGCTTGCCGATTGAAATACTCGCTTTAGCATAGCTATTAATCTGGCTTTTAAGACCGAACCCTATACTTTGAAATTGAGCGGACAGTTTTGAATCGTGATGTATTTCTCCATAGCTAAAATCGTAGAATATAAAGGGAGTTAAGAAGAAGTCCTTATAATTGTCCAGCAATCCCAATGACAAGTGTATATCTTGTTCTACCGTCAGCGCAATCGCACTATC
>JAESQF010000008.1 GCA_016765295.1 Oleispira sp.
AAACAAGCCAGTCAAGCAGGGCGGGATTATCAGGACGAGGTGAATCAAAGTCGTGTAGATGATGGTATTAGAGGAGATCAGATATTTATTCCACTGGCGAATTTTGAATTCAATTTCTCCAGCCGAAAAGACAGGGTGCCCAATGATTTGTTATCACTTCAGGAGCGTGGCTTCGATGTTAGTTTATCCATTAATACCCAGATGAACGATGCTCATGGAAAAATATCGAAGCAGCAAATACAGTCTTTGAACTGAGCGGGATCTATACTGACAGGCTAGATGCTGAGGATGTTCGTTATCAGCAGACCCGCTTTGACATTAAATCCAGCACCAGTATCAGCACTTCTACAGAATCTCATGATGGTAAGTTATTGGGAGCTTCCGTTGAGACTGAAAAATCAGAAAAACAAATAGTGGAAAACTATGATGTGGATTCTTTGCTGAGTAGCGAGACTACGGAGAATGAATCTCATGGTGTAAGCGATCTGATGCAAAATCTATTGCTAGACAAGGACGATATTCATAGCAGGCAATTATTGACGAATGAGCAATTACAGCAAACGAATCAGATGCTGCAATTGCGGCTGCTGGATGAAGTATTGCTCGATCCTTTCGATTCAAATAGAGTTCTAATCACCGATAAAAACACGATTAACGTATAATTTTATATTCAGATTGTCTTTTTTGATATGATCAGCATACAGATCTACATGGTGCCTATGTTTACCGAAATAAGGTCTGAAATCACTATTTTAAGGGTAGATGTCATAGGCAATGTGCCCACAAAGTTGTTCTAAGTGTTTGAAAATGTTTAAAAAATCAGATTTTAGACTTTCAAAAGTTTTAACGAAATGCAGCTGAGGTAAGATAGGGCAAGGTATTGTAAGATGTCTAGTAAAATCAATGGCTTAGCGTCTTATATTGACATGGTAGAGGTCGATGTATTCTATATTAATAGTGAATTTGTCATCGATGGAACTGGATTTAAATCAATTATCGGCGATAAGTTCAATTTAAAAGTTGAAAATGAAGAGTTGAATATCGCATTAAATAGTAGAAGTATATTTACTCATTTCAAGGGGATTGTAGATTTTGGAAAAGTATTAAATGAAAGTGAAAAATTTGTCGATAGGTCACCTGCAGATAGATCGCGTGCAACTCAGCATCATTGTTTTGAAGGTGGATGGGTTTGGTTAATACCTTTCGAAAATGGGATTACGAGTGTAGGTCTGAATCTTGATAACGATCATTACCCTATGAATGATCAAGGAGCTAAAGAAGAGTTTTGGACTATTATCGATCAGTTTCCAATAATTAAAGGTTTATTGTCTGGAAAAGAAAATGTCCGCCCGTATATTAAAACTGGAAGAATTCAGTATTTTAATAAGAAAATGGTGGGCGATCGTTGGGCTATGTTACCTGCGTCAGCCTACGGGCTTGATGGCTGGTTTAGTACAGGTTTAGCAAGTTCTTTTATAGCTATACATCGTTTGGTAGATATTCTCGATAATAGAGTTTTTCCAAATAAAAAATTCAACCGTAATGAATTATTAGATTATGAGCTTGCGATGAAAATTGAATATCATCATGTCTCAAAAATGGTTCATGGGATATATAAAAGTTTTAAGAACTATGATGTCTTTAAGAATTATTGCTCACTTTGCTTTATGGGAGCAGAGAGTTACCTCGCTAATGGTGGGGCAAAAAAAGGAATGGAGTTGTCAAGTTTACTACTTAATGCAGGAGATAGTGAGTTCGTAAAAAAGTTTGATGTTATATACAAAACAATAATTGAACTCTCTGAAAAAGATGAAGTAAGTGAAAAGGATATTGCATCTTTGAATAGTTATATTCGAGAGGATATGGTTGATTACAATTTTCGTAATTTTGGTGATCCTGAGATGAGGGGAATGCATCCGAAGGTCGAAGTATGTTGATGATTACTTTGTTAAATTGAAACTATAGAGGGGAATGAGAAGTGAATATTAAAGACAAGGGCTTTCGAAGTGCGCTAGGGAAATTTAGTACCGGGGTTTGTTTGGTATCTTTTTTTAATGAAAATGGTGCTCCTATTGGAATTACTATAAATTCATTCGCATCAATATCACTTGATCCGCAGGTTATTTCCTGGAGTATAAAGAAAAAATCAATGTGTTATGGATTATTTTCGGGTATTAATAACTATGCCGTGAGTGTGCTATCTAAAGATCAAGTAGGTTTGTCAAACCGGTATGCAGTTTCTGGAGATCATATAATGGATCCCGCAGAATATTATATTTCAGACTCTGGATTACCTATAGTGAATAATTCAATCTCTCATTTCGAATGTAATAGGTGGAAAGATATTACGGTAGGCGACCACGATATTATTCTTGGAAAGGTAGCTGGATATGCGAGCGAGAGAGACGCGCGCCCATTAGTATTTTTTGGTGGTATGTATAGAGGACTGGAATGTGTCACTTGAGTATTAGAATATAATTTTTGACTAGGTGTGATTGTTTGATATTCATGAATTTAAAATAATAGGAGATTATAATGTTTTTACGTAATAAAAATGATGAAGATAGTTGCATTATTTCACATCGCTTTAATTGGTTACTATTCTTAATAGTTAGTTTTTTAAATGTGAGTAATGTATTAGCTAATTCAATACAGATTAATCGGCCTGTATTTGAAAAGTCCATGCATGCTTCACCTATCGTCATGAGTTTAGATGATCGTTTTGTGTGGGTGGTTAATCCAGACCTAGACACAGTAACTGTGCTTCGAACCGATACCAATGAAGTAATATCAATAATTAATGTTGGAGATGAGCCGAGTAGTTTGGCTATCACACCTGATGGGCATACCGTTTACGTCGCGAATACAGGGGCTAATTCCGTTACGGTTATTAAAGTTATAAATGATAATCCGAATAAGTTTAAGGTTCGGCTAGATTTAAGTGTAGGTATTTCAGGTGAACTAATCACTGGGGCTGAGCCTAGAAGTATTGTAATGGCACCTAATGGTAAATACGTCTTTGTGGCCAATAGCAGTCAAGATACTATCTCTGTTATTTCAACTAAGAGCAATAAAATTATAGATGCTTTAAATTTGAAAGCTAGCCTGTGTAATAAAGATAACAAGGATAGACATTTTCAACCTACGGCTTTAGCTGTTACTGCTGACAATAACTATTTATATACAGCTCAATACTTGTCTTATACTTTGGAAGGCGGTACGCAGCGTGATGATTTCGGAAAGGAAGGCATTGTTTGTAAGGTAAATATCGTCACGAGAAAATCAAATAGAGTGCAATTATCGGCCGACTCAGTTATTCGTTTGTCGACGCAGGATACTGGTTTTTTTGATAGTCAAGCACGGTCTACATTCGCTTTTCCAAACCAGCTTCATAGCATTGTTATTCGTGATAACAAAGCTTATTTAGCAAATATTGCAGCCTCGCCTAGTGGTCCACAGAGCTTTGACACCATAACGCAATCCTATGTGAATATTATTGATGATCTTGGCGGCAATGAAACTGACTTAGGTGCAATTAATTTACATTTAGGTGGTCGAGATCCAGAAGTAGGGAAGAAGGAATTATACTTTTCTAATCCAATTGACATTGCTTTTACCCATCCTTTTGGGGCTGCATCTGCGTATGTCGTGGCGTCGGGCAGTGATATTATTGTTAAGTTAAAGGTCGATAATAATGGTATTTTAGACTTCACTTTGGATGCGGACACTACGCGTTATATCGACCTGAATGACCCTGATATGCCTTCAACACAAGGAGAAAATGCGGGGAAGAATCCAAAAGGGATTGTGATTAATCATGATGCAGATAAAGCATATGTATTGAATTATGTTTCAAGAAATATTTCAATTATAGATTTAACAAGTGATGAAGTAATTAAGGTTGTTCAAGTTGAAAGTTTACCTGAACCAGGTTCTCTTTCGGAAAAGATCTTAGTAGGTGCTGAAATGTTTTACTCATCGCGTGGGAATTTTGTAGCTGGAGACAATATGATGGGCTCCAATCGTGACCGTTTGTCAGAAAAGGGACGTCAAAACTGTGCAAGTTGCCATCCAAGAGGTTTGACAGATGGTATTGTTTGGCAATTTGCTACAGGGCCACGAAAAACTATTGCCATCAATGGAACATTTAATCCTCATGATGTTAGTGACCAGCGCATTATTAATGCATCAGCAATTTTTGATGAGGTTGAGGATGCAGATTTTAATACTAGAAAAGTATCCAGTAAGGGTTCGCTTAATTCACCTCTACCTTGTCTTGACTCGCTTGGACTTTCAGGAATATTAGAAA
The DNA here is from genome assembly GCA_016765295.1 of Oleispira sp. Classification (GTDB taxonomy): domain Bacteria; phylum Pseudomonadota; class Gammaproteobacteria; order Pseudomonadales; family Oceanobacteraceae; genus Oleispira. The sequence continues at coordinate 4,310 of JAESQF010000008.1, forward strand.
GTACAGTTGATCCTGATCATGGTTTGATTCTTGCTGATTGGGGTGTTTTTGATTTAGCTGCTTGTGTTCTGAACTCTTTTAATCGACCGAATAGTAATAGAGCGCAGCCGTATGTTCGCCTTCCTGGTAGTGATGTATTAGTTAAGTCTCATGATGCTCTAATTGATTGGCAGCGCTATGCAATACGTACACCAAACCGCCCCATGACAAGAACAGAATTGAAACAGGCCGGCGCACCTAGTACTGGCGGTTTGAATGCAAAGCGAATTAAGCGTGGTGAAAAAATATTCCAAGAAGCCGGGTGTTCTAGTTGTCATTCCGGTGGGAAATGGACAGCCAGCAGGAAGGACTTTCTTTCACCCCCAAACCCAGAAGAAATTGCAACAGAAGTTGGTGCAGATAATGCTAATCAATTTCAATATTTAAGCCGCTTCTTGAACGATATAGGTTCTTATAATTTGAATGTTTCTGGCAATGGGAATCTCATTAGTGGCTACCCTGCTATTGGAGGTATCGAAAAGGATAATAGTGGTTTAGATGCTCTTGGTTTTGACTATAACGATGATGGTAAAGGAAGTGGTTATAATATTTCATCGATACTCGGTATTTTACATACTGGGCCTTATTATCATAACGGGGCATGTGAAACAATAGAGTGTGTTTTATCAGATAAAAATCATAGAAGAGCAGGAGTCGACAATAATAGTGATCCCTTAAATCGTCGTAGAGCGAGAAAACAACTAGTTGAGTATCTTAAGTCAATTGATGAAAAAACTTCTATATTTAATTAAATAAAATCAAGAAACAATATTTGTTTTCCTTATGTTATTAAAATGGATTTCATATGAAGAATTCTCATTCTTTTATTAATTTGACTCCAATGTCCCTTGTAGAACGCGGGGGAATTGTATTCTCAGATAAAATTGCTGTTATCAGTGACAATAAAAAAATTAGTTACAAACAGTTGATTTCGACATCTAGGCGTTTTGCTAGAATGTTAGCTGATGTTGGAGTGAACTATGGAGATCATGTAGGTCTCTTGACTCATAATTCTCTTTCTGGGCTACAAGCTCATTATGCTATACCGGCAATTGGTGGGGTAATTGTTTCGCTAAATCCTTGGCTGCAATTTAATGAACTAGTGAAGCAGATTGAGTTTAGTAATATTAAAGTTTTGCTTATTAGCGAGATATTATTTTTAAAACATTCAAAAATGATGAATAGAATTTCAGCTAAAAATACAGTTATTGTTCTTGACGCTAAAATAGCTATTCATGAAAAAAACACACTAGATCTTGAGAGTATCATAAGTAATTATGATGACATGAGACCCTTAGACTCAGATATTCGATGTGAAAATGACGCTATCGCGATCAACTTTACTTCGGGAACTACGGGTAACCCAAAGGCAGTGATTTATACTCACCGTGCTGCGTATCTGCATGCAATTGGACAAGTACTTATGATTAATCTTAATACTTCTTCGAAGTATTATTGGTCGTTGCCGATGTTTCATGTCAATGGTTGGGGTCATATGTGGGCTGCGCCAATGGTAGGGGCTGAGCAATATATTGATGCTAATGAAAATGATCAGGCTAGCCCGTCAATGGCCATTAGAGTAAGGGAGCTTCAGATTAGTCATTTGGCTGGTTCGCCGAGGTTGGTTCGTCAAATTACAGATGCGATAGATGGAAATTCTGACATCTCTTTCAAAGGACTTACGATCTTAACTGGAGGCGCATCGCCGACGCCAAGTTTAATAGAAAAAACACAAGCACATTCAATTAATTTAATTCATCAATATGGATTGAACGAAACATGCGGTCCTTATGTCGTTTGTGAGCCTCAAGATAAGTGGAGTTTACTGAGTAAGCATGACGCAACGAGAAAACGCTTACAACAAGGGGTCCCCGCTATTCATGCGGGGACCGGATTGAGGGTCGTTGATAATAATAAAATTGAAGTGCCGCGGGATGGTGTGACTATGGGAGAAGTGATTATGGCGGGAAATACTCTCGCAAAAGAATATTATAATAATGCGAAGGCAAATGAGGAAACTTTTATCGATGGCTGGTTTTATAGTGGTGATATTGCTGTGGTAGATGAAGATGGATATATTCAAATAAAAGATAGAAAAAAGGAATTGATACACGTCACGACAGCATATGGTTGGGAGAATGTCTCTTCTCTTGAAATAGAAGCAGCAATCAGTCAAGTCCCCTGTATTATTGATGTCGCCGTGGTAGGTGCTCTATTAGAAGGTGGTGATCATTTGGTAATTGCATTCTTTGAAGCTAAGGATGTAGATTTCGACGTGAGTGTCATGCTAGAGAAATACTGTGAAAAAATATTGGTTAGTTATAAAGTTCCACGCTATTTTTTTGAATACAAGCTTCCAAAGACGGAGACTGGAAAGATAAGAAAGAATATCTTGCAGGGAATTGCTTTAGATAAAATCTCGTCGAAAAAGGCTCAGTGTGTAGCTGGCTACTTGGAGCCAGAAGTTTGAAAAGGTTGACAGGGAGTAACTACGATCTAATCGTTGTGTGCTTATCACTTTTTATAGTTACTTTTAGTGTAAATCTAGAAGTTCCTCTGTATCCAGTGTACGCAGCGGATAACGGGAAAGCTAATGGCTTTATCGCACTAATATTTTCTGCTTATGTCGTGGGCTTAATACCAGTGTTAGTACTTTTCGGAGGTATATCAGACTATATAGGTAAAAAAAATACTATGTTAATTTCACTATTTATATCGCTGATATCTAACTGTTTAATTCTCATAGATCAAACTTATCAAATGTTGTTTGTCGTGAGAATTTTACAAGGTATTTCTGTTGCAGGTATGCTGGGAGCTAGTGCTGCGTTTATTCTAGATAATATAGATGATTTAAATAAATCGGCTAATATACAAGGAGTATTAGTCTCAGTTGGTCTTGGAACAGGCGCACTATTTACATCAATTACGATTCCCCTCACCGAATTGGATTTACCTCTCAGTTACTACTTCGTGGCAGTAATTAATTTGTTATGCATTGTGTCAATGTTAATAATTCCGAATGAAAAAATAATAAATTATGGTGGGATTGTCCGACTACCACTTATGAGTTCAAATAGTTGGGTCTATTGCTTTTCGATATTCGTAGCATGGTCCATGGTGGGAGTTATTATTTCAGTCGCTATGCCAATTTTTAAAAGCATGGATGCGGCTGAATATAATGGGCTTCTGATTTTTTTAAGTATATCGAGCGGTGCGGTGTTCCAACCATTATGCCGTGATAGAGCACCATTGTGGGCATTAAAAAATGGTTGGATTATTTCAATCCTATCTTATTTATTACTTGTTATCGGTATCGTATATACGTCGGTAATTCTTCTTCTTATTGCCGCATTATTAACTGGTATTTCCTCTTTAGGTTTTCTATATATTGGTGGGCTTAAATCAGTTATGAATGATACGACTGAAGATACAGCAAAAGCTGTTTCTGGCTACTTCATTTATGGTTACCTAGGTCTCGGAATTCCTTGTGTTTTTGTTAGTTTTATTACTGATATTATTGGTGTTGTTAATGCCGTATTCTTATTTGGATTGGTTTATTTTATTCTCATGATCATTGCATATTTCATTTACTGGTATCAGAAAAAACATGTTGTCGTGTGCGAATATCATGTAGCTATCAATAAGAGTAAATGTGTTAATTACACTGGAGCGAAAAATGTTTGAATCTCAGGTTCTTAGTGATTCTATTATTAAAGAAAAAGAAATTAAAAAAATAAATACTTTATTAAATAAAAGTATTTATTCACAACATGAAAGAGTTGCTTTGGCTTGCCACATATTATTCAATTCGGGACATGATTCATGCTTGTCTGGACAGATCACTGCAAAAGTAGAAGATGATTTATATATTACTCAAACTTTAGGGTGGGGTTTTGATGAAGTTACCGTATCAAATCTACTTACTGTTGATAGTAATCTTGATGTTATTGAAGGAGATGGTATCCCAAATCCAGCAAACCGCTTCCATAGTTGGATCTATAATTTAAGGCCAGATGTGAACTGTATTTTGCACACGCATGCTCAGTATACATCAGCATTATCAATGCTTGGAATTCCATTGGAAATATCACATATGGATTGCTGCATATTATATGACGATGTTGCATATTTGGAACAATGGCCTGGCGTCCCTATTAGTAACTCTGAAGGAGACATTATTTCTTCGGCTTTGGGTGATAAGAACGCTTTATTATTAGGACATCATGGTCTTATAACGGTCGGGCGTAGTATCGAAGAGGCAACTTGTTTGGCCTTGGTTTTTGAAAAAGCCGCTAAACTTCAGTTGTTGGCTTTATCTGCTGGTGAGATTAAAAAAATCGATTTTTCATTAGGAATTGAGGCTAGAGAATGGCTGAAATTAGATGCGAGAATCTCAGCGACTTTTAATTATTATGTTAGAAGAGTCTTAAGTTGAGTCAGTCAAATGAGGAGAGTGTGATGATGTAATAGTTAACTTAATATTTTATTAATTTCATGTCGGTTGTTATATACATTAATGTCATTAAAAACTTATCTTACAGTGAAAGGTTAGGCTGAGAATGACGTTGAAAATATGACTTTTATTATGTTAAAAAATTTAAGGAATAGAGTTTTGTTAAAATATATTAAAGAGTTATTCATATATTCAAAGGTACTAACCTCGTTGATATTTCTGACGAGTTCACTGAGCAGTAATGCAATAGAGATAAGTTATCATAGCTTTACAGACTTGGCAGTGATAGGGCCCCCAGTAGAGGACTTTTCAGCTAACTTGGAACAAGTCAGCTCGTTAGCTTTAGGTAGAGCTGAGGTCGTTAAGTTTGTGAAGTTGCCTTCTAATATTAGTGTACCAGCGACTTTTGGCAATATTGTTGAAGCTGTTGAGGCTGGTGCTACTTCAGGAGGTTTTGATGCCGCCTATGTTCCAGCAATATCAGTCAATTCTGTCTGGGGTTTTATTTATACTTCAGGCATACCTTTTGGACCTGGTTTCGATGAATTTCTGGGCTTTCTCTATGCTGATGAAGGTGTCGAGGGTACTTCAGGGCTCGATTTACTAAATAGCATTATTGAGAGAAAAGGAGTGAACGTGGTTGTTGTTCCTGTGGCTGGGGGTAGTGAGCAGGGGTCGGAATATTTTCGAGAGCCGATCGGAAATATGGTTGAAACTGAATGCTCAACTCATCATAAGAATGAATTATTGGCATAATAAAAAAATCATAAGCATTGCCGAGATAAGTACACTGCAAGTATTGGTTTACGTGGGTTATGCATGAAGGATTGGACAATTCGATACATCACAATTGCTAAAAATGTATTAGACTTAGCTTGCGATAATCTTGTAGATAATGGAAAAATCCCTAATAAAAATCTAAAATTCATTCAGCCCACACCTGGTGCAGGTGTTTATGACGGTATGATGTCAGGTGAAATACAAGGATTTGAAGTTTCTACGCCTTTATACGATATTTCTGGTTTGTTTCCTGCGACAGGTCCTAATCCTGGTACAGTTGGGGCGCGCTATTTACATTATCCAGGCTGGCATCAGCCATTTCTTATTACTTATATGATGATTAATAAAGATGTATGGAGCTCTATGACAGAGCAACAACAGGTTGTTATGACTCAATTAGCAAGGGATAACGGTAAGCGCCTAACCAAGCACCTTCTTCAATAACTTACGTATAGCCGTATGATTCATCTTACATTATTTGAGGTGAATATTATGAAACGCACAAAACAACAATG
>JAESQF010000009.1 GCA_016765295.1 Oleispira sp.
AATTTTCTAAAGACAGCCGTTTAAACCCTACGCACATAAGTTTGTATGTGGCATTGTTTCAGTTATGGAACCACAACTATTTTAAGGGTGAATTCTATATCAACCGTGAGGAAGTTATGGCGTTTTCCAAAATTGGTTCAAAGTCTACCTACCATAGGTGTATCAAAGAATTGAGTCATTGGAACTATTTGCTGTACGCACCATCTCATAACCCGTTTAAGGGGAGCAGAATTAAGATGTTCGATTTTGGGACAAGTACTGAACAAGTACTGTACCCAAGTCGTACCAATATCGAGACAAGTACTGGACAAGCATTGGTATCTATAAACAAACATATACAAACTATAGAAAACAATAAAAACTTAAACAAACGGCAAAGCTTTAAAAATTCAAGTTTTAAAGATTCTGAAACTGATGTTAAACAAAATGCAAAATCTTGTTCCGAGCGCAGTCGAATTATCCCATATCAGGACAACTTAAAGACCAGTTCTAATAAAAACTATGATGAGCCTTTATGAACGTCGGATTCATAATCCGGAGGTTAAATATTATGAAAAATTCATTATCACCACATATCATTATTGAAGGAAATGTGAAATACACCTTGGGAGAGCTAAAGGTCAATCAAATTTTATACGATTTTGAAAAAATGCTCACCTACCTAGATGCTAAAGGAAAGCTATTATTTGGAGTGAAATTCAAGATTTATGATGATGATAGAGATGTGCTTTTTAAGCTGTGTAATTACTTTATCGGAGATGAAGCAAATTGCCAAAAACTAGGTATTGACCTTGGTAAAGGTATTTTACTTACTGGTCCAGTAGGTTGTGGAAAAACTAGCTTAATGAAATTGCTGCGCCATATGGTACCACACCAAAAACCATATAAAATCATTCCTACAAGAAATATAGCGTTTGGCTTTAACCATATTGGCTATAAAACTATAGAAGATTATGGCGACGGCCAATATTTCTGTTTTGATGATTTAGGAGTAGAACCAATCGGTCGACATTATGGAAAAGATTGTAATGTAATGGGTGAAATTATTCTTTCTCGCTATGAAATCTTCTTACAAAACAAAATTAAAACACATGCTACTACAAACCTTAATGCACAGGAATTGGAAGAACGATATGGTAATAGGGTTCGGAGTCGTATGCGACAGTTATTTAATTTGGTAGCTTTTGATTCAGGTTCTGTCGATAAACGGAAATAACGATTTGTTATGAATTAAGTCTTGGCAAAAAAATCGACATTTTGCCAAAGTTTAACTTCAAAATAGTTTTGATATACTAGCCTCGATACATAATTATTAGAATATTGTTATGGAAATCGTGTGTGTGTGTGCTATCAAATGAGACAGTTGTTTAATTTAATTGATTTTGGTTCAAAAAGTTAAAAGGGGATACACCATTGTACATTTTCCGATACAAAAAATGAATAATATTGATAATCAATTAGTTATGTTCCAAAAGTACAAATAAGGTACAAGAAGTGGTAAATACGTTTAAATTAACGTATAGAATGAGAAATATTAATCCCAGTTTATTACGTTTGACTTACTTAGAGGAATTCTCATCTTGTAGTATTTAGGGAATTCAAAACAGATTCTTCCTTTAACTATAGCAGGATGAATATTATTTTTTTTAGAAAATTCTTCAATCACATCCGAATTAAATTCGATATTATCATAAATAAAACCTTCCCAATCTTTGGGGTTTATTAAATTATTTTTTGCGAAGTCATTAGCTTCCCTTTCCTCTTTAGTATTAATGTTATTTGTGTAGAAACTCAGGTCTTTGTATCGAGGATTAGGTAAGTGTTTGAATACATGTCCTAATTCATGCATTAAATTAAAAGCAAAATTATCTAAACGTTTATATTTAAGTGTTAATACTATAGCTGGGTTTGCTCCTGAAAGAAATGACTTTCCCTCAACAGGTGTCTTTGATGGTTTGTCGAGAATGAAAAATTTAATACCGTATTTGGCAAGAATGTTCGTTGCGGTATCAACTGTTTTATTATTACGTAAAAAACACTCTTTAAGTTCATTTAATAAGAGAGGTTCTTTGCTGATATTAAAAGATTCAATACCTTTCATTTTAGCTGCTTTGTATTCAGCTAACTTATCCCAAGCATATACGTTTTGTGGTTCTTCTGAAAATTTGGAAGATTTTCTAAAATGTTTAGGGCTATAATCATTAAGACTTTCTTGGAGTTCATTAATGGTGGTTACATTATAAATTTTTAAAACGCCTTTTATATCAACTTGAGAGTTTAATTCAAAATTGTAATGTTTCTTAAGATAAGATAATGGAACTAGTTTCTCTAACTCCGTTTTAGTTTTAATAAACTCGTTTTTCTCTTTAAGACCTATATCCTCATTAGCTTCATAGATTTGAAAATCTATTTGATGTTTCATCCATTCTTCTGCGATACCAAGCCCACATGCCTCTAATGAAAGAGCGATGTTAGCATTTAAATATCGATTACCTTTCAAGATTTGGTTTAGAACTGTATGAGCAACATCAATCTTAGAAGATAATTCTCGTTGACTCAAACCTTTATCATTTAACATTTTATCGAGTTTGAAACCCGGATGTGAAACAATCGTAGTCATAAAAAGGGATGTTTTTGGTACTCTGCAAAGATATATAAAAGTTACATAGTACATCAGCTTTGTTGATAAGTTTTGTGTAATTTATAAGAGCGCCTTATCATCTATTGTTTTTGCAGGTGTTTACAAAAATGTACAAATTAAAAATCAATGTGAATAACTTTTGTTTTTATATAATGCATAATCCTATATCTTTGGCTTGTGGATTTTTGAAATATTTATAAATTAAAAAATATGCTTATGTAAGTTTTAAAATAAAAAAAGCCAAGTAGAACTTGGCTTACGTCTTAAATAACAGATAAATCTGTATTTGACTTTGGAATCTTCAAATATATTAAATTATCTACCAATTATAAAGGTGTAGGCTTGTTTTAACTTTTCAATTAGCCCTATGATACTGCTTTAATCAATAATGCTACAGTATTATATAATTTACTCAAAGGGTGACTTCAGTGCTTTTTTCCTCAATAAATAAATTTGATTCTAAGAGGGGGGTTGAAGAGTTGTATTAGCATTAATAATTTAAAAAAATTATTACCATGGCAAAAAAAGCCTTTTATCTATTATTTACTGGTAAAGACAACCAGTATTATTTTAACCTGAAAGCAGGTAACAATGAGATTATTCTTCAATCGGAGGGGTATATTAGTAAGCAGGGAGCTTTAAATGGAATAAAATCGGTTCAAATTCACTGTACTGATGATAGAAATTTTGTTAAGAAAATTTCTAAAGATGATTCACCATTTTTTGTGTTGCGAGCTAAAAATAATGAAATCATTGGAAAGAGTGAGATGTATAGTTCAACGCAGATGATGTTGAAAGGAATAGAATCTGTAAAATTTAATGGAATAACTATTACTATACACAATGGATAAGCAAGAAAAAGTAATTGATTTGAGTAAATCAATAAATTCTAAATCGGATGAATTCAAAAGTCTGTCACAAGATTTACAAGGAAATATACTTGCTCCTCATGCACGTGATAATGCGGCACATATCTTTGTTGAATTTAAGGATCAGAAATGTGCACAAAAGTTCATTAAAAGTTATTTGGTTAAAAGAATTGTATCATCTGCTAAGCAAAAGAAAGATAGTGAAGCATTTAAAAAAGGAAAAAGCAACGGACTTAGAACTTTTTTGAATTTTAGTCTATCAATGAATGGATATAAATTTCTAGATATTGATAATCATAAAATTCCTAACGATCCTAGTTTTAGAAATGGTATGAAATCTAAACAAGGTAGACTTAATGATCCAACACCAAATTCATGGCAAGATGAATATCAGAACGAATGGCATGCTATTATAATTGTAAGTAATAAAAGTGTTAAATACTTAAAAAATAGAGTGTCAGCCATAAAGAAAGAGCTAAAGAAGAATGTAGCTAAATCATTTTATGTAGAAATGGGTAAAGGAATACGAAATAAAGAAGGTAGCCATATTGAACATTTTGGTTATGTTGATGGTATTTCACAACCTCATATGTTAACTGATAAAATTGATGATGGAAAAGTAAGTACTGAGAATTGGAATCCTAAAGGAAGGCTTAATCTTGCCTTAGTAAAGGATTCTGGTGGAGTAGGCTCAAATTCATTTGGTAGCTATTTAATTTATAGAAAGCTAGATCAAAATGTGAAAGCGTTTAGATTAGCTGAAAATGAATTAGCTGAAAAAATGCAAATTTCTGTTGATTATGCTGGTGCACAAATGGTAGGTCGATATAGAAATGGAACACCTTTAATTCCAATATCACCACCTCAACCTACTACTACTGGTAAAATGAATGATTTTAATTATGCATCTGATAGGCGTACTGGTTCGAAATGCCCATTTGGGTCGCATATAAGAAAAACAAATCAAAGAAATTCTACTATGCCTGATGGAGTTCAATTTCCTAGGCGTGGCATACCATATGGAGGCAATGTTACAAAAGATGCTGAAGGAGGAGTAGGTCTTCTCTTTATGGCATATAATAGTAATATTGGTAGTCAATTTGAGTTTATGCAATCTTCTTGGGTTAATAGTGAACACTTTCCAGGAGGGAGTAATAGCCCTAACGGTATTGATTCAATAATTGGTCAAGGAAGCAAAGCCTCTGGTCAAGTATATTTCAAAAAATGGGGGGATGATACAAGTGCATTTCGAGAAACTCCCTCATTAGGTGGATTTGTAACAATGAAAGGAGGTGAGTACTTTTTTACTCCATCTATATCATTTTTAAAAAGTATTTAGATTAATAAAGTAGCACTTTTTAAAGTGCTACTTCCCTTCTCCCTAAACCAAAAAATGTAACGTATTTATTTTTAATTAGTTACGAGTACAAAGTGCAAATAAGATACAAATCAATATGGAAAGAGGTTATTATCGTTACATATATACGCAGAAACAAGTATATCATTTAAAATATGACATTAAAAAAAATACCACCTTACAGACTTGTCATTATATTACTGAATAAAACTGCCAATATGTCGTCAATTACTTACAAATAAGAATATTCAATAAGTTTTCTAACATTTATTGCAACTTATTAACAATCAATGTTCTAGTTGTATTTTTGGAATGAAAATTGATTCTTTTTTTAAAAACAGAAAAATATGAGCAAGCATATTATTAAATACTATCCTGTAGGAAATGGAGATACCTCTTTAATTAAACTTAAAGACAATACAACTATTATAACTGACTGTAGAATTCGTAAAGTTGAAGAAGGAATATTTGATGTAAAAAAAGATTTGTTAGATTCATTAGAAACTAACGATGATGGTAACCCATTTACGGATTTATTTATCTTAACACATACGGATCAAGACCATTGCTTTAATTTTAGCAAACATTTTTATAAAGGAGCACCTGACGAATATGACCCCAATAAGTCTGACCATGAAGACAAAATAATTGTTGATGAAATTTGGGTTACAACTATGCTATTTACTACTGACCAAACAGATGATGCTAACTATATAAGAAATGAAGTCAACAGAAGGAAAAGACTTTATAAAAACACTGATATTAAAAGGAATGAGAGAGGAAATAGACTTGTTTTAATTGGGTATGATGAAAATTCTGAATTTGATAATGTTCCAACGTACATTCCAGGAGATGTTATAGAGAGCATAAATGACAATAAATTAGATAATTTTTCCATCTTCATTCATGCACCCTTTAAAAAAGATTTAGAAGAAGCTCAAGCAATTAAAGATAGAAACGCCTCAAGTATTGTCTATCAAGGAAGATTTTATGATGATGATAGTAATGTTATTTGTAAAATAATACATAGTGGAGATGCTGACCATTATAGATGGAAAACTATTAAAGAAAAAACAGAAAAAAAGAATAATGAAGATGCATTGGAATGGGATATATTCTTGTCTCCCCATCATTGTTCTTGGTCTTTCTTCAATGATACTCCACAAAAAGACAATAAGATACCAAAGGAAACATCCCTTGAAGTTCTGGACTATAAATTAGAAGGAGCTAAAGTCATAGCCTCTTGTAAGAAAATAGAAAATAATGATGATAATCCTCCACATTATAAAGCAAAAGAAGAATACGTTGATAAGGTAGGTAAAAATGATTTCTATAATACAGCAGAATTTTATGATGATTTTGATAAGCCAATCGTATTTGAAATTGAAGATACTTCTGGCCCAAAGTTGATAAAAAGTGCAGGCTTATTTGGTATTGGAATAAGTACTGGACACAAGAAACCTTCAAGAGCTGGTAGGCAGTATGACAAGTTATAACCAAACTGAGGGAGAAAATATTGAATCGGATGCACTTATTTATGTTACCTCTAATGGGATTTATAGAGCCCTTGAAGTTAATAAGCAACTGATTAAACTTGTTGAGTTAAGACAATCTAAGGATAGTGATATATTTATTCTAAATTTTGAACTAGATGTACCTAGTAAACCAAAATATAAAATAAAAGGAAAAGAAAGTATAGCAGTAGTAGTTAGTAGTGATGATTCTATCCCTAAAGTGTACGCGCTAAGGAACGATTTCCCTCT
>JAESQF010000131.1 GCA_016765295.1 Oleispira sp.
AACGCAATCATCCACAGCAAGATGCTTTACATGTTGCCGGCTGGGTGAGTTTGTTCACCCTACATGTGCTTTGGCCATTCTTATGGATTTGGGCAACGCTTTACCGTGAAGATCGAGGCTGGGGTTTTGGCGATCAGGGTAATCAAGATACTAATACAGAAACTAAAAATGAAGTCGCTGAGCTGCGCGAGCAAGTACTACAGCTACAACAACGTCTTGATATATTAGATGCAAAAGAAAATAAGGAAGTGATCTAATGGATTTGTTATTAATCTTAACCTACGTAGCGATTACGACTGTTATTTTTAAAGTATTTAAGATTCCACTTAATAAGTGGACAGTTCCTACTGCCGCATTAGGCGGTATTTTACTAATCGGTACCTTGATTGTAGTGATGAATTACAACCACCCTTATTCCGAAACCAGCCGTGATTATTTCGTCACAACCCCAGTGATTCCAACCGTTAAAGGTCGAGTCTTGGAAGTTCCTGTGTCCAAGAATACCTTGATTTCAAAAGGTGATGTTCTCTTTAAACTCGACCCCGCGCCTTACCAATATAAAGTAGATGCGCTTCAAGCTCGTTTAGATGCGGCGATCATTGACCAAGAGCGTGCTAAAGAATTAATGAAGCGTGGGGTAGGTAAACAGCGTGATCTTGATCAGGCCACCGCGCTGGTTGATCAATTAACGGCTGAATTAGAAGGTGCGAAATACAACCTTACCGAGACGGTCATGCTCGCCCCGACAGACGGTTGGGTAACCCATCTGGCTCTTCGTCCGGGTATGATGTTAATGCCTATGCCACTACGTCCTGCAATGGTTTTCGTTCACTCTGAAGAATACTATTATGTGGCTTGGTTTCGTCAAAATAGTACTTTGCGTTTAAAGAAAGGCTATGAGGCAGAAGTCGCCTTTGACGCTATCCCTGGCAAAGTTTTCAGCGGTAAAGTCGATCAAGTTGTTGCGGTAATAGCGCAAGGTGAAATTCAGGCTCGAGGCAGTTTATTAAGCAGTGAATCTGAAAGGTATCCAGGCCGAGTACCGGTAGTGATTAAAATTACAGATCCTGAATTTATTGAATACCAGAAATTAATTCCAGGTGGTGCTTTTGGTCAGACCGCTATTTATTCTGATCACTTTGGGCACGTCGCTATTATGCGCAAAATTCTATTGCGTATGTCTGCTTGGATGAACTACCTGTTTCCTTTCCACTAAGCCTGCTTAGCTTCCTATAAAAAGCGAGAGGCATAAAAAAACCCAGTGACTTTGAGCTATCAAGGTCGCTGGGTTTCTTATTCAAGCACTAGTCTGGTTAAACCTACTAACTTGCTAAACTTACTCGCTTTCTAAACTAGCTAGCTACTTCTTCTTGCTCAATCGGCTTAGACATCATCAATAACCCTGCGGCTAATAGCGCAGAGAAGATAGAGCCTAGCAGTACACCCAGCTTAACTTGAGTCAGATATTCGGCTGGTAGCCCTTCGAAAGCCAAAGTACCAATAAACAAACTCATGGTGAAACCAATACCGCACAAGATTGCCACGGCGTATAGCTGCATCCAGCTCGCACCTTTTGGCAGCTTCGCTAAACCCAGCTTAATAACGATGGCACAGACGAGGAAAATACCCAGCTGCTTACCAACCACTAGGCCTAAGGCAATACCCAAGGTGACGGAGTTGCTGAGTGAACCCCAACCCATACCCGTTAAATCAACGCCAGCGTTAGCAAAAGCGAAAATAGGCAGAATCATAAAGACCACCCATGGGTGCAAGGTATGCTCTAAGTGCGGAAGCATTGGCTTACCATCTTCATTCTTCAACGACAGTGGAATAAATAGAGCGATCACGAAGCCTGCTAAGGTTGCGTGTACACCTGATTTCAATACCGCGGTCCAAACTATCAAACCGACTAACAAATATGCAGCTTGGCTGCGTACGTTAAAGTAATTAAGCATCCCTAGAACCGCAACACCGACAGCGGCGATCGCTAACGAAGCAGTCGATAAATCAGAAGAGTAAAAGATAGCAATAATAAGGATAGCGCCAAGGTCATCGAAGATCGCTACCGATAATAAGAACAGCTTTAATGAAACCGGTACGCGAGATTTAAATAACGAAAAAACCCCTAACGCGAACGCGATATCGGTAGCAGAAGGAATAGCCCAGCCACGTAGCGCGATTGGGTCACCGGCATTTAACCAAACATAAATAAGGGCAGGAGCTGCAATACCTGCAATCGCAGCAACACCAGGAAGAACAATTTGAGAAGGCTGAGATAAATGACCAATCATCATTTCTCGCTTAATCTCTAAACCTACCGAGAAGAAGAAGATTGCCATTAGACCATCGTTGATCCAAAGTATCAGCGGCTTTTCAAGGTTGAGGTCAGCAATACGTACTTGCACGGGTATTTCTAAAAACCCTGCGTATAAATGGCTATAAGAAGAGTTGGCAAAGATGATCGCAATTAACGCCACGATTACCAAAATAATACCGCCCGCTGAATCATCCTTTAGCAGTCTAGTTAGCAGACCCTCAGGCACAGCTGCCGCGTTGTGCGATGTCATATAAAACCCTTAGTAAAATAAAAATTATAGTGTTTCTAATATAAACCCAATATGGCGTTAATTAAATCGAATTTGCATATATTTACCATAGGCCTTATGCCATGGGAAAATACTATTAATGTATACCTTCAACAGCTATCTCAAATTTTTAAAATGTATTTTCTACTTTAAATTGTGCAAAAAAACAACGAATTAACAACAGCCCAGTTAAAACAAACGTTTGAATGAGTTATTGCCTAGTTATACTCATGGTTATCCACAGAAACTGTGGAGAAGTCCTCTGTATAACCCAGTTTATGAGCCTAAAAGTGCCTGTGATCAATCCACTTTGACGGTTAAAAGAATTCAATAAATGTGTTTATGCACAAGGAGATATCAACTTAACTCGCTGTAATTAAAAGGGTTCTACTGCCCTATATATTTTAACCACAGGTTATAAACAAGGTATCATCAGAACTTAAACAAGTTATCAACAGGTTTTACTTATATCGACGCCCTTAACCTTGTTCTACTAACTCTAATCAAGTCAGCTTTTTCATTAATCGATTAGGTACCACCTTTTAACGTTACGCTGAGAAATTAGATGCGTATACTCTTCGCCCGTATAATTTTTTATGATTCTCTATGCTCTATTATTTTCGCGTTGTTTCTGTTTGCTGCTATTTTGTATTGTTCTCTTTTATGGCGGTTGCTTACTGCTGCATTCGACCATTCCACGGCGGCAATACCCGTATTGCATTAAAGCTGTTAGCTCCAGCCTATTGGCTGATGAACTTAAAAGTTATTGCCATTAATAAGCCAAATACTGACTCCGCCTCACCGGTGGTTTATGTGGTTAATCACCAAGACTTGCTGGATGTTTTTTACTTTGCCAAAATCTGGCCAAAAAATTGTTCTGGGGTCGGCAAACGAGAACTGGCGTGGGTACCCGTTTTTGGCGCTGCTTTTTGGTTGGCGGGAAATATTTTTATTAATCGTGGTGACAAAGATAAAGCGAGAGCCGTGGTTGATCAGATGGCTGAAAAGATTAATAAGCTTAATCGCTCTATCTTTATTATGCCGGAAGGCACTCGTAGCCGAGGTAAAGGTTTATTACCTTTTAAGAAAGGGGCTTTTTTAACGGCGATTAAAGCAGGGGTTCCGATCGTGCCGCTATGCGTTAGCTCGACCGCAAATGTGACGCTATCGGATTGGGCGCCTAAGCCTGGTTTAATAGAATTTTTACCACCGATATCCACCACCGGCTTACAACCAGAAGATGCTGAGCGCTTAGCCCTTGAGTGTCATGATTTGATGAAGGCTAAAATTGCAGAGATGGATAAACGCTTAGAGAACGAATTCTAGCCCCAAGGAAGAGGCTCAGCATGGGCAGCCCAATCTTGGGGCTGCAGTTGAGCGAGCTGCTTAGCAAAAACCTGACTGCGCTGTACCACTTCATACCAATAGTCTTTACGTTCGTTATCACTCAACTTCACAAAATCATTACGATCCGGAATTTTCCCATATGGCAGACTCTCAACAAATTTCTGCTTAGGCACCAAGAGAATCGTATGAGAGTAATTTTCCTGTTTAGGTTTACGCCACTTTAGCGATTTATCAAACCAGCCCGGAGCAGGGATGTGAGAGAAATGAGGGTATAGTACAAACCCTTGCTTGGGTTTAAACGGCAAGTCAAAACCATAATCGGTAATCCCGCCATCTTGATACAAACCTTTGCCCGCAATATCTTCCACCCCTTTGGTTAATACCGGAATACAGCCGGTGGAGAGTAGCGTATCGGCGACTCTACCTGCTTCCATCGTTTGATAACGACTGGGTAAATCTTGCGTGCAAACTAGGGGTGGTTTTTGCTCGGGATGGTGCATCACAATTCGGGTGAAGTGCAGACCTAAGCTTTTACGACTAATGAGGTTTCCTAGGGCCGCGATGATAAATCCAAGCCCTTGCCAGAATCGATGTTGCTTAGCCGCTAAACCATGGCACTGAGTGGTTATTAAGTGCAGTCGAGAAGTTTCATGCTGTAAAACCTCCTCTGCCCCATCACTACCTAACATGCTATTCACCATATTACGGCAAGAGGCGAGTATTTCATCACCTGAAGGTTTTTTAGAATAGCTTTGTTCTACATAGGCATGGGTCAAACGCTGATGTGCAGCAAAAGAATCTTGCTGAGCATAACAAGCCAAGCGCCATGCCCCTGCTGAGGTACCAAGAAGATCTAATGGCTGTTGCCGGTTTTTCAAATTGGCTAATAAGTACTGATCAAAGCCATGCAATACTAACCACTTGGGGCCACTAGAAGCCCCCAGCAACATGCTAATATCTTCACTTTTTAATCCATGCTGTCGAATATGCTCAAGGGCTTTCGCGCCAGCATAAATATGAAAATCCAATTCGATAGCAGATGACTTATTTGATACGGTCATAGACAACAAAACTGTAATCGTAAGGATTTTTTTGCTCTTCCCCTACTGGGTCTGCAGCATGATCTTCACGTTTACATTCTTGCCAGTCATGCCACTCAACCGTAGGGAAAAAGGCATCACCTTCAACATCGCCATGAACATGAGTGATGTATAAGCGGTCTGCTTGTAATAACGCTTGCTGATAAATTTCAGCACCACCAATAACCATAACTTCTTCATGACCTGCCGCGAAGCTTAAATCTTCTGCCTTATCCAGTGCTTGCTGTAGGCTATTAACCACGACAATACCTTCGGCTTGATAATCACTCTGACGAGTAATGACAATATTGGTGCGCCCAGGTAATGGACGACCGATGGACTCATAGGTTTTACGACCCATAATAATCGGCTTTGCCATGGTCACTTTTTTGAAATATTTCAGGTCATTAGGCAAGTGCCAAGGCAGGGTATTATTGATGCCGATGGTCTGATTTTTTGCCATCGCCACAATCAATGAACGCTTCATGTAGTTCTTCCGTTAGTCTTTGCACTTATCATACGTGCGGACTTTCAGAATTTGAAGATTTAATCTGCTTGATTTACTTAGGGTGATATTGTTGAGCTAAGAAAGGAATTTCTTCTGGATCGACGGGGCGAGAAAAGAAGAAGCCTTGATAATGGTCACAACCGAACGCTTGTAGCACTCCAAGGACGTCTGGGTCCTCTACTCCTTCGGCAATCACTTCCATACCTAAATTATGGGCAAGGGCAATAATGGAATTAGCAATCGCCGCATCATTTTTATCTTCAACAATATCTTTTACGAATACTCGATCAATCTTTAGGTAATCAATCGGTAAATTCTTCAAATAAGCTAGTGAGGAATAACCCGTGCCAAAATCATCAATCGCAATAGACACGCCTATTTCACGCAAACTGCCCAGCATATCGATGCCTTGCTGTAGGTTATCCATCAACACACCCTCGGTAATTTCTAGAGTGAGTAATGAGGGTTTCATTCTAGTAACGTCTAAAACTTGCAGTATTCGACCGGCAAGATCGCGCTGGCGGAATTGTCGCGGCGACAGATTAACCGATAATTTTGAATCACTGGGTAAAGCCCCGCTCTCTATCCATTCTTGATGCTGGCGACAAGCGGAGGCGAGCACCCACTCCCCGATTTTATTAATTAAGCCTGTTTCTTCTAAGGCCGGAATAAAAACCGCCGGTGAAATAGAACCTAAGGTTTCATGATTCCAGCGTAATAATACCTCGGTACCGATGAATTTCTTATCACGCACACGTATTTGCGGCTGATATTGCAAGCTCAGTTCTTTACGCTCTAAGGCATGATGCAAAGCGCTTTCTAAACTTGCCCGTACCATGTCGGGTGGATGCAAATCGGCAATAAAGAAGCGATAATCATTGCGCCCATCCTGCTTAGCTTGGCGCAATGCCAGCTCAGAGTGACGTAATAATTGTGAGCCTTCATAGCCAACACGATTCGCCAACTCAATGCCGATACTGATGCTGCAAAATATTTCATGCTCGGCAATAAAATAAGGCTCACTAAAGGCGCTGCAGAGTTTTTCTGCTACCCCGGTAATTACCTGCTCATTGGTGACGTGCTCTAGTAATACCGCAAAATTATTACCACTTAGCCGTGCCACCGTATCGGAGCGACGCACGATATCCGATAAGCGTCGAGCAAACTGCTTTAGTAGCTGATCACCTATATCGTGACCATAGTGCTCATTAATGACACTAAAGCGATCAATATCTATATTCAGTAGGCTTACCGCATGCCCTTCACGGCGAGCATGTAGTAATGAGTGATCAAGACGATCTTGAAACAGTGTGCGATTAGCGACCCCTGTTAAGGAATCATAATGGGCTAGGTGACGGGTCTGATATTCAACTTGTTTACGCACAATCGCATGCTGCATCAGCTTGGGTAATAAAGCTTCCGATAGGTCGTTCAACGGCCAAACATCTTGCACGCCAAGCTCTAGCAATTTGATCTCATCCAGTACCAGCGGCTCGATCGATAATAAGACTAACGGTGCTTCTGGCAGGGCCATCACCAACCGACAAACCCAGTCTTCTAACAGCGTATCGTGTTTTTCTAGTACCAGAATGATGGCTTTCAGCTTGTGCTGGTACCAGGTCTTACGAATGTCTTCGACCTTCTCACAAAGATGAGATTCTGCCAAGCAGGGCAAAGCATCAATGGCCTTGTTCCCTATGCTTTCTTCAAAGCGATAAAGTAGCCATGAAGATGGGTGGGCAAAAATTGAAGATGAATCAACTGAGTTCATTTGAGATCTATACTGCTGTAGATACAATTCAGTATAGACCCAAATTTTTTACTTAATGGCCAAATGTATTGTTAATATTTTCAACAATACTAGCCCGAGATGATTAGCCAACTAGCAATCGTTTATTGCAGAACTATTTAAGAGTTATTGAAAGATATTCGCATTGAGTCGTTTGGCTATTTCTTCAATCGCTAACTGGGCTCTTACACTATTGCCTGCAGCATCCACTGGCGGCGAAAACGCAGCGATACCATATTTACCCGGTACGACCGCAACAATGCCGCCGCCGACACCGCTCTTTGCGGGTAAGCCAACCTTATATAACCACAAGCCTGAATCATCATATAAACCGGCTGTTGCCATCACTGCTAAAATCTGGGGTACATGCTTAGCAGCAACCGCTTTCTTACCTGTGACTGGATTTATACCACGATTAGCATAGGTCGCCCCCATAACCGCTAAGTCATGAGTATTGACTCCCACGGAGCACATGCGGGTATACAGATCGACACTTTCTTCAACATCAGCGTAGAGACGGCCATAATTTGCTAATAACCGAGCAATTGCCTGATTTTTGACATTGGTATCGGTCTCAGATTTATAGATATCTTGCATAACGGTTAGATCACGACCGGCAAAAGTCTCCAAGTTAGTCTCGATCATCTGCCATTTTTCTTTAGCATTTTTCGCCTCTAACAGGCTAACCTGAGCGATAGCGCCGGCATTAACTAATGGGTTCACCGAACGCTCTTCATTTAATTCGATTGCCATGATTGAACTAAAGGGCAGGCCTGTGGCGTTAACCCCTATTTTTTCAACAATGGCATCTTCGCCCTGTTGCTGCATAACGGCACTCAGGTTGAATGCCTTACCTACCGATTGAATCGAGAACTCATGTTTAATATCCCCTGCTGAATAACTCTTACCATCAGCAGTGACAATACTCACCGCAAACAATTTAGGATCAACCTTGGCCAGCGCCGGAATATAGTCTGGATTTTTCCCACGGTTCTCATTGGCAAACTGAGCATGTACTTCATTGACCAGTTTCTGCAAATCAATCTCTGCTGCCTGCACTGGAAAGCAGATAATATAGGCGACTAGAATCACAAATATTTTCAGTTTTTTCATTATTAAATCCTTCTCTGTAATGTATAGCTAACTACTTAGAATTTAAAAATCACCGAACTCTGCCGCCAGCAAAGGCTGATTTATCCATAATAATACGTCCTTGTAAGTTAATGGGTATTACACTGCAAAAGGGTACTTTATCGGGTCGTGGCATTCATAGCCGGTAATCTCAAAATCATCACTGCTAACCCAATCTTCAATATCTGCTAATGATTTAATCTTTGGATTAATGGTCAATTGCGGAGATGGAAAAGGACTGCGCTTGAGCTGTACTTCTTTCATCAGCTCAAGCTGGTTTTCATAAATGTGGGCATTGACGATCTTGTGATACGCCTTACCCGCTTTGTGGCCGGTAATTTGCGCCACCAGCGCTAGGAATACATAGACCTGAACTTGATTGAAGTTCAGCCCTAAAGGCACATCGCAAGAACGCTGGTAACTGGTTAGATACAAGGTATCACCCAATAACGAGAACGTATGGGTATGCATGCATGGGCGTAGGCAGCCCATTTCAAATTCGCCAGGATTGTAAAAGGTAACAATTTCACTACGGTCATCAATGCCCTTAGAGAGGTTATCAATTACTTTCTTTAACTGGTCTAACTGAGTGCCGTCTGGACGCATCCATGTGCGCCCTTGCACGCCATAAACTCGGCCCATGTCGTCTTCACCTTTACGGTGAGGATTGTTCAGCCATGCTTGGTTTTCGTTGGCATTAGCATTCCAAGTATTACAGCCGATCTCACGGAACTGAGCAGCACTGTTATATCCACGCAAGTAGCCCAACAGTTCAGCAATAGCGGACTTATAAAAGCTTTTACGCGTGGTGATCATTGGAAACTGATTATTAGCAACGTCGTATTCTAAATCAGCATTAATCACGGTTAAGCAGCGAATACCTGTGCGCTCATTTTCAACCCATTCACCGTCATCAACAATGCGCTGGCATAAATCTAGATACTGCTTCATTCGATTAATCTCAAAGACATTTTATATGGCTATAACTATAACCAGTCATATGGCTAAAATCTAGAAGGCTTCAAATTCATTATTAGGTAATTGTAGAATAAATATTCAATCATGGAGAAATTTGTGAAAAGGGCAAAATAAAGGCCAACGTAACTGAAAAATAGAGGCTCAATGACCTCTATTTTCTCAGTTTTACATTATTAATAAAATACGCGTATTAAAGCCACTCGCTTCGCCCGTCATGTCTGATTTATCTAGCCAAATATGACGGGCGTTCATGCCGATGGAAAACAGCGGTGTTAGCCACCAGTTAACACCAACAGAAAAAATATCCATATCACCGCCGTCAATGAAACCGTCAGTTAGGTCTACGTTAGAAAAACGAGTAGAAATTTCCCAAGCCCCAATACCTCCTTGATGAACGGTCTGCGCGACAGGCACGGGTCTAAAAGTACCGTTACGACGATTATAGGCGCGGGACTCACCGGTCAAAACCCAAGAGGCATTAACATGGTAGCCACCAAATGTTGGATCTCCAGTTTCCTCCGAGTCTACTAGGGTTTGCATGTATTCACCGCTCAACCATATATCCCCCAGCTTTAGGGCGCTTTCGAGTTGCATCGTGTGAAAGTTATCA
This sequence comes from Oleispira sp., assembly GCA_016765295.1. Classification (GTDB taxonomy): domain Bacteria; phylum Pseudomonadota; class Gammaproteobacteria; order Pseudomonadales; family Oceanobacteraceae; genus Oleispira. Next base: position 10,028 of record JAESQF010000131.1, read on the forward strand.
GCTGTTTGTAAGCCTGTATCGACAAAGCGAGGAGATGAATTGAATTCCGGTTCGCTAAAGAAATGATAACCTTCTTTACCATCAGAATAACGCCAGCCAGCACCTACATGAAAGAGCTTCGAACCACCTGCAGATTCATAGGGTACGCCGGTTAATCGACCGACAATTTGATTCGAGTTGTCAGCAAAGCCACCATCATCATCCCAAGCATCATTAAAAATACCAAACGCCCAGCTCATATCATCTGAGGCCGCTGTACCACTATAAACAAGACCGACATTACGGCCGGGCATCATTGCATCTGCGGCGGCCGTTCGTTCTTGCATGCTCAGGAAAACCATACCGATGGTGCGCTCCATCGACATAGGTTCTTTTTGCTTACCAATACTTAATGTTGTTTTGGCTGGCATAGGAATATCTATACGCCAATCAAACCAGGTTAAGTCATCTGTCTCATCTTCATCAAATCCTTTGGAAAAAGCATTGGTCGCACCGGCAAGGTTGTAAACCCAAGGTGCATCAAAATTGATGGTGCCCGCAACGCCAAAGCGTAGTGCTCTAACTTCTGCAGTATTGAAATCTTTAACATCGCCCACTTGCGATACGGAATCAGAATCTTGTTTCTGCCACTTTTGTCGGTCTACAGCCAAAGCGCCGATTACCACGCCATTGACCCATTTACTTCTCCAAGTATTCCAAGCCCGTCCATCTTGATAACTAGTGGCAAGAGAAACAGGGGGAGGGGTATAAGCCAACCAGCCACGCTTGACCTTTTTTTCGTCGCTAGAAAGGTCATCAGGATTGATCATAGGGTAACGGCTATCAATTAGAACCGATTCATACACCGCAATTTTTGCAGTGTTTTTAGTATCTAAAATGATGTGTTTATTTTCACGAGGGTCTTCAGAAAAAACGAGGAATGTTACGCGCTCTCCCATAACAAGAGAGCCCATCAAGAAGCCCCTTTTAGCATCGATAATACGCGTATCGTCGTTAACAGGCAGGTCATCTTTACTAACGATAGCCAACTTATAATTCATGATTAATAGGTTGGCGACCACGTCTTTTTTAATACCCTGTGTATCAATGAGGGTGACATTACGAATCATTAATGGTCGGTCTGCATCAGGGACAGAGTCGGCCCAACTGTTTAGGCAAACACTTAGCAAACCTAATATTAAACAGATTGCTTTAAATTGGCTTAAAACCATAATGTATCCTTATAAACCCACAGGGTTTAGCAAAAAGTTATATGTCTACATTCCACGGGGCAGAAACAACGGGGCTAATAGAGAAACGAATCAAATGCTCTGCAGCAAAAGTGTCATCACGTTCGACGTAGTTCCAGTACTGCACTTGAAATTTCCAAGGGCGTCCGTTAAGGATAGAGGTTTTAGCAAGGCCTATACCAAGAGGTAATGCAAGTTGGTCATCGTCTTTGCTATGGTCATAAGTTGCAACAGGGCCAGAGGCGAATTGCCAACCGCCACCTAGAGGAAAAGCATACCAATAACTTAATGCGGTAGAGTTTATTTCACCATCGCCAGAGCCAGCATAATCCCATTGATGCGCAAGTAAGCCACCGACAGTTCCCCATTTACCTAAGGTGCCAAACAATATTTCTGGACCCGCAGCCCATAAATTTTTACCCAAGCGATCATCTGTTGCAGTGGGTACGATTGCAGCTAGCCCCGCGCCCCACAACAAACCATTAGGCTCTGTCTTGCCGTAAGATAAATCGAAACTAATATCACCAATTTCGGTGCCAACAGCATCGAAGTCGCCAGCAGAACCAGGCACGGGTTCATCGAAAAATACTGGAATTGCTGGTCTAAAAAAGACGACTCCACCGTCGTCTTGTTTAAAGGGAAAAACGGTTTGAAATACATAGCGGGTAGAGGACTCATCCGCTGCGCCATCGAGATCACCATCAAAGAAAACAAGGTCGATATGATTACCAATCGTCATCACAGGTGAGGTTGGATTGGATAATTTTTCTGCCATCTCTTCCGCAGACGGTTGTGCGGCTCCACCCTTATCTGTGCTAGCAGTGCCTTCTATCATGCCGCTCTGATTGGAAATTGTAACAATCGCTGTTTCCGATTGATCAGTTCGAGTGACGCGATATTGATTGGGTTGATCTAAATTTTTCTCAATCGTATAACAATCTTGGCCATTATCAATATTGATGCAAACCTGATTGTCACCCTGCACTTCCCAGCTGCGCTTAAAGCTATCGCCCCAAGCATTTAATTGTCCTGTACCGTCAGCGTTGTAATCGGCTGTAGCTTTCTCTCCACCTTTTAAAGTGGCTTCAAATACCGTGCTGGTGAATAATTTTTTAAGCTCGCTGGCATCATTCACCGCTTGCCAGTTTTCTGCGGTGGCACTTATAGATGCTAATAAGCCAATACTCAGTCCTAGAGATTTTTTGAATGCATGTTTCATTCTTCTTCCTTAACTTGTGATTAAATTTATAGTGTTAAAATTCCACGGATACCCGCGACCCATGTATTATTTTCATCAATTAAATTAGCCGGGGTTTTCAAGAACTGAATATCAGGGGTAAGGGAAAAGTTTTTCGATAATTGAAATTTATACGAGGTTTCTAATACCCATTCATCATCGACACTAGAGGCAAAAGATTTATCATTTAGTTCAGACCAAGCAAGGCCAATAGTGAAATGTTGATCGGGCTGAACCATTACTTCTATGCCGCTAGCCAAAGACTGCGTTGCGACGACACCGGCTCCACCATTGGAATTACCATACCGTAGAAAAGGTAGCATGGTCTCTGCTACTTGCCAGCTGGTAGATAATACAAAGCCTTCACCTGAACTAGTGCCAGCCAAATCACGAGCATCTTTGTGCCAGTAGCTTAATTGAATACGGTCAGTGCCTTTGCGTGCATGGGAAGGTGTCCAGCCGAATTCCATCGCGGTTAAATATTCACCTTCATTAACGGTATCGATATCAAACTCACCGCTGGCAGCGTTGGCATCATAGGCATGAGCCCCCAGCCAAATATTGTCACTGACATAACCCTTACCGACGACACCTAGCGCGCCAATGCCTGTAGTACCCATGGTTGGATTTAAAATAAAGGCGCGGTTAATAAAACCTCGGCTAAAGGTTTGAAAAGCAAATGCGTCTAGGTAAGCATCAAACGCAAGTCGGCCTATCGCGATACCTGCTTTATTGCTTGCAAAACCTTGGGTCCAGTTTAAAACCGATAGGTCAGTATCAAAATTATCGCTATAACCAAAACCTGGATTTTGTGCTCCAGCAATACTGCCGCCTAATGTACTCGGTGAATTTTCAAGCCCTAAACCTGAGCGATTTTCTACTCGCCAGTTTAAGGTGCCAGTGGAGCCATCAGATAAAGTCACAGCTTGCCAACTACCTTGAAAACGATAAATAGCAGAAGCGGCATTGTCCTCATCGAGTGCAGTGTCCCCTGCCCCTTGGAATAATAAATGCGCCGATAAACCTAAGCTTAAACCGTGGTTTTCTTTTAATGAACGCTTCCAGTCAAAATAGGGTTTAAAGGTTGTCTGTAAGGTATCGAAGGCATAAATCGATTCACGATCTTTATCATTATCATGTAATTCCGCTTTAACACTTTGTGGCCCTGCTAACGCAGATGCTTCTTCGTAGCCTGATTGGGTTTTATCTTCTGCGTACGCAGTTAAAGACATTGCAGTCGCGGTTACCACAGCACAAATTTGCGCTTTAACATTCATGAGTAAAATCTCTTTTAATGCAGCACTGCATTATTATGTTTAATCGAATTATTTTGAACATTGCTGCTGAGCAAAGCAGGGTTTCTTATCAGCAAAGGGCTGCTTATCAGTAAAAGGGATTTGCCCTTTAATATTTCGCATTCCTTGTAGGGTCAGATTTAAATATTGAACCTGCTTGCCTTTAATGCTGACCCATAGAATGTGGTCCATATATTCGCCATTATCCGCTGGAGTAAAAGCGCCTCCAGTTGTGCCAAGTTGAATATAATCTTGGCCTAGGCGTTTAGTGTGATCATAGGTATGTACGTGACCACAAAGCATGGTATAGCTCTGTCCTTTTAAAGCATTTTCGATGGGTAATAAATGTTGCTTATGATTTAATTCTTCATTTAGTTCTGGTCGTGTAGATGCCCACCAAGCAGGCTTGTGCATTAAGATAAAGGTCCAGCGGACATCACGATTTTGTTCGATCACCTTTTCAAAGTAACGGATTTGTTGATCGCTAAACTCGCCTATTTTTCGCTCGGGTAAATTGGCATATTCGGTTTCAGGAAAATCTTTTGGATCATTCTTATACACACGAATGCCTTCTGCACGTATATCTGCCAGCTCAGCAAAGCGATCTTCTGGATAATCTTCCGTATCCATCATTAAGAATAGAATATCTTTGTGACGGAAATGATAATACCGAGGGCCAACGGTTTCTTCCCACCAGTTGCGTTGTACTAAGTTTGAAATGTCGTGATTACCAACAACAGGATAGAAGGGGACGCCTGTCTTTTTAATGCGGCGTTCAAAGTTTTCCCATTCTTTATTAAGCTGGACAATATCTTCTGTACTACCTTCAATTAAATCTCCGATGCTAAGAATGAAATCTGGTTGCATGGCCGCTAGACCTTCTACTGCAACATCAAACACACCGGAGCGCTCGCCTCCGGTTAAATCTGCAATAACCGCAAAGCGTACAAGGCTATCATCTACTTTGATAGGTGATGCTTCTTTAGCAGCAGCCCAAGTATTATTAAGTAATAAAGAAAATAGAATTACAGTCTTGATTACTTTGAAACTAGTTACTTTTAGCATCGTTATTTTTACTCACCAAAAAACTGCATTTCTTTATTATTTAATACGCGTAAAATTTGAATGCGCTCACCATCCAAACCCAAAATTTGAGTATTAACCACGGCTAAAGGGCCTACCTTGGCATATTGAAGTGGTGCGCCAGGAAACGCTTCCGTAGCACCTAAAGATAAAGCTAGTTCAAAAGTCGTTTGTACATTTTCCACTTCTATAGCGAAATGATTAATCGGCTCTTGTGCTACTTGACGCAGTTCTGGTTTAGCTTTTTGTAAAAACTCAAGGTGCATGCCGTTTTTTCCGACAAGGTATAAACCTTTTAATGGCACTTTTTGTGAAGTCTTTCCATCGAGACTCATTTGCATATCATCCCAGCGATATAAAACTTTCAAACCAAAAACTTGGGTATAAAATTTTTCCGTACGAGCTAGGTCAGTAACATAGGTACCAATGTCATAAATTCGCCCTTGAGATGGTGAACTTTCTGCGACGGAAGAAAGGCTAATGAAATAACCTAATAATAGTATTATGGTTTGTTTTAGATACCGCTTACTCATGACCTTCTCCCGATTAATTAACGCTATAAAAATATCACTCTAAATCATAGAGTATTCTTGTAAATAACCCCGCCTTTCATAATGACCTGAATAGTATCAACAGGCTTAGGTGCAGGTGCTTCAATCCACTTTGGATATCCGCCTAGTACGGAGATATCTTTTAGAGGATTACCATCAACTAATAATAAGTCAGCATAAGCACCTTTTTCTATGACACCTAACTTGCCTTTCTTATAAGGATTGCGCTTACCTGTGAGCAACATTAATTCACCACCGACAGAGGTTGCTGATTTTAATGCTTCAAAATTACCAAATACGCGAGCGCGTTCAAACAATTCAAAACGTCGCTGCTTAGTTTGAGTATCGACATCACCTAAAGCATCGGTAGCAAAAACCATCTTAGGTTTATATTTCTTCACTAATGTCGCAAAGTTTTTGGAATCTTTTTGAATGGCGATAATGCCTTCTCTAGCGTAAGGAGGATTAAACGGGCTATCACGAAGTTCGGTTGATAAACCATTCATTTGCATAGAAAGAAATACGCCTTTTTTAACTATTTTTTTCATTACTGCTTTATCGATAGCGGGGGCATGCTCAAGACTCATGCCTCCAGCGTCAATAAATCTATGCATTTGAGCAGGATAAAATAAATGTGCCGCCACATAAGTATCCCAATCTCTAGCGGCTTTAACTGCGGCTTCTATTTCTTCGGGTAGGTATTGCATGCTATCAATAGGATCGAATTCTGAGCCATTGCCTCCGCCTGCCATGATTTTTATTTGTGTTGCGCCATTACGTAGATTTTCACGAGTTGCGGTTAATACGGCATCGACACCATCAGCAACACGAACATAGCCTAATCTTTCCATATGTTCATCGTGTACGTTCGCTAATGTCACATGTCTGTCTGAGCGTTCGCGAATATCAGCATGCCCTGACGTTTGTGATAATAACGCGCCTGAAGGATAAATTCTTGGGCCTAATATTACGCCTGAGTTGATGCTACGCATCATTCCCATAGAAGGACCACCCATATCTCTGACGGTAGTAAAACCATCCATCAACCAACTTTCAGCCATGGGAACCATACGGTTACCAATATCGACCCAGGTATAGTGGTGCTTCAAATTACTGAGTTTATCAATAATAGAAAGGTGGCCGTGGGATTCAATAAGGCCAGGCATTAGGGTTTTTCCTTTGCCGTCAATAACAGTTACGGAATCGTTGACTTTAATATTTTTTGCCGATACTTGGGTTATTAACTCGTCTTCGATAAGCACAGAATAATTGCGCTTAAGCTGCTCATGGGTGCCATCAAAAACATTCACATTTTTGAATAATATGGCCGAAGGCTCAGCCCATAATGGCGCACAAATAAACGCGAATGATAAGGTAAAGCCTTTGATTAGTGTTTTCATCATTCTTCCTAATATTAATAGAATATCTATTTTTTATTACTTGATAAACCGAGTATTTATCTATGAGTACCGAGTGGGGAAACTCATAGAATTACGGTCCTACCAGATGAAACGAGTACGCAAGCCCACTATTAATATTTGATCTTCTGCGGGGTTCGCCGCAGGATTCGCCACTACCTGTACATCTGGAGTTAGTTCCCAGAACGGTAATAATTTCATCAAATAAAATGCTTCTAAGGTAACTTGATCATCCGCTGCGCCGGCATCAGCCCAGTTGATTGCCACCCCTAAATTGTTTGTTTCTTTACCCAA
>JAESQF010000059.1 GCA_016765295.1 Oleispira sp.
TTTAAAACGGTGGATTGGTTCAAACGTATCGCCGTTTAAAACGGTTACGTGGTGATCGCCAATTTCGACCACTAAAAACAGATTCATTAAATCGGCTTCAAATACTGGCTTGTTTGGGAGCTCACCTTGTTTGTGAGAGACTATTTGCGAGCCTAGAATATCTTTCTTGGTCCAGGTTGGAATCACTTTAGGTTGGGTGAAGATATAATCGACTAGGGCTTGGCGTTCGTTTTCATTCAGTATTTCTTTAAACGCTGGCATTTGGGTCGCGGTGCGCCCTTCTGCTATAACGACTGCCGCTTTCTTTTGACGTAAGCGTTTTAAGTTATCCGGCAATAATGCGGGGCCCATTGCACCTAAGCGTTCTGCGCCATGGCAGGCGGCACAGTGTTGGGTGTACACTTTTTTAACAGCCTGGTCTTTAACACCTATGCCTACTTCCGCTGCTTCGACTAAAAAAGCCGAGCCAAAAATTACAGCGCCTACGAGCACTAACTGACCGATAGTCGATACTTTATTACTTAACATCTCTGTCCTTCACCTAAAGAGGCTTAACAAACCCTACGGTCTGATTGCAGATCAAATATTTATGCTTGCGCTTGGTTAGCTTGCTCAGCATTTTGAGCCGCAAATTTTAGTTTTTTCTTTTCATTTCTCAGCGCTATACTCACCACTTCACCGACAACCATCATTGTCGGTGGCTTTAAGCCGTTGTCTTTAATGGCTTGGGGCAATTCGCTTAGCGTGGTGAATACGGTGCGCTGTTGCAAGGTAGTACCGCGCTCGATTAATCCGACTGGGGTATCAGCGCCGCGCCCTACTGCTTGTAGGTTATCGGATATTAATTGTGCGTTATTAAGGCCCATGTAGAAGACGACGGTTCTGTCGTCGCTGGCCAATGCTTGCCAATCAAGTTCTAATTTTCCGTCGTGTTTAATATGCCCGGTGGCGAACGTCACCGACTGAGCATAATCACGATGAGTCAATGGGAACCCGGCATACGCAGAGCAGCCTGACGCCGCGGTAATGCCTGGTACCACAATGGATTCTATTTGGTAGTCCATTAAGAATTCTACTTCTTCACCACCACGACCAAAGATGTAAGGGTCGCCGCCTTTTAGGCGTACCACACGCTTACCTTCTTTGGCTTTTTTCACTAATACTTCGTTGGTTTCTTGCTGCGTGAGTACGTGTTCTTTGCAGCTTTTTCCGGCGTTTATTAATTCGGCTTTGGCAGGTTTTAGTGCGGCAATTTCGTCTGATACTAAACGGTCGCATACCAGTACATCGGCTTGTTGAATCAGCATTAAGGCGTTTAAGGTTAATAAACCTGGGTCACCTGGGCCAGCGCCAACCAAGGCGACTTGACCTGGCTGTAGCTGTGGAATGCGTGACATGATGTGGGAGGGTAATACCACGTTAACCATTGTTTTATTTCCTACTGCTTCTTGTATCTCTAACATCATCAAAACTCCTACAGGTTCTCTACTTTCTTTTAAAAGCTGTTTTTTATTTAGAGATTCACTGCATTTATAAATTGTTGCTCTTTGGCATGCTCGGCACTTGCTTCGTGACTAGGGAGTGGCATGCGATCTTCTTCTTCGGTATCAACACCGATTTCTTCGTTGGATAAATAACAGGCTGGATCTTCCGCCCATGGATCATCGGTTAATGAATACGCGCGAACTCGGGTATTACCACCGCAAATCTTTAAGTATTGGCATTCACCACAACGACCTTTTACTGGCCGTGGAGTCATGCGGAAGCCTTTCATCAGTTCGTCTTCTGGGTTGGCCCAGATTTCAGAGAACTTCTTCTCGCGCACATTGCCTAGGTTGTAGTCCCACCAGAACGTATCTGGGTGAACGTTGCCAAGGTTATCGATGTTCGAGATGTTTACACCGGAAGAATTTCCGCCCCAGTTTTCTAAACGCTGGCGCAGTGCATCTACCTCGCCTGGCACGTTCTTTTCTGCCCACTGTAATAAATACGGGCCGTCGGCGTCGTTATTACCGGTAACGTATTCACGCTCAATACCCTGCTGTAATTCATTCCAGCTGCGTTCAAAAATCATATCTAAGGCATCGCGGGTCATTTGATGAAATACATCACGCTTGCGATTGCGCTTGCCACGACCGGCATAGTTCAGGTGGGAAAGATAAAATTTATCCAGGTCGTACTCGTCCATTAGGTCGAGAGCCTGAGGTAATTCGTGGGCGTTATCTTGAGTTAGGGTAAAGCGTAGGCCTACTTTAATGCCCCTCTCTTGGCACAGTTTGATACCGTGCATGGATTCTTTGAAAGCGCCTTTACGCTGACGGAATTCATCGTGGGTTGCTTCGATACCATCAATACTAACGCCGATGTAATCGTATTTTGCTGCAACTATTTTTTCGATGTTGGATTCATCAATTAAGGTGCCGTTAGTCGATAAGCCTACATAAAGACCCATGTCTTGGGCGCGCCTGGAAATATCCCAAATGTCTGGGCGTAATAGCGGCTCACCACCGGATAAAATCAATACCGGTACTTTGAATTCTTTTAGGTCATCCATCACGGTATAGACTTCGTCGGTAGACAGTTCGCCTTTAAAGTCGATATCGGCTGAGATGGAATAGCAATGCTTACAGGTTAGGTTGCAACGGCGAATCAGGTTCCAAATCACCACCGGACCCGGTGGCTTTCGTGATGGGCCAACCGGAGAAGGTGTGTGCAGTGTTTTCATGTATTGGGTAATGCGAAACATATTATTTCTCCTAAGACTTCACGCTTTCTTTTTTAGAAAGACGCATGCCGGTTTTTTTCAAAATTTTTGAGCTGTATAGAATTTCATGACCTAGGCACGCATCGCCTAATATGGCTTTTAGTTTTTTTGCCCGCTCTTCTACTTGTGCACGCTCGGTGCCGTGCACCATGGCAAATAAGTTGTATGACCAATACGGCTCGTGACGTGGGCGCTGATAACAATGGCTGACGTAAGGCAGCTCACCAATTTGGCGACCGAGGCGTTTTATATCTTTGTCTTTTACGTTCCATACCGTCATGCCGTTGGCTTTAAAACCAATGCGATAATGATTCGGTATTACCGCTATGCGCCGGATCACTCCATGTTCTAGCATTTTTTCTAAACGGCTGATGACTTCGTCTTCTGAGATGCCGATTTCTTCGCCGATGATATGGTAAGGACGTTCGCTAACCGGTAGACCTTCTTGGGTTGCGATGACGAGTGCGCGATCCATCTCAGTTAACACAAAGTTAGTTTTTGGTTGAGAGACCTCTTTCATTGAAAAAGGAGATTTGGTTTTAGGATTGAAGCTGTCAGTGTCATTCGATTTAAATGGGTTAGAGTGCAAATTTAAGTCCGACATAAAACTCCTCCTCTTTGGGCATGTTGAATACGTGATAACCCGTGACTGTTTCCATTTCTTCGATGCAGTCTTCTATTTCTTCAGGGCTTTCGGTTGCTAACACAAACCACATATTTAATTCGTGTTCGCGGCGATAGTTATGCGCCACTTGTGAGAAGGTATTTATTTGCTCAGTGACCCGTTCGTAATCTTCTTCGGCTACTTTCATCGCCGCTAAGGTTAAACCACCGCCCATACGTTCGGCCTGATACATGGGGCCAAAGCGGCTGAGTATGCCTTCATCTAATAAGGCTTGGATGTGTTGTATGATTTCTGCTTCGGTGACGATGTCTTCTTCACTACCTACTTGCGTACTATTTAATTGCTCGGCAACGGTTAAAAATGGACGCGGAGTCAGTGGAAAGCCGTCTTGTAATAGATTGATTAACTTTTTATCGAGTTCGCTTAACTCTGTATTTTTCGCTGCGCTCATAGTGACTGTCTCTTTAATTCAGGTCTCTTTAATGCCTGCACATATTGACCGCCGCATTGTTTGAATAACTTGTAGCTGAATAAAACATCGCGTTTAAAACTGCTTAAGCCATTTTGCTCGGTGATTTCAGCTAGCTGCTGCAATACGGTTTCACGGTCTTGGCCATGGATCATGCTGAATAGGTTGTAGTTCCACTCGGGCAGTTGACGTGGGCGCTGATAACAAAGGGTGACCGCATCGCATGCACTTAATTTCTCACCGACGTCGTCGACCTTGTCTGCGGGAATATCCCAGACCACCATGGCGTTGGCGGTGTAGCCTAAGGTGTGATGCTTAACCACTAAACCAAAGCGTTTGATCATGCCGTCATCTTGCCAATCGGTGATGGTTTGCATCACTTGATCTTCGGTTAAGCCAAGCTCGCGAGCCAGTGTTAGGTAAGGCTGCTGAGTAAGCGGTAAACCATCTTGTATCGCTTTTCGTAAACGTAACTGCGAGATCTCATCCATCATTTTTCCCACTTTAATTACTGCCACTTAACTTTATTGCCATTTAACTTTGAAGCCCAAGTCGATGAAATGACTCTTCACCATGGGGAGCGACATCACTTTATAGCCGCCACTCAATTCAATCTCTTTCAACGCTGTTTGTAATTGATCTTGGTCAGGTGCGGTAACAACAAACCAAAGATTAAATTTATGTTCGCGAGCGTAGTTATGATTAACACCGGCAAAGGCATTTACCCGTTCTGCTACGGCGGCTAATTCATCTTCTGGAACGGCCATGGCTGCTAAGGTGCTGGCACCGGCTTTTTTGTGATTAAACACCGGACCAATACGCGACAGCATGCCGTCTTGTTTTAATCGGCTTAGCGCAGAGACCACATCACCTTCACTGGCACCTAAACGATTGGCCATTTCTAAATACGGACGCGAACACACGGGCAGACCCTTTTGGTATTCGTCGATTAGCTGCTGTTCTAATTGATTCATCACTCTTTCCCTCATTTACTAAAGGTCTTTCTACAATCCGATGATGTGCGCGCGGTTAGTAAAGAAGATGCCGCTTGGGCTGTCTGCTTGAAAACATTTTTCTTCAACAAAAGTAGCGGTATCGTAAATACACACTTTGTTTTCATCGCGCACCGAGGCCCATACTTTTTCACCGCGAGGATTAAATTCCATGTGCAGTACCGCTTTGCCCGGTTTTTTCTGGTGAATTATTTTTAGCGTTTCGGTTTCTATCACTTGCAGTGTGTCGTTATCGGGGAAAGCAAAGTTCACCCATACGTGGCGGCCATCAGGGCGCCCCATTACAAAGATAGGCTGGCCGTGTACCGGAATTGCCGCTTCTTGCTGCCACGTGGTCATGTTTAATACTAAAACTTCATGACGCCCTACTGCGGGTACAAAGGCTAGGTTGCCAGAGATAGCCCAACCTTCTAGGTGTGGCATTTTATAAACGGGAAGTCTCTTCTCGCCCATGCCGTAATCAGGAAGAATGCGGGTTACACCTTTTTCTGGGTGCCATAAATCCAACATGGCCATGCCGTCTTCACCGAACAAGCCAGCGATGTAATAACGACCGTCTGGGCTCATGAGTGCATCGTAAGGTTTTATACCGACATCAAAAAACTTGGTAATTACTGGCTCACCGCTTGATAAATCGACGATCCAAATTTCACCACTATCGAATAAGCTGAATACGAATTGCTGCCCTGGTGCATCGACCAAACCTACGGTTTTAGATTGCTTACCATTACGGCCAATAGCAGGCAGATCGAATTTAAGCTCTAAGGTTTCGCTATCAAAAATACGCACTCCGCCGGGAGTGTAATTTGAAACCGCGACTAATTTTCCGTCTTGGGAAATTGCTCCGCCGATGCTATTACCCGCTTGCATAATGCGCTTGTCTATTTTTTGGGTAGTGATATCAACTTTTGTTAAACCACCATCACGGCCGAATACATAAGCAAAGCGTTCGTCACGAGAATAAACGATGGAGGCGTGGGATAAATCCCCTAGGCCATTGATGCGCGCCAGACTGGTTTGGCTTGTAGTATTGACGATTTGTACTGAGCCGGTAGCGCGTTCAATGATGACCCCTAGATCACCGGTAGCGACGGTTTTAGTTGTTGCGCAACCGGTTATCGCACTCGCGGATATGAGTGTAAAGGCTGCTAAAAATAAAGAACTGAGGATTGTTTTTGTAAATGTCACAGTCATTTTTTCTCTCCGTTATTATCGGTAAAGTTGCCTTGTTTTAGCTGGACAACTAACCATTCAATTTCTGCGGTGGTTAAAATCCCATCCCACGGAGGCATGGCTAATGTTTCGCGGCCGTACTTAATCGCACCGACTAAAATATAATTAGGTTTGTCGGCTAGATTCTCAGGTAATAACGCGGGGCCTAAA
>JAESQF010000132.1 GCA_016765295.1 Oleispira sp.
AGGATTTTCTGCATGCAACCGTTCGATATTTGCGCGAATCTGGCCTTCACTCACCTTACGTTTATTAATCCATATTTCGCCCAACTCATTAATTCCAATTAATATACTGGCTCTTGGTTTCGCACTCGAAGTGCTGGCATCTGGGCGATTAACTTCAATGCCCGATTCTTTTACAAACGATGCAGTAACAATAAAGAAAATCAACATAATAAAAACCACGTCTAGCATCGGCGTGATATCGATTCCATCTTCTTCTGTTTGCACTGCTAAGTTTGAGAATCCACGTCTCATAACTTTATCCTCAATTAGTTTCTTTAGTTCTTTGTTTGTTAATTCTTTCTTTCTTAATAGCCATTCACTTTGATCTAGTGATCAAAGGTCATTGTATTATCTAGTCTTACTTTTTGACGTTGGATAAAACGTTGTAAAAACGATAAAGCAAATACACCGGTAATTGCTCCTACCATTCCTGCCATAGTAGGAATAGTGGCTTTTGATATACCTGATGCCATCGCTTTTGGACTACCGTTACCGAGGAACGCCATAACGTCAAATACTTCGATCATCCCGGTGACCGTGCCTAACAAACCAAACAAAGGACACAATCCAACCAACATTTTTATCGTTGTCATATTATTTTCTAAAGCCATTTTTACTTGGCTAGTTAGGTCTTCTCTAATTTGGTGCGCATGCCAAGAAGTACGCTCTTTTCGCTCTTCCCACTCGCCAACAACTTGAGCAAGTTGAGGACGGTAGATGAAAGAAAAAAATACAATACGTTCTAAAATAAACAACCATAATAAAAAGATGACGAATAAGAGGGCGTACAGCACATCTCCCCCCCGCTCCATAAACAAATACACCTGATCAATTGCAGTAAACATATCGATTAAGCCTTAGCTAAAGATAACTGTTCTGATTTACGAGCTAAGATGCCGGTTGCTCGCTCTTCTAAAATGGTGATCAATGCGCGACTGCGGTTATTGGTCATGGTATGTAAGAATACACAAGGTATTGCAGCGACTAAGCCAAGCACTGTCGTAATCAAGGCTTGAGAAATACCCCCAGCCATCAATTTAGGATCACCTGTACCAAATAACGACATGGTTTCAAACACATCAATCATGCCCGTTACGGTTCCCAGCAAACCCAATAACGGTGCAACTACAGAGATGATTTTTATCCAGTTAATACCTCGAGTTAAGCTGGGGACTTCTGCAGAAATTGCTTCACTTAAATGCAACTCTAACGTTTCAACATCAGCATCACCATTTTTCTGATAGACCTTCATGATACGACCCAATGAGTTATCTTCATTAATTTCGTCACTGTTCATCTGCTTCTTCATACGAGCCGTTTCTGTAGTCAACTCAATCATTCGCCAGATCGCTAATAGCACTCCAATAATCGCCAATGACAGTATGATATAACCCACCACACCACCTTGATCAATACGCTCAGATAAACCTGCTGACTGCCCCATGATTTTTAACAATTGACCGCGAGAAGGATCAATCCAGAAACCACTGAAATTGCTTTGACCATCTATCGCCTGAGCCGCTTCTAAGTCTGCCGCTGGGCCGTTATAACGACTGCCAGGTTGATCGGCTAGTTCAACAAGTTTTTGACTTTCTAAATCAAAGGTTAAATAATTTCCATCAGAAATCGCATTAAAACTTCCTAAGCGCACAACTTGCTTTTTAACCGTATCACCCGTCGGCAAAACAACATCTGCTTGGTAGCTTGATACTTTCCCAGATAGGGTCATTTCGCGCTGCATTTCAAACCAAAGCTGCTCTAACTCTTTAATCGAAGGCAGTTGTGAACTGGAACCTGCTGTTTTAATTAAGTCATCAAGAAATATCTGGCGATCTGAAATCGCTGGATTGGCATTCAGTTCTGAAGTAATTAAAGAAGTTTCAAAAATACCTTTGCTATCCCCAGCAACTTGTTGCAGTACTCCAAACAACTCTTTTAAGCTACCTAAACGATTGGTTAAACGCTCTTGACCGTTGGTAATATCAGTTTCATTTATTGCAAACTGACCTTCCTTTTGTTCACTTTCTTGCTCCAATGAAAGACGCTGATTTTCTGCTTTATTTAATAAGTGCTGTTGTTGTTGTTTATCAGCATTAAAACGCTTCATTCGCGTATTGAATTCACTGTTATCTCGAGACTGGCCCTGCTTAACAAGATTTAATAGCGAATCGATATCAAGATTCCCCGTACCGCCTCTCAAATCATCTGCGGCAAAACTTAAAGGTGAAGTGCAGACTAAAGCGGCACTGACACATAAACTTACTACCAGACTTTTAGCTTTTTTACTGATATTCATATTGAATTGAGGAATACACTCTGAAATATACGTAGACATTATTTAACATCTCCATAAGCAATATTGGAGTTTAATGATGAGATATTTAGCTTTATAGGGGCGGCAACCGGTATTTTAATTAAGCTAGGGGCTGCTTGCTCTCGCGCAATTCGTAATGCCGTTGTCAGTTTAGCTTTATACTCGCTTTCTAGTGGCTGCCAGGCTTTAGCTTGCTGATCCCAAACACCCAGACTTTGACCGTCTAGGGATAAAAACATAAGGCTTAAGCGCCCTACCCGCAAAAAATCTACTTCACGAGAAGCTGTGTCAGGTTCTCCATTTCCTGCAAGATTAAGGGTACTACGATAGGTTTTAATCGTACGGCCATAATCCATTTCTTTTTGATACGCCGCCATTACCTTGCGATATTTTTCAGCCACAGTAACATCTGAACGACCCATCAAGTCTTTTAAGCTAGCAATACGTGCTGAGCGTTCTTCTTTCTGAAAAGGAACATCGGCAGCAACAAACAACTCTAAACTATCAATCATACGTAACATTAATGGTGTAATCTGACGTTCAATTAATGTCACCTGACGAATACTTGAATCAATATTTTTCAACTCAATCTGCTGATTTAATAATTGTTTATTTAGTTGTTCGATATAAACACTAAGGCCATCATTTTCTTTATTAACAGCACGATATTTTCTTTCGATATCACGAATATCATCATCTAGAGAATCAATTTTAAGTTGAGAAGTAACAGCCGTCGCTGCTCGCTGTTCACCTTGCATAATTGCAGTATCTAGATTATTAGCCGCCATAACGGATGTGGCTGCTACCAGAGAACCTGCTGCTAATACTGCCAATACCAACCTCTTAGCAGGAAAGCGGTTGAAAATTAACTCTTGATTACGCTCAAGCATAGTCATTACCCATATCTATCTGAGAAATGCAAAGCAACTATTTGCGATGCTGTTTTAATTGATGCGCCTAAGATATATTACCTATATGACAAATTGGTTACATGACAACTAGATGGCAAAATAATTTCAGTTAAACGACAGTCGTGTGACATATTTTCAGGCATAAAAAAGGCCACTTTAAAAGTGGCCTTAAATATTCAATCTAACTCGATTTATAAATTATAAATCAGACTCTGATTATTTGAATGCAGCTGGAATGGCAACTTCAGCCCATTTCCACCATGCATTTTCTGCAGAAGTAACCGTTGGATCTACCGCACCGGCATAGTTAGTTTCAACAAAGAAACCTGTACTTGCGTTTGCGCTAGTTGGCGTGATTGCATCAACTGCTGCTATACCACCAGTCACTTCAAAAGCATTGCCTAATTCTACTACTGATGAGTCAGTTGGTACGCCAGTAATACCTGAAGCTAATGCATCATCTTTCAATAATAAGAATGTGCCGTCATCGTAAGCACCACATTCAGCAATCAAGTTAGTCAGTGTAATTTGTTCCGTTTGACCGGTATCAGCACCACCAACACGAACACATTCCGTATAACCATCAGCAGCTATATTAACCAAATTACCACCAGTACCTTCTTTAAAGCGGAACAAATCATCAGCACCGCTCTTTGTTCCAATAGTTGCATTTACTTGTTGAAAAGTAACGTTAGCAATCGTTGGGTTAGAAAGCGGAAGTGCAGTCGTTGAGCGACCTTTATTATCGGCTTCAATACCGTGGTCACCAATATGGTTTAAACCTTGGCGAACTAAAGAGAACTGCACGTTACCGCGGTAACCGTCATCCCAATCTAAAGATTCATCACTGTTATCAATCAAGATAATATTTTTAACGTTAGCAGCGCCACCGAAGAACTCGATACCGTCATCGGCGTTATTCAATACCATTATATTTTCAATGGTGGTGTTATAACCAACAGAGTGCAAAGTAATACCATTTACTTCTGAATCGGTCGCTACTTCATAACCCCCTTCAGCAACGATCAAGTACTTAATCGAACCACTGGTATCGGCATCATCGTTACCACCGTGAAAACCGGTACCCGCTTCATCAGCGGTATTACATAAAATGTCGTTTGAACCTTCGCCACACTTATTGTTTTTAGCGAAGCCTTGTAGAACCAAACCACCCCACTCGCCTTGATCTTCATAGCCTGCATCTTTTGATGACATGATAATCGGTGCGTCTGCGGTACCGTTTGCCATGATTTTTGAACCACGAGAAATAATCAAGCTACCACGACCCGATGAGCGAAAATGTACACCAGCGTCAATCGTCAGTGTTACACCTGCATCCTGTGCTGCTTGCTTAGCTTCAGCTGGAGTAACTTTATCAGCTTTTAGTTCGCCACCCTTACCGACCGTTACATAACCATTTAAACGGTAAGCATTGTCAGCTGTTAGCGTCGCGCTTTCAAGAATACTGCCTTCTAAATCACAATATGGCTTCCAGGTACCGTCTGCTAATTCAATATCAAAACCAGACTGAATGCCCACAATTGCACACACATCACCTTCTGTTACTGTCTCACTCACACGAGTATCTGTATCAACATCTGGAGAAGGTGCTGGGCCACCATTGCTACTGCTACTGCCACCACAGGCTGTTAAAAGTGTTACCGATACAGCGGTCATTGCTAAGAATAATTTTTTAAGTTCCATTATATTTTCTCTACTTTAAGTTAGATCACAATTTGTTTGCTTGTTAAGTGACTACTAAAGTAATCTTTATATATTACACTTATGTTAAATAAATTATAAATGTCATATTAATTTCTAATATTGAAAACAAAAAAAAGACCGCAAAGCGGCCTTTAATTTCACAAAATATAATTTTAAAAATTCATACTAAGACCAAAGCTTATCTCCACTCCTTCGCTATAGCTGCGATAGTTCTTCCCACCTTGAGTGAGCTGAATTTTTTCATCCGTAATATTTTTCAACTTTCCATTTATCGTTACATCTTCAGAGATTTCTGTTTGTACATTAATATGCACCTCTGTTCTTGGTTCGCGCATAATGTCAGGTAATATGCCTGGGGCAACAGCATCCAATGACTCTCCTTGATAATTAACGATCAAGGTTACTTCCGTGCCACTCATTAGATGATCAAAGCCTAACTGAATATTGGCTAATTGGTCTGCCTGCCCTTGCATGGACTGCGTTTTAAGTTCTGTGTCCACCACAAGGTCAACCTCTGAGTCTATAATAGCGAAGTTACCCGCGATAAACGTCGAATAGGATTCAAAATCCATTTCTGTACGAACATCTAATTCATAACCTGAAAGCTTACCCTTACTGGCATTATCAAAGGTAAATACATCGCCACCGGTTTTTAATGTTTTCTCAATCGGATTAGTAAAATCTTTATTAAAGTAGGCAAGAGAAATACTTTCACTATCAGAGAAGTACCATTCTGCGCGAACATCAATATTATCAATTTCGGCACTGACAAGATCAGGATTACCACGATAAATATCACCACTGTCCGGATCAAGGTACTGAGCGTTGGCTAGCTCACGAAAATCTGGTCGATTCTTGGTTTGATAATAAGCGGCGCGTAACTGAACTTCTTCAGTTATGCGATAAGTACCCGAGATAGTCGGAAAAATATCATCATCTTCTACTACAGACTGTACGGGGTCGGCTGCATTACTAAGGTCAAAGGTATTTACTTCCATATTGGATTGCTCAGAGCGCGCGCCAACCATAAAGCTAAAAAATTCTGCAATATCAATATTGGTCGCTAGATAGGCACTGGTTAAATCCCAAGTTGCATCATAACTATCAGATGCCGCTGTTTGATCAATAATAGTCGTCTCACCACTGGCAGTACTGTCATCAATAATATAATCAATATCAAAATTACCGGCGTAATCACTCGCATCAGTACCTTTCCCGTCATAACCAATACGGGTACCTTGTGAAGTACGTTCACGAGAGAACATACCCAAGCCATACTCTAAACGCGCTTCAACAGTATCACCGGAAAATATAAGGCTGGTAAAATCCAAACTAAAATCGGCATTAGTATCGGTTAATTCATTATAAACGCGATCAACGGTGCTCCATTTCAATTCATACAATTCATCTTCTTCCGGGTCACGTTGATAGCTATAATAGCGCTCATCAGGGGCATCTAATGTCGCTTCTGATATTGATACTTGCCATTTTATATCAGTATCAAGAAAATCAGCTACGTAGTGCTCGCCAGTAAATTGTTGGAATAAAAATTGACGTTCATACCAGCCTAAACGGGTATCGATCGACTCTTGGTCTTGATCACCACCAGTACCCTCTCTAACATTATTTTCTACTAAGGTTTGGCGTAATAGCATGGTATTGCTGCCGAACTCATTATCACCGGCAATCAAACCGAAGCTGATGCCCGCACCTAGATTAATACTATTGGAAGTACGAGTTTCATCATAATCATCATCTTCAACCAGCTTGCCACCTTCTATAAGGTAGGTATTTGATTCTCGGTCTTGCCTTGACCACTCATTCGAATAGCGTACAGAACCGGTATAACCGAAAGAGTAATCGTCATTATCGATTAATGTATCACCCAAACTTAATTCGATGGTCGAGTTCGGTAAAATCGTGCTTTCTTCCGTGCCAAAATTCGAAGCATACTCATTAGGGTTAAAAGAATCACTGGGTAAGGCGCGATCACCACTAGCACCAAAACCTAAAAAGTCAGTGCCTTCACTCTGCTGTAATTCTCTCTGCTCACCGGTTAGATTCGTTATGTAGCCTAACGATCCCGATATTTTACCTTCGAACTCTTGGGGAAATTTTTTCGTTGAAAGTTTAATTGTCCCACCTGTAGAGTCAGCAAAAACATCAGGGGTAAAATTCTTTTGTACGTCGATGCCCGAAAGCAAGGTTGACGGGAAAATATCTAAAGGAACAACCCGACGTGAAGGGTCTGGGCTAGGAAGTGATGCACCATTAAGCATGATCGATGAATGGCGCTCATTTAAACCACGAATAACTACATACTTACCACCCGCAATACTAACACCGGCAACACGCTTTAATGCAGATGCGGCATCAGAGTCGCCATAGCGTGAGAATTCTTCAGCACCAATCGAATCTAAAACACTAGAAGAATCTCTTTCTTGCGTTGTTACAGAATCAGCGGTGTAGGTTCCTGTCGCAACGACCTCTTCTATAATCTCATCACTGTCGTCATACGCTATATTTTCTTCAGCAGCATAAACAGGTGATAAAACTGAAGCCGCCGAGATCACGGTCAACCAGGAAAGAGGGGCTAATAGACTAGCAGGTTTGATTTTCATAACTTTCTCAATTCAATGACTATTTGATTTGGAGAAAGTTACTACAATTTTATGACAGCTTTATGACAACCATAAGTAACAATGATTGGGTAATAAACAGCGTATCTATTTAATATCTAATACGTTATACACTTTTGTTTGGCTGAATAGCTGAACTAGTTCGGAATCTATATGCCCACATTCGACTTCGCTTTGCAAAATACTTAAAGCTCGATCCAAAGGAACCGCTGCTTTATACGGCCTATCGGTTGCGGTAAGCGCATCAAATATATCACATACCGTCATTATCTTAGCGCCCAACGGTATTTCATCGCTATGCAAACCATTTGGATAGCCGCAACCATTAAGTTTTTCGTGATGTGCCCCGGCTATTTTAGGGATGTTTCTTAATTCAGCAGTCCAAGGAATTGTCTTTAAGAAGTCAATTGTATGACTCACATGACTTTCTATTTCAATACGCTCATCCGCCGTTAAGCTGCCGCGCTTAATGGATAATGCATTAAATTCCATTTCATCGATCAATCCTCGTGATTGGCCATGAACATCATCAATTACATATTCACGTATCTGCTTTAAATGCTCAAAAGCTCCCTCTGCTAGTAAGGAGGGTTCGTTGGCATCGGCAACAGCCTGCAAGTATTTATTTAGCCGTAAAATCTTTTGCGCTTCTTCTAGCTCTAATTGCTCTTCGAGTACCGAAGTTAATTTTTTATCACGCAACAGGGTCAGTTTTTGTTTTAAATAATGATTACAAATTCTCTCTTTCTCCCACGCTATGCGATACATGAATTGACCATAAGCTTCAGAGGTTAGTTTCTTCGCCTTGGTGAGTATGTGCTCACGTACCCCAACCTTGCCAAAATCATGTAACAGGGCGGCATATTTTAATTCTTTCATTTCCTCCTGGCTAAAGTAAGCCCTAGAAAAATGACCCTCTTTACACTCAGCCACCGTTGTCGCAAGGGCGCAGGTTAACTCTGCCACTCTAAACGAATGACCACTGGTGGTAGGGTCTCGTTGTTCAATCGCGCGTACAGAAGCTTTAACAAAGCCATCAAACAATAAATTCACCCGATCTATTAATAAATTATTTTCTATCGCTACCGCAGCCTGGCTGGCCAATGCCTGCAAAGTAGGCAAGATTGAGTCATCAAAATTAATCGTTTCGGCTAAAGCGACCTCGGGAGTATTTAATTTAATGCCCGTATCACGTTTACGATTTATAAATTGAATAACACCTACGACCCTCCCATTATGATCGCACATAGGGATCACTAACATTGAGCAGGTTCTATAGTTCATGCTTTTATCAAAAGATGAATTGAATTTGTAAATACAATGCTCAGGTAGATCATATACATCGGTTAAATTAACTACCTCTCCGGTTAACGCAGAGAATCCTGCAACTGACTGGCTATCAAGGCAAAACCTCTTTTCCTCAAAATCAAAATCAATTGAGTCATTCTGTGTCAATTTAAAGACTAAATCAGGGGCTTGATTGTTTTGTTGGCCTGAATGGCGGTCAATTAAAAAAATCGATGCGGCATCACAGCAAGCCATTGATCGAGCTTCTAATAGTATCATTGCTAATAATGCATGATGGTCACGCTCAGCAGAAAGTGCCCGCCCCACCTCCAGTAAACGGGTTACTTGCTCATGTTCTACTTTAAGGGTTTGGTGGCTTAGCTCTAACTGCTGTTGAGTCGATAGTTGATGAAGCGCTTTAACAATTGCATTGCGTAGAAATATATCAGGTAGCCCTGTAGGTACCAGAATACAATCTTGATGCTCTACGGGGTGTTCGACAATTAGAATTACATTAGGATGATTTTTCTTCCACAGGCTTATTCCATTCTCCCTTACAGCTTTCTGGTCCAAGATAATAATTGAGGTATCTGCAGTTAAATCTAGGGGGGATGCAATAAAGCATACTTCGGCGTTTAATCGATTATCTTGAGTTAACAAATTAAAGGAAGGTAGATGACTACAAGCAATCATAAACTGCTTTTCAGCCCCAAGATTTTGACTCATCCTAAGCTCCAATAGCTAAATTGAGACTTAAATGCCTCTCTATTTAGCCTAGGATATTCTGCAAAAATGGGGTGAAGCTTTTATATCATAATGAAATAATGGATTGTTAATGCTCTATCAGTTTCTTATAAGTAGCCAATAATTTCTCATTCTTAGGTAATTCGTCCAAAGAAACCTTTAACTCTTCAATTTCAGCCACTAAAAAGTCGATAAAACAACGAACCTTAAGGGATAGATACTGACGACTCGGGTAAACAACAGAGAGAGGTCGAGGACGAAATGACCAATCATGCATGATGGGAATCATCCTTCCCGTTAGCAGGTATTCACTGGCCATAAAGACCGGAACCACCCCCACTCCAGCACCTTGTATGATTGAATTCATGGCCGCAGCAATATGATTTGTAACGATACTAGGCTCTAGCTTAACCATTGATACCTCGCCACTGAGGTGTATCATTTCGAAGGTTTCGGCTTGCATACCCTCTCCAATCTTCACAAAATCCATCTTTTGTAATTCATCCAAAGAACTTGGCATTCCCTTAAGTTCGATAAACTCTGGTGAAGCACACAGCATTAAATCTGTTTCAGCAATCACTCGCGCTACCAGTGAAGACTCAGGTAGATCTCCGACAAACATGCCTAAATCAAATTTTTCTTCGATTAAATTCACATTTCTATCGGTATGGCAGACCTCAATACGAACATCTGGATAAATCTTTTGGAACTGGGCAACAAAGCGACCAAACACACCACTGCCCACTACCATAGGCATCGCTATACGAAGCACACCATGAGGTCGATCTTGACGATCAGAAATTTCAGAATGAACATTCATGATTTCAGCTACTAGATGTTTACAATTATTGTAATAATCAGCGCCTACCTGCGTTAGGCTGACTTGGCGAGTAGAGCGCTGTAATAAGCGCACACCTAAACTGCTTTCTAAGTCAGCCACCATGCGGCTTATGCGAGATTTAGGCACCTGCAGTGATTTACCGGCAGCCGTGAAACTGCCTTCATCGACAACACGTATAAATATGGCGAGCTGATTTAAATCTAACATATAAACCTTGGGTTATTGTCTCAAATATAGAACAATATACCATATAAGTTAACAGTTACCACTCGATATGAATCAATACTAAAGAAAACGGTAGCAAGAATAGATAGCCCCATTATTTTGATAGTTTTATGTAAATATCACACTATCGGCTATTGGGAGTATCAGATCTAAATGTTATTATTTATTTATATAACCTAAATAATAAATACAACAATATATAAATAGGTAAATCAATGAGTGCATTCAACAGATTAGGTGCAGCTATAGCAATCAGCTCACTGACCCTTGCCATGTTTGGCTGTTCAGACCAGAACAATGGTTCTTCTGCGCCACAAACGCAGGCAGCAGGTACCTCAGATAGCGCAAGCAAAAATTCGATTGAATTCACTCCGATTAACACTTTGTCTATTTCGGATTATTCTTTAGATCTTTGTATTAAGAATACTGGCCGTACATACATTGAAGAAATCACAACTTTGATGTGCAATAACAAAGGTATCCAGCTCCTTGATGGTATTGGACAGCTTACTGAATTAAAGACACTACATTTAAATTTTAATAACATTGAAGATATCAACCCACTAGTTGAGCTTAAAAAGCTAAACACTTTATACCTAAGTGGAAATCAAATTCAGAATCTAGAACCATTAAGCGAATTAGCAGAATTAACAGAACTTGCGATACAAAAGAATAATATCCAAGATCTAAGCCCACTTCAGTCCATGGGTTCTCTCAAATCATTACATACCCACAGTAATAAAATCTACGATTTCTCAGTTCTTAATGAGTTAAATCTGGATATTTTATCTGGCCAAAACCAGCAAGATAGCTAATATTTCCAGCTACAATAGCCTTTATAATTAAAGGCTATTCCACCCCTACCTTCCCATCTCACCCTGCCCGAACACTCATGTTAAACGTAAATACCAATACTATTATTGGGTTCATTTATTTAACGAAAGAATAACTTTCATTAAATAATAAACAAAAAAAAGGCCAGCCCTCTATGGGCTAGCCTTTATTAACATACATCAACAGTTCAATAATAGTTATTCGCGTTCGGATATTTAATATTATTCGGATGAGCAGAGAAATAGTTATCAGGATGCTTAGGCTGCTGAGTATTAGCCGTTACCCCTGTTGCTGCTGAAAGCTCAGTGATATCCAATCTTCTTCCACCCTCATAAACAGATAATGCACCCAGGTTAAACCAAACGCCTGCTTTTGCAGTTTCATAATTATAAGTAAACCCATTAACAGTATCAGACTCATAAGTAACATCTTTACTTTGCACAGAAAGCCAAACCGTTGGCGCATCGTCCATTGAAATAGCTTGTAATGGAAACAATTGAGATTGAGGGGAAGCCTCAGCAATTTTCTCGCCAGTCTCCACCTTGCCACAGACAATACCACCTATTATACCCGAAGGTGTACAGGCACCGGCTATCGTTTTTGTCGGATGAATATAACCCGTGGTACGAACCCCACCAAGATAAGGTGCAAAAGTAAAATCAGCCTCACCTTTCAGTCCTATGAGTTCTGCCTTTGCATTAGCCGTGATCACTGGTTGAGCAAAACCCGAAAGCACATCAATAGCATTACCCTGAACCCCCGTCGACGAACCAAAGCCGATACGTAGCCCTGAAATCTGCTTCACACCAGTTGAATTATCGTAAGCGAATTCAACAAAAGGTTTTTCAATTACGAAATCTTCAAGAGTTTGAGTACCATCGGTATGCTCTATAACTCGACCAAAGGTCACATCCCTTAGCCTTAAATCAGTCCCTGGAGTTCGTTCAAAACCAGAAGGAAAAATATGACTATCCGTAAAAGGCTTACTTGATGCGTAGTGATCACCGGTAAGGGATCCCCATGTAGCAGCCCCTTTTTCACTAGTCGTCAATTCAAGTAGGTCTCCATATACAACTGCAGAAGCACTGTTCGGATTGTTTCCATGGTCATCCGTTATACCACCACAAGTTGATGTGGTGCAATTCCAAGCATTGTAGTTATCAGTAACGTCCGTATTATCACAGAAGCGTCCACCTACAGAACAAGTATTACCAGCCTGACGATAGAAAGTACCTAGGCTAAGCTCATCAATTGTCACATTCATTTCAATCTTTAAGCCCATTGTCATCCGAGTAAAACTTATATCCTCCTGACCTGCAATCGTAGATTGGCTTTCCTCAATTTTGAACAATGCTTGCCCTACCTGCTCTGCTAGAGCGTCATCACTTAAGGCTGTTAAATCTGCAAATGAAGAGAAAGTTAAGCTCAAAAAACCAAATAGAAGTCCAGATTTTAGATTTTTTAATACAATATTGATTAGCTTTATATTTATTATTTTCATATTAATTCACCACAAATACGGATATTTGAGTATTAGCCGGCAAACTTAGCTCGCCGTTAAATTCAAGCCCTAACAAAAAACTACTTTCTATGCCAGCAGGGTCAACTGTCTCAGTACCTGATGCATAAATACCTGTTGTTTTGAAATTCGTTGCTTTGATTGTTTTAGGCAATGTCCACTGGAAAGCAGCCTTACCAGAATTATTCAAATCTGAAATCAAGTCTAGTGCTAGCCCTTTTATTTCTAATGTCCCTTGTATCTCATTAACAATTAGATAGCCTGTTTCATCAGCGCTGGCATCAGCCTGAGTTTTACCTGAGGTATTAGCAAAAACAAAATTTGTTTCATCACCCAATATAATTTTGGCATTAAGGGTAATGCCACTCTGCCCCGATATCTCATTAAGGGCTTCATCATCAACCAGTACCAGTTCAGCGACGCTCAATGAAGGCACAAGCATTGAAATACTTAGACAAAAACTAATAATAAAGAAAACTCTATTCATCATAATAAAATCTCAACTAGTCGTTAAATATCCATGGTCGTAATACGGAGATGCTGAATAGCCATCCCACGAATTTCGATGGTATTGCCTATATCAGGCTGAAAAGCATAGTGATAATTCTCAGGGGTATTATCATCAGCCATACCTGCGCGCAACCCAGTTCTTAAAGCTGGATTATATTTATCACCAAAAAAGATACTTTTAATATAGATATCACTTTTAGGAGCCACACCTATAGATGAAGGCAAAGCCGAGATTTCGAATTGAAGCTGATGTTTACCCGCATCATCCTTTACACTTTTTATTGTTAAGGGCTGATCTGCTGTTCCCAGAACAGTATAAATATCAACTCCAGATAAGGTCAGTTGACTTGCCTTAGGGGTTTGTACATATTCATTCGCTAATGCAGCGGTTGCTATACTTGCCGTAGTCGGCGCCTCACTAGAAATTGTTAGGGTATCAATATACAACCCCGTTGCCCCTGCTAAAGAAATACCATTTCCGGCGGTCGCAAACATATCCGAATAAGTACCATAGAAGCGAAAACCCTCAATATCTAATACAGAGCGAAAAGTCTCTGGCCCTGAAGCAATCACATCATCAAAACGCCAATGCAAGTTAAATTTATTAGATACCTGATCAAGGTCTGATTCAAACCGTGCCGCCGCACTTTGATAACCGGTTGGATTATTCAGTTGATTTACAGCAGAGCGATCTACTTGGCGTATACTCGCACCTGGAAATTCAGACCGCATAACCGTCGTTGTCGTCACTGTTTCATCCAAAGGATCTGAAGCATTACCACTAAAAATATCTACCGCGCGTAAATCGCCAATGAAAACTGGGTTATTTACTGTACCAAAGTTACCACCAGATTCTGCTGTACCTGACACAGTGCCCGTTTTATGGATCCGTAGTTCACTGATAATAAATTGCTCTTGACCCGGAATCTCATTCAAATCTAAGATGATTTCAAACCCATCCGCAGCACCCTTATCTCCACTGTGGATAGCTAAATTATCAACTACCGCACCAAGGCCTTCACCGGTAGTAGAAGACAACTCCGCATCATTCATAGATTCGAGCGCATACGCAGGAACACTTAATAAACTAAGTAGTAATGGAAATTTGGCATAACGTAAAACGAATTTCTTCATAGAATCGCTCTTACTCTGAATTATATTATTATTTTTATAGTTCTAATTTTTATTATCTGAACATCAGCTCAAATATAGTACAAAGATGTTGTACATCTGTACAACATCTTTACCCTGTCTTTGCGTTAAAAGACTAAACCAATTTACAAATTAAGGAGTACCGGTCCAATCCCAGTCTCTGCTGTTACAGGTCGAAGTGCCTGGACTACCATCTAACTGAAGAGAACCAAACCATGTATGGTAAGTACTACCCCCTCTAATTATGAACGTCTTACCATCACAAGGATTCGATGTCTGAAGTTCATAAAAGAACTCCTGATCACCGTCAGCACTCGCATCACATTCGGTGTAGCCTCTATTTGTCAAGCAAGCATATCTTTCACTAGCACCAGCTCCCAGAGTTGCTTCACCCACAATTTTCTTAGTTGCTTGGTTATAAGTAAAGTTACTCGCAGTAGCGGCACCACAGCCAGATAAGTTAATACTACTTCCTGAAGCAATTAAACACTCGTCAGGTCCATAGTTTATCAGACGCATCCAATAAGCTCCGATAGGAATAGAGTCGTTTATAACCAATGGCTGTGCTTGTTCAGGGTGTGTGACCGTCAAACTATAATTCAATGCAGTGTCCTCAATCACAAATGGCAACGTAAACTGAATAGAAGAAGGCGAAGTTCCTAAATCAGCAAGCGGAGGCGTCGAAAAGGCTCCTGGTAAGCTAGCACTCGACTTACCTATACCCGCTTTAGGAAGAACTGGAGTTGAGCCCGTATAAGCCCATTCGTAATTCAAAGAACACCCATCACCGGTATTATTAACCGAAGACAATTTCAAGTTACGGGGTGAGAATCCATCATTATCATTACCACCTGCACTTGTGACCCTATAACGGGATTTAAGAACGGATGCAGCATTTGTGACTCCTAAAGTATCAACCGCTGTAGATACTGAAAAAGCAGGCATGGCATCCGTTATTTCAACGGTTGCATTAGTTGAAGATACATCGATTAATTCGACCGGTAATGTAACAGGCAAGTCGCCATGTACCTTCAATAGACTCATACTAAATTGCTTAGCGGCACCAGCATCACAGTTATCATTTATCTGTATATTCACGAATTGCTCAGTTGCACCTGCACCTGTAGCAGTAAAGTTAACTACTTTTAATCCTGCTAAGTCATCGAAGTCAGTTCCTTCAAAAGCACTTTCATCGCTAGGATTTAAATAAATACTAAAAGCATTTTTGTTCGTTCTATTACCTGCCGAGAAATCACTGCCTTGAGTCGCCTGAATGGTAACCAACAAGCTGGTACCACGCTCAGATACACTATAGCTGGTAGCACTAAACTTCACGCTTACAGGTGTTGTCTGATCTGATATTGACAACGTAGTACTAGCAATATCACCCGCATCCAAATCAGGAACAACCGTTGCTACCGAATTACAATTAGCTTTATGGACCCATACTAATTCAATCGTTTCACTAGGATCGTACATTTGATCATTAACTATGGTAATCAGTACCGACTTGTCAGCAGAGTCTTGATCCGCCCAAAAAACGTCATCTTGACCTGAAGCAGAAGAGTCAAGATAAGCGATACTATAATCTAAAGTACCTGCTGTGCTGCCTGCCATATCTAATGTGACACACATAGCGCCATCATCACCAAACTGGCGCGCTAAAGAAACTACGACCACATTACTCCCAGCACCCTGCTCAACCTCATCCGCTGAATAGTTAGCCTGCTTAAAGCTTATTCGGCCAGGTGTTATATCATTGATAACCTGGCTATAGCCTCTTTTAGTTCCCAATATAGCGCTCGTATTAGGTGCCGCTAGGGTTGATGAACCAGGGTCAGTAACCGCTATTAATGTCACTGTAAATACTTCATCAGACTCAAAACCATCCGGAGCGACAGTAGAAAAGCTAATGGTTTGTATTTGCTTATCAACAGGCGCACCGGCATTCGCTGGAAAACTTAAACGCCCTTGACCCAGCACACTACCATTCATCGTTCCCGCAATCGGAAAACCAGCTTGCGTTATTGAAAAATCTTCAGGGCTAGCTGCGGATAGTGCTTCTATCTGATAAATAACATCAAATGCACCTAAACTGTCAGTACCTACTCGCTCAACAGTAATCAATCCACTATCTCCTTCATCAACAGGGATATTTTCTGTCAACGTCGTTGGCGCCATCGCTATAGTGCCATAAGGATTTGGGGTTTTATCAATTACATTGATACTGATACGACCATTGCTACCTAAGCTCGGCTCTGCTGCGAGCTTTTCTAATTCAATAGTAAAACTCTCTGTACCTTCGCGTAAATTATCACCAATCAATTCAACTACAATATTTTTGTCAGCCGCATCATGTACCTGCCAAGTTAATACTCCCTTACCTCGCTCAGGATCACCAATGGTTTTAGGGTCATCTTTCAGTTTGAAATCTTCATCTAAAATTGCACTGTCCGATTTCAAGCTATAAGCGACCGATACTATTCCATCATCACCCGCCATACGACTGACAGGAATAGAAACCTCTGTTACTGAATTTTCAACTTCATTTTCATCGCCCACTTCTAGTTCATTTACAAACTCAAAGACACCTTTTGGCTGATCAGAGAAAATTTTATTAAGTTCTACTGCAGTTAAAGAACGATTATAAATTCGTATATCATCAAACCCACCCACGATTCCTTCAGCCGCATCCGGCATACTGCCAAAAATCCAATCCCCCGAATCATAACCTGTACTGACTCCGGTCAGATCAGCGGCTGTCGTATCAGGAATAACGTTCAGTGGATCAGGGTCAGGATCAGACTTCAGCTCAGCCTTATCAATATACAACCAAGATTTTTCACCATTTTTAACATAGGCTACCGTCATCCATTGACCTAAACGCACTTCTTCCTGACTAACTCCACCCTCAAACGGATCTTCTACTGTGGTATTACTAAAATGTATTTTGTTTTCTGCTTTATAATAAAAAATTGCAGGTTGACGACTTCCAGCTATACCCTTCTGAACAAAACCAGCAAAAGGATCAGTAGATATTGCATCCATTTTGAAACGGTAAGTTATCGTATATTGATCACGAACAGGATCTAACTGTAATCCCGCGACTGAGCCATCGATTGAGAATGAATCTGCAGCATCCATTTTAGCAAAATAATCATTTAGACCATTATCTCGTGCCGTTATTTCAACTTCAGAAGTATTTAAAATTAAGTGATGACCATTACCACTACTATCTAACTTAGGATTGGTATATTCATTAAAATCATAAGCCGCAAGCAATGGTGAAATTATTTTAATCGTAATAACACTCGTCGTTGTGGCTGGCGTTCCTGCATCGGCATCAGTAACTTGCAATTGAATATCAAGGTAATAATTATCATTTAACAAATCGATTGCTGATAATGTAAGATTGTCAGTATTCTCATTGGTTAACGTTGGTGCTGTAATAATATCGCTACCACCCCCATTGTCACCAACTCGCTGAGCTATGATTGACCACTGGTAAATCAAACCAATATTATTACCCGTTTCAGGATCAAGCGCTGCGACAGATAAATTAATCACTTCTTTCTCATTAAACTCTCGCTCAGATGAGAGGGTTAATACTGGTGATAAATTCACAACAGGACCATTCGCAATCCACTCGCCCTCTGTTTTAGCATCGTTAAGATTCATCCAAGCTTGAGTATTCCCAGACAATGACAGAGCCAAAGATAAGCGTGAATTCTGATCCGCTCCTGAAGGTGCAGCAAAGTGATAATCCACTCCAAAAGCAGCTTCACAAGCAGTAAAGCCATCTTTCCATAAGTCAGAAGTTAAAGAAGAACCATCAGACAATGCAGCAGTCGCTACCTTCCACTCATAGCCATTGGTACAAGCGAAGCCTTGCTCCATCGATGCACCACCTGCGTAACACTGACCTTCTAACCAATTGCCTTTGTCATTTGTCTCTAAACTAAAATAGCCACAATCTTTAGCATCACCATCAATAACATCAGAGAAACTAACAAAATCTTGATACTGACTAGCAACCTTCCAGGCACCTTCACTCTCTTGATCAGAATAATTAATCCAAACAAATTCACCGGTGGCTAAAAGACTAGACAATGCTGTATTTGAAGCCGTTGAATTTGGTGGACGATATTCGGCATTATCACTTAACTGCTTACAATGGCCAAAACCTAGTGAAAACTCAGATTCTTTAAGATCAGCAATACTACTGGTTAATTGCCATTGAGCCTGACCCGAGGAATTATCCCCAAGATAGCAAGCATGATAAGCAACATAGCCATTACAGGGTTCTGATATCCAATTTCCCGCTGAGTCAATCAATGTACAATCGGCATTATTTCGATTAGTTGGCTGCCCTGCTCCCCACCACGCTCGACGTGTTTGATTAGAAATAAAGAATTCTTCAAACGCTAAATCAGTACGATTCAACCAAACTTGATTATAATCAGCCGCATTACCTGAACCTAAAGCCGGTAAAAGAGCTGCTTTTAGCTCATCATTTTCACTATTATCTCTTGGCACTCCATAGATAGATAAAGCACTATAGTTTTCATCACAAACGGAGAAACCTGAGCGCCACTCACCCTGCTCACCGGTAATTAACCAGTTACCAGATTCATAACACGCAAAAGAATGCTCCTCCGAACAAGAGACGTCTTGCCATAAACCGGTATCACGATGAATCAATGTACAATCAGCCGTACCTGCTGAAGTTGATTTATTATCAGGACTATTACCGAACCAATTAGTATATTCAGTACGATTCCCTAACCAATAATTTTTGGCAAGTGGAATGTCCTGTGTATTAGAATAATAAAATAACCAAGTTCTTTTCTTAGCAGCAACTAACGTAGAAATTGCTGCACCCAAATTAGCATCTTCATCTGCATTTACTGGCACACTAAAAAAGTAAGCAGGGCCAAAATAATCTTTACATAGTCCATCTGCTTTTATCGGATCCCACAAGTCTATTGCTTTAACTTTAGGATCTGAACTTGCATCACCGTCCCGAGGCTCACCAGAATTTACAGCGGTACCTAAAGCTTGTGCAACCTTCCATTCTGCGCCGTTATAACACGCATAATGAGCACCCACATAATCACAATCGTCAACTGTCCAACTTCCTAACGAAGCGTCACTTTCACGATAGACACACCCCTGCTGCGCCTCATTGATAGCCCCAGTAGCGCCATCATCACGTCCAGGTAAATATTTTAAACCTGGATCATAAGAAAAAGATAAACTGGTGAATATTAGCGTGACGAAACCCAATATTAGAGATAGCAGCATTTGTTTTTTAGCCAATATTTTTTTCATTATTGATGACCCTTAATATGTAAATAACTAACAGGTTCAACATGAATATTTTCAAACCCTGCACTACCAATCACTGAACCATTGATATTAATATCGCTAAAGGAAATAGCCCCTTGAGTGCCACCCAAAGAAATTTCCAGATATGAATCATCACCAACCCCAACACCCTTCAATTTGATATCATTCAATTTAAAATCATCAAACTCTACACGAGCTGAAATGTAATTTTTTCCATCTGTATCATTTTTTGTCGTATCACCATCATTACCTGTATCGTAAATAAATTCGCCATCATCGGTATAGGTTAGATAAAAGAAGGATCCTGTTGGCAATACGGAAGTGAGTGCAATGCCACCATCATTCGTCAATTTAAAGGTAATATCAGCGGTAGCAGCTAAGGTATAGTCGTTGATAAATAAAGAACCCAGTCGGCTATATTGATTGCGTAATTGAGCATCTGATGAAATTACTAAAGTATCAATTGCAACCAATGAATCATCATAATTAAACTGAATAGCGCCTATTGACATATCCATTGTTGCAAAGTTATTTAATTTCATAAATAACTCACCATCACTACTTACATCTATATCAAAAGAAAATGAGCTTTCTTTAATTTCAATGTCTCGCAATGAAAAAGAACCACCGCCACCCTCTTCCAGTGCACCATTATCAGTATCGTTGTACCTAAATTCACCGATAGTTATTGGAGCATTAGTATCTATATCAATCGTAATACCACTTTGACCCGATATAACGGAAAGATCATCATCCTGAATTGGTAATAGCGCAAAACAACTAGAACTACATAAAAGTGAGATATATATTATTTTTTTCATAATCACTTCCCTTGTATTGTCAGATAGCTTTCTGGAGTCATGGTATAGCCATTAATGACCAAACGCCCCATCGTACCTTGCTGATTACCCGCACGAATATTACTCAAAGTAATATCACCCGTTTGTGTAATAACACCTATATGTAACCCGCCAACTTCTTCACCGTTGGCATTCTTCCCAGTCGTCAAATCCACCGAATTTGCAACGGAAAAATTATTCAAGGTGACATCTCCACCGAAACTAAAATA
>JAESQF010000060.1 GCA_016765295.1 Oleispira sp.
AATAAGAAAGCTCTTAAGGGCGATTTTAATGCAACGGCTTCTATTTGGAGAATGAAGAACTTAGGAGAAAAGGATAAGCAAGAAATTGACATAATCAACAGGGAACAAAGACTTTTCCCTCTGGATTAACTGCCTGACAAACAAATACTTAAGAGTCCAGCTAAAAATAGTTGGATTTTTTTTTCGTTTAACACTTGCATTACAGAGTTTTTATATTACCTTTGAATTATGAAAGATGTGAACGGAGTAAGGTTAAAGTCGGGAGATAGAGTAAAGGCTTGGGATTTTGACAAAAAAGATAAGGTGCTTCGGTTTTTTGTAGGAGATGATGGTTCGGGTAGTTACCCTATAATGGTGTCTCCTGATCGAGTGGGATACTCTGCCCAAAAGAGGACTATTACAATAGAAAACTTCGAATTCTGCAAAAAGACAAAAAAACAATAAATTTACAAAAAGATTTGGATTATAAGTAATAAGTGCTTATATTTGAATTAATAAACGGAAGGGAAACGCTCAGGCAATCACTTAAGTGACGGGCCGGAGAAGGTAAGATACTAGGCTCGTTTAACCTAGCCCAACCGCAAATTAAAAGTTCTTTGACATATTGGGATTAACATAATAACGGTTTTTAGAGGGTTTCCGGCAGACAAAAAACCCTAAGACATTTAAGAAGTCAGTCCGAGTTCAAAGACTGAGGGGGCGGAATTAGCTACCGTTGCTACCGAAAAAGAGAACGATCTAAGGTTTGGATTCCACTGTACACGGATGAAGCAAAACCCATCGAGGATTTGGGCTTTAATATCTTAAGTAATATTAGCCGCCTTAGAAGAAATTAAGAAATCGAGGTCGATCTGGATATCACAGATAGTGTTGGGTTATAAAGCCAGTCTAATTAACTGGT
The DNA here is from genome assembly GCA_016765295.1 of Oleispira sp. Classification (GTDB taxonomy): domain Bacteria; phylum Pseudomonadota; class Gammaproteobacteria; order Pseudomonadales; family Oceanobacteraceae; genus Oleispira. Next base: position 902 of record JAESQF010000060.1, read on the forward strand.
TTTGCCCCCTCGAAAAAATAAGGTTGTTTAATTTACCAGACGGGTAAAGAGGAACACTACGAGAGAGACAACATAAAACTATAAAAATATGGTTTGGGGCGAATACAAAGGGTTTGAGGCCGCTCTCTCGAAGATATTTAAGATAGGCGTAATGGCAGATAAGACAGTAGACTAGTAAACGCTGGATTAGGGAGGAATACCTTTAATTAGGTATAGGGAAACTTTGTCGGATCACTCTACGGACTGTATGAAAACGGGAGGTATAACAGCTAATCCTCCATCAAAAGTCAAGTGCTGTTTGTTAGTACTGTAGCTCAGTTGGTAGAGCTTTAGGTCGTTGGTTCGAGTCCAACCAGTGCTACAATTAAGATGCGAATAGGTGGGTTGAGTGATTTATATTGCTTAGTACACCTCAATGTTTGTCGGTTTCAATGGGTAATATAGAAACCGTCTTTTATAAAAAATATACGGAGGTGTCTAGTTCGCAACTAGAGGCGTAAAAGTAGAGAGGATTGATGATTTTGGTTAATGAATTCAACAACCAAAGTAGCAGTCGATAGTCCAGAAGCAATCACGCTGGCTCACCTCCACCAATTATATGCTGCGGTCAAATCGTAGAGTTACAGAAGACTACGGGCGTTAAACCCCGTCTAAGCGAGTCTTCGGGGTGAGCCCTAAGTGTAATTCGTTTCGAGTTTGAGATTTACAATTGAGAGTATTTACTAGTAGTCTCGCTTAGGACTTATCTCTAGTAAAGAGGATAGATAGTACGTTGTGGGTTCGTTACCCAGTCGCGGTACAAATTTACCTAATCACTAGGCTATTCAAAAGTTAATCCCGATATTTAGAATTCACAAAACAAAAGATTATGCAAGCAGATATAAAAAAAATAAAAGTGACAAGCTCTATACTGAGCCAATCGCTTCCCTTGAGGCCTGAAAATATTTTTGGTCACACTATTCTTGGTTGGTGTCTTCACAAAAAAGGAAAATATTCTTCTCAAAAAGCGGTGTTCCAATTTCCTAACGGTGTGATCCGGTGGTTTCCAAAAATTTCAAACATAGAAATTGAAGAGACAACTATTCAGATAGACGTACACGGTATGCACGCAAGAAGATGGATTGTGTGGGTAGGCTCTCCTAATCATAGTCCTAATAAAGTAACATTTGACACCCTAGAAAAGGCGGAAGAGTTTAAAGTAAAGGTTTTCACTGTAAAAAGGGGTGTTGATTGTGAAGGGCAATTTTACTTATGACAGCTCTAGAAGAATTAATCTTAAATAATCAAGGATATATTTGGGATTGTAAGAAAAAAGAACGTACTTAGAATCACATTAAACAAATCAAATATGAAAAAGAAGAACCAATCAGAGTTAGGTTTCACTCCAAACGAAACCCACCACCCAGACGGCAATAGAGCCTCTAGGAGAACTGTTAAACGAAAATCAGTAGTCAACAACCGAGGGAATTTTAGTGTACTTTTCGGGGGAATGATTAAGGTTAGAAATCAATTTGTTAATGGTAAGACAATTCAACACTTAACAGTGAGGACTACTTAATTATGAACGAACTAAAATTAACAGAAAACGAGGTCATACGTTTAATGACTTCAGCAGCAAGAAAAGGATATGTTGCGGGTAGTGGAGTAGCGGGAGAAAGGTCTTTAGCGGACGTAACGGTTAGTATCAACGAGGTTGTAAACGGTTTATTAAAAACACACAGAATATGCCCAAAGACAAAATCAGAGTAGAGGGTGATATCATACTCAGAAAGATGACTGCAATTGTAAATTTCAACACTGGTCGCCCCAATTTCTTCGATAAAAAGGAGTGGGAAGGGGTCGTAAGCACTCGTCAAATGAGAGAATGTCAAGTTAGGTTGTGGAATCAATTGAATGATATTGATCCTCTCAGAGCGGCAATAGTTAAACCACAGAATCCATACGTTAAATAATCTAAAAATACAAATATGAATCAAAATTTTAATAGAGACTTAGTAACAGTAATTGAATTCGAAAATGTCTACGCGCCTTATACTGGCGAATTGACTGGATATAGGTTCAAGGCTGAGTATCAGTACAAAAAGACACAATCAGAGTCAATCTATCACAGAATAGAAGTAGATTGTGAACTCTGTAACAAGGGCAAAGGGCTGAAGGTTTCAATTGAAACTAATTGCGCCCCTCTAGAGGTTTCTGGTGGCCTTGTTAATTACAACTTCAACAACACAGTGACCACTCTGGGTGCAAAAACTACGATTACCAATATTATCGGGGAGTCGTTCTTTTTAATGGGGACTATAAAGAAATCAAACAAAGCTTATGAGGAGCGAAGATAATAGGAAATACGACCCCCTGAGAGTGATGGGGGTTGTTTTTTGTTTTAGTATAATGCTTGTAATATTAATTACGAGCGGGATAGTAGCCCTCCTCCAAGGATGGATAATATTATCCTTAATTAATTGGTCGGCAGTACCGATAATGGCTGGAACATTATACATTTACTTAAAAAACAACTACAAATAATTATGGCAAAAGTAACGATAGAATTTAATAATGACATTCAGGCCAACGCACTAGCTATTTTAGCGGAGGAAGGAAAACTAGGTAAGTTGATACGTGATTATTTAAATAGTTCTTCTTTAAGTGAAGAGGTTTTAGGTAATGAATATGCTTACGTTGAGTACGATGAAAGTGATTTTAATAAGCATCACACTGTAACTTTTTAAGAGAATTATGAAAAAGAAAGAAACAAATATACTGATAGTAGGTCACGGCCTACACGGAAAAGATACTCTAGGTGATATGTTGAGTGTTGAGTTAGGATATAAATTCAGGGGCTCATCAAAGGTAGCGGCTATATCTGTAATATTCCCGCTGCTAAGTGAGTTTTACAAAGACCCTGAAGCCGCGTTTAACGACCGTAGAAACCACCGAGAGCTTTGGAGGGCACTTATATCAGACTTTAATAGAACGGACGCTACACGCCTCTGTAAGTTGGTGTGTGCTGGTGGGTTTGGATATACTGGACTAAGAGACTTAAGGGAGGTTATTACTGCTGTGAAGCAAGGTGTGTTTACGCACGTGATTTGGATCAGGAGGCCAGAGCTGGAAGAGAACGACCCGACTATGATGTTTGACCTAGGAATATTAGAGGGATTGATTAAGAAGTGCTACCCTTTTGGTTTAGCTTATATTGAGAACCACACTGAAGAGGTTTTGTTAGACGTTGTTCAGAACGAATTAAAGGAGTTTTTAGCAAAAAACCCAGTGGATAGAGTGACATACTTAAGGGTAACGAGAAACAAACTGATTTCAGAGTATTGAATCGTAACTCTAATTGCTTAAAATTTGGTTGTAGACCTCGGATAAATTGGTTCGGGGTCAGTTGGTGTGGTAAGTGCGGAAAATTATTTCCTTTTAATCTAAATCACAAACCTCTGCATCGTAACCGTTGAGGTCTGCATCGTAACTCTAATTTTCAAGCCTTGCATCGTAACTAGAACCTAGAATCGTAACTGTCTGCATCGTAACTCTTTTGACAGAATCACAGAATTCCGCAAAGAAATTCCCTACAACTAAATTCCTAGTTGATGCCCATTTTCGGACACTGTTTGAATTTGAACACTGTTCGTTTTCGGACACTGACTAGACCCTTAGTTATACAACTATAGGTTTAGTGCAATACCTAATTAACTAGGTGTTAAACTATTGATTTAGTTTTAGTATGGTGTCCGGTCGCCCGTTAGCGGTTCTTCAGACTCGGTAAAAAAAGAAACACTTATCGAGTTTTCCTAATATGATCGACTATTTATAATCACTCTAAATAACTATTTTAATTTGGCGGTGTCAATTATTATTCGTTAATTTATTCAATCACAAACGAGTAATGTAATGAAATTTTATAGAATAGAGCACCCTAGTGACGGGTTTGGTATTTTTATCTCTAAATCAATAGATAAAGTACCCGAAAAAAGGACAGTATACTGTCTAGGCTTAGACGATCTTATAGAGAGACACTCAAGTGGTGACTTTCCTTCGCCATACGGTGATGAATTTATTAATTTTGATAGTAGTTTTAAGTGTGGTTTTATATCTCTGTCTCATTTAGAAAAATGGGTTACTAATCTTGAAATGAACGTATTATTAAATAACGGATATGAGGTGTTTGAAATAAATAACCCCTCTGCTCAATGTAGCCAATATCAGGTTATTTATAAAGAGGAGGAAATAACCGCTAAAAACAACATTACAATAAGATTTAAATAATGAGATATGAAAACAGGAGCTAAATATTTTCTACCAAAGAGGGACGGTGTAACACCACAATTATTTTTAAAAACTAAAGAGGTTGCTTATAATGACGGAAGTGTCGTCACGGTATTATTTTATAAGACTTTTTGTGGTGGTTGGCAAGTGTCATCTCATAACGGTGCCGGATGTGAGGAATATGTTTCTAATTCATTAATTGAAATTAAATAAAAAATTATGAACACCATTAAATTCCACAACGAACATTTAAGCCAAACAAAGGTTGTTAACAATATTTTAAGGGTCTATACTAAGGCAACAAAAGAGGACCTCAACAAAGATTGGTACAAAGAAGCTTTCGAGTTTAGTGTATCGGTAGTTAGTGATTTTGACTGGAAAGTATCGCCTACTCAGGTTGTCGGTATTGTTGCCGCACTCTCACCAATGTGTCAATGGAAAAGGAATAAAGAATTGACCATCTCGTTCCTCACAAATTACTTTGACGGCTGCTGGCAAAACACTAAGTGCTTAGGAGCAAGCAAACAAAAAGCGTATCAAATCGCATCACTGAGTAACATTAATAGAGACGACACGGATTTGATTTGTGCAATACTGTCAGGGGCTAAAACTTCAGCTTTCTTTGATAACATATACAATTATAGAGATTCTAAGTTAGTCACTATAGATCGTCACGCACTATCTATCTCGTTAGGCTTCAAATTGAGTCAAGAGCATTTCCGAAACTATAAAATGACTGATAATCACTACGCTTTTTTCTCAAAGTGTTATTCTGTGGCAGCCAAGAAAATGGAGTGTTCACCGCTTAAGATGCAAGGAGTCACTTGGGTAGTTCTGAGACGCGACCACAAAGAAGCATTAAATAATAGCAAAAACCTTTTAAATTTAGTATGATGGAATTCGAAATAGGAGACACTGTAACAGTTGACCGATATAATCACATAGACGATATGTCTATGGGCGTGGTAGTGGATTTAGTGCCATTCTCAACATTTGACCACAAACCTAATGCTTAAGCAATTGTTATTAACAGGTGCAGAATAGTGTGTAAAGGTGGTTCAATAGTTGAATCTAAATATTATAATCCACTACCTCAAAATGAGCGGAACGAACAAATAAAGAGTTGTATTAACGAGCCATATCCCACTTAAATAAAAATACAGCCGTTGGTCATTAATCGTTGGTATTGTTAACTTTTTCGCTTACCTTAGTATCACATTAAACAATAAGGAAATGAGTGATTCAATAAAGACCAGAATAGAGATAGCGCAAGATTTATTAATTGAATTAGGCCTAAAAGACTTAAGTAATCAATCTAAAGAAATGAATACATCTTTTTGGAAAGAGATTGAGCGGGAATATATTGGTCAATTCAAAAACTTATCAGCTTAATTAATTTCACGTTAAATCATAAAGAAATGAGCGATACATTTACTTTCCAGCGAGGGACAACTACATTTCAATCAATATTGGAGTTTTTAGCCGAAAATCAATTAACGCCCTCAAAAATTGAATCTTGCGACTCGTTTATTGAGGTGGAAATAACACAAACCTTAAAAGAGCAAGTGGCCGAGAATTTTTTATACTACGTAAAACACAATTAACCACTAAGTTATGTACCACATTTACAAATCTTCAATAGAGTATTACCGGATTTTAAACACTGAAACTAACGAATTCATTCAGGAATCAGTGAAACACCTGATAATTAAGGAACCACAATTCAAGGTAAACAAAGAGCGGTGGTTAGCTGCTACTGAAGTTAATTTTAAGAACTCAGGCGACCCGTTTGATTATTTTGCTTACATAGAAAGCGAACATCTACCTATTGTATTGGGTGACGCTATCGGAATTCCATCCCACCTAAAACAGATAAAGTTTAATCCATTCAGAATGAACTATTTCTTTGAGGTCGAAGGTGAAAATAGAATTACCGAATCTAGGTACTGTTTGATTTCGGGTATAAGTCTTTTTGCAGAATAGTTGCAAATAAGAAAAAAGTTCACTACATTTATTTCACACTTAAAAAGTACGAAAATGATACAATCTAAAGCTACAATCAATTATAGTGTTTCTAGAGCAGAAGCCACTACTAGCCAATTTAAGCAGTTCAATGATTTTGTAATAAGCGAATTATCTTCTTTATACGGTGGCCTTAGGTACGCTAAGCAGGAGGGGGTTTGGTCTAGTGAGGGGTTTGAATTCGGTAAGAGTAAGTACTCAGACTTAACTTATGAGTCTGGAATACTTATTGAGATATGCAGTATAGAGAGTGCGGAATTGATGCTACAAAAGATTAAGACCACATTAAATTTAGGTTGTGAAACTCAAGAGGTTAATATTGATTGGGTTAATGTAGAATTTTCAGCGGTAGATTGCCAACACTTTCAAATTAAAAAATAATTAACTAAAATCTAATAGTTATGAACAAAGTAAAACTAATACACGCGATCGCAAGGTCTATTATGTATGGGCATTCAACATATCCAGTTGTAGGTAATTCCTTCGCCTCTTATTCTGTTGAATTGCCGAGGCCCCAAACTACCGGAACGTTTACACAGAACCATAGTTATGCCAAAAGCAAAGCCGAAGAGATAGCGAACGAAATTATGTCCAACCATTAATTAATAGTTATGAAAAGCACATTTGTAAAAATAGAGGGTCAAACCAACTGGTTTTTGTTGGTAAGCCCTAACGGTCAATTTAACGAAACCTTAAGGCCGAATATGAAAATGACCGCGTGCCGTAACGAAGTAATCGTTGGCCTTGGTTATCCTTTTAGGTCCTGTTACGAAACGCAACTAAGAACAAGGACCATACTAGAACTCAATATAGACTACGTAAAGCAAGCAACACTTTGTAAGTTTGACTTATTAGTGAGGGCCAACGGGTCTTATATGACACTACTAGAAGTTTCTGACATAACCGAAACTAAAGAGGCTCATACCTTCCCGTTATGAAATTAGTATACACTGGCAACGCCGGCCCTCGCTTGACTTTCGGGAAGGCTTATATAATCAAATCTAGTCAGATGTCGACCGGAAGCATTAAGAGACTTAGATTAGAGTTAGTTGACGACTCCGGCAATATCTGTTTCGCTACTGATAGGAATTTTACCTCTGTTTCTCGTTGGATTGATATAGGCATTACTGTACGTCTGGAATTAGGTAGCTTGGGAATAAAGAGACAGGAAAATAGTTAACCCAGTGGTTAAAATACCGCTACAAACAATATTTATTATGAAACATATAAGATTAATTAAAGCAGACTTTGATACATTAGACAGTGGAGCGACTGAATTTATAGAGCAGTACCGGAATAATAAAGATTGCCCTATAGCAAGAGCATTAAAAAGAAAGGGTTTTAAATATGTAAATGTCGGGCAGAGGTCTGTTGGTTTCTATAAGGGGGCTGATAGATATAAATTAGTAATCAACGCGGGGCCGTTTGTATTATCAGTATGTGCTGATAAATTAAGAGGGGGGAATAGTTACGCAATAGTAAGAGCGTGTAGGCTAAGGGAATGTTAGACAGAATAATATCAATCAGAAGAAACGGAGTTAATTATAAGATTGACCCCGTAACTACTAAAGTGCTAAGAAAGTATAAAGCTGTAGGTAAATTCAGGGAGGAAATAAGTAAAGCAAATTTTCCTATTTGTGAGGGGGTATCTATAGTTAATGCCTTTATTTGGGCAAAATCAATACACGGGTTTTACTTTTGGCACAACCTACTAGCAAAAGAAAATAACGAACGTTTTAATCTTAACAAACAAATATAAATTTTTATGAAAAAGCAAGAATACGTTAAAAAAGGGTATTACCCAAAGTCCGTAGAGACCAAGGGCGATATAGTGGTTATTGAGTGGGACTCAATAGAGCCTATAATTACGTTTGGAGACAGGATTGTATTTGGCGATTGTACTACGGAATACATTATTTGTAAGCCTGCCCCCAGCACTGTAGTAGTGATCAATACTGAAACCGGCCAGCGGCTAGGTTCTGCGGTTGTATTTGGAATAGATAAATTCACTCTTTCGGTATTAAAGGAAAGTGGTGTGTTTGGCTTTTCTTTATCAACCTCTGAAATAGTAGTAAAGTAATTTGATTGTCACTTAAGAGGGCCTTTAGTTAGGCTTTCTTTTTACCCTCTATAACTAAGTCTTTAGTTAAGGGTCTAAGAGATAGAGTAAGAGTATTGCCTAGTTGACTCAACATATTAACAAACCTTCATATGTTGTGAATTCAGCCCAAATTGGAATCTATAAAAGGATTGGGGGTTGAAATGATCAAATCCGCTCCG
>JAESQF010000061.1 GCA_016765295.1 Oleispira sp.
CGACTTATTGGATGGCTTCCAAACCTCAGTTGAGCCATCAGGAAATACTATTCCAGTAAGAGATGGTTCTTCTTTTTTACACTCTTCTTGGATTAATCTAGAGATTGGAACAGGCCTTTTCACTGAAGCAGGTAATTATTTTAATGAAGAGGGTTCGGGTTGGAGAATACGTAGTAATAGTAATTCTATCGTTACGGAATCATTTAAGACTTTAGACGAGGTTACTAGAGGAACTATTTACGGAGACAACAGTAATAGCTTTGGGTTTTTGGACTCTGCGGGTAATTGGGCTGTTAGGGCAACTACCGGAACATCTTTAGAATTAAGGGTCAGTAACTCTGTAATTGGTAGTTTTACAATTGATGGATTAGTATTGTCTGGCAGGATAAATACTGGTCAAGGCCTTACTGAGGTATATTTAATGAATCAAAATTTACAGACTGTGAATTCACCCACGTTTAATGTATTAAACGCAACTAGCGTTTCTACTGTCTCCCACTTAAATTCTGGCGCGTGGCTCACTGGATATAATCAGTCTTTAGTCTCTGCGTCTTTTAACTCTGGTAATGGAAATATAACATTAGGACGACAATCTGCCCCACCTATAGTGTTTAATTTAGACGGGAGATATCTTACCTCAGCTACTAATAACTTTGTTTCTTCTGCATCTTTCAACACGGGTGACGGAGTTTTAACTTTAGTTAGATCAGGTTTAGGTGACGTAACAGTGGATTTAGACGGACGATACGAAACTGCTTTTTCTAAACTCACTGCTTTTAATAAGAACTTCGGTACAACAGTAGGAACCGTAGCCGAGGGAAATGACAGTAGAATACTAAACGGCCGAACAGCTTTCGGTTGGGGAAACTTCGCTACTCAAATAGGCGTGACTATACAGGCATACAGTGCCTCTACTACTATACAGGGGGTTATTACTTTGGCTAGTCTAGGATATACTGGTGCATCGAACGCTAATTTCATAACGAATAATAATGAGTTAACTAACGGAGCGGGGTATATTACCTCTCCTGATGGAGGAGACGCAGCAACATTAGACGGTATTGACTCTCTTCAATTTGCTAGAACAGATCAGTCCGAAACCTTTACTAAAAATGTATTCTTTAATAAGGCCATTCAAACGGGTGTTCCAACTGGACAAACTAATCCAGCACAGAAAATGAGGTTTGGTGAGGTGGTTGATACTACGGGTCAGGCAATTGAACCAACAAAATATCTATCAGTCCAATTTAATGATGTGTTGTTGAAGGTGGCTATACTTCAGGGTGTAACTAAAATTCCTTTAGGCTTCCACTTAACAAATGGGACTACGGCTTTGTTAAATTATAGTTCGTCACCAACTGATCACTATATTGATTCTTTTCCAATAGAGGTTGGAGATGTTATTTACTCAGATTCATTAACTCTACTTCCGGTAGTAGCTGGGTTTTACGGGTATGACTTTTGGTACTACGAGGCCAATTCATCAGGTGAGGTAATATCTAAAACCTTCGTGGCTTAAACAGAAAAAGGCGTGTTAATATTAACACGCCTTTTGTTTTTAAAACTTATTTAGACACCTACTCGGCCACGTTCCACACTAACTCCTCATGAAATCCTACAAGGACTGACAGTTGATCTGCAACTTTCTTATCTAAGTCCGGATTCCCAATTAGGTCTTCAAAAGACGCTGATAGTAACCCAACCGTTATTTCAGATTCCATTTCCTCAGCCATTAACCCAACATACTCTTTGAGTTGACCCTCAGTCATAACTTCTGATAGTTGTTGTGACTTTTCAACAGCCTTTTGATAAGCTTCTTCCCCCAGTACCGCTTCCAGTGATTTCGACTTAATCTCACCCGCTTCTTTCGTTGCAGAGCTTAGTTTGGCTAATTGCCTATTAAACCTGTGATTCAGTTTAAAGGGAATAATGTGGAATTCCGATTTTACCTCTTGGATGATCTCGACTAATCCCATAGCCTCGTTTAATTTTAGTTTCTTTTCTACAAACATATTATTGTAATCTTCTTTCTAATTCGCTTTCAACATCTATTACTGACATATTTTCGTGAAAAATCATCCACGTTACGGGCTGTCTCCCTCTTACTGCGTGCCTATCCCTAGCAATAGTTTTGATACTCCTTTTGCCTATACCGAAAAATTCAGCGGCTTCTTTAGCATTATCAAAATATTTACCAACATTGAAAAAGTTATCTTTGTCTGATTCTTTGGATTTGTACGCTATATAACTAGTCTCTTCCGGCATTTAAGTTTGGGGGAATTTCACCCCCTCCCTTTTTTTAAAATGGAGGTGAACTCCCATTAATATCAGTTGTTCCCACGTTATTAGAGAATATACTCCAAGCCTGTAGGCTAGTGTAATATTTCTCTTTGTACTCGTTAGTCCTCACGTTGAATTTTACATCAACATTCTGACCAACCTTATTGTACTGAAGGAATTTGTCAATATTATCTTTTTCTCCCGATTGATACAAATCAAAAGAATAAATATTGTTGTATTCTTCTCCGGTATCTACTAGGAAGGAAAGCGTTTTAAACGCATCACCAGCTTTAGTTGTACCTTCTTTTACTTCTGCGATTTGGGTAATGTTACCCGTTACTTGAAATTCACTCATAACTTTTCTTCTGTTTTCGAAATTGTTTTTTATTAAAACAGCCCTTTTTGAGCTGCTGCATTCTCTTGTCTCAACTTGTTCTCGTAATCTCTTTTCATTTGTCTAAAGGTAGCTAATTCTATAGCGACCTTAGTTTTAGAGGGCGTATCGTAAGTAAGTTTTGATTCATCAACAACCTTACTTACCAACTGAGTCAAATTTTCAATCAGTTCACTTGTTGTATAATCTCGCTTAAGTATTCTCGGCATAATTTAACTCTCTCTTCTATTCTACAAATATGAGAATTACTTCTGTCAACTACAAATATTTTAACCCTTTCTTTTAAGGAATATTCTATTTCGTAGTTGATCCACTGTTTGATGTCCTGACTGCTCTGTAAGAGATGCTTGGGTGTATTCATCAAAACATATGCCAGCTCTGATTTAGTTCTCTCAGCGACCAGCATATACGCCTGAAGCTGCCAAAAGTAATTAGAGTTCGGTGCCGGATATTTAGCCGTAGGAATATAACTAGAATACTTATAAAAAGTATCTAAATGCCAAGGGCACTTAATATCAGTAACCAAGTCGTCTCCAACGAGAATATCAGGAGTACCTTCGGTGAAGTCATTACCGAAAAACTTTTTATTTTTAACCAATTGATCATAACCAGTGACTTCTGAATAAACTTCGATTGCATCATCTTCGACCTCCCATCCTTTTTTAGTGTATTTATTTCCTTTAAAAAATTGCTCTCCTGTTGTCTGCTCTATATACCACTTTTTGACGTAAGTCTTCGCCCCTTGTGGTAGTATTTGACCCTCCTTAGGGTCTGCCATTATTGATCCAACAGCAGAACACCTAATTCTAAAGTCTTGCGGCTCTACCGCTGCGATCTGCATTATTTTATCCCAGCCTCGCCCTTAAGCCTCTTTAAGTCAGCGGGAATCAAAGAGTAGTGTGGTAGTATGGATTTTTCTACGTCTGGGTTTTTCTTCAGATAATCAACAGCACCAGCCCACATTTTACTTGATGGTGACAGCTTTGGCAAATTCACTGGCTCGGGTTTACTACTAGAATTATTCTGGTTACTTCCCCCTGCGTCATCATCTTTTGTAGTAACTAGGCCCAAAATGCTCTCTAGCGAATATCTCCTTAAGTAAGTTATTCCGCTACCTAATGCCTGATAATCGTTTTGGCCCTTAAGCTCAACATCTCCAATGGGTACAAATCCCTCAATAATCTCACCTGACTCTAAGTGACACAATATAGTTCTAAGTCCCCTTACTCCGTCCTGAGTGGAGAGTGGCTGACTATAAACCAACCCAGCATCAACTAAATGGGGGGCTATTGCTTCCACTATAGACGGGAGGTCAGCATAATTATACTGAAAACTACCTTTACCAGCAGTCGCGTTTTTATA
>JAESQF010000010.1 GCA_016765295.1 Oleispira sp.
AATATCGAAAGCCCTGTTATATACAGCGTTATGCAACAAGATTTACACAAATTGCTTCAGATGTTCTACTTCTATATTTATAAGCATTCTACATTTGTTTAACAGATTTTAACTAAAATAATGATGGATATCTATCATTATGTAATTGTTGTTAATAATAATGTATTTGACTAAGCGATCGTGTTTTTATTCGGCTACATTTTATAAGTACGATTATATGTTATTCTCGATTCTAACTTAACTCTTAAAACTAACAAAATGATCAAACAATTGTTTTATCAGAAGTTTTTCATGAAGAAAAAGTATCTGATTTTCGCACTATCTTGTGTATTCTCGCTATCGATGTATGCTCAAGATGTAACTGTTTCCGGAACCGTTTCGGATCAAAACGGACCTTTGCCTGGTGTAAGCGTGGTTGTCGAAGGCACGACCAACGGTGTTGCCACTGATTTTGATGGTAATTACTCATTGCCCAATGTTCCTTCGGACGGCACATTGATCTTTAGCTATATCGGCTATTTGACACAATCCGTATCGGTAAATGCAAGCAGTACCATCAATGTGACCATGGATGAAGATCTTGAACAACTAGAAGAAGTAGTTGTTGTAGGTTATGGTACACAATCAAGGGCCGAGGTAACTGGTGCTATTGTCACCGTAGGCTCAGATGAATTATCGGTACTCCCGATTACCTCCGCGGAACAGGCGTTACAAGGTCGTGCGGCAGGGGTGTCCATAATCAATTCAGGTTCTCCAGGAACGGCTCCAGTTGTGCGTATCAGGGGTCTTGGAACCATGAACAATAATGATCCCCTTTATGTTATCGATGGTGTTATAGCCGGCGGATTAGGAGATTTGAACCCTAGTGACATTGAATCTATCACCATCTTAAAAGATGCTTCTACCACGGCTATTTATGGGTCTCTGGGATCCAACGGGGTTATCATGGTGACCACCAAAAAAGGAAATCGCTCAGGAAAAACCACCGTAACTATAGATGCTTATACAGGCTTACAGTATACCGATGAAAGATTTGATATTCTGAATACACAGCAGTATCTGCAGTATGCAAATGATGGTTGGGGCGTTGTTCCGACCTCTCCGCTATCAGCATCAGGAAATGATACCGATTTTCAAGAGGCCTTGTTTCAAACGGGTATTATGCAGAAAGTTGATTTTGCGATCTCTGGAGGAAGCGAAAGCAGTAATTATAGATTTTCAGCAGGGTATTTGGATCAAGAAGGGGCAATTATTGAAACAGGCTTTGAGCGGTTCTCCTTTAGGGCCAACAGCAATTTCACAGTTGGTAAATTCAACTTTGGTGAAACCTTGGCCGTATCATTTAACAAACAAAACCCAGAAAGAAACTTAGGAGATCGTTCTTTATTGGAGCATGCCATAAAAACCCCACCGTATTTAACCGTTTATAATGAAAACAACCTAGGTGGTTTCCAAGGGCCTAGTAATGGTTTGGATGGTCAAGATGCCGAAAATCCGATCAGGGTTCAAACCTTAGGGAGCCAAGTTAATAAGTCCTCCTCGATCATTGGTAGTTTGTTCGGTGAATTTGAAATCTTGAAGGGTCTAAAATTCAAGAGTCAGGTAGGTCTCGAATATAGGAACTTTAACAATAATACCTTCCGCCCATCCTATAATGATGACAGTGAGGGAGCTACTCATAGTTCGAGTTTTGCTGCTATTACTAAAAACTCAGGCCTTCGAAAATCAATTCTCTTGACCAATAGTCTAAACTATTCAACAAGCTTTAACGATATACATAATTTAGAGGTATTGGTGCTTGCCGAAAAACAGGAAACCAGAGATGATATTTTGAACACGAATAGTGAAAACCCTATCACTGATGAGCAAGATCAAGTATCAAATACGGCCTCTTTTTTACAATCGACAACAAATGAATATAATAGAATTGGGTATCTAGGTAGGGTCAATTACAATTATGATCAGAAATATCTTTTTGCGGCCTCGTTAAGGCGTGATGCTTCATCTCGCTTTGGTTCTAATAATAGATGGGGTACCTTCCCATCAGTGGCCCTTGGTTGGATCATTGCCAAAGAAGGGTTTTTAGAGGATTCTTTTTTCAATACGCTAAAATTAAGAGGTAGTTGGGGTATAACCGGAAATGACCGAATAGGCGATTACCAGTATAGCGCCACCTTGTCATCAGATTTCTTTTACCCACTGGGAGATGGAACCTTGGCTACGGGAACCACGCCAGATGGCCTTGCCAATCCAGATTTAAAATGGGAGGAGACCACCATGAAAAATATAGGCTTGGATTTTGCCTTGTTCGATAGAAAAATAACAGGAGCGATCGAATATTACAACAATACTAGTGATGATTTGTTAATGAACAGGCCGCTACCGCCAACTTTGGGTATCAATGCCGGTTTTGTAGCTGAAAATGTGGGGTCTGTAGAAACCAGTGGTTTTGAACTGAACCTGGGGTATTCTGATTATGAAGGTGATTTTACTTGGTCTGCCAATTTAAACCTAGGAACAAGTACCAATGAAGTAAAATCATTGGGTGCGAACGAATCCTTGTCAGGAGGTAGTTTTGAGGATCAGGATATCTCTAGAATCGAAGTTGGAGAACCTTTGTTCTTTTTCTATGGCCTGGTAACCGACGGTATTTACCAATCGCAAGGCGAAGTAGATGCGATACTTGACCAAGATCTGGAAGATGATGGTACAACGCTCGTCGAGGCTGGGGACATAAAATTTATCGACCGGAATGGTGATCGTCAGATCAACGCCGACGATAGGGTCAAAATAGGAAATCCATATCCAGATTTAACCTATAGTTTAAACCTAAGTGCAAACTATAAAAGCTGGGATGTAAATATGTTCATATCAGGTGTTTCGGGAGTAGATGTTTATAATACCAACATTTATGATCTCGAAGGTATGCCAAGGCTTTTTAATTCAGGTACTGCGGTCTTAAATCGGTGGACGGGTCCAGGAACTTCAAATAAAGTTCCCAGGGCGGATGGGGCTCCACAAAATTACAATTCTATTTCAGACCGTTTTGTCGAAGATGGTTCGTATACCAGACTCAAAAATATTACACTGGGTTATACATTGAAAAACACTGCCGTTGACAAATATTTCTCGAAGTTCAGGATATATATAAGTGGTCAAAACTTGTTAACACTCACTGATTACTCAGGATTGGATCCTGAAATTGGTAATCCTTTGACTAATGATGGCAATGCAAGACAATATGAATTAGGTATCGATAGGGGTAATTACCCACAGCCTAAATCTTTCTTACTGGGACTTCAATTATCATTTTAAAAAATAAATCATGAAAAAGTTTAATCTAATTTTAGCAGTTGTAACATCAATTGCTTTTACGGTATCCTGTAGTGAAGACTCTTTGGAACTATCAAATCCAAATCAGTTGCTTCCAGATACTTTTTTCCAAAACCCCGTACAGGTACAATCTGCTGTAAACGCGGTTTATGCCAATCTACAGACCCGTGGTCTGTACAGTCGTCATATGTTTTTTATGATGGATAATATGTCTCATGAAAATGGGGGCAACACCCAATTGGAAGCCGATAAAAGACAATATCTTGATTTTTCTTTTGACTCAAGTCACGGAGCTATTGGAGCGTATTGGGATTCTTGCTATAGGGGTATCAATAAAGCCAATTTCGTAATCGAGAATTCAGACAAAATAAATGCCATATTGTCTTCGGTAATGAGCGATATCGACAAACAGAAATTTATTGGTGAGGCTAAATTTTTAAGGGCGTTATACAATTTCTTTTTAGTAACCCGGTTTGGAGATATTCCATTGGTTGTTGCCTTGCCTCCTGATGATGGGGTCGGTCCTGCAAAAAATACCAAAGCCGAAATATACGGTCAAATAATAACTGATTTGCAGGCGGCTATACCCGCTTTATTGAATAAAGGTGAAGAAGAAGAGGGAAGGGCCAATAAAGGTGCGGCTCAGGCATTATTAGGAAAAGTGTATTTGTTCCTAGAACAATATGATGATGCTCTTGCCCAATTCAACGCTCTTAGCGGATATGAATTGGAAGATAATTACTTTGATAATTTTAAGGAGGAGACAGAACATGGTGTTGAATCTATATTTGAAATTCAATATAATGATGATTTAGGAACCAGTGCTCAATGGAACTCTTCCGTAAGCGGCGCAGGCCCTAATGAAGCCACTTTTAGAGGTCAGGAATATGGCTTTAATGATTGGTTCAATGTCTTTCCGTCAGATAATCTATTAAATGAATATGAAGACGATGATATTCGGTTTGAGCAATCATTCTGGGTAAATGGGCAAATGTTCGCAGGAGGCACCTTGTTGGTAGATCATTTTCCAAGTAACGGTGGCGGTAATGCCGGTTGGTCCAAGTACTGTAATTATTATAAGGATGTGAATGAAGATCAGACATCGGGCATTAATTTCAAATATTTAAGATATGCAGATGTTTTATTGATGATGGCCGAATGTGAAAGTATGAGAGCAGGCGGTAGTCAAGATGTCGCAGCGGGCCTTATCGATCAGGTTCGTACAAGAGCCGGTTTGGCCAGTATTGGCACAGGCCTTTCGGAGTCTCAAATATTTGAGGCCTTGGTACATGAGCGCAAAGTTGAATTGGCCGGAGAACAAACAAGGTTTAATGATATTATTCGTTGGGGCAATGCAGCCACCGAATTGGCCGGGACCAATTTTGTTGCCGGCAAACATGAACTCTTTCCGATTCCACAGTCTGAAATTGATTCAAACATCAATATAGGCTCTGAAGATCAGAACCCAGGATACTAGTATAAATAAATTGTTTTTTAGTTAGTTTAAAAAGCAGTATGCATGTGGGGCATGCTGCTTTTTTTACCTTTACCTTAATTGTATAGAATTTAGAAAGATCTACGTCAGATGAAAGTTAAAGCCTTTGTTCAGTTTGTGGTATGCACTGTTTACATGGTCCTTTCAATAGGTTGTTCGGAAAAAAGCAGACCACCTGAGACAAAAATATTCTCAAATCTTGATTTTTCAGTTACCGGAATCGAGTTCGCTAACAAGCTGACCGAGAATGATACCCTAAACTATTTCACCTATTCCTATTTATATATGGGTGGCGGTGTTGCGACAGGTGATATTAACAATGACGGTTTGATTGATATTTATTTTACCGGAAATCAAGTAGCAAACAAATTATACCTAAACAAGGGAAATCTACAGTTTGAGGATATCACTGAAAAGGCAGGGGTGAGTGGTGATGATAGGTGGTATACTGGGGTGACCATGGCCGACGTTAATGGTGATGGATTTTTGGATATCTACTGTTCTGTCGGAGGAAAATTCAATCCGAAAAATAACCAGTTGTTTATAAATAATGGTGATGGTACTTTTTTAGAAAAAGCTTCGGAATACGGTCTAGACGATATAGGCAATAGTGTTCAAGGTACTTTTTTTGATTATGATAAAGATGGCGATTTAGACCTCTATGTTGCGAATTACCCACCGACCAAATTTGATTCGCCCATTTTTTATTATACGTTCAATATGAACAATGTGAAAGATTTGGACTCTGACCATCTCTATAGAAATGACGGAAATTACTTTACAGATGTCACCAAAGAAGCCGGTGTTGAAAGTTTTGGCCTATCGTTAAGTGCGACCATCGGAGATCTCAACAATGATACATGGCCTGATATTTATGTTTCCAACGATTTCAATTCTCCTGATTTCATGTATCTCAACAACCAAGATGGTACTTTTAAAGAAGTCATTAAAGAAGCGACCGCACATACGGCCTTCTATGGCATGGGTACCGATATAGCCGATTTTAACAATGATGGCAATCTTGATATTTTTCAGGTCGATATGGATGCGAATAGCAATAAACGAAAAAAGGCCAATATGGCCAGTATGAATCCAAGCCTATTTTGGGATGTCGTAGATGCAGGTTTTCAAGTTCAATATATGCACAATTGTATGCAATTGAATTCAGGCGTATTCGATGATGGCATTCCACATTATTCCAATGTTTCAAGAATAACGGGCACCTCTTCTACAGATTGGAGTTGGGGGCCACTTTTTGCCGATTTCGACAATGATGGCTACAAAGATCTCTTTGTTTCGAACGGCACACGAAGAGAAATCAATGATAACGACTATTTTAATAAGCTGAAAAACTTAAAAATAGAGAATGATACCTTGCTCGAGCTGAGCCTAAAAATCCCGTCGGAGAAGATTGATAATTTTATGTTTAAAAACAAGGGGGGATTTGAATTTGAAAAAGTAAACAATGCTTGGGGAATCGAATATAAAGGGTTTTCAAATGGTGTTTCTTATGCGGACCTTGATAATGATGGTGATCTTGAGATCATTACCAATAATATTGATGACTACGCCTCTGTTTTTGAAAATAAAAGTTCAGAGTTCAATGGCTATATCAAAATTCAATTTGACGGGGAGCGGGGCAATACCTTCGGGCTTGGAAACAGGGTGTATGTTGCTACTGAAGACCAAATACAAATGCAGGAACTTACACTGACAAGGGGGTTTCAATCCTCTGTAGCGCCCGAGTTGAATTTCGGGGTCGGAAAATTCAAAAAAATCAATGAAGTAAAGGTGGTTTGGACAGATGGAAAAACACAGAGCCTTACCAATGTCAATATCAACCAGAAGTTAATTTTTAAATATTCAGATGCTAAAAAAGAAACGGTTGAGACGGTAAGTGAACTAAAACTTTTTGGTACCGATACCTCTGGGCTATTTCCAAAATATAAGCATACTGAAAATCAGCATGATGATTTTGCCAAGCAGGTTTTATTGCCCCATAAAATGTCGGAATTCGGCCCAGCCTTGGTCGTCGGGGATATCGATAACGATGGACTTGATGATTACTTTGTGGGAGGAGCGGCAAATGCTACTGGCAGTATCTTTCTGCAAAAGGCCGATGGCTTTAAAAAACAAACAGCCACATTTCTTGACCAAGATAGGTTCAGTGAAGACAGTGGTGCTCTTCTTTTTGATGCCGATGGTGATAATGATAATGACCTGTATATAGTCAGTGGCGGCTACGAATTCACCGTGGATTCTGAAAAGGTGCAAGACAGACTCTATCTGAATGATGGGTACGGCAATTTTGAAAAGGCCAGCGAAACCACCTTGCCCCAAATATATAGTAGCGGTTCAAAAGCATACAGTGCCGATTTCGATCAAGATGGCGATCAAGATATTTTAGTCTTGGGAAGGCAAATTCCGGGGAGTTATCCTAGTCCGGCAACAACGTATATATTGAGTAATGTTAGCCAAAACAAGCTATTGAAGTTCGATGTTATCCCAGAAATGCAAGCTCCTGAATTTGAAAATCTGGGCATGGCCACAAGTGCTGTAATTACCGACTTTAACAATGATGGGTGGCCTGATATTATTATTGTGGGTGAATGGATGTCGATCAGGGTCTTTAAAAACAATACCAACGGCTTTGAGGAGGTATCTGAAGAAATGGGGTTGACCAATGATATGACCGCTTGGTGGTGGAGTATTGGCCAAGGTGATTTTGACAATGATGGGGATATCGACTTTATCATAGGTAATAATGGCCTTAATTATAAATACAAGGCTACCGAAGATGAGACCTTTGATATTTTCGTCAATGATTTTGACAATAATAACAGTAAGGATATCGTGCTCAGTTATTACAACGGAGGAAAGCAATATCCGTTAAGAGGCCGTGAATGCTCCTCACAGCAAATACCGGGCATAAAACAAAAATTTCAGGATTATGAAAGTTTTTCTGAAGCTACTTTGACCGATGTGTATACTGAAAAATCCTTGGAATCGGCCTTGCACTATCAAGTAAGATCATTCGCAAGTATTTATTTGGAAAACAAGGATGGAAAATTCATTACCCACCAACTCCCAATAGAAGCCCAGTTATCGAGTATCAATGAGATATTGATTGATGATTACGACAAAGATGGTTTTTTAGACTTGCTTATTGCGGGTAATCTGTATGCTTCAGAAGCAGAAACCCCTCGTAATGATGCTGGTC
>JAESQF010000011.1 GCA_016765295.1 Oleispira sp.
ATGCCGGAACTATTCAAATTTCAGATCCGGTATTAACAGCTGTAGACCTTATACATTATCAAAACAAATTGGGGGGATTGAACAGAGTGCTACCAGTTATTGAAGAATTAATCGAGGAGATGATTCCTTCAGATTTGGAAGAATTACTCACTTGGTATTCTAATAAGAGTACGCTTCAAAGACTAGGTTATTTATTAGAAGAACAACAAGCTGAAGATGGTTTGGTGGAATTATTATATAAATATTTTAAGTCAGTAAAACATTACCCCGTGTTGGTTAGTCCAAAATCAAAACAAAAACCAGGTGCTGTAGATAATAGATGGAAAGTTGATGTAAACATAACACTAGAAAGCGATATATGATACCAAGACCAGAAATTAAATATGACCAAGTAGCGGCTTTTGAATGGTTAAAAGATGAATTGATTACAAAGATGAAATAAAATAATTTTAATGACCAAAGCAAAACTTACTCTTTCCCAATTAGAACAATACTTGTCAAAAGCTGCTTGGATTCTAAAAGGTCCTGTAGATGCTTCTGATTTTAAGGTGTATATATTCCCACTACTATTTTTTAAACGTTTGTCAGATGTTTATGACGAGGAGTACAAAATTGCTTTGGATGAATCTGAAGGAGATATAGAGTATGCCTCTTTACCAGAGTTTCATAGGTTCGAGATACCTGAAGGTTGCCATTGGAAAGATGTTAGAGAAACTACTATTAATGTTGGCCTAGCTATAGAAAAAGCATTAAGAGGTATTGAACAAGCCAACCAGGAATTATTATATGGCATTTTTGGTGATGCACAATGGAGCAACAAAAACAAATTATCAGATCGGTTATTAATTAATTTAATAGAGCATTTCTCTCAGTATAACTTATCCAATTCTCTCGTAGACCCAGATTTACTTGGTAATGCTTACGAGTATTTAATCAAGCACTTTGCAGATTTAACCAATAAAAAAGCAGGAGAATTTTATACACCACGCTCAGTCGTGCATTTATTAGGGATGATATTAGATCCACACGAAGGACAAACCATTTATGATCCAGCTTGCGGTACAGGTGGTATGTTGTTAGAATGCGTAGACCATTTAAAAGAAAATAATGAAGATTATCGCACACTTAAACTATTCGGACAAGAAAAAAACCTTACCTCTAGCTCTATTGCTAGAATGAATATGTTTTTACATGGTATTGAAGATTTTCAAATAGCGAGAGGAGATACATTAAGACAACCCGCTTTTTTTGCAGCCGATGGTTTAAAAACTTTCGATTGCGTTATTGCCAATCCACCTTTTTCATTAAAGGAATGGGGAGCCGAAAATTGGGCAAATGACCCTTTTGGAAGAAACATTGCGGGCGTACCCCCAAAAGGAAATGGAGACATGGCCTGGGTGCAACATATGATTAAATCTATGAATAGTACGGGTCGTATGACTGTAGTATTACCTCATGGCGCATTATTTAGAAAAGGTGCTGAAGGTAAGATCAGAAAAGCACTTCTAGAACAAGATATGCTAGAAGCTGTTATTGGCCTGGGACCAAATATATTCTATGGTACACAATTGGCAGCTTGCGTCATGGTTTTTAAGCAGCATAAAGATGCTGATAAAAAAGATAAAGTCTTATTTATAGATGGATCAGACCAAGTACGTGTTGGTCGTGCACAAAACTATTTGGAAACAGAGAATATAAATCAATTGTTTGATTGGTACTCAGATTATAAAGACGTTGAAAATTATGTAAAAGTAGCATCCATGAAGGATATTGAGGAGAACGACTTCAACTTAAACATTCCTTTATACGTTGAGAAAATTATTGAAGATAGTTTACCAAGTGTTGAAGAGGCTTTAGATGAATTAAAAACAGCTTGGGCTGAAAGTCAAAAAGCAGAGAAAAAATTTAAAATAGTTTTAAAAGAGTTTATGTAATTATGCCAAAAGTAACAGAAGATAATCTTTTTATTGCTCATAAACTTGATATCGAATTTGAACCAAGTGAATTCAAATTAGATGAATGGGGAAATGTGGATTTCTATTATAAAAAGGATAATTTATTAGTTCTTTTGGAAGTTGAAAAAAGTCAAAAACACCCCAATACGAATGTTGCAAAAGTTTGGCCATATTTAGAAGAGAATCCCAAGATAAAGGTTCTATTAATTCAGATAATTAGAGAAGAAAATAGAGCTCCTAAAAATAGAATTGCACTTTGTGATTTTTTGGGTCAAAAAATGGAAAATGTATTTCCAGATAGATTCAGGTTTATTAAAAGCAATTGGGCTGATAATAAAGCAAATGAAATTAATAAAAGTATAACGAGTAAAATGGAAGAATTAGCATGACCCAACAAAACCTAGAAAAATACCTTTGGGGAGCAGCAACCGCATTGCGAGGTACTATAGATGCCGGCGATTATAAACAATACATATTTCCGTTATTGTTTTTTAAACGTATTTGCGATGTGTATGATGAAGAGTTTAAAAAAGGATTAGAAGAAAGCAATGGCGACTTGGAATACGCAGCATTTACCGAAAACCATCACTTTATAGTGCCAGAAAATGCACATTGGAACACCGTACGTGAAACTACCACAAATGTTGGTATTGCCATACAAGATGCCATGCGTGCTATAGAAAAAGCAAACCCAGAAACATTATACGGTATTTTTGGTGATGCCTCTTGGACCAATAAAAATAGATTGAGCGACGAAACACTTAACAATCTTATAGAGCACTTCTCCCAACACAAACTAAATTTAAAAAATGTACCAGACGACCAATTAGGGAACGCTTACGAATACCTAATAAAAGAGTTTGCAGACGATTCAGGTCATACAGCAGCAGAGTTTTACACCAATAGAACCGTTGTAAAACTAATGACCATGATAATGGACCCACAACCAGGAGAATCTGTGTACGATCCCACTTGTGGCTCTGGTGGTTTACTATTAAACTGCGCCTTACATTTAAGAGATGAAGGCAAGGAGTACAGAACCCTAAAATTATACGGCCAAGAAATAAACCTCATTACATCTGCCATTGCACGTATGAACATGTTTATGCATGGTATAGAAGAGTTTAGCATTGTACGTGGCGATACTTTGGCACAACCTGCATTTTTAGAAAACGATACTTTAAAAACCTTTAATGTAATATTGGCAAACCCACCTTACTCCATAAAAGCGTGGGACCAAAAAGCATTTACCAACGATCCTTTTGGGCGTAATCTTTGGGGAGCACCCCCACAAAGTTGTGCAGACTATGCTTTTCAGCAACATATGCATAAAAGTTTAGATACCAAAAATGGACGTTCTATTTCTCTTTGGCCACATGGCGTGTTGTTTAGAGAGTTTGAGACAACAATGCGAAGTAAAATGATTGCAGAAGATTTGGTAGAATGCGTAATTGGTTTAGGGCCCAACTTGTTTTACAATTCTCCAATGGAAGCCTGTTTGTTAATAACGAAAACGAACAAGACTAAAGAGAAACAAGGAAGGGTTTTAATTATTAATGCTTTAAAAGAGGTAAAACAAGAAAAGAATATTGCCTTTTTAGAGCAAAAACATATTGATAAAATTTTCAATGCTTATAAAGAATTTAAAAATATTGAAGACTTTGCTAAAATAGTTTCTGTTGAAGAAATACTAGAAAATAAAGGAAGTTTAAACATTGCGCAGTATTTAAGTAACGTAGATAACAGCAACCCAGTTTTATCTGTTAATGAAGCTTTTTCTAATTGGAAAGTGCAATCTAAAACTTTGGAAAAAAGTATGAATGAGTTATTTGAAATCTTGAATTAATGGAAATAACTACACAAAAAATAGATTTAAATAATTTAGATAAATCGACTTGGGAAACATTTAAATTTGAAGACATTGCTCAGAAAATTTCTAAAACTATGAATCCAAATACAACCAATTTAGAAGTTTATGTTGGTTTAGAACATATAGATGCTGAAGATATTCATATTAGAAGAAAAGGTGTGCCATCTGATGTGAAAGGTGGTAAATTAAGATGCCATCCTGGAGATGTTATTTTTGGAAAACGTAGAGCGTACCAACGTAAAGCTGCTATTGTAGATTTTAATGGTATCTGTTCTGCACATGCATTTGTACTTAGAGCAAACGCAGAAATAATAGACCCAAAACTATTTCCATTCTTTTTACATTCAGACCAGTTTATGCACCGTATGGTAGATATTTCTGTGGGCGGATTATCACCTACCATAAATTGGGGCGACTTAAAACCTCAAGAATTTCTACTTCCTCCAAAAGACGAACAAGCAAAACTTGCTGAATTACTTTGGGCTATGGATGAGGTTGTTGAGAGGGAGAATGTGGTTTTAGATAAATTAGATAGTTCATATTCAGCTTTGGTTGATAATTTATTTTCTAAGAAAATTGATGATTGGGATTATCTAAGACTAGATAAAATTGCAGTTATCAACAAAAGTTCACTTAAATCAAGTACTGATCCAAATTATGAATTTGAATATTTAGACATTGCAGGAATAGTTGAACCAAAAGTTATAGGGAAATTAAAAAAAATGAAATTCTGTGAGGCTCCAAGTAGAGCAAAAAGAATAGTAAATAATAATTCAATAGTGCTAGCTATGGTTAGACCTTATCAAAAAGCTTTTGTTTATGTTAAAGAAGGTAAAGATTTAATATCTTCAACAGGAACAGCAGTTGTGAATCTAATAGAACCAGCAAATAGTAATTTTATTTTTCATCAGTTTTTTTCAAAGAAATTTACTAGATATTGTGAAGATAGAATGACAGGAACAAGTTATCCTGCAATTACACCTTCAGACGTCGAAGAATATAAAGTTGCTATTCCGAAAAATAAGGATTTAATTAAAGAAGAATCTAATAAACTGAATGCATTGGATGTTTCTGTAAGATTAATTAAATCCAAAATTAAAAGTTCCAAAGCCTTACAAAAGAGTTTAATTAATCAGGTGTTTTAGTTATGGGATACCGTATATTTTATTCATATCAATCTGATATTTCTAAAAAACTTAATCTTATTTTTATTAGAGATGCAATTAATGCTGCAATTAAAAAAATCAAACATCATAAAATAGAGCCGCTGATTGAAGGTTTTTATGGAATAGGAGGAAACCCTCCTTTAGTAGAAGCTATGTTAAAACAATCCCAAGGGACTGATATATTTATTGGAGATGTAACTTTCACTTCTTCAAAAATATGGCAATCTCAAGGGGTTAACTTCCACGAAGATGCCAAAACTTATTTAATAGAAATTGAAAAACCAACAGACTTAAAACCTGCTCCAAATCCAAATGTATTATTAGAAACTGGCTATTCCTGGGCACTAAAAACATTCAATAGGACTATATTAGTTATGAATGAAGCATTTGGCTCGCCTTCGCAATTACCAGTTGATATGAAGGGACTTAGGTGGCCAATTACCTACAACCTTTCAGAAGACAGATTTGATAAAAAATCAAAATTTAATAAAGAATTCGAACAGCTTACCGATGCCTTTGAATTTGCAATTAACGACGCTATTAACTCAAGCATTGAATATCAAGAAAGTCTTTTGAGTCCTTTTCAACTTTATTATGCTTGGGAAAAGGAATCACGTAATGACTTTATACTTACCAAAAAAATTGAAAAAATTATCTCAGAAATTAGAGCTCAGGTTATTCAGGACAATAAACCGATTCGAATTGTTGGTCCTGCTAAGAGTGGAAAGTCTAGAATTTTGTTTGTGATTTTTCGTAAAAACGGAAGTTTAGAGG
>JAESQF010000003.1 GCA_016765295.1 Oleispira sp.
ATACAAGATATTATAATTGTCTTTGATAGTACATTTGGGGCTGATCAGCACTATTCAGTTGGGGTATGTATGAAAAAAGCCCTCGGAGATCCGAGGGCTTTTGGTGTTGGTTTGGGATGTTTTATGCCGTGTTGGCTTTGGCGACCGTCAGATCGATGAGCTGAGTCTTGTTCTCGATGGCGGCGGCGCTGATGAGGTATTCGACGCCTTCGTTGTTCTGGTCGGGCAAATCGTACATGTGATCCATCATGATTTCTTCGAGCACGGCACGCAGGGCACGGGCACCGGTGTCGCGTTTGGATGCTCGCTGGGCGAGGAGCTCAAGGGCGTCGGTGGTGAAGGTGAGGGTTGCGTTTTCGAGACTAAAGAGGTGTTGGTACTGACGGATCAGTGCGTTCTTTGGTTCGGTCAAGATCTGGATGAGCGCGTCGTTGCCCAGAGGCATCAGCGGGGTGATGACTGGGAGGCGGCCGACGAGTTCGGGGATTAAGCCGTACTCGACAACATCTTGTGCGGTGATCTGTGACTGGAGCCATTCGCGTTCGGCTTTGTCGTCGATGAAGTGCTTGCGTTGCTTGTCGTCACCTGAGTCGGCACCGAAACCGATCTTGGTTTGGCCGAGACGGCGGCGGACGATTTCATCCAAACCGACGAATGTACCACCCACGATGAAGAGGATGTTTGTGGTGTCGAACTGGATGTATTGTTGCTCTGGATGCTTGCGTCCGCCTTGTGGTGGGACATTGGCGATGGTGCCTTCGAGCATTTTGAGGAGCGATTGCTGGACGCCTTCGCCGGAGACATCTCGTGTGATCGAGACATTGCCTGAGGACTTGCCGACCTTGTCGAGCTCGTCGATGTAGATGATCCCTCGTTGGGCGGCTTCGACATCGAAGTCGGCGGCTTGGAGCAGCTTGAGGAGGAGGTTTTCGACATCTTCACCTACATAGCCCGCTTCGGTGAGCGTGGTTGCGTCGCCGATCGCGAAGGGGACCTTGAGCATGCGTGCCATGGTCTTGGCGAGGAGGGTCTTGCCCGATCCGGTTGGACCGATCAGGAGGATGTTGGACTTGTCGAGCTCGATATCGTTCGCGGCTTCCGATTCGGAGTGGAGCAAACGCTTGTAGTGGTTGTGGACCGCAACGGCGAGGGATCGCTTGGCGAGCTCTTGGCCGATGACATACTGGGCCATGAACTCAACGATTTCGCGTGGTGTTGGGATCTCGGAGAGCGATGCGGAGACGCCCGAGACGCGTTTGCGTTCTTGGCGGAAGATGTTCTGGCAGAGCTCTACACAGTTTGAACAAATGTAGACCTCTCCTGGGCCTTCGACCATGGGCCCGACTTCTCGGGAGGTCTTGCCGCAGAACGAGCAGGTGGTGATTTTTCGTCCCTTGAATCCTGTGCCGCCGGATGATGATCCTGAACCGCCTCCGATTGATCCGGCGTCGTTGGACGATGAATCGCCCGAGTCAGATGCGTTCATAGGAGCTGGTTGGTTGTTTGGTGAGTTATCTGTCATAACGCGTACGGCCTCTCAAAGTATTCGGACAATGTAGTCCAGCCTCGTTCTCACAAAACGCTGCTTGTCAGGATGGTATCGGTCTACCGACACCCCCGGCTCAACCCTTATTTGCTGGGTTTTAAAGGTTATCCGCGCATTCTATGCGCGTTGAGCAGTAGAGAACGAAACCTTGGCTTGGTGTGCTTGTCTTGTCGGTGAATCGGAGAAGAAAATGAGGTTCTTAAGGGGTTCAGAAGGGTTGGTATGGTAGGTCGAACCCCTTGTTTAGGGTGTTAGAGATCGGTTTGGGGAGTCTCGGGCTTTGAGACTGATTCATGGAGTTGTCGAGAAGCGTTCTCGATGATAGTCGCTCGGGTGGCTTCATATTCTTCTTTGGTGATCTGGCCGGTGCGTTTCATCTCGTCGAGGTGCTCGAGGAGCCCTCCGCCGGGGGCGTTGACGGCTTGTTGATCGTTCGAGAAGAGGTTTTTACGGAGTGTGAAGATCGCGATCGCGCCGATAAGGATCGCGCCCAAGAGGAGTGCGAAGTAGAGCCAGATCTTGGGATCGATGGATTGGGCGGCGAGGGTAAGCATCCTGAGATGATATCCCTCGAAGGGCTTGGGGTCAGATTATGGGCAGCCTGCGCTGAAGGCTTGGAGGAAGGCGGAGATATCGAAGAAGTTGAAGGAGTCGTCGTTGGTGAAATCGGCGATGGGGTCGTTGGATGTGAATGCTTGGAGGAATGCGGAGGCGTCGAAGAAGTTGAGGATGCCGTTGGCGGCGATGTCGGCGGTGCAGATATCGCTGATGTCGAGTACATACGCTGAGCCGTAGAAGAGGGCTTGGCCACCGCCTTTTGATGAGCCAATGGCTATGGTGTCGTTCTGGATCGACACTGATTGGCCGAACTGTTGGCCTGCGAGTGGTTCTGTTGGGAGAAGCTTTGCGATCAGAGAATATGTTGAGGCGTCAAAGAGATATGCCGCGCCTGAAATGGTAGTGCCATAGTCGAGTTGAGCGCCAACAATAATGGAGTTATTGTTGAGAGCAACTGAGTTGCCAAAGAAGGCGAGGGTGTCTCCGGGAGTCGGGTACAGCTTCGCGAGTTGCTCGCCAGACTGCACATCGAATACATATGCCGATCCTGATCTCACATTTGTATCTTTGTCAAACTCATAAGTCGCTCCAATGACCACCGTGTTGTTGTTGAGAGAGATAGATGCACCGAATAGCACGCTGATGCCATCGTTTTCATCTGGGAGGAGCTTTGCTATCTGTGTTCCAGATTTGATATCGAAGACATACACTGAGCCGAGGTTATCGAATGTGGATGTGGCTGCGACAAGGCCATTATCAATGGTCACGCTGGTGCCAAAGCCATCGCCGGGTGCGATGCCATCTGGAGCGAGTTTGGCGATTTGTGTGCCGGTGGAGGCGTCAAAGAGATAGATCGCTCCAGATACTACTGCGTCTTCATTGTTTGCTCTATAGGCGCCTACAGCAACGACGCCGTCGTCGATGTCGACGCTGTAACCAAAGTAGGCGTCCTCTTGTCCATCTTGTGGGAGGAGTTTGGCGATTTGTGAACCGGTGATTCTGTCAAAGAGGAACACGGCTCCGGCTTTGAGACCCATTTCGACTTGGCCCGGGGCACCCACCGCGATGAGGTCTCCTTGGATAGCGATGGATGAACCAAAGACGGCACGAGACGAGAGTGGGTTGGTCGTGGTGAGCTCGAAGAGTTGTTCGCCGGTGATGGAGTCGAAGACAAAGGCTGCGCCACGGCTCAATGGTCGGGGAGCGCCAACTACGATGTTGTTGTTGTCGATGTCGATTGTGTTTCCGAAGGAGTCGGATAAAGAAGATGAGTCGCTGATGAGCTTCGTTTGTTCTGTGATGCTCTGTGCTTGGGTTGTTGAGCTGAGGAGGAGGAGGGGGGCAGCGATGAGTGCAGCTGTGATCTTGTTGATGCGCATGTGGGACTCCGATGAATAATGGTATATGTATGTATCTCAGGTTGAGTATACAGGTATTGAGATTGTTTGCAATATTGGGGTTCAAAACCATCCCCGTTAGGGGGATGCTGGCCAGCTGGCCAGGCGTGGCCGATTGGCAGGGGGAGTTGGTGGTGCGGCGTCGGCTTATGGGCAGCCTGCGGCGAAGGCTTGGAGGAAGGCGGAGATGTCGAAGAAGTTGAAGGTGCCGTCGTTGGTGAAATCCGCGGTGGGGTCGTTGTCGACGAATGCC
>JAESQF010000062.1 GCA_016765295.1 Oleispira sp.
GCACATGAATTCGTTTTACTTGGAACCGTTCTCCGACAGATAGGCTCTCATACCAGCCCCAAGGACGGTGGTCTTTTGGAAAAGCCTCGGCCTGCGTCGCATTTTTCAGTTTTAGCGCTTCCACAGCCTTTTTGACGTCTTGCGCGCGATTCATATCAGCCACTAGAACCGCATCAGGCATCGTAACAACCATGATGTTATCTAGCCCGATTCCGACAACTTCCTGCCCACTGGCTTCTGAGCGCAACAGGGTGTTTGTGCAATCAATTGCGGTTGCTTGTGCACTGGTTACCACGCCGGACTTATCCGGATTGCTTTCACGCCAAACCGCATCCCAGCCACCAAGGTCAGACCATTCGCCGAAGAAGGGGACGACAGAGAGGTTGGGGGCTTTTTCCATCACCGCATAGTCAATGGAAATGTTCTCGACCGATGACCATGCTGAGGGCTCTAAACGAATGAAGCCAAGATCAGTCTCAGCATCCTCAACCGCCTTGAGAACGGGAGTGCATAATTGAGGCGCATGCGTTTTGAAGACGTCAATAATGGTCTTCACCGAGAAAAGAAAAATGCCTGCGTTCCACATGTAATTACCAGCAGCGACCATCTCTTCAGCTCGAATGAGATCGGGCTTCTCTACAAAGGCACTAAGTGCAACAGCTTTGCTGGAAGTTGGCTTGCTGGGGAGTTCCAAATACCCATAGCCAGTTTCTGCTTGGGTAGGGTTGATACCAAATGTCACCAGCTGTCCGTCTTGAACCGACTTTACCCCTTCGGCAACTGCTTGATGGAAGGATGCAGTGTCAGGAATGACATGGTCAGAGGGAGCAACCAGCATCACAGCATCTGGATCTTCGGCAGCGATATAAAATGCAGCCGCAAGAATTGCAGGAGCAGTGTTCTTTCCTTCCGGTTCAATCAAGATAGCACCAGGGTCAATGCCAACTTCTGATAATTGTTCGGTGACAATGAAGCGGAAATCAGAATTTGTTAAAACCAGTGGGGCCGCAAAATCAATTTCTCCGCCAGAAGTCAGTCGTTTGGCAGAGCCCTGAAAGAGGGTTTCGTATCCCATCAACTGGGAAAACTGCTTGGGATAGCTCTTGCGTGATAGAGGCCAAAGGCGTGTGCCGGAACCGCCGGCTAGAAGAACAGGTGTTATATTCATCGCCAGCATCCGATCAGTTAATGTGGAATTTCTAATTGGTGATATTTTGCCCGTAGACAACAAAAGAATTTTCAATCTACTGCATTCTTGTATTCTTTATAATGGGGCCTAAAAGGCAAATAGGTTCATCGTATTCAACAAAGAGTTCATTCCTTAAAATGTGTTCAATCATACCCTTGAATTCAATTGCCTTGGGATTCGTCTTAATATGCCTTGGGATGCACGAGCCCCTTAAAAGGTGTCAGGGCAATGGTTTTTGAGTCCGACCAAATAGACCAATGTTCGATGTAATATAAATCGTACTGGATACGCTTCTCCATCAATCCGGGGTCAGTGATTTCACCTCGGCACCCATTTATTTGGGCCCATCCGGTGATGCCGGGTTTAACTTTGTCGGGCTGGGCATAGTGTTTGATCAGCACGGCATATTGTTCGTTATGGGCAAGGGCGGGCGGGGCCCACAAGGGACAACTCGTCCAGGCTGGCACGGCGCAACCAAAAACCTACCTTCGTCATCCTTTGGTCTCCCTTAATGACTTGTTTTACGTCCAGCCCACCTTTTTGCGCGGTCGGTGAACAACCATGTGATGGCCCAGCCACGTGAATAAGTGCCTGTGGTTTTGACCAGAAAGGCTATTGCAATCAAACCGAGGAAGGCAACTGCCCAGGTTGATAAAGCTTTGCCTAGATTGCGTGACCAATCCAGAAGCGCGCCTAATTTGAAGATGCCTGTATTGCGCATGACCAGAACGGTGAGGCCTGAACCCAGGACTGCTCCTGTGAGGGTCCAATCCCCTGATGTGTGAAAGAGATTGAAATATACAACATGGGCAGCGGCCCCACTTGCAATGATAAGTAGGCCGTCACCAATTGATGCTAGGTCGCCGAACAATTGCCGCGAAAGGCTAGGGCGCTTTAATCGATTGGCATTAAAGATATTCATCTCACTCTCACGGATCGAAGCGGTTAATGATAACATTTGTATTTTTTTACATTACAGATGCATCATTGTGAAGGGTAGATTGGCGATGTAGGGCAGGGTGCACACCTTTTATTAGTTAAATGGTAAAGGGGCCGTCCTCTGATTTACACTTCTCATATGGATGGGGAGTTTAATTGCAGCATTTCTGCCTGTGGTAGCGTGCTGCCGGGGAGCTTATATTTCCACATTTGTGAGTTTTGGGGCCCGTACCAGTTGGCTAACTGCGGATAGTGAGATAGAAACAGTTTCTTCTTTCATCTCTATGCGTTCCAGGCAGTTTGCCTCTCCATGAAATTCTTATGTACTTTGACGTAGTGACATTTCGACCTTTTCTCCAAGGCTCCTAAAATGACAAAAAAAACAGCCCTTATAACCGGTGTAACAGGCCAAGATGGTTCATATCTGGCGGAGTTATTGTTGGACAAAGGATATGAAGTTCATGGGGTCAAGCGCCGTTCTTCCTCATTTAATACCGAACGAGTGGATCACCTTTATACCGATCCCTTAGAGCACCAAACCAGCTTTTATATGCATTACGGCGATCTTACCGATGCAACTAATCTGATTAGATTGGTCCAAGAAATACAGCCGGATGAAATTTATAATTTAGCGGCTCAAAGCCACGTACAAGTTAGCTTTGAAACCCCTGAGTACACGGCTAATTCGGATGGGGTGGGAACGTTGCGCCTGCTCGAGGCTATTCGTATTTTGAAAATGGAAGAAAGCACTCGCTTCTACCAGGCATCCACTTCTGAATTATACGGTCAGGCTCAAGAAATCCCTCAGTCGGAAACAACTCCATTCTATCCAAGGTCTCCTTACGCGGTTGCAAAGCTCTATGCCTACTGGATTACGGTGAATTACCGTGAGGCGTACAACATTCATGCGTCAAATGGCATTTTGTTTAACCACGAAGGCCCTCGGCGCGGTGAGACCTTTGTAACCCGTAAAATAACCAGAGCGGTCTCTTCCATTCATTTGGGCGTGCAGAAGGTGCTGCACCTTGGCAACTTGGATGCAAAACGGGACTGGGGTGATGCTCGCGACTATGTAGATGGGATGTGGCGTATGCTGCAACAAGACAAAGGCGATGACTATGTCTTGGCAACGGGTTCAACTCACCCTGTTAGAGAGTTCGTTGAATTGGCGTTTTCTGAGACAGGTCGTACCATCGAATGGTCTGGTAAAGGTGTCGATGAAATTGGCCGCGACGCAGCAACCGGCGATATTTTGGTTGCCGTTCATCCGCGCTATTTCCGACCAACCGAAGTCGAACTCCTGATTGGCGACCCTACCAAAGCCCGTGAAAAACTGGGCTGGGTAGCAACTGTTACGTTTGAGCAATTGGTGCGTGATATGGTTCAATCAGATCTACGTGTAATTGAACGTGAACAAGCTCGCAAAACTTTTGTTGACTAGATCATTGTCGAGCATATTGGTCTTCGTAACGCACGATATCATCTTCACCCACATATGTGCCGGTTTGCACCTCAATGAGAACCATGGGAACTTTTCCAGGATTTTCCATGCGGTGCACAGCGCCGAGAGGGATGTAGATGGATTGGTTTTCTGTGAGTAGCTGAATATTGTCATCTACCGTTACGCGTGCGGTGCCTTCAACGACAATCCAATGTTCGGATCTGTGGAAGTGACTTTGAAGTGACAAAGATGCGCCTGGATGCACATGAATTCGTTTTACTTGGAACCGTTCTCCGACAGATAGGCTCTCATACCACCCCCAAGGACGGTGGTCTTTTGGAAAAGCCTCGGCCTGCGTCGCATTTTTCAGTTTTAGCGCTTCCACAGCCTTTTTGAC
>JAESQF010000063.1 GCA_016765295.1 Oleispira sp.
AAGCAGAGCCTAAAATCTGTTTTAAATGTTTATCCATTGCAATGTTTTCCTGCATTGCTATAACCGAATAATCATCGAGCAAGGAACTGGGAATGTATTGTTTTATTTTTTCTTCGCTAATGGTTTTGGCTTTCGCACGTAATGCGGGATTATCATCGTGAACATCAGCGTGTAATCCCATGCTCATTAATAACCGTATTTTTTGTTGTTCATTAACAAGGATTTGTTTGATCGCGGCATAGTCGTGAATATTAAGATTTTCTTCTGCCCAGGCCAGTATCAGTAATGAACCAATACGTTGCTTCACCTGAGCTTTTAGGAAATGTAAGTCTGCTTTGTGTATTGCCAGACGGCCTTGTACATTTTGGCGACGGTATATGTCCCACAGTGTTAATTGCTGGGCGCTTGACGCTAAATTAGCCGGGCTGAAGTCTATGTCAGCAATGATTATTTTCTTTGCAGCGGCTTCTTGCTCAGGGGTTGCTTTGATCATTAAAGCAGATTTTAGTGTCATCAATTCTGCAAGTTTTTTCGCGCTGATATCTCTGTTGAAAGTGAAAAGACTATCGAGTCCTTTTGGTAATGAGGCTATTTTAGTAATTAAATCTTTTTGATAAGTTTTACGAATTAACGCGGTTGCTCTGTCTTCAAGTTTTACGTCATTGGCAAAGCCAACGCTATTCGCGCTGTTCAGTAATTCGCTGGGTAATGTTTGGCGAGCATATTGGGCTAATAATGCATCATCTATAATGCGTTGCATTGCTTGCGGCGGAGTAATCGGGCGGCTTGGATGGTTGTATGAATGCCAGAAAATTTCTACGGTATTGGCACTTAAGACTAGCTCACCCATAGTCGCAGCAATAGTAGGGTCTTTAATATCGTATTGCACTTTTGCTTGAATGAACTGAGAGTATAAAATAATGATCGAGTAAAAAATAAGAGTGATTTTTTTCATGAGCTAACCAAAGATATAAAGTAGGCGGCCGTAATGGCCGCCGAGAAAAATGAGCAGATCAGAAGCGCTCTGCTGCATGGTTCAAAACATGCACAACCATAGCAATCGCATGAGGGATTACCGTGGCTGCAACTTCTGAGCGATCAGCGTCGCTGGTGCTGCTTAAAACAATACCGCCTTGGCTATAAGAGATCGCTCCACCTTCAGTTAATAACGGACGAATGTCATTTTGTCCGGCGGCAATGGGTGTGAAGCTGTTCATTGCTTCAGTCACAGCGGCATCATTATTCATATCTTTGGCTTCGTAGTTATCTTCGACCCAAGACTCCCAACCACCATGGTTATTCGCTGAAGTCGTCCAAGTATGGTGTGGCTGTAATAAGTCTGTTGTATGTAACGCGAAACCCAGGGTTTGAACCGTTGGGGTTTTAATAAATTCGTTGTACCAGTATTGACCTAGGTTATCGATGGGTTGAAAAGCCGCGTCTTCGAAATCATCATAGTGTGATTTGCTATTGTAGCTGTCTATGCTGTAGTTTTTAGCGGTAATTCCGTATGAATTGTACTCTGAATCTTCACTACACCAGCGCCAGAAGCACCAGCCTGTCATGCCACCTTTACCATCGTCTAAATGATCACCGACCAGCCATGTTCCTAATAATTTGTCTTCCGTGCCTTTTACCGGAATCTGGCTGTAGTTATAGCCGGCTAAATCGTTGCCGTGAACATCCCCAGCGCGGGAGTGATTCTGGAAATGCCACCAAGCGGTATACGTTGCCACGAAGCTGCCGACACCAAACACCGGTGCATCAACACAGTCACCGGTAACTGCACCGCAAAGGAAAGTATCTTGGAAATCATCGACATCACGAGCGCCTTGACCGAGAGCATCTGCAAATTGCTCGATGCTATAACCAGCCGCTTGCACGCTGGCCGATAACTTAGCAAAATTTGTGCTCTCAGGGTGTGCTGCCATATAAGCAACGGCATCTTGCACGATGCGCTTATGGGTAGGCTGAGTGAAAGCTTGAGATTCGAAACTAGCGAGTACTAAGCCAGCGCTTAATGCCATTCTTAGAGTTGTATTCATCATGTGACCGTTTTTTGAGGTGTTTTTATTATTATCTGTTTTAGCTCCCACTAATAAAATATCAGTATGGCTAAATTAGTTTTCTACATTACTGATGAATAAATACATTGCAATAAAATACGAAAACTTGGCTCAAAAAGGAGTAGGAGTTGAAAGATTGGATAATACACTGAGCAAAAAATAGGTCGATTGGTACTAAACTTAGTGTCTTATTCTCTAGCGCGCTGTTTTTTGAGCGCTCGGCTTTGAACATGGAATAAGTGCTGCATCAATAAATCTTGATTATTCTCACCTAAGTTCTGAAAATCGATGCGAATAATATTCTTTCCACTGCCAGCCCCCGTATCTATTACCTTACCTGTTGTGACTATTGAGACATTTGATGGCTTCAACTTTAGTTGTAATAGAATGCTCTGGTCTTGAATTAAATCTTCATCGCTATGAAAAGCAATGCCACAAGCACTAAGGTTAATGGATTTCAGTTCCCCCTCAGTAATGAAACCGTGTGTGTTGGAATGCGCGGTCATAGTCAAATTGATTTTTTGGTTCAGTAACTCACATATTTTAGCCAGCTGTGGCTGCTGACTTTTCAAATTAGATAGGGCAATGCCAAGCTCAGTATCAATTTTCGCAAGCACCTCACTTTCTTCATCTTGCTGACCTTCGCTCCAAGATGTGTACTCCTCATCGCTAATAGTTTTAAAGCTCACTTCCGCTTCGTCATCAATACGGAAGAAGCGGCGACGTTCATCAGACATTATTTATCCTTTCATATCTTTAGCTATCTAAGCTAAAAGATTTCATTGTTATCGAGTTCGAAGTCTTCCGGTCTCGCATTTATGGCATCCTCAATATTCTTATCGGGGGTATCCATTAATGGCGTATCATCATCGTCATTCTCAGTGGTTTGTAGAATGATGATTTCTACGCGACGATTTCGTGCACGTGATTCGGCATTGGTATTTTCAACGAGAGGCCTAACATCCCCATGGCCGACAACTTGAAAGCGTTCCTGTCTCATTTCTGGTGCGATAAATAGCTCTTGTGCAAAAGCGGCGGCCCGCGCTGAAGATAGCGCCCAATTTGAACGGAAGCGCCCTTTGCTGGGTATGTTATCGGTATGCCCTTCTACCGAAATACGCCCTGGTATGTTGATTAATACTTCACGAATTTTATCAATCACTGGTAAAAACTTATCTTCAATATAATCAGAGCCAGAGCGAAAAGCGCCGTTTTCTCGAATGCGAATGATGATTTTTTTACCTTGAGTCTCTACTTCAATTTTACCGCTAGAAACCTCCATTTCTAAATCGGCCGCTATTTCTACGGCAGTGTCTTCTGCTTTCTTTTCTGCCGCAGCTTCTTTGGGTACAACAATTTCGCGCGTCTTTTGGCCTTCATCCCCTTGGCGCTCTTGTTGCTGAGTAACTTCGTCCTGACATAAAATTTCTAAGCTGCTTTTGGTTAAGTCACTGGTTTTTTGTCGAATTTCATTAATGGGGGTTGGCTCAGGTATCGAGGGGCTAAAGTGTTTGGCAATAACACTGGTGCCTTTGGGTGGGTCATCCGCGTTAATTTGAGTTTGTACACCAAATGCTAGGCGCAACTCGCCCGCTAAGCGCTTAAATTTTAATGCGTCCATTTCGGCAAATGATAATAATAAAACGAAGAAACACATAAGTAGTGACATCAAATCGGCAAATGTCATTACCCATGCCGGAATACCCTTGGGGCAGTCACAGACTTCTTCTTCCTCATTACTCATCCTTGATTACTCCGCTACCACACGTTGTTTCTCTTTCACATAATTTTGCAGCATGGCTTCAATAACCCTAGGATTTTGACCACCTTGAATGGCAATCAGGGCATCAACAATCATTGCTTGAATCAGACCTTCTTGCTCAGCACGCAATATAAGTTTGTCGGCCATAGGAATCATTATCATGGTCGCCATCATCGCGCCATAGAGTGTAGTCAGTAGAGCAACTGCCATAGCCGGGCCAATTGATTTTGGATCGTCCATGTTGGCGAGCATGGCCACTAGACCAATAAGAGTACCAATCATCCCCATCGCTGGGCCTACGTCGCCCATGTGGGTAAAAAACGTTGCGCCGTATTTATGCCGTTCTTGCGCCAGCTTCATATCTTTACCCAGCAGTGCTTTAACCACTTCTGGGTCATGACCATCAACCAATAACTGGATGCCTTTGGCGAGGAAATCATTACTGACTTCTTTGCCTTCTAACGATAACAAGCCACCTTTACGAGCAAGGCCCGCCAGTTCAACTGCTTCTTCGATGATTTCTTCAGGCTTGCTGACTTTAAACATGAAGGCTTTGGCCATAATGCCGAATGAGCCTAGAAAGGTTCCAAGCTCGAACTTCATTAGCACGACAAATAAGCTACCGCCAACTACGATGAGCAAGGACGGAATGTTGACGAACATAATAATGTCGCCACCCAGAACCATTGCCATGACCACTAAGCCGAAGGCGCCTAATATTCCAATCAGAGATGCGAGATCCACTGCTACTCCTTTAGCTATCGATAAAATTTTAATATTTATGAAGGTGTATATGAAAAGTGTAGACAAAGAATTTTATTCTGCTGCAATATATTGGATAATACGATCAGCGAATTCGCTACTTGATTAGAATAGAATGCTCGGTTAGTGTGGCGCGACTGAGAGATGGCTTAAAGCGGCAAAAATATAGGTGCACTATGGCGAAAACAACCTTCCATTTTGAACAATCCCTAGCGGAATTAGAAAGTTTAGTTGAGCGCATGGAGTCGGGTGAAATGACTCTAGAAGATTCTTTAAAAGCCTTTGAACAAGGGATTAAATATACCCGTGATTGCCAAAATGCTTTGGCTAAAGCTGAACAGAAAGTACAGTTACTCTTGCAAAAAAATGGCCAAATGGAAGCCCAGCCTTTTGCAACACCTGCGGACGGTGAAGAATAAATTCCAATGACCTCTATTAGTACTAGCTTCAAAGATCAGCTTAGCAGCAGCCAACAGCGCTGTGAAAGTGGATTGAAATCAGCGTTAAATCATTTAAATATCAGCGATTCTTATCTCGCCGATGCAATGACGTACAGCCTTTTAAATGGCGGTAAACGTGTGCGGCCGTTTCTTGTGCAAGCGACGGCTCAAGCTATGGGCATTGATGATGGGCGAGTCGATATCGCGATGGCCGCTATTGAAATGGTGCATAGTTATTCCTTAGTTCATGATGACTTACCAGCGATGGATGACGATGATTTACGCCGGGGTCAGCCAACCTGTCATATTAAATTTAACGAAGCGACGGCGATTCTTGCAGGGGATGCACTATTAACCGGTGCCTTTGAAATCTTGGCCGATATGCCCGCCGATTTTTCTATGGCCCAGCGCTTACAGTTGATCCGCCTATTAAGCCAAGGCTCAGGTGCATCAGGCATGGTCGCAGGGCAAGCGATTGATCTAGCGTCTGTGGGTAAGGAAGTAGGCAAAGAGATTGATCTTGCTCATATCGAACGTATGCACGCCCATAAAACCGGGGCATTGATTCGCATCAGCGTACTGATGGGAGCCTATTGCGGTGATCCCGATAGTGAAAGTTTGCAGCACCTTACTGCGTATGCGAACGCGATTGGCCTCGCTTTTCAGGTGCAAGATGACATTCTGGATATTGAAGGTGATACCGCAACACTCGGTAAGCAACAGGGAGCCGATATCGCCCTGAACAAGCCTACCTATCCTGCGTTATTGGGCTTAGCAGGGGCAAAAGAAAAGGCGAAACAGTTACACCAGTTGGCTTTGAGCGCATTAACCCAACTTGCTGGCGATACCACTGCTTTAGAACAACTGGCGGATTACATTATTACTCGAGATCATTAATATCCGAGGTAATAAATAGTATAAATAAGGGCGTTTTATTTATTGGTTCTACTTGCCGTGCTAGAAGAGTAGAATAGCGCCTTTTACTATAATGAATAAGCGCATGAAGGCGGAATGATTTAGTTCTTGCCTTACAGTGCTAGCCAAATCGTGAAGTGCATGTTTACTGAAATACCCAATGAAAGACCAACAACGCCTCTATTGGACTCTGTGACCAATGCGGCAGATCTGCGCTTATTAGCGTTAGATCAGCTCGAGCAATTTAACCACGAGTTGCGTGAATTTCTTATTTACAGCGTTGGTCAATCTGGCGGCCACTTTGGTGCTGGGCTAGGGGTGGTGGAATTAACCACGGCTTTGCATTACGTCTTTGATACTCCTAACGATAAACTCGTATGGGATGTTGGCCATCAAGCTTATCCGCATAAAATCATTACTGGTCGCCGTGAACAGATGACCAGTATTCGCAGTAGAGAAGGGCTGGCCGCTTTTCCATTACGCAGCGAAAGTGAATACGATACCTTTGGCGTTGGCCACTCAAGTACCTCAATCAGCGCGGCAATGGGCATGAGCCTTGGTATGCGCGCGATGGGTAAAGACAATCAAGCGGTTGCGATTATTGGTGATGGTGCGATGACCGCAGGTATGGCGTTTGAAGCGCTAAACCATGCAGGTCATGAGAAAGCCGATATACTGGTTATCCTCAATGATAACGACATGGCAATTTCAGATAACGTAGGTGCGTTGAATAAATACTTTACCCGCCTATGGTCAAGTCCAACGTATGCCTCTTTCCGCGAAGGCAGCAAAAAAATACTGCAAAAAAGCACCACCGCTTGGGAATTCATGCGTAAGACCGAAGAGCACATGAAAGCGATGGTCGCGCCGGGTATCTTTTTTGAAGAGCTAGGTTTTAATTATTACGGCCCCATCGATGGTCATGATACCGAAGAACTTGTGCATACCCTGGCCAATTTAAAGAAATTACCTGGGCCTAAAATTCTTCACATCGTGACGAAAAAAGGCAAAGGTTATGCACCCGCAGAAGCCGAGCAGATTAAATATCACGCCTTGAAAAAGCAGAATATCAAGCCCTCGACTGCCATCGCAAAACCGACCTACTCCAACGTTTTTGGTAACTGGTTGTGCGACATGGCAGAAGCCGATGAACGCTTAATGGGAATTACCCCTGCGATGCGTGAAGGCTCAGATATGATTCGTTTTTCTGAACTGTATCCTAAACGTTATTTTGATGTCGCTATTTCCGAACAGCATGCCGTGACCTTGGCTGGTGGTATGGCATGCGAAGGGGCGAAGCCCGTTGTTGCTATTTATTCGACCTTTTTACAGCGCGGCTATGATCAGTTAATTCACGATGTCGCACTGCAAAATTTAGACGTATTGTTTGCCATTGATCGTGCTGGGCTGGTGGGTGAAGATGGCCCAACGCATCATGGCGCATACGATTACAGCTTCTTACGTCCAATTCCAAACATGGTCATCATGGCGCCGTCGAACGAAGACGAATGTCGCCAGATGTTATATACCGGCTATCAATATGAAGGCCCAGCGGCGGTAAGGTACCCTCGCGGCAGCGGTGCCGGTATTGAGCCACAAGCTCAGATGCAGCTATTGCCCATAGGCAAAGGGATTATGCGTCGCACGCGTTCTGCCGCCAATGAACATAAGTCGATTGCGGTATTAGCCTTTGGCTCTTGTGTGAACTTTGCTTTGGCAGCC
Organism: Oleispira sp.; assembly: GCA_016765295.1. Classification (GTDB taxonomy): domain Bacteria; phylum Pseudomonadota; class Gammaproteobacteria; order Pseudomonadales; family Oceanobacteraceae; genus Oleispira. Next base: position 7,668 of record JAESQF010000063.1, read on the forward strand.
GCTGAAGAATTAGCTCAGCTAAGCATTGAGATAAGTGTTGCGGATATGCGCTTTGTGAAGCCGTTAGATGAAGCTTTAGTGGCAGAGCTAGCGAGTTCTCACGATCAGCTAATCTGTGTAGAAGAAAATGCCATTATGGGTGGTGCAGGATCTGCAGTGCTGGAATATTTAGCTGAGCAAGGTATTACTACGCCTTGTCAGTTAATGGGCATACCCGATCGTTATATTGAACACGCATCCCCAACTCAGCAGTTGACCGATATTGGTATCGATCAAACGGCTATCGTGGCTAAGGTAAAGAGTTATTTATAACTCTTTACCTTTTATCCCGCCAGATGATATCTAATAAATTCTAGATCCAACCTCTTTAATAAGCGTGAAATACTACAAATTCAAATGCTGTTTTATATACAGTTGATGCTGAAGTATTGGGTTGTTTTCTGCTCAAATGCACGGAAAATTTTGTTAGAGTGCACGTTTGCACTGGAACAAATTTTATAAATGCAGCAAAATCAGTGCATTATCAATATAAGCACTGACATAACGAGACCCTCGCTATCTCGTATAAAAAGATGCAAACGCGCATGCGCGTTTATCTGGAGCTTGGAAATGGATTTCAAAAAATACCGAGTTAAATCAATCAGTTGCCGTGAAGTTTCTAAAAGTCACTTCCGTGCAAACGCGCATGCGCATGATTAAGCTGTTATACAAATTAGGGATTATCTATGCCTATTAAAGAAAGATGGAAAGTTGAAATTCCTGACGGTTACAGAATTCTAGAGCGCGAATTCGCAATATCAGGGATTCAGCACTATAAAGATGAATTTTTCAAAATAGTAAAAAAAGGCAATATGTCCTTTGGTATGAAACAGGATACTAAAAATAAGTACGATTCTAATGCAATAAAAGTTACAGCTTCTAGGAAAGGTTTCTTTGGAAAGAAAGAAGCTACAATTGGCTTTATCCCAGCAGAAATGGCGGGACAAATTTCTGATGCCAAAGTATTTGATGATCTTATAATGCGCCCTAAAGCCGTATATATCGGTGATGATGGGTATATAGATTTTAAAGTTGACCTCCTAGTTAAAAAAGAATCATTTGAAAAATATGAAAATGTATAACAAAGCCTCTCTTGGGATAAACCCAAGAAGGCGGCGTTATGCATAGTAAATTATGACTCACCCTAAAGATCTATTTGATAAGCTAGAGCAATCGTACGATTTAAACGATTTTGAAGCTGAAATATTTACATTTATGCTTAGGTCTCTAGAACGATTTAAGAATAAATTTCCAGATTCAACTAAGCGAGACTTTGAAGTAGCTCAAAGCTATCGGTTGGGGAATTCTTCTGAGCAGGAACTGAAAGAGGCTAGACTTCGAGTTTGGAAGTTTCTAGATCAGAATCGAGGACACATTGGGAAATCTAAAGAAAGCATACTCCGAGCACTAATATTTACTTTATATCCACACATAGAAAGTGATAGCGATGCATTTGAGTGGGTCGATTGGTTTATTGGATTTTCTAATGCGTGTACATCGATGGAGACTTATCAATGCCAGCTTATACGTGAGATATTTTCTGAGCAACTTAGAAATGCATAACAAGTGCGTGTTGCAACAATCGCTGCGTGGTTTGGACGGTTTTTCCGCTCGCGCCTCGCTACAAAACCGCCGAAAATGCAGGCGTTATCGCGCAAGGAAGCAACTATGAATCCTGATGAATTAAACATACAAAGTTTCGTATCGCTTAAAAAGTTAGAGCAAGGATGTTATTTAAAACGAATTGAAATATGCTCCCAGTCGATTTATCATTGGTTGCAATTTTGCGAGTATCACTATTCTACACTTATCGATGCGGCAACTACGGAAAATCTAAGGCGGGATCGTTATTTACAAATTCAGCGTAAAGGTGAAAATGTAAAACTCAGATTCGTATACGAAGCTCATATTTCAGGTTTTTTAAATAGCCTTCATTCGTTACTAGATTCATTTCCATATCTACTTCATTTATTTATACCTATTTCCAAAAATCTGAAAGACCAGGATATCAAGTGGAGTAAGGATTTCTTATGTAAGTACAATGACCATGATTTCTTCACTACTTTAATTGACTTCATAGAGGAAGAAAATTTTCAAAAAGTAAAAGGGTATGTAAATAGAATAAAGCACAAACACTTAATTCGAGTTAGTAATCAAGGAGGGAGTCTTGAGTTTGAGGAATTTGATTATAGATTGCCTACTGATATATTAAATAAAAAATATCAAAATAAATCAGTAGAAAATCAGAACGTATTGGAATTTATTGCCGATTGTTATGACGACCTAATACCTAAGTTTTTTACTTTGTGCAATGCTGTATTAGATAGTAAGCGTATGCCGTGAACTGCGCTATAACAATACGCTGAAATTAAATTCGGCCCAAAAGACGACCTACACTGGACGTGCTGACGCACGCCCTTTAGCTAAGCGTTACGTGCCTACAAGGAGTGATTTGTGTCTGATCAAATATTTGCGTCTTTAGAGAAAACAGAAAACCTAAACAAAGAACTGCTGTCATTATCAAAAAGGGTAGCTAAGGCTGGTGATGTATTTCATGTAGACATTATGACGATGGCTGTTGTTAATAGATCGCTTGAACTGTCTGAAGGTTTCAAGTTGTTGATCGAGGATAGGAAGTTTCTTTGTGCGGCACCTCTATTGAGGCTTCAGATTGACAACCTGCTGCGCTACTCAGCAACTTGGTTAGTTGAGAGGCCTGATGAGTTTGTAGCGGAAGTAATGAAGGGTACTGCCATAAGAAAACTAAAAGATGCATCTGGTAATAAGATGTTTGATGCATTCTTAGTAGAAAAGTTAAGTGCTAATATTCCTTGGATACCTAAGGTGTACGAAAAAACCTGTGGTTATGTTCATCTATCTGAAAGTCACTTTCATCATGTGTTCTCTGAAAATGATGAAGGAAAGTTTTCTATTGGCATTGGTTCATACTCAAATGACGTGCCAGATAGTATATTTTTAGAGGCGGTAGAAGCATTCAATGCAACTACTTATGAAATCTGTAAGTATGTTTATGGGTGGCTTAAAACGAAAGATGGCTCTATTGATTTAGCAGCACATAATAAAAAAATACATCCAACGCCTAAATCGCGCGACTGATTTAGGCGTTATGTGAATGGTTTTTGACTTCTAATATGAAATGTTCAAAATGTAAGAATGCTATTGATGCACAAGAAATTCAATTTAGTCACGATGAGTGCCAAAAAGATAGATCGTTCAGGTGCCCTTATTGTGAAGAAAGCATTTCATTAAGAGGAACAGGGTGGGTAAAGAAAACAACATCCTTACTGTTCTTATTCTTTATTGCCCCTTATGTAATTCCGGCGGCCGTGTTTATTTGGTTCTTCATTTTGTTAATGGATTATAAACCATGAATTTATAACAAAATCACATAACAAAAGCATGTTGCATTAACCACTGCGTGGTCAGACGGTTTTCCGCTCGTACCTTGCTCCAAAACCACCAAAAATGCTAGGCGTTAAATTGATATGGTCATATTTGTAGCAACCCTAGAAGGTTTTAAAGAACTAGAATCAGTAATCCTTACAGGTGAACACGCGGTTTGGATTGGAGCGGAAGTTCTTTCAGATAAAGAATTAGATTCAGTTCATGATGCAGGAGTTTACGTCACGAATTTCTTATATGTGATAGATCTAAATAATAAAGAAGTGGTTGTGCTGCATTAGAAGATGTAGCGCTACATCACCCTGATGAAAGAGTGTGGCTAGAATGGATGTCTTAAAGTTTAACAAGTACATGTTGGCTCAGCCACTGCGTGGCTTGGAACGGTTTTCCACTGGTGCCTCGCTACAAAACCGCCGAAAATGCAGGCGTTAAATTTAATTGGAGCGTATCAGAACGATGAAAAGTTTTTGTATGTATTGTGGCAATACTAAGCCCGATGCCCATCAAATATGTAGATCTTGTTTTGCCATTCCAGAAACACATAAAGATCTAATATACTCAATTATCATGTGTCACAGTCCGGACGAACCGCATTTAAATTTCTTGAGTATTGGAGAGATTGAAGAGTTATGCGAAGAAATTAGAAAAGCAAACAAGGTTGAAGTAAGCCCTCAAGTTTTTTCCCAGGCTGAGGAAGCTTATAGCGCGGTTAGGTCCTTAGGGTCGCCACAGCTAATAAGCAAATTTTCTAGAATATCTTCGCCTATGGTAATGGTAATGTTGGCTATGTTGTTGGTGGGGGCTATATTCGGGGCATAAATGTAACAAGGCCAAACAATATCAGCGAGCTAGGTAATTCTATAGGAAAAATAATTCTCCATTTTTTAGTGGGTTCTTCGGAAAGTATTTTGAATTACATTGAGAAATAAAAAATTATTGAACAAGTTCACTTGGCCGTAAATCAACTTGACTGTTTAACAGAGTGTCGCGCTTGTTAGTTGAAACCGCGCTATGCGCGGGTCTAAATAGACCGTAATACCGAATAAGAAAGATGACGATCTATATTTCCCCGAGCGAATATTACAAACTTAGGATGTGGTGATTATTTCTTCTTTAAATCCCAGGCTTCCATTTTCAATAATGGCTCTAACGACATGAATTTCCATTGAATCGGTGCCAAAGTTTTTATAATACAGAAACATATTTGTGTCGTTGGGAGTATTACCGCTTGATAGTGATCCATTCTTATATTGAGTGAATGAGTGTTTGTGGTACAGGTCGGTTGATCTCATTATTGACAAGTGATGAGTATGGCCACAGAAAACATGTTCTATATTATTCTCTCTGACGAACTCGACAACTTTTCTGGAGTTGAAAAGAGGGTCTGAATCCGTGTCTAGGACGGAGTGGTGATTTAGAAGAATTATTCTATCGTAACTTTCCTTGGCAATTGCATGAGAGAGAGTTCGCAGTATTTCCTTATCGACAAAACCGTTGTCTTCATAGAGTGAGTTGGAATCTAGGCATACTATTAGAATGGACTCGCCATTGATCGTGATATTTTTAAGAAAGTTGATGTCAGTAAAATGTTCCTTTATGCCATTGGTATTGCCATCAAGGAAAATATTTTTCTTTCTACAGTTTTCACGATTTAACGGGCGAATAACTTCCATGTCGTCGATATACTGACGGAAATAATCGGCACTGCGCATGTTTCGTTTGTCATGATTGCCGGGGATTGAAACTATGTGTTGGCAATTTATTGATCTTAAAAAATTCCCCGCGGCTTCAAATTCATTTTCCAGAGCATCCGTCGTATTGTCACCTGTGTTGATTACGATATCCGTCGCATAGCTGTTCAATTTTTCCAGCAATAAATCATTTTGTCCTAGCCAGTGACGAGGGCCGAAATGCATATCTGAGATGTGTAGTATATTCATTTTATTTTCGAGTATAACCTTTTCACTAAGTAATATTTAGTTGCATGTTCTTTACGATTACTATCAAAGCACACATAGACACGATCATAGATACAGAGTATGCCGATATAATTGTGACAGTCGTGTGCTCGACAAGGCAATGGCACTTAAATAATTTATACTCTCGTTATACTGTATTGTCTAAACATAATCTAAAAATGCATAATAATCCCCTGTCATAATTCTGTAACATTTTCCCTATACTGTCATTGCTATAGCTTGTAGTTGCCTCTCTTAAAATATAACAAGTAAATTAAAACAATGCTGTCGCAGCATATTATTTAATTTATATATTCCTGCATGTTTTATTGGTGGTGATAAATTTCGATAAAAATATTGTAAATTATTAAGGGAGCAAGTATTGAAAATTGAAATTGTAACAAATCATAATGAAAGCTTGAACGAAACAGGATTTGGAGCTTTAGGGGCTTGTCGGAGTGTATTTGATTCTATTGATAGAGCAGGGCATGACGTAAAATTAAATATATGCAAATCTAAACGAGACCTTGATGGCATTGTTAAAAGAAATCCAGACTTGGTTGTTTTGGCTGTAAAATATATTTCACTTCAAGATGGAGAAACTATTTGGTTAAGTGAATATTTTTCTCGGCATGGAATTAATTTCACTGGCTCATCAAGAGATGTACTGAGATTTGATTCTAATAAAATTAAAGCTAAATTATATTTAGCAAATAAAGGAATTAAGACTGCAAAATATTTCACTGCAATTCCTGGGCAGTACCAATGTGCAAGTGAACTCCCCATTAAATTCCCATTATTTTTAAAGCCAATAGATGCAGCAAATGGAAATGGCATTGACGATTTCTCTTTCACGACAATTTTTTCGGAGTTTGAAGCTAAAGTATTGTCATTGTATCGCAGGTTTAGTACTCCTGTTTTGGTTGAGGAGTATTTGGATGGGCGTGAATTTACAGTTTCAATAATAAATACACCCAATAACGAACTCATCATTTCTCCTATCGAAATAGTCCCGCCAGAATCAAAAAATGGGCTTAGAATTTTAGGTCAAAAGGTAAAGAATGATAATTCAGAAGAACTAAAATCAATTGCAGATGATAAAACAAAAAATGAAGTGATAAAACTGGCTATTAATTCGTTCTTGACCTTAGGTGTGAGGGATTTTGGCAGAATAGACATTAGAGCTAATAAAGCAGGAGATTGCTTTTTTATTGAAGCCAATTTGGTTCCCGGTATGACATGCGGTTCTAGCTATTTTCCTAGATCGTGTGAAATTGAGAGTGCACTACTTTATGATAATGTTATTGAAATAATGTTAGCAAATGGACTTTATAGAGCGGAACAAAAAATACGCCCTAACAAGGAAATACAGCGAACAGCGTGCTTTCCACTTCTTACAATAGAAAGCCAGCCCTTCACCCAGTATTAGTTGGCTTTATTAAGCGTCATCATCTTGATGGCTGACATCGGCTTTGGCACTGGCTTTTAAATAGTGCCCGAGCTTGGTCGCTTTAGTATCCAAATAACCCTCATTATGTGGGTTACGACCGACTTCAATCGCTACTCGTTCTAACACTGTGACACCCGCTTCAGATAAGGCTTTCACTTTACGTGGGTTATTAGTCATTAGGCGAATGGTCTGAATACCTAAGTGCGCCAACATGGGCTGACACATGTCATATTTACGCAGGTCAGCGGCAAAACCCAATTGTTCATTAGCTTCTACGGTATCAGCACCTTGGTCTTGTAAGCTGTAGGCTTTAATCTTATTCAATAAGCCAATGCCACGCCCTTCCTGGCGCAGGTATAACACTACACCACGGCCAGCTTTAGCGATGGAACTCAATGCTTCTTCTAGCTGGTAGCCACAGTCACAGCGCATACTGAATAGGGCATCACCGGTTAGGCATTCTGAATGCGCTCGGGTCAAGACAGGCTCGCCTGAGTCGATATCTCCCATTGATAACGCAACATGCTCTTTCCCTGTGCTTTCATCTTCGAAACCATGCATGGTGAATTCACCAAAAGGTGTTGGCAGTTTAGAGGAAGCGATGTATTTAATGCTCAAAGGAAAAACCTCGGTGCTTGAATTAAATAGCCGTGAAATAACGACTAACAAGCAGACAATTAACGGTGGTTTACTAAATTTGCGGCGCATTTTAACAAGATTAGCGGCTCATGCCTAATTTGGGGGCGCAGCAATGTTAATTCAACCTTGATATGATGATAGGCCGTTTATTATTTTTATTTCGTTTAGGTCTTAATAGCTATGTGGATTATTGCGTTTTTACTGTTATTAGCTGTATTTACTCTGCCGCAGTGGTGGGTTGGTCGTGTATTGAAGTCTCATAGCGACGATAGAGAGGACTTTCCCGGTACTGGGGGGGAATTAGCGCAGCATCTGATTAAAGTCCAGGGGCTCGAAGGTGTGACCGTCGAAGAGACTCTAGCAGGGGATCATTATGATCCGAAGGATAAGGTGGTGAGATTAACCCCAGACAAGCTCAATGGCCGCTCTTTGACTGCGATTGTGGTGGCGGCTCATGAGGTAGGCCATGCGATTCAAGATTACAATAAAGAGAAAACCTTTAATGCGCGTATTCAGGCCGCTAAATTCGCCAATGTCGCTGAGCGAATTGCTCCGATCGCATTTTGGATCAGTCCATTACTCGCGGCGATGAATCCTGCGGCAAGCCGGGTTAGTCTAGTCGTGGCTGTGTTGTCGGTATTGGCCAGTACTTTAGTTCATTTGATTACACTGCCAGTAGAATGGGATGCGAGTTTCGGTAAAGCTTTGCCTATTTTAGAAGAGGGCGAATATCTTAATGAGCAAGATATGAAAAGCGCACGGCAGATTCTATTAGCTGCCGCGCTGACGTATGTTGCTGGGTCTTTGGCGAGCTCGTTGAATGTATGGCGTTGGTTAAAATACCTTAGACGCTAGTGGTTAGATTAGCGTCTTGTTTATAACAAGTAAGCCAAGCTTTGCACGCAAATC
>JAESQF010000064.1 GCA_016765295.1 Oleispira sp.
GACAACTTAATTTCTGGTAAATCTTTAACTTCTATATCGCTCATATTACTTCTCAACCGAGACCTGAATACCACAACCACTGGCCAATTCAACAAAACCAGGGAACGAAGTCGCGACGTTAGCGCAATCTTTCACCACAATGGATGCATTAGCGCGCAACGAGGCAATGGTAAAACTCATCGCAATGCGGTGATCATCAACACTGTCAACTTCGCCGCCATTAAAAAAGCCTTCGCTGCCGAAGCCTTTAATAATAGCGCCATCCTCAGTACCTTGGGCATCTACGCCCAAGATCTGCAAGCCATCTACCATAGCCTGAATTCGATCACTTTCTTTTACGCGTAATTCTTCAGCGCCGGTCAGAACCGTAGTACCTTCTGCGCAGGAGGCTGCAATAAATATCGACGGGAATTCATCAATTGCTAATGGCACCTGATCTTCGGGAATCTGAATACCCTTTAATTGAGCACTGCGAATACGTAGATCAGCAACTGGCTCACCACCGACTTCACGCTCATTTAGCATTTCAATATTCGCCCCCATCAGGCGAAGAATATTAATCACACCGATACGGGTTGGATTAATCCCTACATGCTGAAGGGTAATATCTGAATCTTTCGCAATAGTCGCTGCTACCATAAAGAAAGCTGCAGAAGAAATATCTGAAGGCACATCAATCTTAGTCGCGGTTAATTTTCCACCTGGACGAACGGTTACTTTAGGGCCATCTACTTCAACTGGATAGCCAAAACCTTTTAACATACGCTCGGTATGATCACGGGTCGGTGCAGGTTCGATAACAGTGGTCTCGCCTTCAGCGTAAAGACCTGCCAATAACAAACAACTCTTCACCTGCGCACTGGCCATCGGCAGTTCGTAATGAATACCCTTTAAAGGCTGACCACCTTTAATTCTTAGTGGCGGACGACCATTATCAGCCGATTCAATCACCGCACCCATTTTACGTAACGGATCAGCGACACGACTCATCGGACGCTTAGATAAAGACTCATCACCGGTCATTTCAACATCAAACTTTTGCGCCGCCATCAAACCAGATAATAAGCGCATAGACGTACCTGAATTGCCCAAATACAATGCATTCGGTGGCATTTTCAAACCGTGCAAACCTACACCATGAACGGTAACACGACCGCGGTGCGGCCCTTCGATGACCACCCCCATATCCCGGAAAGACTGAAGCGTAGCAAGACTATCCTCGCCCTCCAAAAATCCTGTTACTTCGGTTGTCCCTTCCGCCAAAGAGCCTAGCATTATAGATCGATGAGAAATCGATTTATCACCAGGAACACGGAATTCACCGGAAAGCTTACCACCCGGTTTTGCTATATAATTTACAGTCTGACTTGTCATGGATTCCACATACGCTCTGCGAGCCAATATTTTAGTAAAATGGTCACGGGCAGCCTTCGCGCGAGTAAAGGTGCCCATCATTTGAGTTTTATCTTCATTGGCAACTACTTCACGTAGCTGCTGTAAGTCGGCGGTGAATAAATCCAGCGCCTTTAATACTTCGTCTTTATTACCGACAAAAATGTCGCGCCACATAATAGGGCTGCTTGAAGCAATACGGGTAAAATCACGAAAACCTCCGGCTGCATAATTAAAGATATCTTTATTTTCGTGACTATTCGCTAAAGTATCAACTAATGAGTATGCCAATAAATGCGGCAAATGACTGGTCGCCGCCAAGACTTCATCATGATGCTGCACAGACATTAACTCAACCACACCACCGGTTAATTCCCACGCATCCGTCACTAGATCTAAAGCGCGCTCACAAGTGCGCTGCTCTGGAGTTAAAATAATTTTGTGATGCTTAAATAGGTTTTCATCGGCGGCAGAAACACCACTGAGTTCAGAACCTGCAATCGGATGACCTAAGACAAAGCGATCAAATTTTTCGCCCAGTATTTTTGAAACATCCTTAGAAACATTGCCTTTTACACTGCCCACATCAGTCAAAATAACTGTATCGGTTAGACTATCTTTAATCTGTTCAAGAACATCCCCGACCGCTAAAATCGGCACAGATATAATAATAAAATCTGCATCACGAACCACATCAGTAATGTCTAGTGAATAGTCTTCAATCAAGCCGACCTGTAAAGCTTGCTGCATAGAATCTAAATTGCGGTCGAAGCCTGAAATAGAGCCAGCGCAACCTGCAAGCTTAAGAGCTTTCACCCAAGAACAACCAATCAGACCTAAACCTATAATGGCGACATTAGGTATATGAAGATTTTTTTTTATGCGAGAGCTGTTCAAGAGCGCGTATCCGCTAAAATTTTAGTTAAAGCGACTATAAACGTTTCATTCTCAGCTTGAGTACCAATTGATACCCGCAAGTGATTTGGCATTTCATAATTAGCAATAGGACGAATGATTACTCCGACAGCCAAAAGATTTTTATCAACTTCTGCAGCTGAAACACCGGTAACGCCAGCACTTACTACAGGTGGAATTTCAAAACTAATAAAATTCCCTACCGACGGAATATAAGGTAAACCCAACTGATCAAATGACCGAGTTAAATACGCCATGCCCGCATCATTTACAGCCTTGCTTTCAGCTACATACTCATCATCACCTAACGCCGCAACCGCCGCTGCCAAAGCAAAGGAGTTCACATTAAACGGAGGTCGCACACGATTCATCAAATCAGCTACTTCAGGGCTAGAAATACCATAACCCACACGTAAAGACGCCAAGCCATAAGCTTTCGAAAAGGTGCGAGTGACTACAAGATTTGGATTATCAGAGATCAGGGTTAAACCGTTGGCGTATTCGGCTTCGCTCACGTATTCAAAATAGGCTTCATCTAAAACCACTACAACGTCACTAGGCACTTTCGCCATAAAATCAGCGATTTCAGTTTGAGTTAACCAGGTACCCGTTGGGTTATTTGGGTTGGTGATGAAGACTAAACGAGTCTTAGCTGAAATAGCTGCCGCCATCGCATCAAGGTCATGACCATAATTTTTTGCCGGAACGATTTTACATTCGCCCCCTTGAATTTTTGTTACCAAACCATAAATAGCAAACGCGTGCTGAGAGAAAACAACTTCATCCCCCTTAGCGACAAAACACTTAACGATAAAATCTAAAATATCGCTAGAGCCATTACCTAGTGTAATATTTTCAGGCTTAACGGCCACAGAATCTTTTGATAACTTCTGGCAAAGCGCCTGTTTGAGGTCAAAACCATTACCATCAGGGTAGCGAGTTAACTCACGCGCTTCTTTTTCCATAGCCACAATCGCTTTTTTACTTGGACCCGTAGGATTTTCATTACTGGCCAGCTTTACGATATCATCGGCATTTAAACCAAACTCACGCGCAAGCTCATCTATTGGCTTGCCTGGCTGATAAGCGCGTAAACTTTTAATTTCTGCTCGTGCTTTTTCACACAACTCTGAATTTCTTTGATCAGTCATAACTTTTTAAACTCAAATAAGTTCTATTTACAACACAGCTTTAGGATAAGAACCTAAGCACTTAAAATCAGTACATTGCTGCTGGACTAAGGCCATAGACTTTTTCACCTTTTCTTCATTTTGATGACCTTCAAGGTCGATGAAGAAAATATAATTCCAAGTCCCTGATTTAGACGGACGAGTTTCGATACGCGTTAGGCTAACCCCAGCCTCATGAAACGGTGCCAATACATGATAAAGCGCGCCAGGCTCATTCTTACTAGCGACTAATAAAGAGGTTTTATCATCACCACTAATATCGGTTGTTTGCGGGCCTATAATTAAAAATCGCGTGGTATTATCTGGCATATCTTCGATATTAGCCGTGATAATATTTAGATCATAAAGCTCGGCTGCCGCTTCACTGGCAATGGCTGCTGCACCCTCCTCGCTTTGAGCTCGACGAGCTGCTTCGGCATTTGAACTTACCGCAATA